>NZ_JBIVOX010000066.1:0-1020 GCF_044754345.1 Streptomyces sp. NPDC093094 | reverse complement strand
GCCTGGATCATGTTCTTCGCGGTCTGGCCCGCGGCCAGTTCCACGAAGTAGCGGGCCTCGATGACCTGGGCGGTCTCGAAGTCGACCTGGGCGCCTTCGACGGCCGCGGCGAGGATGTTGCGCGGGGCCGGGTAGGGGGCGCCGTTCAGCTGCTTGCGCAGGCCGGCGGGGAAGGCGGGGAGGTTGGCGGCGAACTTCGGGTTGGCCGGGGTGCCGCCCGGGATGCGGTGGCCCGGGACGTCCCAGGGCTGGTGCGACTCGGGGTGGGCCTCGATGAAGGCGCGGGCCCTGGCGAGAAGTTCCTCCCGGGTCGTGACGACCTCGTGGACCAGGCCGTTGTCCCGGGCGCGCCGGGCGTTGTACCGGGTGCCCTGGAGGAGGACCTTCAGCAGGGCGTCGGCGATGCCCAGGAGGCGGACCGTGCGGGCGACGCCGCCGCCGCCCGGCAGCAGGCCCAGGGTGACCTCGGGCAGGCCGATCTTGGTGCCGGGCGTGTCGAGCGCGATCCGGTGGTGGCAGGCGAGGGCCAGTTCGAAACCGCCGCCCAGGGCGGCGCCGTTGATCGCGGCCACGACCGGCTTGCCGAGCGTCTCGATCCGGCGGAGGTTGCGCTTGATCTCCAGGCCGCCGTCGAACAGTTCCTGCGCGGTGTCCGGGGTGACCCGGATGAGGTCGCGCAGGTCGCCGCCGGCGAAGAAGGTCTTCTTGGCCGAGGTGAGGATGACGCCGCGGACGGTGTCCTTCTCCGCCTCCAGCCGGTCGGCGACCGCGGCGAGGGAGGCGCGGAAGGCGGCGTTCATCGTGTTCGCGGACTGGTCCGGGTCGTCGAGGACGAGGGTGACGACGCCGCTGCGGTCCTGCTCCCAGCGGATGGTGGTGGGCTGAGTGCTCATGGGGAGGCTGCTCCGTGGTGATCCGTCGGGAAGGGGGTCAGAGTCGCTCGACGATCGTGGCGATGCCCATGCCGCCGCCGACGCACAGCGTGGCGAGGCCGAAGCGCTTGTCCCGGCGCTCCAGTTC
>NZ_JBIVOX010000065.1:0-1022 GCF_044754345.1 Streptomyces sp. NPDC093094 | reverse complement strand
ATCACCCTGGCCTCACCCGCCAGGGTCCACCTGTTCGAAGCCACTGACCTCAGCCTCGGGCCCCAGGCGCTCACCGAGACCGAACAGGACTTCAAGCTGATGTGGTGGCCCATGCCTGACGCCCTCCAGGCTGCACGACAGGGCCGCTTCCTCCTCCCCGCCGGACCGCTTGCCCTCTTCCTCGCAGAGCCTCAGCACTGACACGACCCACAGGTCGACCCCGCCCGTCCGCTCCCCCGTGGCGGATCGGCGGGCCCTCCCGCTGCGGTCACGCCCCCGGCCGCTGTCGTTCCTCGGTCACCGGGCCGCATTCCGCGACGGCGCCAGCCCTGCCACCCGCCCCAAAGCCCTGCGCGGCCCCGCCGAGCAGCGCGAGGAGAACGCCGAACGGCACGCCGTGTCGACGATCAGGCAATTCCCCATCCCCGCGATCACGACTCCCCATGGGGACGGCGAATCCGCCGGTGTGCACTCGGCAGGCGTGACCGGCCTCAACGATGACCCGATGCGCGAGCCCGCCGCAGAGCCGTACTGGAACACCAACGTTGCCCGGCACCCGGGCCTCCTCCGGGCTGTTCCCCAGGGATGCGGTGACGCCCTGGACGTTGGCTGCGGGAACTACGTGAACTCAGCCCCGGGGAAATACGTGAACGTCCACACGCTGCGCGCCTGGGCACTTCGACTGGCCGAATACCTCGCTGCCCGGCCGTCTGAAGGAAGCCGACAACCCGGACGCCGGCTGCCACAAAGGCTGCCCGCACCAAGCTGCTGGCGCATGCTGCAGCCCGCCGCGAGCAGTCCCCGTCCCCGCTGCATGAACCACTCCCGGCCACCCCCGGCCGGGGACGGGTTCAGGCACTGGCCTCCAGCCCTCACTCCTGTCATTATGCGAAGTGCGGGCCGGGAGAACCGGACCGCCCCCGACCCGGAGGGACACCCCTGCCATGACCTCGCGCGATGAGCCCCGCCTGGCCGACGCCGCCGAGATCGCAGCCGAACACGGCCTCACCCCCGCCCGCATC
>NZ_JBIVOX010000064.1:0-1064 GCF_044754345.1 Streptomyces sp. NPDC093094 | reverse complement strand
CCTAGGTGTATTGACCCGCAGGGTTGTTGACACGGCTGATCGGGGGCTTGCCTCCGAGTGCGGTGTGGCTGCGGTGGTGGTTGTAGGTGTGCAGGAAGTCTGCCAGGGCTGCTGTCCGCTCGGTGTTCGAGGTGTAGGGCCGCAGGTAGGCCCATTCGTCGAGCAGGGTGCGGTTGAAGCGTTCGACCTTGCCGTTGGTCTGCGGCCGGTAGGGGCGGGTGAGCTTGCCGGCCGCGCCGAGGTCGGCCAGGGCCTGCCGCCAGGCGAAGCTCTTGCGGTAGGGCCAGGCGTTGTCGGTCAGGACCCGCTCGATGCGGCCGATACCCGATGCGGCGAAGAAGGCCGCGGCCCGGGTCAGGAAGGCGGCGCAGGTGGCGGCCTTCTCGTCGCCGTGGATCTCGCTGTAGGCCAGGCGGGAGTGGTCGTCGACGGCGGAGTGGACGTAGTCGAAGCCCATGCCGCGGATCGGCCGGCCGGCCTCACGGCCGCGGACCTTGTGGCCGCCGCCGTCCGGGATCCGGCCGAGTTTCTTCACGTCGACGTGGATCAGCTCGCCGGGCCGGTCGCGTTCGTAGCGGCGGATGACCGTCCCCGTCGGCCGGTCCATGAACGCGAGCCGGTTCAGCCCGTGCCGGGTCAGGATCCGGTGCACGGTCGAGGCGGGCAGGCCCAGGACCGGGCCGATGCGGGCCGGGCCGAGCTTGCGGGCCTGGCGCAGCCGGCAGACCCGGGCCTCCACGGCCGCCGGGGTGCGGTGCGGTGTCGTGCGGGGCCGGCTGGAGCGGTCGGCCAGCCCCTGCTCACCCTCGGCCCGCCAGCGGCGGACCCACTTGTGGGCGGTGGCGCGGGAGATGCCCATCTCGGCGGCCACATGAGCGACGGGGCGACCGGCGCAGACACGCTCGACCAGCAGCCGCCTGCCGTGAACGGTCAGCCGGGCATTACGGTGGGACACGAAGACCTCCGGTGCGGTGCAGTCCTAGACAGCTCCACCACACCGGAGGTCTTCGCCATGATCAAGCACTGGCGAGTGTCAACAACGCTCGTGATCAATACACCTAGGG
>NZ_JBIVOX010000063.1:0-1170 GCF_044754345.1 Streptomyces sp. NPDC093094 | reverse complement strand
CGACATCCACACCACCGCGGGCAAGCTCGCGGATCTCCAGCGCCGGATCGAGGAGGCGACCCATGCCGGTTCCGCGCGCGCGGTGGAGAAGCAGCATGCGAAGGGCAAGCTGACGGCCCGTGAGCGGATCGCTCTGCTGCTGGACGAGGATTCCTTCGTCGAGCTGGACGAGTTCGCGCGGCACCGTTCGACGAACTTCGGTCTGGAGGCCAACCGTCCCTACGGTGACGGGGTGGTGACCGGGTACGGCACGGTCGACGGGCGTCCGGTGGCGGTGTTCTCGCAGGACTTCACCGTGTTCGGCGGTGCGCTGGGCGAGGTGTACGGGCAGAAGATCGTGAAGGTGATGGACTTCGCGCTGCGGACCGGCTGTCCGGTGGTCGGGATCAACGACTCCGGTGGTGCGCGGATCCAGGAGGGTGTGGCGTCGCTGGGCGCCTACGGGGAGATCTTCCGCCGCAACACGCATGCCTCGGGGGTGATCCCGCAGATCAGTCTGGTGGTGGGCCCGTGTGCGGGTGGTGCGGTGTACTCGCCGGCGATCACCGATTTCACGGTGATGGTGGACCGGACGTCGCACATGTTCATCACCGGTCCGGACGTCATCAGGACGGTGACGGGTGAGGACGTGGGCTTCGAGGAGCTGGGGGGTGCGCGCACGCACAACTCGGTGTCCGGGGTGGCGCATCACATGGCGGGGGACGAGAAGGACGCGATCGAGTACGTCAAGCAGCTGCTGTCGTACCTGCCGTCGAACAATCTGTCCGAGCCGCCGGCGTTCCTGGAGGAGGCCGACCTCGCGGTGAGCGAGGAGGACCGTGCGCTGGATGTGATCGTGCCGGACTCGGCGAACCAGCCCTACGACATGCACACGGTGATCGAGCATGTGCTGGACGAGGGGGAGTTCTTCGAGACGCAGCCGTTGTTCGCGCCGAACATCCTGACCGGTTTCGGCCGGGTGGAGGGGCGTGCGGTGGGGATCGTGGCGAACCAGCCGATGCAGTTCGCGGGCTGTCTGGACATCACCGCCTCGGAGAAGGCGGCGCGGTTCGTGCGTACCTGTGACGCGTTCAACGTGCCGGTGATCACGTTCGTGGACGTGCCGGGGTTCCTGCCGGGGGTGGGCCAGGAGCACGACGGCATCATCCGCCGCGGCGCGAAGCTGATCTA
>NZ_JBIVOX010000062.1:0-1367 GCF_044754345.1 Streptomyces sp. NPDC093094 | reverse complement strand
AGAGGGCGTTAAGTCCGTTTCTGATAGCGGCCTCGTCCGGGTTGTTCGAGGAGTCCTTGGCGGACGAGTCGTCCCAGGCGGGAGCGGGTGACGTTGATCGAGGGCTCGTCCGTGGGCAGGCCGAGGTGCTCGTGCAGATCGCGGACGCGGAACACCTTGCCGGGGTGCTCGTTGAACGTGGTCACGATGCGCTGGTAGACGGTCGCGGTGGCGGTCTCCGCGGGGGCTGTTGCGTGGTCGGGCGGGGTGAGGCCGTCGATGACCTTGCGGGTGGCGGCGAGCTCGGCCAGGCGGGCTTCGGTCTCGGCGAGGGCGGTGGTGAGCCGCTCGATCTGCTCGCGCAGGTGGTCGGCGCGGACTGCGGTCTCATCATGCTCGTTCTGCAGCAGCCGCAGGAGTTCGTGGACGTTCACGCGGCCAGCTCCACGTCGTCCCGCCAGGTGGGGGCAGGAGTGGTGAGGCGGCGGAGCATGCCGGCGGTGGAGACCCAGTAGACGCGGGAGGCCGCGTTGTCGGGCCGGTGGTCGTAGTCGCGGGCGAGGCGCCGGTGCAGCATGAGGGTGCCGTTGACCTGCTCGACCACCCACCGCTTCGGTTGCGGGACGAAGCCCTTGCCCTCGTCGTCGGGGTTGCGGCGGACCACTTCGACGGCGATGTCCTTCACCGCCCCGTGGATGATCACGGCGTCCTTGAAACCCTGGTCGACCAGGACCTTCTCCAGACGCATCCCGCACCGCTCGGCCGCCTGGTCCAGCAGGGCGATGCCGGCCTCGTTGTCGTGCGCGCTCGCGGCGAGGATCACCACACCGATGATCAGGCCCAGCACGTCGACGGCGAGTCCCCGCTTCCTGCCGGGCGTCTTCTTGTTCGCGTCCAGTCCCGTCGTTTCCCTCGGCACCCCGGCCGCCACGCGGACGGACTGGGTGTCGATGATCACCAGGGACGGGTCCTCTAATCGTCTGGACCGCTCCCGCACCTGACAGCGCAGGATCTCCTGGATCCGCTGGTCAAGACCGTCCTGACGCCACAGAGTGAAGTAATAGAACACCGCCGACCAGGCCGGGAGATCGTGCGGCAGGAGCCGCCACTGACAGCCCGTCCGGTTCTGGTAGAGCAACGCGTTCACGACCTCGCGCAGGTCGCAGGAGCCCGGGTTCCCGGTCGCCGACCGCGCCACCCGCTCCTGCTTCCACGCGGTGACCAGCGGCTCGATCAACGCCCACTGCTCGTCGGACAAGTCGGTTGAGTACGGCATCCGTTCCATGCCGCGACCCCATCATGCACACAACAGGACACGGGGGCGGAACCGCCCCATCACCCACGAACGGGCGACACCACATCACCGGAAACGGGACTTAACAGCCTCT
>NZ_JBIVOX010000061.1:0-1514 GCF_044754345.1 Streptomyces sp. NPDC093094 | reverse complement strand
GTCCCTGATCCGGGTCGGTGGAAGGCTCTTGTGTTCATCGCGTTGGCGCAGTTGATGGTCGTGCTGGATGCGACGATCGTGAACATTGCGTTGCCGTCGGCCCAGCAGGATCTGGGGATCTCGGACGGGAACCGGCAGTGGGTGGTGACCGCGTATGCGCTGGCGTTCGGTGGTCTGCTGCTGTTCGGTGGGCGGATCGCGGATCTGTGGGGCCGTAAGCGGGCGTTCGTGATCGGTCTGGCCGGGTTCGCGGCGGCGTCCGCGCTGGGCGGGGCGGCGACGACGGGCGCGATGATGTTCGGTGCGCGGGCGCTGCAGGGTGTGTTCGGTGCGCTGCTGGCGCCGGCGGCGCTGTCGTTGCTGGCGGTGATGTTCACCGACGGCAGGGAGCGGGCGAAGGCGTTCGGGATCTATGGTGCGATCGCCGGTGGCGGTGGTGCGGTGGGTCTGATCCTGGGCGGTTTCCTGACCGAGTACCTGGACTGGCGCTGGACGTTCTTCGTGAACATTCCGTTCGCGGTGGTCGCGGCGGCGGGTGCGTGGTTCGTGATCCGTGAGCCGGAGGGCGGGCGCAACCGGGCCTCGCTGGACATTCCGGGGGTGATCCTGTCGACGCTGGGTCTGGTGGCGCTGGTCTACGGGTTCACCCGGGCGGAGTCCGACGGCTGGGGTGATGCGGTGACGGTGGGCATGTTCGTGGCCGCGGGGGTGCTGCTGGTGTCGTTCGTGCTGGTGGAGTCGCGGGTGAGGGCGCCGCTGCTGCCGCTGCGGGTGGTGACCGACCGTAATCGTGGTGGGGTGTATCTGTCGCTGGGTCTGGCGATCATCGCGATGTTCGGGCTGTTCTTGTTCCTGACCTACTACCTGCAGATCGTCAAGGGTTATTCGCCGGTGAAGACCGGGTTCGCGTTCCTGCCGATGATCGTGGGCATGATCACGGGGTCCACGCAGATCGGGACCCGGCTGATGACGCGGGTGGCGCCGCGGCTGCTGATGGGGCCGGGCTTTTTGGTCGCGGCGGTGGGCATGCTGCTGCTGACGCAGATGGAGATCGGTTCGTCGTACGCGGCGCTGCTGCTGCCGGCGATGCTGCTGCTGGGGCTGGGCATGGGTTCGGCGTTCATGCCGGCGATGTCGCTGGCCACGCAGGGGGTGCGGGCGCAGGACGCGGGGGTGGCGTCGGCGATGGTGAACACCAGCCAGCAGGTGGGCGGGGCGATCGGTACGGCGCTGCTGAACACGATCGCGGCGTCCGCGACGACCGCCTATGTCGCCGACCACATCGGTTCCGCCCCGGGGCGTTCGCAGCAGCAGCTGGTGCAGCTGGAGGGCATGGTCGAGGGTTACACCAGCGCGATCTGGTTCGCGGTGGGGATCCTGGTGGCCGCCGCGGTGATCGCGTTGACCCTGGTGAACGCGGGCCGGCCGGGCGGCACCACCGTCGCCTCCGGCGACGGCGCCCAGGACGAGGCCCAGATCCCCGTCATCGCCCACTGACCACCCGAAACACCGGA
>NZ_JBIVOX010000060.1:0-2106 GCF_044754345.1 Streptomyces sp. NPDC093094 | reverse complement strand
GAACATCAAGGTCGTACGGGGCAACCCCACCCCCGAGGAACTGGCCGCCGCCCTCACCGTCGTCACGGCCCGCGCCGCGGCCGCCCAGACCGCGGTGCCGGGCGCCCCGGCTCCCCGGGACTCCTGGTCGGACCCGTCCCGCATCGCGGCCCGGCGTCTGCCGCAGCCGGGCGAGGCGGCCTGGGCCCGCAGCTGCTGGCCGGGCTGAGCCCGCCCGTCCGGGGCGCGCGGGGGCTCGTACGGAAGCGAGCCGGCCAAGTTGAGTACGCGTACTCAGGCGCCCCATGACCGGGGAACCGGACCATGGCACTCATGCTGTGGTCCGACCCCGAGAACGAGCCGCCGGAAGAACTCCGCGAGATGCAGGAGATGCTGCGGAGGCTCGGCGTCCTCATGGCGGTCGCCATGGTGCTGGTGATGATCGCGATCGGCCTGCGGTGAGCCCCGGCGCGGGCCGGGCGCCGCGGCTACGCTGACCGCATGACTGATCAGCCCCGCCGCCGACTCGTCCTCGCCTCCCAGTCCCCCGCCCGGCTCGGGCTGCTGCGCCAGGCCGGGCTCGCCCCCGAGGTGATCGTGAGCGGCGTCGACGAGGACGCCGTCACCGCACCGACCCCCGCCGAACTGGCCCTGGCCCTCGCCGAGGCCAAGGCATCCGTGGTGGCCGCCCGGCCCGAGGTCATGGGCGCGCTGGTGATCGGCTGCGACTCGGTGCTCGAACTCGACGGCCAGGCGCTCGGCAAGCCCGCCGACGCCGAGGAGGCCACCGCCCGCTGGAAGTCCATGCGCGGCCGTGCGGGCGTCCTGCAGACCGGCCACTGCGTCTGGGACACCGCCACCGGCCTCCACTCCTCGGCCACCGCCTCCACCGTCGTGCGCTTCGGCGAGCCCACCGACGAGGAGATCGCCGCCTATGTCGCCTCGGGCGAACCTCTCCACGTCGCGGGCGCCTTCACCCTCGACGGCCGCTCGGCGCCCTTCATCGAGGGCATCGACGGCGACCACGGCAACGTCATCGGCATCAGCCTGCCCCTCGTGCGCCGTCTCCTGGGCCGGCTGGGGGTCTCCATCACCGATCTGTGGACCTGACCGTCACCCGGCCGGGGGCCTGAGGGGCGTCCGGCCCGTCCCGCGGCTCACGCCGGGGCGGCCTTGTCCATCGGCCCCGGCCCGGCCGCCGGTGCCGCCGGCCCCGGTCCCGTCTCCGGCCCGGTGCCCGCGTCGGCGCCGGTGTTCTCCGTACGGTCGTACGTCATCAGCAGCAGCACGATCAGCGCCAGCACCACGGCCATGGACACGAAGGCCCCCCGGCCCACGATCCCCCAGGCGACGGCGCCCAGCAGCCCGTGCACGACCGCCGCGCTGACCAGCACGACGCGGCCGAAGCCGGCCGGGGCGCGGTCACGCAGGGCGACCAGCAGGGCGACGTAGGCGCACAGCAGGAAGTAGAGCCCGAAGAGGACTCCGCCGATCTTCGAGGACAGGGACATCACGTCCGGGTCCAGGCCCGCCAGGGACATGTGCTGGCGCTCCGCGACGACGCCGAGGAACCAGTTCACCGCGGCGATGCCCAGCCCCTCGGCGAGGAGCACGACCGCCAACAGCCATGCCACGGGTCTGCGCACCACGGGTCCCCACCCTCTTCCGACCGTTCGAGCACCGCCCGACCGGGACGGCGTTACCTCAAGTACGTTCGAGCCATCGCGAACGCTACTAACGGGTAAACCTCGGGACAAGGGTTCTGCCACAGGCAAAGAATCATTGGGCCATTCGTAGGGACTCCACAAAGAAACAGAGTGGGGCGCAGCACGCTCGCACAGAGACCTTGACCACACGAGAGGGCTAGGGTTTCCGGGAAGAGTCCTGCGTACCGAGGTGCGACAAGGGCTTTCGCCGATCGAGCAAGGCTCGGATCACGCTCCGTGTGGCAGAGGTCACCATTGGGGACGGGTCGTAGTGCCGTGTCGGCAGTCCCTAAACTCGGCTTGTTTCAAGGAGGGAGCCTCAATCGTGCGCAAGGTGCTCATCGCCAACCGTGGCGAAATCGCTGTCCGCGTGGCCCGTGCATGCCGGGACGCCGGGATCGCGAGCGTGGCCGTCTACGCA
>NZ_JBIVOX010000059.1:0-3959 GCF_044754345.1 Streptomyces sp. NPDC093094 | reverse complement strand
CAACATGGGCATGTCCATTACATGGCCCGCGCGGCCATCAGTACCACGATCGAGCGACCACGAACCGAGAAAGATCGGACTTAACGTCCACTCAATCGTGGGGTCGGTGGTGCGGCCCTTGGTGAAGGCATGCTGGATCGCGGCAAGGAACCGGGGGTTGACCGGCAGGGTCATGATCCCGGCGAGTTGGTGCAGCGGGCTGCGCACGACCGCCGCGTACCCGGTGTTGGTGCTGAGCCGGGCGAGGCGGCCGAGCCGGGAGACCTTGCGCTTGGGCTTCTGCCGACTGCGGCCGGGGCGGGTGTTCAGCTGCTGGGCGACGGCCTCGGGGTGGTCGAGCTGGTCGAGCAGTTCGTCGGGGTGGGTGGTCCCGGCGAACAGCGCCCGGAGGATCTCGGCCGGCAGGACCACCGACGGGTGGTCCTGCGCGGCGGTAGCCAGTTCCTTCAGCTCGGTGGGGGTCGGGACGGGCTCCATGTCGAGCAGGCCGGGAGCGAAGGAGGCGATCTGTTCGGTCGTCAGCTTGCCGACGGCACCCTGGGCGTGGTCGTCCTCGTCGCCACCGGGCGCGATGAAGGTGAGCGCAATCGTCATGATCGTCCATGGGTGTCGTGGTGCGGCGCTTCTCGGAGGCCGCCTGATCGGGGACATGACCCACGCCAGGTGGGCCGGTGCTCGGGACCGGAATCCCACGACACCGCCGACGCCCCACGCAGAACCGGGGGCAGCGACGCGGTCGCGCAGTCGCAAGGACGTACCGCACTGAGACAGACCCAGTTGATGGCCTGTAGGCGCGCTGGGAGCGCTCACCGTCAAAGGAAGGGCCCGCCGGAACGACGGGAGGCAGTGACGACTCACTCACGCTGAGCAGTGACCTGAGCCTACACAACCTCGCTCCCGCGTAACGAAGTTCACCGAAAGTCATCACCTGGCCGACCCGCCGCTGGAGGAACGCGCCCCCGCAAGGGCTGCCGGGTCCCGGCCTCACCGGAAGCCCCCAACAAACGCGGCGGGCCCGCGCCCGGCAGGCGTACACCTCCAGCACAAAGACCTGGTCCTCGGTGCCGGAGATGGAGCCGACCGCTTTTGCGTTGCCGGTCGGCTCCGGCCGGGCGGCGGGGCGCAGCGCGTGGGGCCAGGCGGCGGGTACGGGCGCACCGGCAGGGCGGGCACGTGCGGTCGGGCGGGGTCGCATCATCTGCGCTCCGGCGTCGTTTACGGCCGCCCGCCACGTACCCGAGGGGTCGGGCGGAGTGTCTCGGAGGGCCGGGGGGCCGCCGGTTCGCGTGCATACCCTCCGGGGGCCGGTGCGGCGCTCGGGGACGGTTGGCGTCCGCGGTCCCTGGTCCGGGGGCGGGCCGGCCGGCCGGGCGCGGGCCGTAGGGGTGGATGCGAGTGGGGCGACCGTGTCATACAACCTTCTGCGTTGCCCAGAGGTCTGACCCTCGTCGCGTGCCGTGATCAGTTGTGAACGGCGGTGGCAGCGAGCACGATCCAGGTTTTTCGGTCCGCGGACGCCGCTGTGGCCCGCGGTTGGAGGGGGTTTTCATGCGTCACCCGGTCCGTCTCGCCGTCGCGGTGGCCGTAGCGGCGTCGCTCACCGGCGGTGCGCTGTCCGTCGCCGCCGGCTCTGCCGTCGCGGCGCCGTCCAGACTTGCGGACGACTTCAACGGCGACGGATTCCGCGACCTTGCCGTGGGCATGCCGGAGCAAACGGTCAACGGCAAACGTGGCGCCGGTGCCGTTCTGGTGACGTTCGGCTCCGTGCGCGGTCTGACTTCCCAGCGCGTCCTCGTCACGCAGAACTCCACCGGTGTGCCGGGCGCGGCCGAGGTCGATGACCACTTCGCCAGCAGCCTCGCGAGCGGGGACGTGAACCGTGACGGGTACGCGGACCTGCTGGTCGGCAGTGAAGGGGAAGGCGTTGCCGGGGCGTCGCTCGGCGGTGCCGTGACCGTGCTGTGGGGTGGCCCGTCGCCCCTGCGCAGCGGTCTCCTTCTGCCGTCGGGGCCGTCGTACCCGTCCCGTATGTTCGGGGCGGACATCGCAGTCGGTGACTTCACCGGGGACTCCGCGCCCGACGTCGCGGTCACCACGGCGACATCGCTGAAGCTGTACTCCGGCACCTTCACCCGTACCACGGCACCAGCCGGGTACGAGGTTCCCCGCGGGGACGGCGGCGGCTGGCACATCACGGCCGGTGACTTCGACGGCGAGGGCAAGGACGAACTGGCGGTCGTCCAGCAAGACGTCACGATCGTCCACGGCCAGACGCCCGGCACGAGCAGCCCTGCCTCCTTCGGCGAACAGACCCGCCTCGCCGGCGGGAACGCCGTCGCGGCCGGAGACCTCAACGGCGACGGCCGTGCCGACCTCGCCATCGGCCTGTCCGACCCCCGTCTCCACCCCAACGGCCGCCCCGACCCCAGCGGTGGCTCCGGCTATGTCACCGTCCACTTCGGCACCGCCAGCGGCCTCAATCCGGTCCGGCGCGTCTACCACCAGAACACCGGCGGGGTCCCCGGCGGCAACGAGCGCGGAGACAACTTCGGCGCTGCACTGGCCATCGGTGACATCAACGGCGATCACCGCGCCGATCTCGCCATCGGAATCCCCTACGAGTCGCTGACAGACGGCGTCAGGGCGGGTGACGTCGTGGTCCTGCGCGGCGCATCCGGCGGGCTCACCACCACCGGCGCAGCGCACTACACACAGGACAGCCCCGGTGTCCCCGGCGTCAACGAGAACAACGACGTCTTCGGCTCGCAGGTCCGCCTCGCTGACTTCAGCCGCGACGGCAAGGCCGACCTCGCCGTCACCGCCCCCTACGAAGACGCAGGTAGCGGTGCGCTGTGGCAGTTGCGCGGCACCACCAGCGGCCTCAGTACCAGGGGCGTCAGCCTGTTCGGCCCCAGGGAGTACGGCATCGCCGCCGGCTCAGGGATCGGTACCACCCTGCTCGACTGAGACACCGCCCCCCGGCAGCACTGGACATGCCCCAGCCGTGTCCAGTGCTGCCGGACCCTCGATGCCGATGCCGTCGCTGCAGTTTCCGGCGGCAGAGGGCCGGTGGACCGTCAACCGGGTGCAGGGCCTGCTCGCCGACCCGAAACTGACCGGCTACCAGGTCCACAACCGCAAAGCGACCCCCACCGGCCGCCCCGGCATCTCGAAACTGCATCCGCTCTCGGAATGGATCTGGTCACCGCGGATCACGCACGAGCCGGTCATCAGCGTCGACGAGTGGAAAGCCGCCCAGGAGGTCACCGCCGGACTCAAAGCGGGCGCACAGCAGTATGTCTCGCTGCAGCGCCTGCGCGAGGAGATGCACGGGCTGGGTCTGTCGGTGACGGCCGTCAGCAGCAACGGCACGCACACGCTCTACCGGATCGGAGAGCGGCAGGTCGTCCTGCCCGACCCGATCCCCGCCCAGGTCATCCGGCAGGTCGCCGAAGACGCGCGGGCGGCATCGTGAGGAAGGCCATCGAATGCCGCGCCGGCCGGGACGGCGAGATGTGGGTGGCCGGCATCCCCCAGCACGGCGTATACGGGCATGGGCGCGCGCTGCAGGACAACCTTGTCAGAGGTCTCGCACTGGCCGGTGTGACCACACGGATCACGATCACCCCCGTCAGCCCGGAGCTGCAGCGGCTACGGCGTGCCAGGGACGCCTACGAGGCAGCGCTCGCGGACGCCGTGACCACGCCGACCGCCGACGGCGCCACCCCACGCGACGTCGCCGAGGCGACCGAGGTGTCCATCGCCACGGTGACAGCTCTGCGCACCAGGCCGCAGACCGGGCGGGCGCACACGCCAAGGAAGCGCAAAGCCTGAGTCTGGCGACGTCCGGCCCGGCAGCGGGGGCTAGTGCCGCATCAAGCAACGTTCGCCCTGTTCACGACCCTGCGCAGGTGTTCGTCGGCGGCGTGCTTGTTCCGCCAGATGATGTAGCGGCGGAT
>NZ_JBIVOX010000058.1:3708-5244 GCF_044754345.1 Streptomyces sp. NPDC093094 | reverse complement strand
AACACAGTGGACGCGAGCAACTGAGGACAAGCCCTCGGCCTATTAGTACCGGTCAACTCCACACGTTACCGTGCTTCCATATCCGGCCTATCAACCCAGTCGTCTACTGGGAGCCTTACCCCATCAAGTGGGTGGGAGTCCTCATCTCGAAGCAGGCTTCCCGCTTAGATGCTTTCAGCGGTTATCCCTCCCGAACGTAGCCAACCAGCCATGCCCTTGGCAGGACAACTGGCACACCAGAGGTTCGTCCGTCCCGGTCCTCTCGTACTAGGGACAGCCCTTCTCAAGACTCCTGCGCGCACAGCGGATAGGGACCGAACTGTCTCACGACGTTCTAAACCCAGCTCGCGTACCGCTTTAATGGGCGAACAGCCCAACCCTTGGGACCGACTCCAGCCCCAGGATGCGACGAGCCGACATCGAGGTGCCAAACCATCCCGTCGATATGGACTCTTGGGGAAGATCAGCCTGTTATCCCCGGGGTACCTTTTATCCGTTGAGCGACGGCGCTTCCACAAGCCACCGCCGGATCACTAGTCCCGACTTTCGTCCCTGCTCGACCCGTCGGTCTCACAGTCAAGCTCCCTTGTGCACTTACACTCAACACCTGATTGCCAACCAGGCTGAGGGAACCTTTGGGCGCCTCCGTTACCCTTTGGGAGGCAACCGCCCCAGTTAAACTACCCATCAGACACTGTCCCTGATCCGGATCACGGACCCAGGTTAGACATCCAGCACGACCAGACTGGTATTTCAACGACGACTCCACCACCACTGGCGTGGCGGCTTCAAAGTCTCCCAGCTATCCTACACAAGCCGAACCGAACACCAATATCAAACTGTAGTAAAGGTCCCGGGGTCTTTCCGTCCTGCTGCGCGAAACGAGCATCTTTACTCGTAGTGCAATTTCACCGGGCCTATGGTTGAGACAGTCGAGAAGTCGTTACGCCATTCGTGCAGGTCGGAACTTACCCGACAAGGAATTTCGCTACCTTAGGATGGTTATAGTTACCACCGCCGTTTACTGGCGCTTAAGTTCTCAGCTTCGCCACACCGAAATGTGACTAACCGGTCCCCTTAACGTTCCAGCACCGGGCAGGCGTCAGTCCGTATACATCGCCTTACGGCTTCGCACGGACCTGTGTTTTTAGTAAACAGTCGCTTCTCGCTGGTCTCTGCGGCCACCCCCAGCTCAGAGTGCAAGACTCATCACCGGTGATGGCCCCCCTTCTCCCGAAGTTACGGGGGCATTTTGCCGAGTTCCTTAACCATAGTTCACCCGAACGCCTCGGTATTCTCTACCTGACCACCTGAGTCGGTTTAGGGTACGGGCCGCCATGAAACTCGCTAGAGGCTTTTCTCGACAGCATAGGATCATCCACTTCGCCACAATCGGCTCGGCATCGGGTCTCAGACACGTGAACGGCGGATTTGCCTACCGTTCGTCCTACACCCTTACCCCGGGACAACCACCGCCCGGGATGGACTACCTTCCTGCGTCACCCCATCACTCACCTACTGCAAGTCTGGTTCCGT
>NZ_JBIVOX010000058.1:1925-3614 GCF_044754345.1 Streptomyces sp. NPDC093094 | reverse complement strand
TCGTCGGCTCCACCACTCCCCTTTGCCCGAAGGCTCCGGGGCGGCTTCACGGACTTAGCATCGCCTGGTTCGATGTTTGACGCTTCACAGCGGGTACCGGAATATCAACCGGTTATCCATCGACTACGCCTGTCGGCCTCGCCTTAGGTCCCGACTTACCCTGGGCAGATCAGCTTGACCCAGGAACCCTTAGTCAATCGGCGCAAACGTTTCTCACGTTTGTATCGCTACTCATGCCTGCATTCTCACTCGTGAACCGTCCACCACTGCCTTCCGGCGCGGCTTCACCCGGCACACGACGCTCCCCTACCCATCACAGCACCCGTTGGGGCTTCACGCTGCAATGACACGACTTCGGCGGTACGCTTGAGCCCCGCTACATTGTCGGCGCGGAATCACTAGACCAGTGAGCTATTACGCACTCTTTCAAGGGTGGCTGCTTCTAAGCCAACCTCCTGGTTGTCTGTGCGACTCCACATCCTTTCCCACTTAGCGTACGCTTAGGGGCCTTAGTCGATGCTCTGGGCTGTTTCCCTCTCGACCATGGAGCTTATCCCCCACAGTCTCACTGCCGTGCTCTCACTTACCGGCATTCGGAGTTTGGCTAAGGTCAGTAACCCGGTAGGGCCCATCGCCTATCCAGTGCTCTACCTCCGGCAAGAAACACACGACGCTGCACCTAAATGCATTTCGGGGAGAACCAGCTATCACGGAGTTTGATTGGCCTTTCACCCCTAACCACAGGTCATCCCCCAGGTTTTCAACCCTGGTGGGTTCGGTCCTCCACGAAGTCTTACCTCCGCTTCAACCTGCCCATGGCTAGATCACTCCGCTTCGGGTCTTGAGCGTGCTACTGAAACGCCCTGTTCGGACTCGCTTTCGCTACGGCTTCCCCACCCGGGTTAACCTCGCAACACACCGCAAACTCGCAGGCTCATTCTTCAAAAGGCACGCAGTCACGAGGACGGAGCAAGCTCCATCCCGACGCTCCCACGGCTTGTAGGCACACGGTTTCAGGTACTATTTCACTCCGCTCCCGCGGTACTTTTCACCATTCCCTCACGGTACTATCCGCTATCGGTCACCAGGGAATATTTAGGCTTGGCGGGTGGTCCCGCCGGATTCACACGGGATTTCTCGGGCCCCGTGCTACTTGGGTGTCTCTCAGGCAAGCCGCTGACGTTTCGGCTACGGGGGTCTTACCCTCTACGCCGGACCTTTCGCATGTCCTTCGCCTACATCAACGGTTTCTGACTCACCGACCGGCCGGCAGACCGGTCAAGAGAGATCCCACAACCCCGCATGCGCAACCCCTGCCGGGTCTCACACGCATACGGTTTGGCCTCATCCGGTTTCGCTCGCCACTACTCCCGGAATCACGGTTGTTTTCTCTTCCTGAGGGTACTGAGATGTTTCACTTCCCCTCGTTCCCTCCACATGCCCTATGTGTTCAGGCATGGGTGACAGCCCATGACGACTGCCGGGTTTCCCCATTCGGAAACCCCCGGATCAAAGCCTGGTTGACGGCTCCCCGGGGACTATCGTGGCCTCCCACGTCCTTCATCGGTTCCTGGTGCCAAGGCATCCACCGTGCGCCCTTAAAAACTTGGCCACAGATGCTCGCGTCCACTGTGCAGTTCTCAAACAACGACCGACCACCCGTCACGACCCGCCGAAGGCAGGTCTTCA
>NZ_JBIVOX010000057.1:0-5416 GCF_044754345.1 Streptomyces sp. NPDC093094 | reverse complement strand
GAGTACGCCCGGCTGTTCCATTACGAGCCCCAGGCCCCCGGCCGGCGCCGGCAGCCCTCGGCGGGGCCGTCCTGGCTGCGCTGGTACCCCGCCTTTCCCCGCGTGCTGTTCATCCTGACCGGTGCAGGGCGCACCCGGCTGGAGGACCGGATCGGGGATCTGCAGGCGATGACCGCCCGCCACCCCCTCGTCGCGGACCTCGCCCGCGAGGTCCGCCTGGGCGCAGCCGTCCTC
The DNA here is from genome assembly GCF_044754345.1 of Streptomyces sp. NPDC093094. Lineage (NCBI taxonomy): Bacteria > Bacillati > Actinomycetota > Actinomycetes > Kitasatosporales > Streptomycetaceae > Streptomyces > Streptomyces sp. NPDC093094. The sequence goes on along the minus strand of NZ_JBIVOX010000057.1, from coordinate 5,182 downwards.
GAGGACCTCGAGCAGCACGGACCGGGTCAGCCGGTGTGGACACCGCTGGCGGGCGGCAGGGCGCGGCCGTGGACGGACCTGTGAGACGCGCGGCGGCAGATGTACCCCACGGCAATCCGGTACGCCCACCAGACCGCCGATACGCGCCACAAGGGCAACGGCCCCGGCCGAGGACACCATCTGCTCTACCCCACGAGCGGTTCTGGGGCGGATGCTCTCGGCTGGTCAGGCTCCGGCCTATGAACGGACCGGTTTTGATGATCGTGTTGGCGGAAGCCGGGCGCGGCGCAGGGCTTGGCGGATCGCCGGTCGTGCCAGTCTGTTCGCCGATCACAGTCCGGCGATGACGGTCAGCTGAAGGCGATCAAGGCCCTGGACACGTTCGGCCTGCACTTCGACGGCTGCGGAGGCGAAGCGAAGGGTGAGGTACGGGTCAGCCTCGATGAGCCGGCTGAGTTCTTCGAGGGCGTTGTGGTCGAGCGGGGGCGAGATCACGGCTTCCCACTCGCCTGCGCCTGCAGCGGCTCTCACCTCGACCTGCACGCGAGCCAGACAGGTCGCCGTGTTGGCCCACCACTCCAGATGCGCTGTCTCGTGGCCATCCATTCTCTGAGCATAAGGACGGCTCCGATGCTGGGATCACGCAAGTGCCGCACGATCAGGCCAGTTCCTGAGTGCGCGGGGGTTCAGAACTCCCGCCGTCCCTGTCGGGTGCCGGCTGGTCGACTCGGCCGCCCTTGTGCGGTGTGGGGATGTAGTCGGAAGCGCCATCGGGCAGCGCGGCGACGCATGCCGACGAGCAGGCGCTGACCAGCAGGGGCAGTACGTCGGTGGCCACGCGCAGCGAGATCCGCACCTGGCGGAGTCCGCCCTGCTCGATCGGGCGGTCGCAGACGCTGCAGGTGTGGATGGCGGTGGCGCCCCAGCGCCGGGGGTCCATGTTGTCCGGATCGAGGTCCGCGGCGGGGGCCGGAGTGGGCTGAAGCCTGGGGAAGGGCGGTCGCAGCCTGTGGTTGCCGAACAGTGCGCGCGTGCTCACGGTGCTGCGAGTCAGTTTCCGGCAGCGGGTGATCTCGTAGGGGAACCAGTGCAGCCGGTAGGAGGTGTAGGGGGTGAACTCCTCCAGGCTGGCCATGGCCCCGATCTCGGGCGGGATCCGGACCAGGTTGCTGCCGTAGAGCACGAGGTGCCTGACTGCCGTCAGCCCGGCGATGCTCGGCGGCAGTGTGACGACCTGCCGCCGCTCCTGCGGGCTCAGCTCGGTCAGCGGACGGAACTCTTCACGCCCGTCGGCGGCGGCCTCCTCGACCAGGTCCAGCAGATGCTGCCAGCCCGGGGCGGAGGTGTCCTGCCGCTCGTCGTGGAATCCGACCCGGGCCCGCGGATGAGGTCTGGACTGGTCGAAGCACGAGCAGATGTCCCTGTAGGACCCTCGCCGGCGCGGAGCCGCATCCGACGTGTCGCCCCAGCGGTTCACAAAGAGCCCCGGCTCTGCCCCGTCCGTCATGGCGCCACGGTACAGAGCCTGCCCTGGCCGGCGCGCTCGATATGCGGGCGAGGGCACGGATGGCATCCATTGCCATGCCCGAACGTCTGGGCGGGGAAGCTGACGCTGCCGATGGGGAATTACGTGAGGTTCGGGACTCGGGTGCCGGCGGCTCCCGGCGGTCCCGAGGGCTGCGCGGCCCTGGGCGCGGGCACAGCCGGTGACGGTCCGCCCGTGCGGGACGCCTGCGCCGAGGGCCGGTTTCAGGTGAGGAGGGCGGCCAGGGCCGCGGTGACGGTGGCGGCGAGGGTGACGACCGCGGCGAAGGCGGTGGCGGCCCGGGTGAGTGCGGCGGGGTAGGTGGCGCCGTCCAGGCGGGAGAGCTTGCCCGCACCGGCCGCGGCCAGCACCGCGACGACGATCACAAGAACGGCGGACAGCAGGGCGACGGCGACGGTCACGGCGGGACTCCCGGTGTGCGGTGGGATGTTGACGTGGTCGAAGGTCGCCGAAACGGTGTGCGCCGGGGTTCGCCGGGACGAAGATGAACACCGGCGAACACACCAGAGGCCCGGGGGCGAGCACGTGCACGACGAGCAGAACAGTCATGGTCCGGCACTCACCGAACTGCGCAGACGCCTGGCCGACGGGCTGGCCCGGGCCCGGCTGAACCAGACCCAGCTCGCTCGCCGGGCTGGGCTGGGGCGTACCACGGTGTCGGAGGCGCTCTCGCCCAGCAAGCCGGTGCCGTCGAAGGAGACGGTGGCGGCGCTGGCCCGCGCGCTGAGGCTGCCGGTGGCCGGGCTGCTGGAGCTGCAGCGCAGGGCGGCCGCGGAGCCGGGCACGGCCGTGCCGGGCGGGCCGGGGCGTCCGATCGGGCAGTGGGAGCCGCACGATCTGGAGGTTCATCCCGCCGGTCCCGGTCCAGCCGTTCCAGGCGCTGGTACGGCCGCGGTGCGGGCGCTGCCGGGGTATGTGCGGCGCGTGCATGACCGGGTGCTGGCCGAGGCGGTGGAGGATGCGGCAGGCGGCCGCAGCCGGATCGTGGTGCTGGTGGGCACCTCCTCGACGGGCAAGACCCGGGCCTGCTGGGAGGCCGTGCAGCCGCTGGCCAAGCGGGGCTGGCGGCTGTGGCATCCCTACCACCCGGCCCGCGTGGAGGCCGCGCTGGAGGACCTGCAGCATGTGGGGCCGCGCACGGTGGTGTGGCTGAACGAGGCCCAGCACTACCTCGGCGACCGGACGGCCGGGGAGCGGATCGCGGCGGCCGTCCACCACCTGCTGATCAGCCCCAAGCGCGGGCCGGTCCTGGTGCTGGGCACGCTCTGGCCCGAGTACGCGAAGGAGTACACGGCCCTGCCCACACCGCGCGCAGAGGATCCGCACAGCCGGGCGCGGGAGCTGCTGGCCAGCCGCACCCTGACCATCCCCGACGCCTTCGACACCCGCGCCCTGGCCGCGGCAACGGCATTGGCCGAGGGCGGTGACCGGCTGCTGGCCGACGCCCTCACCCGCGCCCGCGTTGACGGGCGCATCACCCAGGACCTGGCCGGCGCCCCCGAACTCCTCAACCGCTACCAGCACGCGATCCCGGCCGCCAAGGCCCTGCTGGACGCGGCGATGGACGCACGCCGCCTCGGCGTCGGACTCCACCTTCCCCAGGCCTTCCTCACCGACGCCGCCCCCGGCTACCTCACCGACCTCGACCACGACCAGCTCACCGACGACTGGGCCGAACAGGCTTACGCCGAACTCGCCGAACCGGTCCACGGCAGACACCCCCTTTTGCGCCGCACCACCCCCCGCCCCTCACAGCACCCGCCCGCCCCCACCGCAGGCGTGGCCGAGCCGTCCCCTCGGTCGGCGGGGCCACTGTTCCGGCTTGCCGACTACCTCGACCAGCACGGCCGCACCGCCCGCCGCCACCTGTGCCCGCCCGCCTCCTTCTGGCACGCCGCCCACACCCACCTCACCCACCCCGACGACCTGGACAACCTCACCCGGGAAGCCGAGCAACGCCACCGGCTGCAATGGGCGCACCACCTGCGCCGGCGCGCTGCCGACCACGGCAGCACCAGCGCCCTGAACCGCCTGGCCGAACTGCGGGAGAGGACCGGGGACTGGGAAGGCGCCGAGAAACTGGCCCGCCAGGCCGCCCATCACGGCGACACCGTCCCTGTGCACCGCCTGGCCGCGGGGCGGGAGGAGGCCGGGGACCGGAAGGGCGCCGAGGAACTGGCCCGCCTGGCCGCCGAACACGGCGACACCAGCGTCCTCAAGGACCTGGCCATGACGCGGGAAAGAGCCGGAGACCAAGAAGCCGCCGAAGCCCTCCTCCTCCAGGCCGCCCGCCACGGCAACACCAGCGCTTTACACCACGTGGCTGTGATCAGGGAAAGGGCCGGGGACCGGGAGAACGCCGACAAGCTGGCCCGCCTGGCCGCCGAACACGGCGACACCAGCGTCCTGAAGGACCTGGCCGTCATGCGGGAAAGAGCCGGAGACCAACAAGGCTCCGAAGCCCTCCTCCTCCAGGCCGCCCGCCACGGCAACACCAGCGCCCTTCACCACCTGGCCGGCCTGCGGGAGGAGGCCGGGGACCGGGCGAGCGCCGACGCTCTGGCCTGCCAGGCTGCCGACCACGGCGACAACCTCCCCCTGTACCGCCTGGCTGTGACCCGGGAGGAGGCCGGGGACCGGGAGCGCGCGGAGGCCCTGGCCCGGCAGGCAGCCGAGCACGGCAGCACCGACGCCCTGAACCGCCTGACCGAGCTGCGGGAGGAGGCCGGGGACCGGGAAGGCGCTGAGACCCTGGCCCGCCAAGCAGCCGAGCACGGCAGCACCCGCGCCCTGTACCGCCTGACCATGACGCGGGAGAAGGCAGGGGACCGGAAGGGCGCCGAGGCCCTGGCCCGCCTGGCCGCCGAACACGGCAGCACCCGCGCCCTGAACCGCCTGACCATGACGCGGGAGAAGGCAGGGGACCGGAAGGGCGCCGAGAAACTGGCCCGCGAAGCCGCCCACCACGGCGACACAAGCGCCCTGCACCACCTGGCCATGAGGCGGGAGGAGGCTGGAGACCGGGAGGGCGCGGAGGCCCTGGCCCGCCTGGCCGCCAAATTCGGCAGCACCCGCGCCCTGTACCACCTGGCTGTGACCCGGGAGGAGGCCGGGGACCGACAAGGCTCCGAAACCCTCCTCCGCCAGGCCGCCCGCCACGGCAGCACCAGCGCCCTGTACCGCCTGGCTGTGACGCGGGAAGAGGCCGGGGACCGGAAGGGCGCCGAGGAACTGGCCCGCGAAGCCGCCCACCACGGCGACACAAGCGCCCTGCACCACCTGGCCATGAGGCGGGAGAGGGCCGGGGACCGGTCCGGAACCGAAACACTTCTCCGCCAGGCCGCCGACCACGGCAGCCCCCACGCCCTGTACCACCGGCCCGAGATGCGGGACGTACTCGAAAGACTGTGGCCAAACGGCTTGGACCCGGACGGTACACCGACACCCCCATGGCAGCCGTAGACGCCCGCCCTTCCCAGCCAACACGTATGGCCAGATGCGTGGTAAGAGAGGCCGTCACCTGCAGCTGGCAAGGCAGGTCGGGGCTTGTCCCTGAGGAGTGGACACCTGTTCGTGTCGTTATGCGGCAAAGGTCAGGGTAACTGACTGCTGTTCGTAGGGGATCGGTGCCTGCTG
>NZ_JBIVOX010000056.1:0-5843 GCF_044754345.1 Streptomyces sp. NPDC093094 | reverse complement strand
CGGTGCAGTCCTAGACAGCTCCACCACACCGGAGGTCTTCGCCATGATCAAGCACTGGCGAGTGTCAACAACGCTCGTGATCAATACACCTAGGGGCGGCGCGCGCCCCGGGGGGTGCGCGGTGCGGTGCGCGGTGCGGTGCGGTGCGCGGTGCGGTGCGCGGTGCGCGGTGCGGTGCGCGGTGCGCGGTGCGGTGCGCGGTGCTCAGACCAGCCGCTGTCCCATCAGTACGTCGTCCACGAACCCGCCGTCGAGGAGGAACTCCTCCGGCTGCACACCCTCCACGGTGAAGCCCTCGGACGCGTACAGCGCGCGGGCGACGGTGTTGTGGCCGAGCACCCGCAGGGTGATGCGGCGGGCTCCCAGGGCCCGCGCCCGCACGACGGCGGCCCGGAGCAGGGCCCGCCCGGCACCCTTGCCGCGGGCCGCGCCGTCGACGGCGAGGCCGCGGATCTGGCGGACGTGCGCGTTCGAGGCGAGCGGGGTCGGGAAGCCGAGCCGGACGTAGCCCACGAGCCGGCCGTCGAGTTCGGCGACCAGATGGTCGCCCGGCCCGGCGGTCTCCCGGAAGAACGGCTCCTCGGGTCCGGGCCTCGGGGTGACGGCGTGCAGGGAGGACCAGGTGACGTGGTCGAGGAGGCTCAGCGCGGGCTCGTCGGCGTACGTCGCCGTACGGATGCGTATCTGCGGATCCGGCATGGCGGCCACTGTACGGCGGACGCGGCGGTGCCGGTCCGGGGTTTTTCCCGGGCACCCGGCAGGATGGGGGCATGGAGCGTGCGCGAATCGTGGTGGCCGGGGCGTCCGGGCTCATCGGCCGGGCCCTGGTGCGGTCGTTGACGGCGGACGGGCACGAGGTGGTGCGTCTGGTGCGCCGGGAGCCCCGGGCGGCCGACGAGGTCCGGTGGGACCCCCGGGCCGGGCGGGTGGAACTGCCCGTGTGCGACGCGGTGGTGAACCTGGCGGGTGCCGGGGTGGGGAACCGGCCGTGGACGCGGGCGTACAAGGAGGAGATCCGGGCCAGCCGGGTCCTGGGCACCCGCACCCTGGCCCGGGCGCTCGCCGGTGCGCAGCCGCGTCCCCGGGTGTTCGTCAACGGCAGCGCGGTCGGCTACTACGGCGACACCGGGCAGCGCGCGGTCGACGAGGACGCCCCCGCCGGGGAGGGTTTCCTGCCCTCGGTGTGCGTGGAGTGGGAGAGTGCCGCGGAGCCCGCCCGTCAGGCCGGTGTGCGGACGGTGTCCGTGCGCACCGGGCTGGTGGTGGCGCGCGAGGGCGGGGCGTGGGGACGGCTGTTCCCGCTGTTCCGGGCGGGTCTCGGGACACGGCTCGGCGACGGCCGGCAGTACTGGTCCTACGTCTCCCTGCACGACGAGGTGGCCGCGATCCGTCATCTGCTCGACCGCGACGACCTGTCGGGGCCGTTCAACGTGACCGCACCCGAGCCGCTGACGAACCGTGAGATCACCGCCGCGATGGGCCGGGTGCTGCGCCGCCCCGCCGTACTGGCGGCGCCCGCGCCGCTGTTGCGGACCGTGCTCGGCGACATGGCGTCCGACGTCCTGGGCAGCCAGCGGGTGCTGCCGCGGCGGCTGCTGGAATCCGGCTTCGCGTTCGCGTTCCCCGGCATCGACGACACCATCCGCGCGGCGCTCGACCGGGGCTGACCTGCGCGGCCGCTCCCCCCGCACGGCGTCCGCCGGCCGTGTGCGACCGCTGTGCGACCGTGCCCTGTCGATGCGCGACTGTCCCTGATCGGTCCCGGCCCTAACCTCGACCAGAACTCGGGTATCCCCGGAGCCTATTGAGGGCATGAGCCCTCCACCGGCCGCGCAACCTCGAGGAGGGGCACGTGCTTCAGCCCGCGTATCAGGCGGACGTCGTCGTGGTGGGAGCCGGGATCGCCGGTCTCTCCGCAGCTCAGAGGCTGACCCGCGCAGGAGTCAGCACAGCCGTTCTGGAGGCCGCCCCCTGTCCGGGGGGCCGCATGTCGACCGAGAAGGTCGACGGCTTCCGGCTCGACCGGATCGGGCAGCTGCTGTCCACGGCGTATCCCGAACTGGGACTGACCCCGGGCCTGGACGGGCTCGCCCTGCGCCGTTTCGATCCGGGCGTCCTGCTGCACAGCGACGGGCGCCGGCTGCGGGTCGGCGCTCCCCTGCATCGGGGAAGCGCGAGGGGCGCACTGCACGCGGTGCGCGCTTTCGCGAGCGCCCCCCGGCCGCAGCAGTCCGGCAAGCCCGTCGGCACCGCCGTCGACCAGGCACGGCTCGGCGCGGCGCTCGCCCGGCTCGCCTCGACGCCCGTCGAACGGCTGCTGGCCCGCCAGGAGCTGCCCGCCGGCCAGGCGCTCGCCGCCCGCGGTCTGCCCTCCCGCACGGTCGACGGCTTCCTGCGGCCGCTGCTCGCCGCGCTGCTGTGCGACCCGGATCTGACGACGTCCAGCCGCTGCGCCGACCTCGCGCTGCGCTCGTTCGCGGCCGGCCGGCTGTGCGTGCCCGAGGGCGGCGCCGAGGTGCTGCCCGAACTGCTGGCGCGCGGTCTGCCGCCGGGGACCGTGCACACCGGCGTCCAGGTCACCTCCGTGTCCACCACGTCGGTGACCACGGCCGAGCACGGCGAGTTCCGCTGCCGGGCGGTCCTGGTGGCCACCGACGCCCGCACGGCCGCCGAGCTGCTGCCGGGGCTGCGGGTGCCGGACTTCCACCCGGTGACGGTGGTCCACCACACCACGGACGTGCCTCCCGCGACCGGCGCCCTGCTGCTCCTGGACGCCGACCGCGGCGGCCCCGTCGCCCACACGGCGGTGATCAGCGACGTCGACCCGACCCGGGCCCCGCAGGGGAGGGCCCTGATCTCGTCGGCCGTCCTGGGCACCCCGGCCCCGGACATCGACACGGCCGTCCGCATGCAGCTCTCCCGGCTCTACGGCACCTCCACCGCGCGCTGGGAGACCCTCGCCGTCCACCACACACCCGAGGCGGTCCCCGCCATGCGCCCGCCCCACGACCTGCGCCGCCCGGTCCGCCTCCTGGCCGGCCTCTACGTCTGCGGCGACCACCGGGACACGAGCACGGTGCAGGGCGCCCTGCATTCGGGCCGCAGGGCGGCCACGGCGATCCTGCGGGACCTGGGGGCGGACAGGCCCCTGCGCACCGCCGAACCCGTCCCCCAGGCGGCCTGAGGGGCCTGAGGGGCGGCCCCTACCCCAGGGCGGCGACCTTGTCGCGGTACCCGCGGACCGGTGCGGCGTCCTTGTAGGGCTCCAGCCGCCGCTCGAAGTCCCTGACGTACTCCACCGCCCGGACCGACCGCATCTCCACGGCCTGCCCGGCCGCCTCGGCGCCCAGCCGGCACGCCTGGTCGAGCTCGCCGAGACCGAGCCGGGCGGTCGCGAGGACGACCCGGCAGAAGAGGCGGCTGCGCGCGAAGGCGGGCGCGCGCAGTTGCAGCGACCTCTCCGCGTGCTGCGCGGCCGCCCGGAACTGCTGGAGATCGCGGTGGCAGTGCCCGAACTCGTCGGCGAGCTGAGCCTCGTCGAAGGAGCGGGCCCAGGGCGGTGTGTCGTCCCCGGGCCGGGCGGTCTCCAGCGCGCGCTCGGCCCGCACCAGGGACGCCGTGCAGGCACGCACCTCGCCGAGCACCCCGTGCCCGCGCGCCTCGGCCGAGTGCAGCAGCGCCTGCACCACCGGCGGGGCCGACCCCCCGGCCCCCTGCTGGGCGACCCGGGCGAGCTGGACGGCCTCGCGCCCGTGCCCGAGGTACACGGCCTGGCGGCTCATGGTCACCAGCACGTAGCTGCCGTACGCCCGGTCCCCCGCGGCCTGCGAGAGCCGCAGCGCCTGGACGAAGTAGCGCTGGGCGAGCCCGTGCGCGGCGATGTCGTACGAGGTCCAGCCGGCCAGCCGCGTCAGATCGGCGGCCGCGGCGAACAGCCGGCGGCCGGTCTGCTCGCCGTAGGTGCCGCGCAGCATGGGTTCGCACTCGTGCTCCAGGTAGCGCACGAGGGCCTGGCGGGCGTGGCCGCCGCCGTACTGGTCGTCCAGGGCGCGGAAGAGGTCCCCGACCGAGTGCAGGGCGGCGATGTCGCCCGTGGTGACCTTCTGGCCGGGTCCGCGTTCGGTCTGGGTGCGCTGCCTGGGCACGGCGGGCCGCCCCGGGACGGGCACCCGCAGCGGCTGCCCGCCGTGGGCGACCTTCTCGTCGGCCCGGCCGATCAGCCAGTCCCGGCTGGGCACGACGAGCCCCGCCGGGGTGAAGGCGATCTTGCGGAGCTCGGCATGGCTGCCGGAGTCCTTGCGCCACAGGCCGCTGACGATGTCGACGGCCTCCTCCGGGCCCCCGGCGAACTCCAGCCCCGCGTAGACGGGCGCGCAGGCGTCCAGTCCGAGGTCCTGGGCGGTGAGGCGGCGGCCCAGACGGCGGGTGAAGACCTCGGCGATGAGGGCGGGCGTGGTGCCGCGCGGCTGCTGCCCGCGCAGCCAGCGGGTGACCGAGGTCTTGTCGTATCTGAGATCGAGCCCGTGTTCCATGCCGAGCTGGTCCACACGGCGGGCCAGACCTGCGTTGGAGAATCCCGCTTCTGCGATGAGCGCGGCGAGCTGGCGGTTGGGCGTGCGCTGCGCGGGTCGATCCGTCATGTGCGGTGAGGTCTCCTGCCCTCCAGGCCTTCCGAAGTGCCTGGAATTGCCTGTGAGCAGCCCTTATGGCCTTGTGAACGGCGCGAATGTAGCGGAGCGTGAGCAGGGGGCCACGCACTTCGGCATCCATTCATCCGATCGTGTGAGGATTACCACCGGAGCTGACGTGCGACAGGGAGTCGTACAGTGGCGTGGGCGCGTTTCATGCCTTACGAATTCGAGGAGGCGCTTGCCGTGAGTGAGCTGCGGTTCGTCCGGATGGGCTTCGGCGCGGAGGCCGTCGAGTACCAGGAGGCGTGGGACGAGCAGCGCCGGGTGCACGCGGCGCGGTTCGCGGACGAGATCCCGGACACCGTGCTGCTCGTGGAGCACCCGCCGGTGTACACGGCCGGGCGGCGCACCGCCGACGACGAGCGCCCGCTGGACGGCACGCCCGTGGTGGACGTGGACCGCGGCGGCAAGATCACCTGGCACGGCCCGGGCCAGCTCGTCGGCTACCCGATCCAGAAGCTGCCGCGCCCGGTCGACGTGGTCGCGCACGTACGGCGCCTGGAGGAGGCCCTGATCCGCACCTGCGCGGAGTTCGGCCTGGAGACCAGCCGGGTGGAGGGCCGCAGCGGGGTCTGGGTGCTCGGTGACCCGGTCGAGCGACGCCCCGCCCTGGGCGGGCTGTCCCTCGACTTCGACCCGCGGCTGCACGACGACGAGTTCGACCCGCGGCTGAACGGCCCGGAGTACGCCCCGTCCAACGCCGGCCAGCGCCGTGAGGACCGCAAGATCGCCGCGATCGGCATCCGCGTCGCCAAGGGCGTCACCATGCACGGCTTCGCGCTGAACGTGAACCCGGACAACAAGTGGTTCGACCGCATCATCCCGTGCGGCATCCGCGACGCGGGAGTGGCCTCCCTCGCCGACGAGCTGGGCCGCGATCTCACCATCGACGACGTCCTTCCGGTGGCGGAGCGCCATCTGGCGGACGTGCTGGGCAACGCGGACCTCAAGCCGCGCGAGATCGAGAAGCCCACCGCGGCATAGCCAGGTCCGGCACCACGGCCGGGCAGCAAATCAACGGGCGTACCCTTGGGAACGCCGAAGAATCAATCGCTAGGGAGCCGGTCGTGTCCGCAGTCGCACCCGACGGACGCAAGATGCTGCGCCTGGAGGTCCGCAACAGCCAGACCCCCATCGAGCGCAAGCCCGAGT
>NZ_JBIVOX010000055.1:0-6107 GCF_044754345.1 Streptomyces sp. NPDC093094 | reverse complement strand
GGTGAGGTGTTCGAGCCTCGTCTGTCCCGGGTCCCCGTGGGTGAGGGCGAGGAGGGTGGGGTGTCCTTCGGCACCGGCACCGTCCTCCTCACCGGAGGCACCGGAGGCATCGCCCGCCGGGTCGCCGCGCACCTGGTCCGCCACCACGGCGTACGCCGTCTGGTGCTGGTGTCGCGTCGTGGTGCCGCGGTGCCGGGCATGGACGAGGTCGTGGCCGGGCTGAAGGAGGCCGGTGCACAGGAGGTGCGGGTGGAGGCATGTGACGTCGCCGACCGCACGGCACTGGCCGAGCTGCTGGAGCGGCTGGCGGACGACGGCGAGACCGTCACGGGCGTGGTCCATGCGGCCGGTGTCCTCGACGACGGGGTGATCTCGTCCCTGACGCCCGCACGCCTGGACGGCGTACTGCGGCCGAAGGTCGACGCGGCGCTGAACCTGCACGAACTCACCCTCGGCCTCGGCCTCGACGCCTTCGTGCTGTTCTCCTCCGCAGCGGGTGTCTTCGGCAGCCCCGGCCAGGGCAGCTACGCGGCCGCGAACACCTTCCTGGACGCGCTCGCCGAGCACCGCCGCTCCCAGGGACTGCCCGCCCAGTCACTGGCCTGGGGTCCCTGGGCCGACGACGCCGGCATGGCGAGCACGCTCGACGCGACCGACCTGCGGCGCCTGGAACGCGTCGGCGTCCACGGCTTTTCGCCCGGCGAGGCCCTCGGCGTCCTCGACACCGTCCTCGCCCTCGACATGGCCGCACCGATCCTCGTACGACTGGACCGGCACGCCGCCGACTGCGGTTCGCCCGCCGCGCTGTTCCACACCGGGTCCCGTCGCACCCGGCACCGGGGCGCCGCGCGGGGCGAGGGGGCGGCCGGCACCGTTCCCGCGCTGCGGGAACGGCTCGCGCAGCAGACACCGCAGGAACGCGCCGCGACCCTGCTCGACCTCGTGCGCACCCGGGCCGCGGCGGTCGTCGGGCACGCCGACGCGACCTCGATCGACCCGGACCGGGCCTTCAGCGACCTCGGCTTCGACTCCCTGACCGCCGTCGAACTGCGCAACACGCTCAACACGCTCACCGGGCTGCGGCTGCCGCCCAGCCTGCTGTTCGACTTCCCGGACGCCCGTGCGCTGGCCGCGCACCTGGCGTCCGAACTCGCCCCGCAGCCGGGCCCCGGGACCGGGCCGGGCGACGACGAGGTCCGCAGGCTCCTGCACGCCGTCCCCGTCGCCCGCCTGCGCGAAGCCGGACTGCTGGACGCCCTGCTGCGGCTCGGCACCGAAGCCACCGGCGCCACCGACGGGATCGCGCACACCGAGAACACCGCCGGCCTCACCGATGCCGACGGCATCGACGCAATGGACGCCATCGACGCCATGGACACCGAGAGCCTGATCGGCATGGTCCTCGGCGGAGGCTCCTGACCGCAGGACCGCAGGACCGCAGGCCGGCCACCGGCAGGCCCCGGCCGTCCACAGGCCCCGGCCGGCCACCGGCCCCTCTCCCCACGCAACCGACCCGGCGGCACGGCCCGCCGGAGAGAAGAGCTGACCATGACCAGTGCAATCGTGCTCGGCGGCGGGATGGCAGGCATGCTCGCCGCCTCGGTGCTGGCCCGCCACGCGACCGTCACCGTCATCGAGAGCGACCGCTTCCCCGACTCCCCCCGGCCGCGCCGAGGACTGCCCCAGGGGCACCACAGCCACATGCTGATGGGCGGCGGCGCCCAGGCCCTGGAGTCGCTGCTCCCCGGCGTCACCGACACCCTGTACGCCCGGGGTGCCAAGCGCCGGGTCATGGGCGCGGACATCCTCACCCTGTCCACCGAGGGCTGGTCGCTGCGCCACGACAGCGACGCGTTCATGATCGCGTGCAGCCGGGACCTGCTCGACCACGTCGTACGCGAACAGGTCCTGAGCGACCCCGCCGTCACCGTCCTGGAGTCCGCCAAGGCCACCGGGTTCACCGGGGACGCCCGCCGCGTCACCGGCGTACGCCTCGAACAGGACGGCGGAGCCGAGCGCACCCTGAGCGCGGACCTCGTCGTCGACGCCACCGGCCGCCGCTCCCGCACCCCCGACTGGCTCGCCGCGCTCGGCGTCCCGGCCGTGCCCGAGCAGGTCGTCGACTCCGGACTCGCCTATGCCAGCCGTCTGTTCCAGGTTCCCGACGGAGTCGACGACGACTTCCCCGCCGTCCTGGTCCAGCCCGAGTCCGGCACCGGACGGCCCGGCCGCGGCGGCACCGTGTGCCTCATCGAGGGCGACCGCTGGATCGTCACGCTCATCGGCACCCGCGGCGGCGAGCCGCCCACCGACGAGAGCGGCTTCACCGCGTTCCCGGGCACCATGCGCGACCCCGTCCTCGGCGAACTGTTCTCCCGGGCCACCCCCGTCGGGGAGATCCGCCCGCACCGCGGCACCGCCAACCGGCGCCGCTACTACGAGAAGACGCCCATGCCCGACGGCCTCGCCGTCATCGGCGACGCCCTCGCCTCCCTCAACCCGGTGTACGCCCACGGCATGTCGGTCGCCGCGAAGAGCGCCGTGGCGCTGCGCGCCGAACTGGAACGCACCGGCGGCATCCGCCCCGGACTCGCCGCCCGCTACCAGAAGCGCGCCGCCAAGGAGACGGCCCTGGCCTGGACCATGGCCAGCACCCAGGACCTGAACTATCCGCACGTGCGCACCGAGGGCATGCGCCGGACCGCCGCCCCCGGCGGCCTCGCCAAGCGGTTCGGCGACCGGCTGGCCCGCACCGCGCTGAGCGAACCCGTCGTCGCCAGGAGCCTGTTCGACGTCTACACGCTGGCCGCCCCGGCGAGCCGCATGCTCACCCCGGCCGGCCTGCTCACCGTGGTGCGCGGCCCGCGCAAGGCACCCCTGACCACCACCGAGGCCCTCGCGCAGTTCCCCGGCCTGAAGGCGCTGCTCGCCGCCGCCCCGGTGCGCGGCACCGCCGCCGGCACCCGCTGACCCCCCGCTGACCCCCCGAAGACCGAGTTCGTACCGACCAAGGGAAGTTGAGACCGGCAATGGCGAACGGAACCGATGCCCAGCTCGTGGACGCGCTGCGGCTGTCCGTCAAGGAGGCGCAGCGGCTGCGCGCCGAGAACCGCGAACTCACCGAGGCCGCGCACGAACCCGTCGCGATCGTCGCGATGAGCTGCCGCTACCCCGGAGGGGTCCGCTCCCCGGAGGACCTGTGGCGGCTGGTCGAGGAGGAGACCGACGCCGTCTCCGAGTTCCCCGCCGACCGCGGCTGGGACGTGGAGCGCCTCTACCACCCCGAACCGGGCCGGCCGGGCACCACCTACGTCCGTGAGGGGGCCTTCCTCCACGACGCCGGCGACTTCGACGCCGAACTGTTCGGCATCGGCCCGCGCGAGGCCCTCGCCATGGACCCGCAGCAGCGGCTCCTGCTGGAGACCGCGTGGGAGACGTTCGAACGCGCCGGCATCGCCCCCACCGCCGTCAAGGGCAGCCGCACCGGTGTGTTCGCCGGGATGATGTACCACGACTACCCGGCGGGCGCGAACGTCGGCTCACTCGCCTCCGGCCGCGTCTCCTACGTCTTCGGCCTGGAAGGCCCGTCCGTCACCGTCGACACCGCCTGCTCCTCCTCCCTGGTCGCCCTGCACCTCGCCGTCCAGGCGCTGCGCTCCGGCGAGTGCGATCTCGCCCTGGCCGGCGGGGTGACCGTGATGGCCACCCCGGAGACGTTCGTGGAGTTCTCCCGGCAGCGCGGCCTGTCCAAGGACGGCCGCTGCCGCTCCTTCGACGCGTCCGCCGACGGCACCGGCTGGGGCGAGGGCGTCGGCATGCTGCTCGTCGAACGGCTCAGCGACGCCCGCCGCCTCGGCCACCCCGTCCTCGCCGTCGTCCGCGGCAGCGCCGTCAACTCCGACGGTGCCAGCAACGGACTGACCGCGCCCAACGGCCCCGCCCAGCAGCGGGTCGTCCGGCAGGCATTGGCCGCCGCGCGGCTGTCCGCGGGCGAGGTCGACGCCGTCGAGGCGCACGGCACCGCCACCACCCTCGGCGACCCCATCGAGGCCCAGGCACTGCTCGCCACCTACGGCCAGGACCGGCCCGGCGGCGAACCGCTCTGGCTGGGCTCCCTGAAGTCGAACATCGGCCACACCCAGGCCGCCGCCGGCGTCGGCGGCGTCATCAAGATGGTCATGGCGATGCGCCACGCGGTCCTGCCCCGCACCCTCCACCTGGAGGAGCCCACCCCCCGCGTCGACTGGTCGGCGGGCCGGGTCGCCCTGCTGACCGAGTCCCGCCCCTGGCCGCGCACCGACCGCCCGCGCCGGTCCGGCGTCTCCTCCTTCGGGATCAGCGGCACCAACGCCCATGTGATCCTCGAACTGCCCACCGCCACCGACGGCACCGAGACAGCCGCGGAGCCCGCCACGGAACCGGGCCGCACCGGCACAGCCGCGGAGCCCGCCGCCGAACCGGGCCGCACCGTCGCCGCGGACGGTGAACAGGCCGCCGTCCCCCTGCTCCTGTCCGGCCGCAGCCCCCAGGCGCTCGCCGCCCAGGCCGGCCGGCTGCACACCTGGCTCACCGAGCGGCCGGGCCAGGATCTCACCGCTCTCGCCCGTTCCCTGGCCGCCTCCCGCGCCCAGCTGGAGCATCGCGCCGCACTCGTCGGCGCCGACCCCACCATCCTCACCGCGGGCCTCGCCGACCTGGCGGCAGGCGGCGACGCCCCGGCCGTCCACCGCGGCCACGCCCGCACCCAGGGCACCACCGCGTTCCTCTTCAGCGGCCAGGGCGCCCAGCGGACCGGAGCCGGACGCACCCTGTACGACGTCTTCCCCGCGTTCGCCCGGGCCCTCGACGAGGCCGCCGCCGCTCTCGACGCGCATCTGCCCCGCCCCCTGCTGGAGGTGCTGTGGGGTGAGGACGCGGAGGTGCTGGAGCGTACGGAGTTCGCGCAGCCGGCGTTGTTCGCGGTGGAGGTGGCGCTGTTCCGGTTGATGGAGTCGCTGGGGGTGCGGCCGGATGTGGTGGCCGGTCATTCGGTGGGTGAGATCGCTGCCGCGCATGTGGCGGGGGTGCTGGATCTGGCGGACGCGGCGCGGCTGGTGGCGGTGCGCGGCCGGCTGATGCAGGCGCTGCCGGTCGGCGGTGCCATGGTCGCCGTACAGGCCACCGAGGACGAGGTACGGCCCCTGCTGACCGGCACCACCGGACTCGCCGCCGTCAACGGCCCCGCCTCCGTGGTGGTGTCCGGCGAGACCGACGCCGTCCTGGAGATCGCCCGCACCCTCGAAGCACGCGGACACCGGGTGAAGCGGCTGCGTGTCTCGCACGCCTTCCACTCGCCGCTGATGGAGCCGATGCTCGACGAGTTCCGCACCGTCGCCGCCGGGCTGCGCCACCGTACGCCCGTCCTGCCCGTCGTCTCCGCCACCACCGGCACCCGCGCCGAGTCGTTCTCCGCCGACCACTGGGTCCGGCACGCCCGCGACGCCGTCCGCTACGGCGACGCCGTCCGGCACCTGGCCGGGACGGGCGTCACCCGCTTCGTGGAGCTCGGCCCCGACGCCCAGCTGACCCCCATGACCGTGGAACCGGCGACCATGGACGCGGCCGACGGACAGCGGGACACCCCGCTCGTCGTCCCGGCCCTGCGCCGCGGGCGCCCCGAGACGGAGACTCTGGCGGGTCTCCTCGGCGCCCTGCACACCACGGGCACCGACGTCGACTGGGAGGCGTACTTCGCCGCCCTGTCCGCCCGCCCGGAGCAGCCGGCGCCCCACCCGCACCTTCCCGGCCTGCCCACCTACGCCTTCCAGCAC
Source organism: Streptomyces sp. NPDC093094 (assembly GCF_044754345.1). Classification (NCBI taxonomy): domain Bacteria; kingdom Bacillati; phylum Actinomycetota; class Actinomycetes; order Kitasatosporales; family Streptomycetaceae; genus Streptomyces; species Streptomyces sp. NPDC093094. The sequence goes on along the minus strand of NZ_JBIVOX010000055.1, from coordinate 297 downwards.
AAGAGGTACTGGGCCCGCTCGAGCGGCACCACCGGCACCGGCACGACCGCGGCCGGTGTGGAGTCCACCGGGCATCCGCTGCTCGGCGCCGCCGTCGAACTGCCCGAAGCGGGCGGTCTGGTGATGACGGGCCGGCTGTCCCTGGCGGACCAGCCGTGGCTCGCCGACCACGCCTTCGGCGGCACGGTCCTGTTCCCCGGCGCCGGTTTTGTGGAGCTGGTGGGGCGGGCGGGGGAGCGGCTGGGTTGTGGTGTGGTGGAGGAGCTGACGTTGCAGGCGCCGCTGGTGCTGCCGGAG
>NZ_JBIVOX010000054.1:0-7061 GCF_044754345.1 Streptomyces sp. NPDC093094 | reverse complement strand
CCTGGATGCGACCCCCTGTGCCGACCGCGTCACCCAGCGGGTCCGTCGAAGGTGACCGGCGCCTCGAAGGCGGCTCTGCGGGTGGCCCGGCGGAGGGCCTTGAGGAGGGCGGGGCCGAGGGCGAGGGTGAGCAGGACCGTGCAGACCGCCCGGCCCAGGTCCCAGCCGAGAGACGTGGCCAGGCAGTACGCGAGGAAGCGGACGAAGTTCGCGGCGGGGCCCGCGTGCGGGTCCATGGCGAGTGTCGTGGTCGCGGGGCTCATGAAGGTCCAGCCCGCCATGTTCATCAGCGTGCCGTAGCCGAACGCGGCGACGAAGCCGTACGCCGTCAGCAGCCCGATCTCCGCCCGGCCGCGCAGCCGGGCCGGGCCGGGCAACAGGCCCGCGCCCATGGTGAACCAGCCCATCGCCAGCATCTGGTACGGCATCCAGGGCCCGACCCCGCCGGTGAGCAGGGCCGAGGCGAACATCGTGACGCACCCCAGGACGAAACCGAAGCCCGGTCCGAGGACCCGGCCGCTCAGCACCAGCAGGAAGAACATCGGCTCGATCCCGGCCGTGCCCGCCCCGATCGGCCGCAGCGCGGCCCCCGTGGCGGCCAGCATCCCGAGCATCGCGACCGCCTTGGGGCCGAGCCCGGACTCCGCGATCGTCGCCGCGACCACGGGGACCAGCAGCCCGAGAAGGCATGCGAACAGCCAGGGCGCGTCCTGGGCGTGGGCCACCGCCGACGACTCGGGCGGGGCGAAGAAGGGCCAGGTCAGCGCGGCCACGCCGACCGCGCTGACCAGCGCCAGGGAGGCCGTGGAGCGGGGTCCCAGCCGGACCGCGCGGACCCGGCCGGACATGTCGGGGGTCATCCGAGGGCCTTCCTCACCTGGGCGACGGTCAGCCACTGCTGCGGGGCGAGGATCTTCGCCACCTGGGGCGCGTAGGAGGGCGACGAGGTCACCACCTCCCGCGCCGGGCCGTCCGCGATCACCTCGCCGTCCGCCAGCAGCACCACCCGGTGGGCCAGCTCCGCCGCCAGCTCCACGTCGTGCGTGGCCAGCACGATCGAGTGGCCCTCGGCGGCCAGCTCCCGCAGCAGTCCGACGAGGCGGGCCTTCGCCGCGTAGTCCAGGCCGCGGGTCGGCTCGTCCAGCAGGATCAGGGGCGGGCGTGCCGCCAGGATCACCGCCAGGGCGAGGGACAGCCGCTGCCCCTCGGAGAGGTCGCGCGGGTGCGTCTCGTCCGCGACACCGGGCAGCAGCCTCGACACCAGCTCACGGCAGGTGCCCGGCTCGGCCCCCGCGTCCCGGTCCGCCTGCGCGCACTCGCCCGCGACCGTGTCGGCGTACAGCAGGTCGCGTGGCTCCTGCGGGACCAGCCCGACCCGCCGGACCAGCTCGCGCGGCGGCGTCCTGTGCGGGACGGCCCCGCCCGTGCGGACCGTGCCGGAGGCCGGCTCCACCAGGCCGACCAGCGCGGACAGCAGGGTGGACTTCCCGGCGCCGTTGCGGCCCATCAGCGCGATCGTCTCGCCGGGGCCGACGGTGAGACCGGCCTTGCGCAGCGCGGTGACCCGCCCGCGGCGGACCACGAGGTCCCGCACCTCGGCGGCGAGGGGAGCCGCGTCGGGGGTGCCGGCGGCCCGCCGGGCCGGGAACCTCCGCCGTGCGGCCGGCCGCGCCGGGGCAGGGGGGAGGGCCGCGGGTGTCCCGGCCGGCTCCTGCGGCTGCCGCTCCTTCAGCCGTTCCCGCAGGTCCGCGGCCCTGCGGCGGGCGTCCCGCACGGTCAGCGGCAGCGGCGACCAGCCCGCCGCGCGGCCCAGTTCCACCACCGGCGGGAAGACCGGGGACACCGACATCACCTCCGCCGGGGTGCCCAGGACGGGCGCCGCGCCGGGCGCGGGCAGCAGCAGGACACGGTCCGCGTAGTGGACGACGCGCTCCAGCCGGTGCTCGGCCATCAGGATCGTCGTGCCGAGGTCGTGGACGAGCCGCTGGAGGACGGCGAGGACCTCCTCCGCGGCCGCCGGGTCCAGCGCCGAGGTCGGTTCGTCGAGGACGAGCACGTCCGGGTGGGCGGTGAGGACGGAGCCGATGGCGACGCGCTGCTGCTGGCCCCCGGAGAGCGTGGCGAGCGGGCGGTCGCGCAGCGCGGCCAGCCCCAGCAGGTCGAGGGTCTCCTCGACCCGGCGGCGCATCACCTCCGGGGCGAGCCCCAGGGACTCCATGCCGTAGGCGAGTTCCTCCTCCACCGTGTCCGTCACGAAGTGCGACAGCGGGTCCTGGCCGACCGTGCCGACCACGTCCGCCAGGTCGCGCGGCTTGTGCGTGCGGGTGTCGCGGCCCGCGACGGTGACCCGGCCGCGCAGGGTGCCGCCGGTGAAGTGCGGCACCAGGCCCCCGACGGCGCCGAGCAGGGTCGACTTGCCGACGCCCGACGGGCCCACCAGCAGGACGAGTTCACCCTCGGGCACCTCGAAGTCGACGCCGCGCACGGAGGGTTCGGCCGCGCCTTCGTAGGTGACGGAGACATCCTCGAAGCGGATCACGACGGCTCCTCGGGGGACTTCGGCGATTTCGGTGGCGGCGTGACGAACGCGGGCAGCAGCCCCAGCAGGCAGGCCGCCGCCGGCCACACCGGCAGTTCCGGCGCGACCAGCGGGATCACCCCGGGGCTCAGTGCGCCGGGATCACGGGTCGCGGCGAGCGTGAGCAGCGCGGCGACGGCGGCGCCCGACCCGGCGACCAGCCAGGCCCGCAGGTCCCAGCGGTCGGGCCGGTAGCGGGTGCGGGGGGTGCGGCGGCCGCCCAGCCACAGCCCGCCGAGCGCGGCGGCCGTCCCGGCGAGCAGCACGGGTGTCCCGTAGGCGCCGCCCTGGGCGGTCAGCAGTCCGTACGTGCCCGCGCACACGCCGAGCAGTCCGGCGATCGTGAGCACGGCGGTCGTACGGCGGATCGCGGCGGGGACGTCGGCGGTACGGCCGTACCCGCGCGAGTCCATCGCGGCGGCGAGGGCGACGGAGCGTTCCAGCGCGCCCTCCAGCACCGGCAGTCCGACGTGCAGCAGTGCGCGGACGCCGCGGTCGGGGCGGCCGCGCAGCCGGCGTGCGGCGCGCAGCCGCTGGATGTCGGCGATCAGGTGGGGGGCGAAGGTGAGGGCGACGACCACGGCGACGCCGGTCTCGTACAGCGCGCCCGGCAGGGACTTCAGCAGCCGGGAGGGGTTGGCGAGGGCGTTCGCGGCGCCGACGCAGATGAGCAGCGCGGCGAGCCGCAGGGCGTCGTAGAGGGCGAACACCAGGCCCTCGGCGGTGACCCGGCCGCCGAGGCGGATGCCCTGCGCCCAGTCGGGCAGGGGGACTTCGGGCAGGGTCAGCACGATGTGCGTGCCGGGGACGGGAGAGCCGAGGAACACCGCGAACAGCAGCCGCACGGCCAGCACCGCGAGGCCGAGTTTGACGAAGGCGCCGTAGGAACGGGCCCAGGGTGCGTCGGGCCGGCGGGCCGCGACGACATAGCCGGAGACGGCGACGAGCAGGCCGAGCAGGAGCGGGTTGGTGGTGCGGGTGGCTGCGGTGCCCAGTCCGAGGGCCCACAGCCACCACGCACCGGGGTGCACGGCGGTGCCGTCACGCACGGCGGCGTGCCTGCCAGATCCCGGCGGCGCCGAGCAGCACCACCACACCGGCTCCGGCGATCAGTCCGAGGGAGGGGCCGCCGTCGGAGTCGTCCGCCGCCGTCTTCGTGGAGGGCTGCGCGTCGGCGGAGCCCCGGTCGCCCGAGACCTGCTCGCCGCAGCCCCGCTCCGGGTAGCCGGAGATGGCGCACAGCAGGGCGTTGGTGTCGTAGCGCAGGGGCTTGGCGACGGCGGCCAGGGCCTCGGCGGTCGTCGCGTCGGGGGCGACGCTCGCGCACACCGTACGGGCGGGCGGCGGGGTCTCCCCGGGGGGCGCGTCGGCGGCGGTGCCGAAGTCGAGGACCAGGGCGACGCGCTTTTTGCCCTGCTGCGCGGGGGTGTCCGCGCAGATCGCGGCGAAGTCGGCGGCGCCGCGCGGCTGGTCGGCGTCCTGGGAGTCCTCGCTGACCGCGAACCGGAAGCCCTGGACGTCACCGTCGGAGGGGCGGGCGGTGGCGGGGCCCTGGGTGGCGTAGACCCAGCGGGCGCCGTCACGGTCCCAGAAGGACCAGTAGCGGTAGCCGGTGGCGTGGGCGGCCTGGGCCGCGCCGGTCAGCACGACCAGGACCGCGGCCAGGAGGGCCCCGGCGCGGCGCACCGCCGCGGGGACCCTTCCGTGCGCGGGCCGGACGGCTCGGCGGATCACTGCCGGGACTTCTTGCGGGAGCTGATCAGGAAGCCGACGCCGATGCCGCCGACGAGGCCGACGCCGACGATCCACCAGACGCTGACACCGTCGCTGTCGTCGGCGGCCTCGTCCGTCTTCCTGTCGGACGGGTCGCCGTCCGCGGGGGTGCCCTTCGCGGGGACCTTGTCCGGGGCGGGCCCGGTGGCGTTGAGCAGCGCGACCAGGTCCTCGCCGCCGAAGTCCTCCGGGTCGATGCCGCCGGCCTGCGCGGCGAGGACGAGCTGGGCGTAGGCGGCGGGGCCGCTCTGCTCGGCCCACTTCAGGGCGTTGGCCTCCAGCCAGCGGGCGGAGGCGCCGGCCTGTTCGCCGAAGCCGGCGGCGGCGAGCGCGACGACCGCGTCGGCGGTGTTGCCGTAGTCGGGCTGGTCCTCCGCACCGGGCAGCGCGGACGTCAGGTGCTTGTCCTTGGCAAGGGCCCCGGCCAGGTACGAGGCGCCGTTGTGGGCGGCCTGCGCGGCGTCGGCGGGCTTCGCGCAGGACGGGGAGCTCTTCTCGTCCGTGGCGTTCTGTCCGGCCAGCGGCTCGCCGAGGGCGGCGAGCACGGCCGCGGCGGTGGCGTCGGCGTTGGCGGCGAGCTTGCCCTGCTTGTCGGGCTGGTAGGCGAAGGCGCCCGCGTCCTTGCCCTTGCAGGGCAGGGCGAGGGTCAGCAGGGCGTCGTAGGGGGACTTGCCCGCCTTGACGACGTCGGCGGGATTCTCACCGGCGGCGGTGAGGGCGCCGGTGACGACGGAGGTGGAGTTGGCGTCGGAGGGGCTGCCGGGGTTGTAGCCCCAGCCGCCGTCCGTGTTCTGCACCGACTTCAGCCAGGTGACCGCCTTGCGGGGCACGTCCTCGTGGCCGCCGGTCGCGGCGAGGGCCTGCACGGCGACGGCGGTGGCGTTGGTGTCGAGCATCGTCTTGGCGTCGCAGGGCTCGGCCGCGTCGGCGCGGTAGGAGGCGAAGCCGCCGTCGGCGCACTGCTGCCCGGCCAGCCAGTCGACCGCCTTGCCGGCGGGGACGACGCCCTGTTCGGTCTGCGCGAGCAGCGTCAGCGACTGCCGCCACACACCGTCGTACGTCGGGTCGGCGGTGCCGTACAGCCCGTCCGGCAGGGACACCGACGGTGACGGGGAGGGTGCTGCGACGGCGGGCACGGCGGCACCGAGTACGGCGACGGCGGCGGCCAGGACCGCGGCGCTGCGGCGGACGTTCATGATGAGCGGGTGCCTCTCCCCTAAGGGAGCCGGGCAGCACGGGACGACCCCGGGCGGCTCGGCTCCGTATCCCTCGACGGTGCCGTGCGCGGCGGTGTGCCGGCGCACGCTGAGCCGGTCACGATCCGTACGGGGCAGTCCGGCTCACAGACGCGGTCTGCTCACGGTTGCGGGTCAGCGCCGGATTTGCACCGGCTTCCCCCCGTACGGGTGTGATGACGACGCCGCCACTTTACCGGGCGGTCCGCAAGCCGCTGTGGGGTGCCGGTCACACCCCGCCGGACACCCCTCCGGACCCGGCGCCGGACACCCCTCCGGACCCGCCGTCGGGCACGGCATCGGGCACCCTGCCGGACCCGGCATCGGACCCGGCATCGGGCACGGCATCGGACACCCCGCCGGACCCGGCATCGGACACCTCTCCTGATCCGGCATCGGACCCGGCGTCGGACGCCCCGCCGGACCCGCCGTCGGGCACCGCGACGTAGGTCACCGGATCGCTCCCCGGCACGGCTTCCGCGCGGCCCAGTTTCACCAGCCGCCGCAGATGGGCCTCGGCCTCGGAGACGGCGATGGTGCGGGAGCCGTGGGGGATCCGCCCCCAGGGCCGGTTCCAGTCCATGCGCTCGGCGAGCTGCCAGGGGGTGAGGGGTGCGGTGAGGAGGGAGAGGAGACCGCCGAGGCGGGCCTCGTGGTGGGCGAGGAGCCGACGGACACGGGCGGGGGCGTCGGTGAAGGGGTGCTGGTGGGCGGGGAGGATCTCGGCGGGGGCGAGCCGGGCGACGCGTTCGAGGGAGTCGAGGTAGTCGCCGAGGGGGTCGGTGACGGTGGTGTCGTCGGGGTCCTCGTAGAGGCCGATGTGGGGGGTGATCCCGGGCAGCAGATGGTCGCCGGAGAAGAGACGGCCGTGCCCGCGGTCTCCGGCGGGGTGCCGCTCCTCCAGGTGGAGGCAGACGTGGCCGGGGGTGTGGCCCGGTGTCCAGACGGCGCGCAGGCGGCGGCCGGGCAGGGGGAGGAGGTCGCCGGGGACGATCTCACGGTCGGGGAGGGCGGGGGCGAGGCCGGGGAGGGTGCCGCGGGCCCTGCGCAGGGGCGCCACATGGGCCTCGGGGGCGCCGGCGGCGGTGAGCTTGGCGGCCATGTAGGCGTACCACTGCCCGGGGCGGGCCGCGCGGGTGCGGCGGACGATCGCCGCGTCGGCCGCGTGCATCGCGATCCAGGCCCCGGACACCTCCCGGACCCTTCCGGACAGACCGTGATGGTCGGGGTGGTGATGGGTGACGACGACGCCGTGCAGTGCGGGGACGGAGGTGCCGCAGGCCGCGAGCCCTTCGGCCAGCGCGTCCCAGGAGGCCGGGTCGTCCCAGCCGGTGTCGACGAGCACGGGGCCGCGGTCGGTGTCGACGACGTAGACCAGCGTGTGCCCGAGCGGGTTGTCCGGTATCGGCACCTCGACCGACCGCACTCCCCCGCCGAGATCGGACGTCCTGACCATGTACGCCTCCCCCCGCCAC
>NZ_JBIVOX010000053.1:0-9852 GCF_044754345.1 Streptomyces sp. NPDC093094 | reverse complement strand
GGCGGGTGATCCCGCGCTCCGCGCGGGATGCCGGCGGACTCCGTCCGCCGGACTGCACCACTCCGTGGTGCAGTTGATCCGGCTGACGCCGGATCAGTTCCGTACTGGTCTGCTCCGCAGCCCTGTACGGAACCTGACGCACGCTCCGCGTGCGTCAGGGGCTGGCTGCGAGGGAGGGGTGGGGGGCGGTTTTCGGACCGATTCCGAGTGCGTCATTGTGTTGTGTAGATCGTTCCTGGGCTCTGCATGCCTCCCCCGCCCGACTCGTGTGGCGCAGCGTAGTGAAATACCGCGGAGACCCTACGGGTTGGCACTCTCCGCTCACGTATTTTCAGAAAGTGAATTGGCTAGTTCTGTTGGTGTGAAATCGGAACCCATTTCATAATCGCGCTAAGGGTCCTAGAATAAAGGCAAGTTCGGGCGGAGCGGCAACTCCGATCGAACGGGAAGTATCCCTCGAAAAGAAGTCAGGAAGGAATTTCCATGGCTCAGTTGAAGCCGGTTTCCCTGGACGTTTTAGCGGAGGCTCGCGACGAGGTCGACTTGGTTGTGGCCCGCTTGATGGCGCGGCTGACTCCGGGTGAGCACGTCGTGCGGCTGACGGTCGGTATGGACGACTTCGACGAGGTCCTGTCGGCAGACCTGCCGGTCACGGTGGAGGGTGAGGCCGGGGCGGATGCCCTGGTGAGGGTGGAGCGCAAGGACTTCGACAACTTCGTGTTCCTGCTGACCGTGGGGCTGGCGCAGACGCTGAGCTGGGGCTCGATGTCTCTGCACTCCCCCGCCAACACGATCAAGGCGTGGTGCCTGGAGTACGGCGCGCTGGCCGAGTGCGACGCGGCGTATGCCGAGGTGTTGGTCGGCGACGGTGAACCGGCCTCGTTCGAGGTCGCGTTCAGCGTCCACACCGACGAGGAGGACGACGAGGCGATCTACCCGCCGGTGGCGTACAAGATCCCCTGACAGGCTTACGCGGGCCTGGAGACGGTCCGGGCCCGCGTAAGCCCCCGCAGAGCGGCGCGGAGCGTCGCGAACCCAGGCAGGGCCGCCCGCAGCGCGGGCGGCCCTGCCGTCGTGCATCGCGTAGCGATGCCAGTGCCCGCCCTTCAGGGCGCGTAGCGCCCTCGGGGTCTGTCCGCCGCGTAGCGGCGGCGCGTCGAGTCTGCGGAGCAGACCGCGCGCAAGAAGAAAGAAAGGGATTGGGGGTGGCTTCGCTGCGCTCTGGGGAAGCTGGCGGGGAAACGGCGAATCCGGTGGGTCGGCAAACCCGTGCCGGAGCTTCCCCGCCAGCGTGCCTCCCTCGAAGGTCAGGCGGTCTCATCGTAGGGGCTGGCCGTGGGGCGGCACAGGGCGGGGCGCGGAGGCGGCCGCCGACGCGCAGCAGAGACAGGTGCCGGCCTGGTCCCCCGGTGGCCCGCGCCCGCCCGTTCCGCCCGCCTTCCCGTCCCTTTTTCCTGGTGTGGTGGAGCGCAGGGGTGTGCAGAGGGGGATGTCAGGCCCCGGCCCCGCTCTGGTGGACCTGGTGACCTGCGGCGGTGCCGGACCCGTGTGGAGGTCTGCGCAGGAGATGTTTCAGGAGATGTCGCAGGGGATGGTGCAGGGGATGCTGTCGCCGGGAGGGTTCGCCGGCTGTGGCCCGGCGCGGTGCGCGGAGGCGGTGCCGACGTGCAGCAGAGACAGGTGCCGGCATCGATCCCCCGGTGGCACGCGCCCGCCCGTTCCGTCCGCCCTTTCCCGTCCTTCTTTCTGGCTGTGGTGGAGCGCGGGGGTGTGCAGAGGGGGATGTCAGCAGACCGACCATGCGGGTCGGGGTGGTTGAGCTGGGCGGATCGGGGGGTTGGTCGCGGGGCTGCGCAACCTCTGGCGCAACGTCTAGCGCAACCTGTAGCGCAACATGGTCGGGCCTTCCCTCCTCATTTTACTTCCACTATTATTGAAGGTGTTGGGAGGGGTCCTCCCGACAGCCCCACACGCCGACGAAGGGCAAGACGTGGAGATCCAGATCTCTGACGGAATCGTCCGCCGCGTGCGAGGAGGCAAGGACGCCCCGATGACCGACCCGGCCGTCCGGGCCCGGGCCATCGCGGGCTTCCTGACCCTGCCGGGCTGGCGCGCCCAGGCCGCCATCGTCCACCACCAGGACGCCAACTTCACCGGGATCCGGTTCGCGACGAAGGCCGGATGGGTCGTGCTGGAAATCCCGGCGGGCGATCAGCCTTACCGGCTCGTCCACGAACTCCCCGAACCCGACGCCCACGGGCGCACCGAGGTCGAGATGCAGCGTTTCCCGCAGGTCTACAAGCCGCGCGGAATCGCGCACATCACCATGGAATTCCTGCTGTCGCGGGGATTTTTGGGCTGACCCTTCCGGGCGGCCCCGCCCCGGGGTCGCCCTTCCGATTCAACCGCACGGAAATCAGGGAGGAATGACGGTGGAGAACACGAGAATTCACGCGGACACCGAGGAGACCGGGGAGCGGATTTCGGAGGAGGAGAAGGAACAGGCCGCCTACGCGCTCGGCGAGCTGGTCCGCAGCCCGTCAGCCCCGGACGCTTCGATCATGCCGAGCTGCGATGTGGAGGCGGTCCGGCCGGTGTTCGAACTGGGCTGGGCGATGGGGGTGCGCCACGGGAACACCGGCCCCGCTCTGGCCGGTGTGCCGGTGGACCGGGGCACGGTTGCGCGGGCGTTCGTGCTGCTGCTGTCGGAGCGGCTGGCCGGCTGCCTGGCGCGGGATGTGCACGCCGCCGGGCCGGTGGTGTGGCAGCGGGTGCGCTACCACGGCAGCCTCCTGAGGAGCCGTCACGGCCTGTACTGGATCGGCGCGGTACACGAGTACGCACTGGCCTGCGGTGCGACCGAGCTGCGCTACGACCTGTACGAGATCCGCGCCGAACACCTGGTCACGGTCGTCTCCAGGGTCCGGCGCCAGAGCCTGACGCCGTTACCGGAGTACCGGGCCGGGGTGTGACCGTGCTGGTCGGGGGTGGGTTCACACACCCCTGAAAGAAACTATTATTGATGTTGTTCGGGGGGTGAGGCGCTCAGGCTCCGGGCCCGTCCCCCGAACCGCCCGAGCCGACCCGCGAAGGGGAACACCTCGATGACCCAGCAGTTCGCCGAGCGCGTCACCCACGTGGCCCCCACCGGCACCCGCAACGCCGCTCTCTCCGACCTCGTCGCGATCCTGGAGGACCACAACCGCCGCAAGCTGGACGTGATCGCCCCCGCCACCGCACTCCGGTTCGCCGGAGGGAACCTGCGCGTGCAGGGCGTGGAATCGATGATCAGCGAGGACGGCGTGACCGAGGTCGACGGCATCTACCGGCCCACCGCCGTGGCCGACGAGCACGTCGCCGACAAGCTACGCATCCCCCTCGCCTACCTGCGCCGCATGCGCGCCGACAACGTCCCTCTCCTGGACGAGAACGTCAACGCCTGGCTCCGCAGCGAGCCGGAGCGCCGTTTCATGCTCCGCGCCTTCCGCGGCGGCACCGCGCCGGGCGGCGCGCTGGCGCAGGGCGTGGTACGGGCGCTGCTCTCCGACAGCTACAAGCTCATGGACAACTTCGACATGCTGCTCGCCGCACTCGACGGCGTGAAGCGGTCCGGTCACCCCACCCAGATCACCGGGTGCGATCTCACCGACCGGCGCATGTATGTGCGGGTGGAGTCCGAGGCGGTCGCCGTGCAGGCCCGCGCGCTGCTGCGCGGGTACCGGTCCCCGTTCGACGGACGCAGCGGGGACGAACTGCCGCTGATCTCGGCGGGGTTCGTCATCACCAACAGCGAAGTCGGATCCGGGGCGTACACCATCACGCCGCGCGCCGTGATCCAGGTGTGCCGCAACGACATGACCGTCACCAGGGACGTCATGCGCGCCGTCCACCTCGGCGGCCGCCAGGAGGAGGGAGTCGTCGCCTGGTCGGGCCAGACGCAGCGCCGGACGCTGGAACTGATCACCTCCAAGACCGCCGATGCGGTGCGCACCTTCCTGTCAAGGGACTACGTCGAGGCCACCGTGCGCGGGATGGAGGCCGCCGCAGGGACCGTGCTCGCCGAGCCGGCCAAGACGATCGAGCACGTCACCAAGACCCTCAGCATCGGCGCCGAGGCCAAGGACCAGATCCTCGCCCACTTCGTCCGCGGCGGACAGATGACCGCCGCAGGCGTCATGCAGGCCATCACCTCCACCGCACAGACCCTCCCCGACGCCGACCACGCCGCCGCACTCGAAGCACTCGCCATACCCGCCCTCACCACAGCCGCCGCACACGCCTGACACACAGCCCCCGTGCGGGCCGGGAACCTCCCAACCCCGGCCCGCACGGGACCATCCCCCGAACCCGCCCAGCCCGCCGCGCACCGACACGGCCCGCCGACCCCGCACGGGCCCCCAAGCCGCCCCGTAGCGCGCCGCGACCGCCGCGCCGGCACCAGGGGGCTGCAGCACGCCCACACCCCAGCGGCTTCCCGGGCCACGCACCACGTGCAGCCCTCCCCCGCCCCCGCACAGCGCGCAGCCGGACAGACCGCCCGCCCGGCAGGCAAATGCCCGCCCAAGGGCCCCGCACACGGCCCAGCCCCGACACCACGCCACAGCCGCGCCACCTCGCAGCGGCCACGTCGCAGCGCCCACGCGTCCCGCGCCCCACCGCCCCGCAACCACGGCGGCAGCCCCACCGCCCCCACACCGCCCACCGCCCCTGGAACGAGAAGCACCACCACCCACCCGATACGTGCAAGGGCCCGCCGCCGTCCCGGGACCACCGCAACGGCGGCGAGACGACCGTCAAGGCGACCGCGGCCGACCGAGTCCGCCCCACCCACCGCCCGCGGACCACCACCGGGGACGCCGCAGAGGAAGCCACCGCGCTCCACACCCCCGCGGAGACAACCACACACCGGCCTCCCGCCACCCAGCAGCAGACCCGCGCCCTCCACAGCCCGGCTCCAGCCCGCCCCGCAGAACCCGAACCGACACCCACCGCCCCCACTCACACCAAGGAGCGTGCCCTCCCACGCCCGGGACCTACAGCGAGCAGCCCGAGACCTTCCCCCACAACCCGTACGACATCGCCCGCGCAGCATGCGAGGCGCTCGGTGACCAGTGGCAGGTCCTGCCCGGGCCCTGGGGCGTGACCGGGCACCTGCGCTCCCCCGACCGAATCCTGTTCACCCTCGGCATCCGCGAAGCCGGGAGCCTGTACCTGCGCAACGACACCACCGGGAACAGCGCCCACCTGCCCGCCACCGCCCACACCAGCCCGGCTGTGACCGGGCAGACCGCCGCCGACCTGACCGGCCACGTCCACTGACCACCCACCGCCCCCGTCCCTGCCGGGTGCAGCGCTGCACCCGGCAGCCGGAGAAGGGAACCGTCGTGAGAACCCTGGAGGAGGTCAAGATTGAGGAGACGTTGCCACCCGGCAGGGCCGCGCCGGCGAACGCATCGCAGGGCGCACCGACAGCGGTGGCCACGGCCCGGACCGGCCAGCCGCCCCGCGCCGTCACCGCCAGAGAACGACGACACCGTGCGGGTCCGGGACTTGCATTCAAGCCGTATCGCAGCGCTGCTCTCTCAGCCTCTCGCAGTCCACCCACGCCGTCGCTGCCCACGACAACTGCACCGTCCTGGGCATGGCAGACCGGGTTGTCGTGCCCAAGCGCAACACGCCGCACCGATGTCAGCCTCGGGTGACGGACACACGTACGACAGACCGCCCGGACCGCATCCCGGGACTCGGATTCAGCGCCCGGCGCGGGCCAGACAACCGGCCTGTACCACACTCCCGCCGACCAGCCGACCGTCCACGAGGTCGCCTGGTGAGCGGGCCGGAGGCTGGTGAGTCGGGGGGCGGCATGACCTGGCGTAAGCCGGTGAATACAGGTACTGCCAGGCGCCCTACGCCGTCGAGTTCACCGAGTCGCCGGACGAGCAGCGGACGTCCGCCGAGTGCCTCCGGGCACGGATCCGGTCGTCTCTGTCCGCTGCAAGAACGGTGCGGACGCGACGTAGCACACCCACAGGTCGGCACAGCCGACACCCGAGCCCCAGGAAACCCAGCTCACAGGCCGACGGCACAGCGATGCCGTACAGAGGGGCCCCGCTCTGCCCTGGCCCGGCTCGGCCCGGGGCGGGCAACCGGCCACGCCATTGGCTGGACAGACCCCGCCAGTGCAGAAGAGGCGGAAACCATGCGCGGCTACCGGACGTGCTGGTAGATGTACATCGCGTCATGTGGTTATCGGGTGCGGGGTCCGGGGGATCACCGGGCTTGCGCGGGCGGGAAGCAGGGGTGGGGCATGCTGGCGGAGACTCTGGCGGTGCTGGCGGCGGCGGGCGGCGGTGCGGTGGTCCAGGCCGCGGGCACGGATGCGTGGAACGGGCTGCGGCACCGGGTGGGGGAGATCTTCGGCCGTGCCGGCAGCGCACGCGCGGCGGCCGAGCTCGACCGCCTGGATCACACCGCGCGGGTCCTGGCGCCGGACGCCTCGGCCCACCCGGCCGCACAGCGGCTGCGGCAGGAAGGCGTGTGGGCCGCGCGCTTCGAGGCCCTGCTGGAGGACCTCGACGAGGCCGGGCGGGAGCACGCCGCCGCCGAACTGCGCGCCCTGCTGGCGTTCGTGGACGCGTCGGCGGGTGACACGGCCGTGGCGACAGGCCGGGCGGTGGCCCGTGACGGGGGCAGCGCGACCAGCGGTATCAAGCACACCGGGGGCATCCGCCCGGGACCGACGCGGGCGGCGCACACCGGGGACGCGGAGGCCACCGGGACGGGCTCCAGCGCGATCAGCGGCATCGTCAGCGAATAGACCGGCCCCGCTACCCGCCACCACCAGAAGCCGGTCACAGAAATTCCAGGAGGAACGGCATGGCCCGAAGGCCGCGGCGCAAAAACCGCGCCGACACGAGCACCGCACCGGCGGTGCCGGTCGACGGGGGCGGCGCCCCGCCGCCCGAGCCTCCCGGGGCGGCGGGCACGCGGCAGGAGGTGTTCCACAGCGGGAACGTCACCGTCACCGGCGGGGGGACCGGCGTCTCCGGCATCTACGCCCCCACCGTGAATCTGCCGCCCGAGGCGCTGCGGCCGCCCGCTGAGGTGGACACCCGACCGGGTCTGGACGACCCGCTCCTGCCCCACCAACCGAAGTTGTTCGTCGGACGAGGCCGTGAACTCGACCGCCTGGACGCCGCCCTGGCCGCTCCCGGTGTAGCGCTGGTCCAGGCGGTGCACGGGCTGGGCGGGATCGGCAAGAGCACCCTGGCCGCCCACTGGGCCGCCACCCGCCCCCACGGCCACACACCGATCCGATGGATCACCGCCGACAGCCCCGCGGCCGTCCGGCAGGGCCTGGCCAGCCTCGCCATCGCCCTGCAGCCCGCCCTGGACAAGGCCCTGACGACCGAGGCGCTCACCGAGTGGGGTGCGCAGTGGCTGGCCTCTCACACCGGCTGGCTGATCGTCCTGGACAACGTCAACGACCCCGCCGACATCGCCCCCCTGATCGCCCGCGCCCGGGGCGGCCGGTTCCTGATCACCAGCCGCCACGCCACGGGATGGAACCGCCGAGTGACGCTGATCGGCCTGGACGTCTTGCCGCGCACCGACTCCGTCGCGCTGCTCAACGCCTGGGAGCCCTTCAGCTCCCTGGAGGAGGAGTGGCATGCGCGCCAACTGGCCAAGGAACTAGGCGACTTGCCGCTGGCTCTGGAACAGGCCGCCGCCTACATGGCCCAGACCGTAACCAGCATCCAGTTCTACCGCGACAGCCTCGCCGAGCAGTTGGACGAGGCCGCCCAGGACCACTCCGGCGAGGAACAGACGGTGGCCCGGGTCTGGAAGCTCACCCTCGCCACGCTGGAGGAGACCGATCCGCTAGCCGTCGAGCTGCTCCACGTCATGGCCTGGCTCGACCCCGACAGCTGCCCCCGCTCCCTGCTGGCCCCGCTCGCCCCCGGCAAGCTCCCGGTGGCCAGTGCCCTGGGGCGGCTGAACGCCTTCAGCATGATCACCCTCACCCACGAGACAGTCTCCGTCCACTGCCTGGTGCAGACCGTGGTGCGCGACGGGGCGGTCCGGCGGGCCGGTCGCGAGGCGGACGAGGGCTGCGTCCCTGCACCGCCACGCGGCCGACCCCAGGCCGAGCGCGTCCTGCTCGAAGCCGTGTATCCGGACGGGACCGACGCCGCCCCGGACCAGGCCCGACTCGCGCTGCTCGCACCGCATGTGACCGCCCTCTCCGGCACCGACCCCGGCGCCTACCGCCCGGACCTGGCTGAGCTCTTCGCCCAGACCGCGCTGTACCTGCGCGGCCAGGGTCAGACCGTCCAGGCCCTTCCGGTCCTGCGGGCATACTCGCGGCAAGTCGTGGCGGGTTTCGGCCCCGACCACCGGACCGCCCTGACCGGCTGCAACGCGTTCGCCTCCGCCCTGGCGGCGGCCGGCAAACCCGGCGATGCGGTCGAGATCTTGGAAGAACTCCGCGAGCGGAGCATCCGGGTGCTCGGCCCGGACGCCCTCACCACCCTGAACATCCGGGCCAACCTTGCCTCCGCCTACCACGACAGCGGCCGACTCGATTCCGCCGTCGAGGAGTTCATCGATGCCACCGCCGTCGCCGCCGAGCACCTGGGCCCGGAGCACGCCCGGACCCTGACCCTGCGCAACGGCCTGGCCCGGGCGTACGAGGACATCGGCCGGTACGAGCAGGCGATCGAGATCTACAAGGACCTGCTCAGGCATGAGGAGCGCCTGGCCCGCCAGGAGCACGAGTCGACCCCGCCGACACCGAACGCGGCCCAGGTGCGGAACAACCTCGCCGGGGCGTACGAGAGCGTCGGCCAGTACGAGGAGTCGGTCACGCACTACCGTAAGGCACTTGGCGAGCTGACCCGCCTCCTCGGGCCCGGGCACCCGACCACCGTGGACTGCCTCGGCAACCTGGGCTACGCCCTGGAGTCGGCCGGGGGGATCGACGAGGCGTCCAACATCTACCGGGACGTGCTGAAACGGCGGGTGACGACCCTGGGCGAGGACCACCCCGACACCCTGCTGAGCCAGAGCAACCTTGCCAACCTGCACCTAACGAAGGGTGAGGTCGACACCGGGCTGCGGCTGTGCCGCCGGACGCTGGTCCAACGCGAGCAGACTCTGGGCCCGACCCACGTCGATACCCTGGTCAGCCGGAACATGCTGGCCTCGGCCCTCGAGTCCGCCGGGAAGCTGGATCAGGCGGCCAACCTGTACGAGACCACTCTCGGACAGCGCCGGGAAGTCCTCGGGAGAAGACACCCCGCGACCCTACTCACCCTGGCCAACCTGGCGGTCTGCCGCCTGCGATCGGGGAACGCCGCAGCAGCCGTCCCACTGCTCGAGGAGGCACTGGCAGGCCAGCAACAGCTCTCCGGGCAGGACAGCCCCGACGCCCTGCGCCACCTCCACAACCTCGCCGCCGCCTACAGGGAGACCGGAAACCTCGCCCGCGCCCAGGAGCTGTTCACCATCGCACTGGACCGGCGCACCCAGGTGCTGGGCGCGAAGCACTTCGAGACCCTCACCACGCTCAGCGGCCTGGCCCGGCTGCACCAAACCGAGGGGAACCTGGACCGCGCCATCTCCCTGTACGAGGATGCGATCGCCGGTCTCACCGAGACACTCGGCCCCGACCACCCCACCACCCGGGCCGTCTCCGGCTACCTCGCTGAGGCCCGCACCCCCTGACCGCCTGCCTCGAACAGGGCCAGCTCACCGGCTGAACCGTTCCGGGTTCGGTAGAGATCTCAGATGTTGGTTGTGACCTGGGGTTTCGTGGTTGCGAGGTAGTGGTTGTTCTCGTATTCGATGGGC
>NZ_JBIVOX010000052.1:0-10852 GCF_044754345.1 Streptomyces sp. NPDC093094 | reverse complement strand
AAGCCCTTCTTCAGGGCCAGTTCCCGGACCGCGGCGTAGGACCCCGCGAAACCGATGCCGGCGATGATCACGGCACCGAAGACCACCACGCCGATCAGAACACGGTGCATCCGCGTCAGCCGTACGGTCGCGGCCACCCCTACCTCACGCCCCCCGCGTGCTGTCGTGCGGCAGACACCGAACGCCACTCCCTCTCGTCTCACGGCCTGAACGCCTCACCCTGTCACATGGAGGGACGGCGCACACCATCGGGCTCGGGGGGCCGGTAGTCCGCCGCCAGGCCCATGCGGGCCACGGAGTCGAGCATCAGCATCTCGAACAGCGGCTCCTGGTCGGTGATCAGCGGGTTCAGATGCTCGAACACCTCCAGTGCCACCTGCCCGAAGAGCGTGCGCCAGCAGGACAGCATCACGACGAGCGCGCCGAGCGGGATCTCCACGCCCGTGGCGGTGCGGTAGTCGGCGATCTGGCGGCGCACCCGGGGGTCGAGTTCCTCGTCGGCCGGGATCGGGTACGGACGGGCCGCCCACAGCCGCATGTGCTCGGCGCCCCAGAGGGCGGCGAGTTCCCGCACCCACTCGGCGGTCACGTCGGTGTGGACCACACCGGCGGCCACGGTGGGCGTGCCGAAGAGCAGCCGGAACTCCTGGCGATGCGCCAGCGCCCAGCGGCGGAACACCCGGGACGGGGCGATCAGCCGGGCCGCGTGGTCCGTCTCGCGCTCCCCCTCGATCGCCTCCCGCAACCGCTCCGTCAGCTCGCCGACGATGTCCCGGGTGGTGTGGCGCACGATGTCGCCGAGGTCGTCGAAGTGCCGGTAGAGGGCCGCCGGGGTCACGCCCACCCGGCGGGCGATCTCGGCGAGCGTCAGCGCCTCCACGCCCTGCCGGGTGATGACCTCCCGTGCCGCCACGCGGACGTCCGCCGACATCTGCCGGCGCAGTCGTTCCCGGCGGGTGGGTGCGGGCGCCGGCCCGTCGTGGTCCTGCGGGTGTCCGCCCGGTGCGGCGGTCCCCGTCCCGGCGGTCATCGCGCGCCTTCGGTCTCGCGGCCGGAGCCGGCGTCCCACCGGGCCCCGCCGGTACGGGCGACGTCGTGCTGTACGCAGGTCCGCCGCGGCCGGGAGCGGGGCGCGGCCCGGTGTCCGGGTCCCCCCTGCGCCGTGCCGGGTCCCACCGCGTCCCCGGCCGGACAGCCGGGCCGTCCCGGCCTGTCGCGCTCCGGTTCCCTTCCTTCCCGGGCCGGCCGCCGGCGGCCGAGCAGGTCCGCGCACCGCAGTCGTGCGGACCGCCACACGTCCGCCGCCGCGGCCCCGACGATCGCCGTTCCGCCGGCCGCCGCCAGCCCCCACAACGCTTCCGACAGCACCGCTCCTCCTGTCGCCCCGCGGCACCTCGTCATGCCGGCACCCGGAGCAACGTTCGCGACCGTCACAAAGTAACGGGCCATCACTTTTCCTGTGCCCGTCGCCCGGTGCGGGAGCCGTCCCGTGGATGCCGGGGCCGGGTCAGCAGGGCTGGCCGGTGGGCATGATCGTGACCTGCTGGAGGTTCACCCGCGGCGGCAGCGAGGCAAGGAAGCCGATGGTGCGTGCGACGTCCTCCGCCGTGAGCCACTCCATGGTCTCCCGGGAGCCGTCCAGCCAGTCCCGGGCGCCCTGATCGGTGACGTGGCTCTGCAGTTCGGTGCCGACGATGCCGGGTTCGATCGCCGAGACCCGCACGTTCTTCGCGCCCAGCTCGGCCCGCAGGGTCCGGGAGAGGTGGGTGACGTACGCCTTCGTACCGGAGTAGACGGCGAAGCCCGGGAAGATGTTCTGCGCCGCGATCGAGGAGGTGTTGATCAGATCGGCCACACCGCGCTCGGCGGCCGCCTCGACCAGCTGCGGGGTGAACGCGCCGATCGCGTTCATCAGCCCGGTGATGTTCAGGTCGATCTGGTGCTTCCACTGGTCCGCCGCGAGTTCCTCGACCGGAGCGGGCAGCATGACGCCCGCGTTGTTGAGGAGCAGGTCGGCGCCGCCCGACTCGGCCCGGACCCGGTCCGCGGCGGCCCGCAGGGCGGCGGCGTCGGTGACGTCGGCGGCGATCGCCGCCGCGCTGCCCCCGTTCTTCCCGATCCGGGCGACCAGGTCCGCCAGCCGGTCGGCACGCCGTGCGAGGACGACGACATGGGCGCCCAGCGACGCCAGTTGTTCGGCGGACGCCTCACCGATGCCGCTGGAGGCACCGGTGACGACGGCGACGCGGCCGGCCAGAGGCCGGGAGGTGGTGTTCGTGGACATGCGAAGTACCTTCCAACCGGCACCCGCGCCGTACGCCGTGCGCCCGCCCGGGCCCAGCGGGTGCGGCCCGGCCTGCACCTGATGCTGGAGACCCTCGCACAGGTGCCGGCCTTCGTCCTGGGCCGGCGCACCGACGTGCTGGCGTCCAACCGGCTCGCCAGGACCGTCCTGACCGACTTCGACGCCCTGCCCGCCGGCCGCCGCAACCTCGCCCGCTACTACCTCCTGGACCCCGACGCCCGCGAGCGGGTGGGTGACTGGGAGCAGATCGCCGCGGAGACGGTGGCCGTCCTCCGGCTGGAGGCGGGCCGTCACCCCCACGACCGGCAGCTCGCCGACCTCGTCGGTGAACTCACTCTGAAGTCGACCGAGTTCACCTCGTGGTGGAACGACCACCGCGTGCTGCGCCGTACCCACGGCGCCAAGCGCTGCTTCCATCCTCTCGTCGGGGAACTGCGCTTCTCCTACGAGTCCTTCCAGGTCCGGGCGACACGGAACAGACGCTGTGCGTCTACAACGTCGAGCCGGGGTCCGCGACCGCCGACGCCCTCCGGCTCCTGGCCGGCTGGACCGCACCCGGGATCACCGCGCCCGGCACCCCGTACCCCGGCTGACACGGCCCGCCCCGTTCCGGGTCCTCAGGCCCGGGCCGTCTCCGCGGGGCGGGCGGCCGGGCCGTCCGGTTCTCCGTCCCAGTCCCAGGAGCCGAGGTAGGCCGCCACGCCGGTGCGGCGGGCCTCCATGACACCGGTGAGCCGGTCGAAGTCCCGCCGGGGCATCAGCTCCCGCCACTCCTCCAGGGGCAGGACCCGCACCTCGTCGTGCTCCGCGGGCGCGAGGGTGATGCGGGCGATCTGGTCGTCGGTGAGCCGGCCGCCGTCGAAGACGTACCCCGCCGTCGCGAGGGGCCAGGCCGTGCCGGGCAGCCCGAACACGGCCGCGAGGAGCCTGGGCTCCGCGGTGATCACGAGTCCGGTCTCCTCCTCGGTCTCGCGGACGGCGGTGTCCCACGGCCGCTCGCCCTCCTCCGCCGTGCCGCCGGGCCACTGCCAGGGATGCTGGGCGCTGTAGACGGCATGGAGCTGTACGGGCCGGTCGCGCTCGTCGGTGAAGAACAGCGCCCCGAACACCGTCGCCTTCGGCAGGGTCGCCGCGTACTCCTCCGGCGGCAGCCAGGTCCCGCTCATCCTTCGACTCCCCGGGCCCCAGGGAACCTCGTCATACGGCCTCCGTTCGACAGGCTGGTGGCTGTGCATGGAGTCCAACGACGCGGCGCCCCGTTCCAGGGCATGTGTTTCGGTCGGCTGCTGGCCGGATCTCGAAGCGTCCGGCGGCGGTACGGGGCTCGGCGGACGCGGAATGGGTCACCGGGGGTCTCCTGCGCGGTCGGCCGGACCGTGCCGTACGGACCGGGGGAACCGCTCATGCAGGACGGTTCGCCCTCGTTCGCCCTCGTCCACGCGCGGGCGGGCCGGGCGGTGCGTACGGCGACGCGGAGGTGCGCGGGAGAAGGGCGCGCGGCCGGGTGGTGACCGCCCCGGCCGCGAGGCAGGGCAACCTCGGACAGGTCGCGGCCGGGGCGGGGTCCGTCGGCGGGCCGCCGGAGCCCCTGGGTTCCGCCGGTCCGGTGGCTGTCCTCGGGAACACCGGACCGGCGGAGTCCGTCAGGCGGTCGCCCGTGCGGGAAGGCGCAGCGGTGCCGCCGTCGCCGCCGTGATCCGCTCGGCCGTGACACCGGGGGCGGTCTCGGCCAGGACGAGCCCGCCCCCGGTCACGTCGATCACACCCAGGTCGGTGATGATCCGGTGCACGCAGGCGCGTCCGGTCAGCGGCAGTCCGCAGCGGGGGACGATCTTGGGGCTGCCGTCCTTCGCGGTGTGCTCCATCAGGACGATCACCCGACGGGCCCCGTGGACGAGGTCCATGGCACCGCCCATGCCCTTGATCATCTTGCCGGGGATCGTCCAGTTGGCGAGGTCGCCCTCGGCGGAGACCTGCATGGCGCCGAGGATCGCGGTGTCGATGTGACCGCCCCGGATCATGCCGAAGGACAGCGCGGAGTCGAAGAACGCCGCACCGGGCAGGACGGTCACCGTCTCCTTGCCCGCGTTGATCAGGTCGGGGTCCACGGCGTCGTCGGACGGGTAGGGCCCCGTGCCGAGGATGCCGTTCTCCGACTGGAGCACCACGTGCACGCCCTCCGGGACGAAGCCGGGCACGAGGGTGGGCAGTCCGATGCCGAGGTTGACGTAGTCGCCGTCGCTCAGCTCGGCGGCGGCGCGGGCCGCCATCTCTTCGCGGGTCCAGGCCATCAGGGGGCCACCGTCCTCTTCTCGATCTGCTTGTCGGCGGCCTGCCGCGCGGTGAGGGCGACGACGCGCTGCACGAAGACGCCCGGCAGGTGGATCCCGTCCGGTTCGAGGACGCCGGGCTCGACCAGTTCCTCGACCTCGGCGATCGTCACGCGGCCGGCCATCGCCGCCAGGGGGTTGAAGTTGCGGGCCGACTTGTCGAAGACGAGGTTGCCGTGCCGGTCCCCCCGTGCCGCCCGTACCAGCGCGAAGTCGCAGGTGATGGCCTCCTCCAGCACGAAGTCACGGCCCTGGAAGGCGCGGGTCTCCTTCGCCGGGGAGGCGAGGGCCACCCCTCCGTCGGCGGTGTGCCGCCAGGGGATGCCGCCCTCGGCGAGCGGGGTGCCCACGCCCGCCGGGGTGTAGAAGGCGGGGATGCCGCAGCCTCCGGCGCGCAGCCGTTCGGCGAGGGTGCCCTGGGGCACGAGCTCGACCTCCAGCTCGCCGCTGAGGTACTGGCGGGCGAACTCCTTGTTCTCGCCCACGTAGGAGCCGGTGACCCGGCTGATCCGGCCGGCGCCGAGCAGGACGCCGAGGCCGTGGCCGTCCGTGCCGCAGTTGTTGGAGACCACACGCAGCGAGCCGGCGCCCTGCGTGTGGAGGGCGGCGATGAGGGCGGCGGGGATGCCGCACAGGCCGAAGCCGCCGACGGCGAGGGAGGCGCCGTCGCCGATGTCGGCCACGGCGTCGGCCGCGGAGGGGAACGTCTTGTCCATGAGGATCCTTGGGGGGTCTGCGCGGAAGGGTCACTTCGCGGGGCCGCCACCCCGGTCGTCCGGGCTCCGCCGCCGCGGCGGCGGAGCCCGGACGACCGGGGTGGCGGCCCCGCGAAGTGACCCTTCCGCGCAGACCCCCCAAGGATCCTCATGGACAAGACGTTCCCCTCCGCGGCCGACGCCGTGGCCGACATCGGCGACGGCGCCTCCCTCGCCGTCGGCGGCTTCGGCCTGTGCGGCATCCCCGCCGCCCTCATCGCCGCCCTCCACACGCAGGGCGCCGGCTCGCTGCGTGTGGTCTCCAACAACTGCGGCACGGACGGCCACGGCCTCGGCGTCCTGCTCGGCGCCGGCCGGATCAGCCGGGTCACCGGCTCCTACGTGGGCGAGAACAAGGAGTTCGCCCGCCAGTACCTCAGCGGCGAGCTGGAGGTCGAGCTCGTGCCCCAGGGCACCCTCGCCGAACGGCTGCGCGCCGGAGGCTGCGGCATCCCCGCCTTCTACACCCCGGCGGGCGTGGGCACCCCGCTCGCCGAGGGCGGCATCCCCTGGCGGCACACCGCCGACGGAGGGGTGGCCCTCGCCTCCCCGGCGAAGGAGACCCGCGCCTTCCAGGGCCGTGACTTCGTGCTGGAGGAGGCCATCACCTGCGACTTCGCGCTGGTACGGGCGGCACGGGGGGACCGGCACGGCAACCTCGTCTTCGACAAGTCGGCCCGCAACTTCAACCCCCTGGCGGCGATGGCCGGCCGCGTGACGATCGCCGAGGTCGAGGAACTGGTCGAGCCCGGCGTCCTCGAACCGGACGGGATCCACCTGCCGGGCGTCTTCGTGCAGCGCGTCGTCGCCCTCACCGCGCGGCAGGCCGCCGACAAGCAGATCGAGAAGAGGACGGTGGCCCCCTGATGGCCTGGACCCGCGAAGAGATGGCGGCCCGCGCCGCCGCCGAGCTGAGCGACGGCGACTACGTCAACCTCGGCATCGGACTGCCCACCCTCGTGCCCGGCTTCGTCCCGGAGGGCGTGCACGTGGTGCTCCAGTCGGAGAACGGCATCCTCGGCACGGGGCCCTACCCGTCCGACGACGCCGTGGACCCCGACCTGATCAACGCGGGCAAGGAGACGGTGACCGTCCTGCCCGGTGCGGCGTTCTTCGACTCCGCGCTGTCCTTCGGCATGATCCGGGGCGGTCACATCGACACCGCGATCCTCGGCGCCATGCAGGTCTCCGCCGAGGGCGACCTCGCCAACTGGACGATCCCCGGCAAGATGATCAAGGGCATGGGCGGTGCCATGGACCTCGTCCACGGGGCCCGTCGGGTGATCGTCCTGATGGAGCACACCGCGAAGGACGGCAGCCCCAAGATCGTCCCCCGCTGCGGACTGCCGCTGACCGGACGCGCCTGCGTGCACCGGATCATCACCGACCTGGGTGTGATCGACGTGACCGGGGGCGGGCTCGTCCTGGCCGAGACCGCCCCCGGTGTCACGGCCGAGCGGATCACGGCGGCGACGGCGGCACCGCTGCGCCTTCCCGCACGGGCGACCGCCTGACGGACTCCGCCGGTCCGGTGTTCCCGAGGACAGCCACCGGACCGGCGGAACCCAGGGGCTCCGGCGGCCCGCCGACGGACCCCGCCCCGGCCGCGACCTGTCCGAGGTTGCCCTGCCTCGCGGCCGGGGCGGTCACCACCCGGCCGCGCGCCCTTCTCCCGCGCACCTCCGCGTCGCCGTACGCACCGCCCGGCCCGCCCGCGCGTGGACGAGGGCGAACGAGGGCGAACCGTCCTGCATGAGCGGTTCCCCCGGTCCGTACGGCACGGTCCGGCCGACCGCGCAGGAGACCCCCGGTGACCCATTCCGCGTCCGCCGAGCCCCGTACCGCCGCCGGACGCTTCGAGATCCGGCCAGCAGCCGACCGAAACACATGCCCTGGAACGGGGCGCCGCGTCGTTGGACTCCATGCACAGCCACCAGCCTGTCGAACGGAGGCCGTATGACGAGGTTCCCTGGGGCCCGGGGAGTCGAAGGATGAGCGGGACCTGGCTGCCGCCGGAGGAGTACGCGGCGACCCTGCCGAAGGCGACGGTGTTCGGGGCGCTGTTCTTCACCGACGAGCGCGACCGGCCCGTACAGCTCCATGCCGTCTACAGCGCCCAGCATCCCTGGCAGTGGCCCGGCGGCACGGCGGAGGAGGGCGAGCGGCCGTGGGACACCGCCGTCCGCGAGACCGAGGAGGAGACCGGACTCGTGATCACCGCGGAGCCCAGGCTCCTCGCGGCCGTGTTCGGGCTGCCCGGCACGGCCTGGCCCCTCGCGACGGCGGGGTACGTCTTCGACGGCGGCCGGCTCACCGACGACCAGATCGCCCGCATCACCCTCGCGCCCGCGGAGCACGACGAGGTGCGGGTCCTGCCCCTGGAGGAGTGGCGGGAGCTGATGCCCCGGCGGGACTTCGACCGGCTCACCGGTGTCATGGAGGCCCGCCGCACCGGCGTGGCGGCCTACCTCGGCTCCTGGGACTGGGACGGAGAACCGGACGGCCCGGCCGCCCGCCCCGCGGAGACGGCCCGGGCCTGAGGACCCGGAACGGGGCGGGCCGTGTCAGCCGGGGTACGGGGTGCCGGGCGCGGTGATCCCGGGTGCGGTCCAGCCGGCCAGGAGCCGGAGGGCGTCGGCGGTCGCGGACCCCGGCTCGACGTTGTAGACGCACAGCGTCTGTTCCGTGTCGCCCGGACCTGGAAGGACTCGTAGGAGAAGCGCAGTTCCCCGACGAGAGGATGGAAGCAGCGCTTGGCGCCGTGGGTACGGCGCAGCACGCGGTGGTCGTTCCACCACGAGGTGAACTCGGTCGACTTCAGAGTGAGTTCACCGACGAGGTCGGCGAGCTGCCGGTCGTGGGGGTGACGGCCCGCCTCCAGCCGGAGGACGGCCACCGTCTCCGCGGCGATCTGCTCCCAGTCACCCACCCGCTCGCGGGCGTCGGGGTCCAGGAGGTAGTAGCGGGCGAGGTTGCGGCGGCCGGCGGGCAGGGCGTCGAAGTCGGTCAGGACGGTCCTGGCGAGCCGGTTGGACGCCAGCACGTCGGTGCGCCGGCCCAGGACGAAGGCCGGCACCTGTGCGAGGGTCTCCAGCATCAGGTGCAGGCCGGGCCGCACCCGCTGGGCCCGGGCGGGCGCACGGCGTACGGCGCGGGTGCCGGTTGGAAGGTACTTCGCATGTCCACGAACACCACCTCCCGGCCTCTGGCCGGCCGCGTCGCCGTCGTCACCGGTGCCTCCAGCGGCATCGGTGAGGCGTCCGCCGAACAACTGGCGTCGCTGGGCGCCCATGTCGTCGTCCTCGCACGGCGTGCCGACCGGCTGGCGGACCTGGTCGCCCGGATCGGGAAGAACGGGGGCAGCGCGGCGGCGATCGCCGCCGACGTCACCGACGCCGCCGCCCTGCGGGCCGCCGCGGACCGGGTCCGGGCCGAGTCGGGCGGCGCCGACCTGCTCCTCAACAACGCGGGCGTCATGCTGCCCGCTCCGGTCGAGGAACTCGCGGCGGACCAGTGGAAGCACCAGATCGACCTGAACATCACCGGGCTGATGAACGCGATCGGCGCGTTCACCCCGCAGCTGGTCGAGGCGGCCGCCGAGCGCGGTGTGGCCGATCTGATCAACACCTCCTCGATCGCGGCGCAGAACATCTTCCCGGGCTTCGCCGTCTACTCCGGTACGAAGGCGTACGTCACCCACCTCTCCCGGACCCTGCGGGCCGAGCTGGGCGCGAAGAACGTGCGGGTCTCGGCGATCGAACCCGGCATCGTCGGCACCGAACTGCAGAGCCACGTCACCGATCAGGGCGCCCGGGACTGGCTGGACGGCTCCCGGGAGACCATGGAGTGGCTCACGGCGGAGGACGTCGCACGCACCATCGGCTTCCTTGCCTCGCTGCCGCCGCGGGTGAACCTCCAGCAGGTCACGATCATGCCCACCGGCCAGCCCTGCTGACCCGGCCCCGGCATCCACGGGACGGCTCCCGCACCGGGCGACGGGCACAGGAAAAGTGATGGCCCGTTACTTTGTGACGGTCGCGAACGTTGCTCCGGGTGCCGGCATGACGAGGTGCCGCGGGGCGACAGGAGGAGCGGTGCTGTCGGAAGCGTTGTGGGGGCTGGCGGCGGCCGGCGGAACGGCGATCGTCGGGGCCGCGGCGGCGGACGTGTGGCGGTCCGCACGACTGCGGTGCGCGGACCTGCTCGGCCGCCGGCGGCCGGCCCGGGAAGGAAGGGAACCGGAGCGCGACAGGCCGGGACGGCCCGGCTGTCCGGCCGGGGACGCGGTGGGACCCGGCACGGCGCAGGGGGGACCCGGACACCGGGCCGCGCCCCGCTCCCGGCCGCGGCGGACCTGCGTACAGCACGACGTCGCCCGTACCGGCGGGGCCCGGTGGGACGCCGGCTCCGGCCGCGAGACCGAAGGCGCGCGATGACCGCCGGGACGGGGACCGCCGCACCGGGCGGACACCCGCAGGACCACGACGGGCCGGCGCCCGCACCCACCCGCCGGGAACGACTGCGCCGGCAGATGTCGGCGGACGTCCGCGTGGCGGCACGGGAGGTCATCACCCGGCAGGGCGTGGAGGCGCTGACGCTCGCCGAGATCGCCCGCCGGGTGGGCGTGACCCCGGCGGCCCTCTACCGGCACTTCGACGACCTCGGCGACATCGTGCGCCACACCACCCGGGACATCGTCGGCGAGCTGACGGAGCGGTTGCGGGAGGCGATCGAGGGGGAGCGCGAGACGGACCACGCGGCCCGGCTGATCGCCCCGTCCCGGGTGTTCCGCCGCTGGGCGCTGGCGCATCGCCAGGAGTTCCGGCTGCTCTTCGGCACGCCCACCGTGGCCGCCGGTGTGGTCCACACCGACGTGACCGCCGAGTGGGTGCGGGAACTCGCCGCCCTCTGGGGCGCCGAGCACATGCGGCTGTGGGCGGCCCGTCCGTACCCGATCCCGGCCGACGAGGAACTCGACCCCCGGGTGCGCCGCCAGATCGCCGACTACCGCACCGCCACGGGCGTGGAGATCCCGCTCGGCGCGCTCGTCGTGATGCTGTCCTGCTGGCGCACGCTCTTCGGGCAGGTGGCACTGGAGGTGTTCGAGCATCTGAACCCGCTGATCACCGACCAGGAGCCGCTGTTCGAGATGCTGATGCTCGACTCCGTGGCCCGCATGGGCCTGGCGGCGGACTACCGGCCCCCCGAGCCCGATGGTGTGCGCCGTCCCTCCATGTGACAGGGTGAGGCGTTCAGGCCGTGAGACGAGAGGGAGTGGCGTTCGGTGTCTGCCGCACGACAGCACGCGGGGGGCGTGAGGTAGGGGTGGCCGCGACCGTACGGCTGACGCGGATGCACCGTGTTCTGATCGGCGTGGTGGTCTTCGGTGCCGTGATCATCGCCGGCATCGGTTTCGCGGGGTCCTACGCCGCGGTCCGGGAACTGGCCCTGAAGAAGGGCTT
>NZ_JBIVOX010000051.1:0-11682 GCF_044754345.1 Streptomyces sp. NPDC093094 | reverse complement strand
CCCGCGCGGCGCCCGGGCCCCCCCCCCCCCCCCCCCCCCCCCCCCCCCCCCCCCCCCCCAGAGCTGTGAACACATCGGTCCTTGCAGGTCTGACCGGCTCCCGAGACAGGCAGGAGCCGGGGAGTGGTGGCCGCGCGTGGCGCAGTGCAGGGAAGGGGGGGGGCGCCGCGCGCGGGGTTCAGGCGATCGTGCCGAGCACGGATGCCAGCAGCGTTTCGTGGGGGGCGGGGCCGGGCTGGAACTGGTCCAGGAGCTGGCGC
This sequence comes from Streptomyces sp. NPDC093094, assembly GCF_044754345.1. NCBI lineage: Bacteria > Bacillati > Actinomycetota > Actinomycetes > Kitasatosporales > Streptomycetaceae > Streptomyces > Streptomyces sp. NPDC093094. Next base: position 11,422 of record NZ_JBIVOX010000051.1, on the reverse strand, counting down.
AGTGCTGTGGGCGGGACGAGCCGGTCACCGCGGCAGGGGCGCAGCCAGTACGGTCCCGGCGGTTCCGTCGCCGACACCGGCGGCAGGGCCAGGTGGTGGGGGCGGCCCAGGCACAGGGCGTGGCGGTGGGGCGTCCAGTGGTCGCTGGTGCCGGGCGGTACGAGCCAGATGAGCCAGGAGCGGTGGGGGTCCTCGATGACGGGCCCGCACGCGTCCGGCTGTTCGTCGCTCGTGTGCTGGATGCCGTCCATGACGGCGACGGCTGCGTGGGCCTGGGGGCCGCTCGCGGTGACGACGATGTCGAACAGGTGCCCGCCGAGGGGGAGCTGGAGTACGTCTTGCTGCTGGAGTGCCATGAGGCTGCGGACGCGGGCGGCGAGGTCGGCCATGTCGGGGGCGATGTGCCGTGGGTCGAGGGTTCCGGTGGTGGGGGTGAATCCGGCCGGGGCGGGGTCCGGGAGTGTCCTGCCGGGGGTGGCTGTGCGGCGGGGTAACTGCTCGGTGAGGCTCATTCGGGGTCCTTCTCGTCGAAGGAGCACACGATGGCGGTGACCGTTTTGCCGACCACCTGGCCGTCGGCGTGGAGCTTCGGCTCCCATGACAGGCGGCCGCCGTAGTGCTGCACCCACCACAGGCCACGGCCCTTCGGGTGGGAGGCGGAGGTGACCTTGTCGAAGTCGGGGAAGGCGGGGTCCGCGTCGTCGACTTCGATGCGAAGTTCCTCGGTCTTTGAGGACACGGTCAGGCGGATGCCGACGCAGCCGTCGTTGAACGGCTTGCCGTGGCGGGCGGCGTTGTCGACGAGTTTGTCGCTGATCTGTCCGGCGGCGTCGATGTCGCCGGCCCAGCCGACCACGGTGAGCCGGGGCCGGACCCGGAGACGGGCGTTGGCGCCGGCGGCGTCGTTCGCGACCAGTTTGGTGCTCCAGAGGAAGCGTGGGGGCTGCGCCTGTGCCATCAGCGGTAACAGGGCGAGAGTGGCGCTGACGGGGTGTCCTTCGGGCGCGGAGACCGCCGACTGTTCGCTCGTCGGGGCTTGCGTGGCCGGGGGAAGACATGTGGCAGGGTCGGTCGGGGGGTTCGGGTGCATCACGTCACCGTTGCGGTAGTGGTCCGGGAAGGACGCGCGGTCGGCTGTCGCCGCCGTCACGTCCTCGGGGGGCAGAGAGCGGCAGGATCCTCCGTGCCGCCGGGCTGTGTGCGGCCCCGGCGGCGTGCAACCAGTCAACGAGTCGCGAGCGCCCGACAACAGGAAAGGTCCGGGTTTGGGGCATGCCGGCCGCCCGGAAGACTTTACGTTCGCATTACCCGGTGCCTGGGCGGCAGCGTGAGACCGGTATTACGTTCGGTGCATGGGAGCGAATCGCATCCTTCAGAGCCGGATGGATCAACGCGGCCTCACCCAGGACGAGTTGGCCGATCAGCTCAACCGAGCGCTGCACGAGATCACGGGACGGCCGGGGGAGATCTCCTCACGGACGGTGCGCAACCTGCTGAACGGGTCGAGCCGACGTCCAATCGGCCGGACTTGCGCCGCACTTGAGCGTGTGTTCGGCTGCCCGGTGGCGGACTTAGGGTTCAGCGCACCCAGCTCCATGCAGCACCCCCCGGAGGACCCCGTGCGGCGTCGTGACTTCCTTGTCTCCACCACAGGATCGGCAGCTGGCGCCGTCCCTGTCGCCCGACAACGCCGGTCGGTGGGCATGTCCGACGTGGCCCGAGCGGCGGCCGTCATGAACGGTCTCGTGGAGGCGGACGACCGCCACGGCGGGCACACGTCCTTGGCCACCACAGCCCTTGAAGGCCGGGCCAGGGTTCTCGAACTCCAGCAACGCAACGCCAGCGAGCGCGTGCGCCGCGCCCTGTACGCGCTCGCCGCCGAGTACACCACCATCGCCGCCTGGTCGTGCATCGACCAGCGCGATCTGGACGTGGCGCAGAGACATCTGCACGAGTCGTCCACGTTCGCCGGCCTGTCCCAGGACCCGCCGACAGTCATGCGCGTATGGGTCAACCTGGCCATCCTCGGCTACCAGCGCCAGAACGGGCCGCACCAACTCGCCGCGGCACAGGCGGCCACCGCCTCCCGAGCTGCCCGCAGGGATCCGTTCTACGGCTCCATGAGCCGCGTCCGTCTCGCCCTGGCCCACTCGACGCTGGGGGACCCGCGCGCAGCCAAGAGAGCCCTCGGGGCGGCGCAGGACACCCTTGGCAGGGCATCCGAGGACGAGCGCCCCCGCTGGACGGCGTTCTACGGACCGGCCGAACTCCACCACCTCGCCGCCATCATCCTCAACCAGCACGGGGAGCCAGCCGAGGCAGAAGCCAGGGCGCATCGCGCTCTGGCCAAGATCCCCGCCCAGTTCCAGCGCAACCGGGCCCTGGCCACCTGCCAGCTCGCCCTCGCACAGCTGCGCCAGGGCGAGCCGGAGCAGGCCACGGCCACCGCAGCCACCGTCTTCACGATCATGGACGGCGCCCCGCTCCCTGGACGGATGCGCACACTGATCGGAGACTTCCACCGAGACCTCTTCCGGCTGGCGCCGTCCACGACGTACGCCCGCGACTGGGCAGACCGCATGCGAGAAGAATGGAGCCGAGCGTGACCACGGTGACCGACCTGCGGCACTACTCCCACGGAAGCCTCCCGGAAGGCTTCCGGCAGATGCTGATCGACGTGCACGCCTACGCCGACGCGATGGACAACGAGTTCAACCAACGATTCCCTTGGTTCGTCGACCACTGGTCGGCCATGGACGGCTTCACCTGCGTCGTCGCCTTCGACGCAGACGAACCGACCGGCTTCGCCTACGGCGCACCGCTCCAACCGGGCCGCGAATGGTGGCGCTCCACGGGCTTCGCACCGGGAGACGGCCACGCCGCCACCTATGCCGTCTCCGAGGTCATGGTGCGCCCGCAGTGGCGCAAACAAGGCATCGCAGATCGCCTGCATGAAGCCCTGGTGCAGGAGCGCAGCGAGGATCTCGCCGTGCTCCTCGTCGACGTGACGCACCCGAAGGTCCAGAAGATGTATGAGACATGGGGCTACGAGAAAGCAGGCGAACAGCGGCCCTTCGCCGACTCCCCGCTGTACGCCGTGATGGTGAAGAAGCTACGCCCATGAAGTCGGCGAGGGACAGCCGATGGAATGGCCTTGGCCACATTTCCCGGCATCCCTCCTGGGCGATGACCGGTTCGCCTCCCGAACCCCACGGGCTCGGCTGTTGCCGCTGCGCCTTGTAACTTCCGCGGGCCGGCCACATGGTTGGACCGACCGGTGAGGTCCTCCCCAGCACCAGCTTGTCGGGCACGTTCGCTCCTTCGCCCGCATGCTTACTCAGCTGCAAGGCCACCAGCTGCCGGCGTGGATCGAGACCGTGACCACCGCTGACCTGCCTGGCCTACAGCGATTCGCCCGGCACCTGGAACGCGCCTCGACGCCGTCATAGCGGGGCTCTCGCTGCCGTGGAACTCCGGGGTCGTGGAAGGCCATGTCAACCGGATCAAGATGCTGAAGCGCCAGATGTCCGGCCGCGCATGCTTCGAACTCCTTCGCAAGCGCGTGCTGCTCTACTCCTGAGCCTGGCGCTTACCTTCGGCGTCCGGCGAAGGTAGTTCGCTTTCGGCGGCGAGGGTGACTTGGGCAGTCCACGACCAGGGCTCCTGAGGCGGATCCCAGCTCACCTTGACGTCGGTGTTGTGGAAGTCGCGCGCGAGTTCCGCCACCATTACCGCCGCTGCGGCCCGAGCGTCTTGCGGGTCGGTGTTGATCGCCACGTCCAGGCGTCCGCAGAGCATTCCGCCTTCCGCGGTGAGGACGCTGGTGCGCCAGCCTTCCGGCGTCGCCAACAGGACGATCCCCTTCGGAATGCCCCAGGCGGGCCGCTTCACCTTCTCCTTCTTGCCTCTGACCATGCCGCTATCCAACATCGTCGGGATCATGACGATCAGCGGGGGGCAGGATCAACCGCCGCGACGCGGTTCGGTGCCTGTCTTGCACGGCAAGCTGAAATTCTTCAGGACGCATCGGTGATGAGCCCGAAGCCCTCCGGGAACTCTTCCAAGAACTCGCGGCGAGCCGGGTTGCTCTCGGCGGCTGCCATCTCCCCGAGCAGGGCGATCATCTCCTGCTGCTGATCTTCCGACAGCGTGCTGATCAAGCGGGCGACACCCTCCATGACCTTGACCGCGTCGTCCTGATCCATCTGGTCGTCTTCGCTGCCGTCGATGAACCACAGGACATCGACCAAAGCCTCGGTCAAGGCGCGGGTCAGGGATGGGTACGAGGACGTCACGAAGGGCTCCCAGAAGATCAACGGCGCAGTCCGGCTATCCCACCACACACCACTGACATCACTCATCACTGTCCGTGAGTCACCACCGAAAGTGGACCAGGGCCGTTTTCTTTACAGTCCCGGCTCAGTCGTTGGGGCAGATGATGAAGAGGGGGTAGGCGAGTCGGCGGGGTTGGTCGCCGATCTCGCTGAGTGCGGTGCGGATTTCGTGCAGGTGGCGGGTGGTCATCTGCAGTGGGGGTTCGTGGGGCTGGTGGGTGGTGCGGATCGGGTAGTCGACGCCCGGTTCGGTGGTCATCTCGATGTGGCAGCCCAGGACGTGGGTGACCGGTCGGTGGCGGCAGAACTCGATCAGGCGGTCGATGGTCCGGGTGAAGGCGGACCAGTTTTGGATGTAGAGCCGGCCGGGGTAGACCGTGTCGCCGGTGAGCAGGATCCCGGTCCACGGGTCGTAGAACGTGACCGCTGCCTCGTGGTGCCCGGGAGTGGCCAGGCACTCGAGGGTACGGCCTCCCAGATCGACCCTTGCCGTGGCGGTGGGGTCCTCGTCGAATCCGAAGTACTTCCAGGCGGTGGCGAGGTCCGCGTCGACCACGGTTGTGTCGGGGCGGTCGGTGAACTGGCTGTCGCCCGCGATGTGGTCGCCGTGGCCGTGGGTGTGCAGCACGAGCAGGTGGTAGTCCTGTCGGGGATGGCGGGCGAGCCAGCCGTCGACGAGCTCGTCGACCACTTGGCGCAGCGGGAAGAACTCGGGGGACGCGGTGGCCCCGGTGTCGATCAGCACCGCTTGCGTGTTGCCGAACAGCAGGAACAGGAACGGCGCCTCGTAGTCGATCGCCATGTTCTGCCGCAGGATGACCGTGTGCTCGTCGTAGGCGTGGACCTGGATGTCCGGGTCGGTGTTGTGCTTGGACGACGGTGAGCCGTGGATCCAACGGACGTCCAACCCGCGGGGCCGGGGAACCTGTCCGCCGAAGTCGATGAACGGTGTGTCTGCGGCCATGACGCCTCCTGGGTGCGTCGTCCTGGCAGGCCGGGTACGGCGCACATCTCGTCCGGGGCTGGCACCTGCGCGCCTGCGCCGTGAGGCTACCACCGGATCGATCGACGACCCGCCCGGTCGCCCCCGTGACGGGTAGCGTCAGCCGCTTTGGCCTGCTGCGGGTGTTCCGGCGCCGGGACGACGGCATCGGCGGGGACGTGCGCCGCGAGATCGTCACGCATCTGCACGCGCTCTCCGTCACCTGCGTCGACGTGCGCGTCCACGACAACGTTCGGCACGATGTCACCTGACCCCGCTTCGGGGAAGCCTCCGCGTCGAAACGTGCCACGTGATGGGCGGCGCGCCGATGAGGGAATCGGCGCACGCGCCTGCTGTCGCGGGCACGTTCATCGAAGGATCGGGCAGCTGGGGTGGCGATTGCTCCGCCCGCGCAGGGCCGCTGCGATGCCCTCGTCGGTTGTGCCCGTGGCGCGAGGTGTCGATCACAGGCGTCGGGGAGAGATCACTCGGCCAGGGCGCGGGTGGAGCAGTCGCTGCCTGTCGCTGTGATGGCTCTCGCGGACCCGTACACGGACAGTGCCTGCCAGCGGCGTTCGAAGTCGGCGCTCTGGCCGGCGATGTAGTCGGCGCTGAGGGGCTTTTGATGCTGCGCGGTGATGCCCTGGACAGCGCATCGTCGGGCTATCGCGTCCGGCGACGGTGCCGACCTGCCTCCTCGCTGCCCGGCCCAAAGGTGGTAGACGCGGAAGGGCAGGAGGTAACGGCGCAGGGTGGAGGGGCTCACCGGTTTACCGCCGACGCGGCTGCGCAGGCCCTGGTCCGAAAGAATGACGGAGAGCCGTTCGGCGCTGGGTTCCTCACCGTGCTCGGCCCGGTACTCGTTCCACGCGAGGTAGTAGCGGTCGACTGTGGTGAGCGAGGAATGCGTGCGGGCACTGCCCGCTTCCGGTGCTGCGCCACCGGCTGCGTCGCTCGCGGGGAAGTTGCGTGCTGGCAGGGCGGCGACCCGGTCCCGCGGGCCGGCTGGTCCCGGTTGGCCTTGCCGCGGAGGGCGATCGCCGACGTGCCTGTGGCTGGCGGCCGCGCTCCCCTCGGTGGGCGGCTCCCGTTCGCCGGTCTTGTCCTGCCGGGGGGTCGTGGCGAGTTCGTCCTGTATCGCACTGGCGAGGGTCTGATCCCGTCGGTGGATGCGCTGCCTGGACGACCGCTTCCGCGCCGATGGCCGCGGCCCGGGCGTGGACGTCCCCGCCCTCGCCCCCGTCGCCGACGTCGTTGTCGGGGTCGGTGGTGGCGAGGATGAGGCCGGGGCGGGGGTGCATGTGGCGAAGTCGGAAGGTGGTGTAGCTGCGGTTGTCCAGGATCACCAGCGCAGCCGCCCGGTACTCCTGGGTGGTGAACAGGGAGGGGAGGGCAGGTGCAGCAGCGGGACGGGGCTGGCCAGCAGGCCGATCGGGTCGTCGTCGCGGCTGTCGGTGATGCAGGGCTCCGTCGTTCTCGCGGTCAGCCCGACAGAACCGGTAGGGGTCTGATGCCCCAAGTCGGCTGTGATGGTGATGGATCGGCGGATACACGCGCAGGCACGGCCCCCGGTGATCATGGAGTGTCGAGTTCGCTGATCACCACAACGGAAGACCGTGCCTGCCGCGTCATCATCGCTCATCCCCGCCGGGCTGGGCCAACTCGCCGGTTGCGATCCGGCCCGCCCCGGTGAACTGTCCGGCCTGCTGGACCGGCTGTCCCGCCTGCCCGACCCGCGCTGTCTCCGGGGCCGGCGTCACCCGCTGTCGTATGTCCTGGCTCTGGCCGCCTGTGGAGTTCTGGCCGGAGCGAAGTCCCTCACCGCAATCGCCGAGTGGGCCGCCGACGCCTCTGACCGGCTGCTTCTCCAGTGCGGGGCCACGCTGCGCGATCCGGACCGGCCCTACCGGGCGCCCAGCGAGGCGACCGTGCGCCGTGTACTGCAGCGCATGAACGGCGACGCGCTCGACGCGGCGATCGGCAGCTGGCTCACTGCTCGTGCGGACGCCTCCCGCGCCGCCGAACAGAACACACACCCGCCGTCCCGCCCGGTGCGGGCGGCGGTCGCGGTGGACGGCAAATCCCTGCGCGGCGCCATCCGCGCCGACGGCCGCTGCGTCCACCTGATCTCCGCGCTGCGCGGCGACGGCATCGTGCTCGCCCAACGCGAGGTCGACGCCAAGAGCAACGAAATCACCGCGTTCCGGCCGCTGCTGGACCCGCTGGACCTGACCGGTGCGGTGGTGACCTTCGACGCGCTGCTGACCCAGACCGACCACGCGAAGTACCTGGTCGAGGAGAAGGGCGCGCACTACATCGCCGTGCTCAAGGGCAACCACCCGACCCTGCACGCGCTGGTGAAGGATCTTCCCTGGAAGGAGGTGCCGCTGATGCACCGCACCCGCACCACCGCGCACGGCCGCGACGAGATCCGCCGCATGAAGGCCGTCACCGTGCCCAGGCTGCCGTTCCCGTACGCCGGCCAGGCACTGCAGATCGTCCGTCGGCGGCGCACAGCGCGCACCGGCACGGTGTCGCTCGAACGCGTCTACGCGGTCACCAGCCTGACGGCGCACCAGGCGAACGCCGCCGACCTGGCGGAACGCGTTCGCGGGCACTGGGCAATCGAGAACCGTGAGCACCATGTCAGGGACGTGACGTTCGGAGAGGACGCCTCGCGGGTGCGGACCGGCAGTGCACCGCGGGCGATGGCCTCTTTACGGAACCTGGCCATCGGCGCGCTCCGCCAGGCCGGGTGGGACAACATCGCCGAGGGCCTGCGCCATCACGGGCGGGACATGACCCGGCCACCAGCCACCCTCGGACTCACGTGATCATTCCGCGCCAACCGCGAGAACGACGGAGCCCTGACCACGGCCCGGGCTACGGCAGGTCAGCGTTTCGACGGTGACACAGTCGCACCGGGACCTGCCCCTTCTTGGCGTGCTCTGCACCAGGCGTGGATTTTCAGATCGAAATGGAGCGCCCGCTGGCGAGTCTGCTCCAGGTCTCCTCCCATTCCGGTAGCTGTTTTTCGTCCAGCCTGCAACCGAGGAGGAATACGTGGAGCTGTCGTTTGTCGGCTGGGAGCGCCTGACGGTTGACGATCCGCGCGAGTGTGCTCAGGGGCAGGTGCGCGGCGCCGCCGGCCAACTTCTGGACTTCGCGCAGCGGAGGAGCTCCGGCCCTCTCATAGAGAATGACCAATGCGAGGCTGTACTCGGCCCAGTTGGCGATCAAGCGGGCTCTGGGGGCCCGCAGGAGCAGGTTGCCGCGTTCCTCCATCCGTGCATTCGCCCATAATGCGTGCAGGTCATGCGGGCGTGACGCCAGATGCAGTCGGTCAAGGGCCTGAGGCGGGGCGGCGTGGTGACAGGTGTTGACGAACTCCATCACCCTGAACAACCTCGGCACATTCACGCCGGAGGCGGTTCGTTTGTAGGTGGCGGCCGATGCTTCACCAAATTCGCCCATACCGTCGTAGGTCACCTCGGCGAGCTCGCGGATGGTGCGAAGCCTGAACGCTAATGCCGACCGATGATAGGGGCCGGTGATGGGCTTCTCTTGACGCCCCATGGCCGCTACCTGTTGCCGGTGAGGGCGAGGACGCCGTGCGCGAGGGCGATCAGGAGACGGCGTCCGCCGGTTACCCCGAGCGTCACCAGGACGCCGATGGCGCCGCAGCCGAGCAGCAACTCGAAGATGGCCGCAAGCGGCATGCCTTTGCTGTGGAGGGCGCAGCCGATCGCCGGAAAGGTGATCGTCGGCAGCACCTGTGCCAGCGAGAGGCGGTGCGGGACGGGCTCGCCCGCCGGATCGGACCGCGGTGCCTTAACGGGCCGGGCATCAGGTACGACGTGACCGTCGGGAGCTTTTGGCATGGTGGATCCCTGAGTGTCGGTGTGGGGCCTGAACAGGCCCCACGCTGGGTGCAACCCGCCCCTGTAGCCGCGCAGTTGGCGCTGCGTGACGTACGGGCACTGGCAGTGTCCCAGCAGATGCAGGGCTTCCGGAAACCCAACCGGCATACCGAATACACCCATAAGACCGATTTCTCGCCTCGTTGGTTCATCGGTGTTCACGAAGCGATTACTTGCCGGTAGATTCCCGGGGCGGCAGCCTCTGCCTGGCCTTATGCACCCGAGCCCGCGCGGTCCGACACCATGAACGGGACACTTTGCCCCTCGCGCGCTTGCGGAAGATGCAGATATCTATGGTCGAATGGATATTCGCTCATCCGTGTACAAATCGTTCTTGCTGCAGCCCCGCCTGCAGACGCAGACTGTTCCACAGGAACGGGCAGCTACTGCCCGAACAGCCCTGGTCCACTGGGTGCAACCAAGATTCAAGGGCATCGGCGGAGTCGTGTTGGCGCACGTCCCGCCCGAAGGGGGGAGGCAGACAGCCTCCCCCCTTGTTGCTTTCGGCATGCCGGACCACCAGGACGGCGTCACCGGCTTCGGCTCGTCAAGGTGATGCTGGATCGCCGAGGACCAGGCCGGTGCCGGCTATGAAGCCGTCGAGGGTGTGGGGCCGGTACCGGAGGCGTTCGAGCCGGTTGCGGACCAGGGTTTCGAGCCGGTCGAGGCAGACCACGGCGAGGCCGGCCAGGCTGCGCTCGACGTGGGCCCGTACGCCTTCGACGGGGTTCAGGTCCGGCGAGCACGCGGGCAGCAGGAACACCGTCAGCCATTCACGCTCGGCGATCGACTCACGCATGGCATGGGAGACATGAGTGAGCCCTTTTCAAGCTGCGGTGCCTGACCGCGAGTTGGACTGTCCTGAGCAACGACGAAGCTCCTGGTAGACGGGTTCTCGACCAAGATCACCCGTGTCCGCCAGGAGCTTCGCGTGCTTGTCTACCCGTCCTCTATTGATCTGTCCAGCCGCACCCTGCGGTTCCTGACCGGACAACTGACAGCCCGGCGGCAGGAGATCGGAACGCGGTGGCGGCGCCTTCCCGCCGCACGTCAGGCACTGCTCGCCCTGGCCCATCTACGGTGCGGTGACACCTACGCCCAGCTTGCTGCCGGGTTCGACATCGGGATCGCGACCGTCTACCGCTACATACGTGAAGCCGTCGAGGCCCTGGCCGCCCTCGCCCCGTCCCTGGCCGAGGCGATGAAGACGATCCGGACGAAGGCGTTCGTGATCCTCGACGGCACCCTGCTGCCGACCGACTGGGGGCACCTCCCGGCCGAAGGCTGGGGGACATCGCCGCCGACACCCCGTACCACTCCGGGAAACACAAACGCCACGGCATGAACGTCCAGGTCCTCACCGATCCGTTCGGACGGCTGCTCTGGGCCTCGCCGGCTCTGCCCGGCTCGACTCACGACCTGACCGCCGCGTGGCAGCACGGCATCATCGAAGCCCTCGCCGATGCGGGACTCAAATGCTGGGCGGACAAGGCATATCAAGGCGCCGGCGGACCCGTCCGCATACCGTTTCAGGGCCGCCGCCTCAAGCGATGGAAGCGTCGCCACAACACCACCCACGCCAAGATCCGCTGCCTTGGCGAGCGGGCCATGGCCACCCTCAAGAGCTGGCGGCTCCTACGGAAGCTCCGCTGCAGCACCAACCGAATCACCGACGTCGTGAAGGCTGTCCTCGTCCTCCACCACGCGTCAGCGTGAGGTTGGAAAACGCTCATGGTCAAGGGGAGCGACTGGATGCCTGGCTGCATTCTCGTCGACGGCGCCCTGCGGGTCGTCGGGCTCACGCGCGGACAACTGCCCGCCAGGCTTTTTTGCCCGCAGGTCGTCACCGATACGGGTGTGAAGCTGTCCAAGTCCCTCATCCGCGACGGACGTGCGGCCTTGCCGGACGGCGCCGCCCCGTGGATGCCCGGCACCCGTCAGTGGCCGGGCTCGTTGGTGGAGTATGCCGACCGACTGCTCGGCCTGGCAGACGTGTTACTCGCCGATCCACGCCACTTCTACCGCTCGTACTCAGCCGGGGAGCTCGGCCGGCTGATGGCCACAGCAACAGCGAGGAGCGCTCCCGCCCGAGGGGCTTGTCCCTGAGGAGTGGACACCTGTTCGTGTCGTTATGCGGCAAAGGTCAGGGTAACTGACTGCTGTTCGTAGGGGATCGGTGCCTGCTG
>NZ_JBIVOX010000050.1:0-13719 GCF_044754345.1 Streptomyces sp. NPDC093094 | reverse complement strand
CAACATGGGCATGTCCATTACATGGCCCGCGCGGCCATCAGTACCACGATCGAGCGACCACGAACCGAGAAAGATCGGACTTAACGTCCACTCAAGGCTGACGAGCGGAAGGTCTCGCTGTAGACAGCGGGCACGTACTCAAGGTTCGGCGGCGCAAGTGTGGCCCCGGCCCACGGCCCTCTGTTCGACAGCTGCCCATCGGGGGTCATCGCACTGCACGGGCGGCCTGTGGGCGGATACCGAGGCAGTGGTCGTTCCCGGTCGGCAGTGCCCCGGTGAGAGAGCAGCACACGGATAGCTTGTTTTGGTGCGGTCGCACCGGGATACGGGTTGGGCCCCACCCCGGGGTGGGGCCCAACCCGTATGTCAGCCGATGGCTATGCGCTTTGCCCAGTACGCGTTGGGCACGACGATCTCGGTGCCCGCTCCGGCCAGGACGGTCTTGCTGCCGGTGTAGAAGCGGACTGATCCGTCGGACCGGACGGTCCAGATGTCTGGGATGGAGTCGCCGTTGGCGTCGGGTGTGCCGATCAGCATCGGGATGCTGGCGGCGGTCCAGCCCGAGGAGCCGTACACGCTGTCCGCTCCGTCGGCTGAACTGGCACCGCTGCCCAGGGAGGTGAGCTTGACGCCCGCGCCTTCGGCGATGCCCTTGCGCAGTTTCAGCTGGCCTGTGGTGTCTCCTCGGTAGATGAGGTCGGTGACGCCGTCGCCGCTGACGTCTTGCACGGTGACGATGTCGCAGCACTGCCAGCCGGAGGCTCCCAGCCGTGTTGCCATATCGATGGAGGCGCCGTGGTATCCGACGAATGCCCACAGTTCGGTGTTGCTGCCGTTGGTGGCGGTGGCGAAGAAGTCGGGGCGTCCGTCACCGGTTGCGTCGCCCGCGCTGACGATCTGCGTGAGGTTGGCGGGATCAGGTGCGTTGGCGGGCAGGAGAATCTCGTGGCGGCGGTCGATGTTCACGGCTCCGTACCCGTCGCCGGGGTAGACCCAGAGTTTGCCGCCGACTCGGACGACGAGGTCCTGGAGGCCGTCGCCGCCGTAGATGTCGCCGTTGTGTGTGATCAGTGCGCCCTTGAAGTGGCCTGCTGGGGGGTCGGAGTAGGGCGGCAGGTTGTCGCCTGCAGGGTCCTTGGCCGGGTTGAGCCGGTAGGCGCCCGACATGGCGTAGTCGAGATCGCCGGTTCCCTTGGGGGTTGTGGCCCCGTCGCTCTGGGAGGGGTAGAGGGCGAGGTTGCCGGCCTCTGTGACGGTCATGAGGTCCGGCAGCTGGTCGCCCGTGAAGTCGCCGGGCTTGTCGGCCTGGTCCCGGGGGGTGACGTAGAAGAAGTATCTGGTCGGCTCCGAGGGGTTGCCGGCGCTGTCGATCGCGCGGATGTAGAGGACGTTGGGACCTGCGGCGGGGGGCTTGCCGGTGATGCTGGTGGTGGTGCCTGCAGCCTTGGTCTTGCTGAACAGGTAGTTGGGCGAGTTGAAGCCGTACTCGAAGCGCACGACGTCGGAGTTGCGAGCCTGCACGGTGAAGGAGCCCGGTGTGCCGAACTTTATGGGGCTCCAGAGCGCGTCCTCGGCGCTGTTGCCGAAGCCGTTGATGTCGGCGTCGGCGTTGGGGAAGTCGGTGGAGGTCACCTTCGGCGGGAGCGGTGCTGTGGCGTCGTAGACGAACCGGCAGGCGTTTTTCAGCGGGTAGTAGCTGGAAGAGGTGTTGCGGTCGTCGAATGCCCGTACGCGCCAGGAGTAGGTGGTGCCGTTGCTGAGTGTGCTGGTGGAAAAGAATGCGTTCTTCAGCGCATCGGCCTTGTCGCCGCCGACAAGTGCCTTGCCGGCGGCGCCGAGCAGGTCACCCGTTGTGGGGAGTTGGTGCGCGGGCCAGAGGTCGAAGTCGATGTAGGTGAGGTTCGCGTCCTTGTCCGTGGCCCTGGCGCTGAAGGTGAGGGTTCCGGGCCCCATGCGCACGTAGGGCTTGGTGGTGGTGCAGCGGGCGTCCGGTTCCAGGCCGAGGGAGTTGGGGACGATGACGGGTTTGCGGTTGAAGAAAACCTCAATCATGGGTGGGTTTTCGCCGTTTGCCTGGAATTTCTTCCATGCGTACTGGGAGTCCTCGTCCCTGGCACGCAGGCCGAACGTGATGGTGTCGTCACCGTCGTTGGCTGCCTGCTGGGCACCGGCTGTGACGATGAATTCCTCGTACTCGTCGCCGCAACTGGTCTTCCAGCCGTGGGCGAAGGTTCTGGTCGCCAGCTTGTTGCCGTCGTGGAGACGGGGTGCGTTCTTCCAGTTGGTGTGCCCGTCGATCGGGCCGGTGAGGTGCACGCTCATCGAACGGGCGCTGCAGGACCAGGCGTAGGTCTCCAGCAGCCGCAGCTTGGCCTTGATGATCTTCGTTCCCTTGAGGTCCTTGTCGAAAGGGAAATTGAAGAACGAACGGGAGGTGCCCCAGGTGTCGGACTCGAAGCCGACACGGGCCTCATGGGTGCCGCCCTTGTTGAAGCCCTTGCCGTTGTAGAAGGTGGCGTGGGGGTGGCGGTCGTAGGCCGTGGTCCAGTTGATGGAGGGCCGTTTGAACGGGGGGTCGATGAAGACGGGATAGACGGTGGCCGGATCGGCCAGGAAGTCCTGGCTGGGGGTCAGCGACCAGGTACCGGCCGCCAGGCTGACGTCGACCAGGTCCCCGCGCGAGTCGGGCGAGGGACCGTCCAGGCCGGGGAGGCTGAACGTCGAGGCGTCTCCCGTTCTTGACGGCTCGGGCGTCGGCTCCGACGGGACGGAGGGGAGCGGGGATTCCGAGAGCGGCGGCGCGGAGCCGTCGGTGGCTGAGGGCAGGACCTCCACGTCGGTGTCGCTCTGCTCGTCCGACTCGATCGGGCCCTCCTCGGTGGGGGAGGCACTGTCGCTGGGGGAGAAGACCACGGAGTCGGACGGGCTCGGGGTCTCCGGCGCGGTGGGCTGCGCGCTTGCTCCGGTGGTGCCGTCGGTGACGGCCGGCGAACCGCTGCTGTCCCACATGAACGGAGTCGATGAGACAGCGACCTCGTCCCCGTACGCGCTCAGCGCGCTGACGATGCCCGAGACCGGGCTGAGCCGGAAGGTCAGAGAGGCGGAGTGCAGGCCGTAGACGAGCTGCTGCACGTGGGGGTCGGAGGCCGCCTGGCGGTTCTTGAGCACGATGAGCTGCCCGAACCCGTCGTCGTCGGCCATCAGGACGAGATCGCCGCCCGGGAAGATCTCCGGGTACAGCGCCCGGTTGCCGTCGATGATCGGTGCCGGGACCGGGCCCGGCCAGGTGAGCTGGATGTCGTGGTCTTCGACGTGGAGCGTGATCAGAGGCGTGCCGGTGTCCTCTGTGGCCGCTTGCTTGACCAGGGAGACACGGCGGGCGGTTGCGCGCGAGGCGCGGCTGCCGGCGTCCTTGGTGGAGCCGGCGGAGAAGACCATGCGCGTGTTCGTCGCTTTGGGCTCCCACCCGGCCTTCGTGCGGTGGAGGTCCCGGTCGATCTTTCGCCACTCGCCGTCCACCTTGGCGCGGATGGGTGAGGAGTACAGCTGCTTGACCATGACGCCGTCGGGTTGGGCCCAGGTGGTGGTGCGCGCCGTCCGCGCAGCGGTCACCTCGACCCGTTGGCCGGTGTGTGCCGCCTGTGCAAGGGCGGCTGCTTCCGTCACCGGCTTGGTGGCTTGCGTGCGTCTGCTGTCCGGGCCGCTGCCGTGCTCTGTGCGGAGGCCGGCGTAGACGACGGCAGAGGTGGCCAGAGCGGCGGCGAGCAGCGCAGCTCCGGCCCGGCTTGCGGGCGCGCGGCGCCATGTGCGCGTCATGTGGGCGGGTTCCCTTCCCCCTCGGTGCCCTGCGGATCCGGGCGCGTGGCTGAGCGCGGCCGGGCCAGCAGATGATGACCCATGAGGGAGGTGCCGTCACTCTGCCGTCAGGGTGCGGAGGGAACCCTTCCGGCCGTCAGGACATCAGGGTTCTCGGGATTCCTCGCCTTGCGTGCGGCTCAGCTCACCCGCGGAAGCCGTCGCGAAGTCGCAAAGGATCCGGTTTCGTGCGGGTGTGTGAGGGATATTTCCATGTGTATGACCCGGATTTATCGCTGAAGCGGTGAAGTTTTCGGTTTTCCCTGCTAGAGGCGGCTTTCCCCTCTTGTGGCTTCTTCATTGTGTAGTGATCAGTTACGCACCGTGTTGATGATCACATCGTCAAGGCTCCTCTGGCATTCCTCCACACAGTGATCACAGAATCTGCGCTGTTTGGTACGTCAGGCGCGGTCCCTCACACGGTCCCGCTCGTAGTGGTCCGGGGGACCTCGCCGTGTTCGGTCGATTCACACACGCCCGCAAGCGTTCTCTGGCCCGCGCCACTGTCTCGGCCTCGGCGGCCGCGCTGTTGGTAGGCATCCTGCCCGCGCAATCCCTTGCCGTGCCACCCAACCCGGCGCAAGAAGAGATCGGACGCGAAGAGACACTCGCGCTCGAACCGCTCGATCTCGATGTTCCGGTGGAGCCGGCTGCGCCCAAGCCGAGGCTTGCCCAGCTTAGGTCCGACGCCATCAAGAGATGGCGTGAGTCGGCCCCCACCACGATCACACCGCCCATGGGACAAGGGCCGGCGAACTTTGATGCGCCGGGCACCTCGCCTGCATCGGCCCGGACGGCCGCGACGGCCGAGCAGACCGGCCTGACCCCGGTCTCCGGGCTGCCCGTGAAACTCGGACAGGCCCAGGGCGAACCGGCACCGACCGGTACCTGGCAGGTCCAGATGCAGTCCGGTACCGCGGTGGACGGCTCCCTCATCGTGCTGCAGGCGCCCGAGGCAGGCGCGGTGCCTGTCTCCGTCAATCTGGACTACTCCAGCTTCGAATACCTCTACGGCGCCGACTGGGCGACCCGTCTGCAGTTCGTGCAGTTCCCCGACTGCTACCTGACCACACCGGACGTCGAAGCCTGCCAGGCATATGAGGAACTGGAGACGGCCAACGATCCGGCGACGAACTCTCTCACCGCCGTCGTCGACCCGGGTGCCGACGACACCGTTACACAGACAGCCGCCCGCACTCCCGAGCCTGCAGGCGCGGGCGTCTTCCAGGCGGCGTACCGCACCTCGACCTCGGCCACCCCCGTCGCCACCGGCGGCGGAACGGCGGTCATCGGCACCGTGGATTCCGGCAGCGCCTCCGACAAGACCAGCGCCGGCACCTTCAAAGCCACCCCCCTCGCCTCCGACGGTAAGTGGGAAGCAGGCGGCTCGTCAGGCGCCTTCACCTGGTCCTACCCGCTGAACATCCCCAAGCCACCCGCAGGACCGGCCCCCAGCATCTCCTTCTCGTACAACTCTCAGTCCGTCGACGGCCGCACCGCGGTCGCCTCCCCCCAGGTGTCCTGGATCGGCGAGGGCTGGTCCTACGATCCCGGCTACATCGAACGCCGCTACCGCACCTGCCAGGACGACCGCAAGGACCAGGGCGCCGGCCTGCCGAACAACACCGCAGCCAAGGACAAGACGACCGACCTGTGCTGGGTGTCGTACAACGCCGTGCTGAACATGGGCGGCAAGACGGTCGAGCTCGTCCGTGACACTGCCGGAACTGACCCCGAGCGCGACACCGAGACCTACCGCACCCAGCTGGACGACGGCTCACGCATCGAGCACCGTGTGGACGGCACCAACGATGACAACAACGGCGAGTACTGGATCGTCACCCAGACCGACGGCACCAAGTACTACTTCGGACTCAACAGCGTCGGCGGCGGCCACGCGGCCACCAACTCCGTCTCCACCGTCCCGGTGTTCGGCAACCACTCCGGCGAACCCTGCCATGCCACCGCCTTCGCCGACTCCCGCTGCGGCACCGGCACCAAGCAGGAAGCCTGGCGCTGGAGCCTGGACAAGGTCGTCGACGTCAACGGCAACGTGATGATCGTCAACTGGAAGCAGGAGACGAACTACTACGCCGTCCGCAAGAAGTTCAGCACGCCCGAGCAGTACGACCGCGCCGCATACCCCACCACCATCGAATACGGCCTGCGCTCCAACAGCCTGACCCAGCCGTCGGCCATGGTCGTGTTCGACGTCAAGGAGCGCTGCCTCTCCGGCGCCACTGTCTGCGCGCCCGCCAACTTCGCCAAGACCGACGACCCCGGCGCCTACCGGGCCTGGTGGGACACACCCGGCAACCTCAACTGCAAGTCGGACTCCGACCTGTGTCCTGCCTTCCCCTCCTTCTGGACCCAGTACCGCCTCAACAGCGTGACCACGAAGGTCCTGCGTAGCGGCGACACGATCCCGAGCGCAGTCGACACCTACACGCTGCAGCACGAATTCCCCTTCGACTGGTACGACACCGCCCCCGGCCTGTGGCTGGACTCGATCACGCGTACCGGGTACGCCCCCGGCGACACCACCGGGACCAAGCAGTCCGAAGAGGGCATCAGTTTCGGCGCCTACACCGTCAGCGGCCTGGCCCCGCCAATGCTGCGTGACCGAGGCCTGCTCAACCAGCTGCCGCCGAACCTGGTCCCCTCTGCCGCGCATCCCGGGCGCCCTGGCTTCACCCGCCCGCGCATCGGCACTGTCTCCACCGAGAACGGCGGCGACATCGAGGTCCAGTACACCGGCGGCTGCGACGCCGAACCGACGCTCGACAAGGGCGAGAACAACGGCACCTGCTACCCGGTCCGCTGGTCACCCGACGGCGACGACAAGACGCCAGCCAAAGCATGGTTCAACAAGTACGTCGTCGAATCCGTCACCGAGATGGACCAGATCACCGGCCGCGGCAAGCCGATCTACACGAAATACACCTACTCGGACACGGCCTGGGCCAAGTCCGACGACGAGTTCCAGCGGCCCGCGCTGCGCACGTACAGCGACTGGCGCGGATACCGTCAGGTGACCGTCACCAAGGGAAGCTCGACCAGCTCCGAACAGGGCGACCAGAACCCCCAGTCCCTCTCCGTCACCCGCTACTTCCAGGGCGTCGGAGGAGAGGTCAAGGACTCCACCAACACCCACACCCTCCTCGCGGACGACGCGCCGCAGTACGCCGGCATGACCGCCGAGACGCTCACCTACCGCGACTCCCTCCCTGTTGACGACGAGCTTCCCCTGGTCAAACAAAGCCTGAACTTCCCCTGGTCCAAGCAGACCGCCTCACGCAGCCGCTCCAACGAAGACGGCACCCCCGCCACCCCACTGCTCGCCCACCGCACGGGCGTCAGACGCAGCGACGAGATCCAGCAGGTCGAGGGCAGTACCTGGCGGGCCGTGCGCACCCTCACCACAGTCGACGACACCTACGGCCTGCCGGTCCAGGTGGAAACGGCCGTCGTCAAGCCCAGCGGCACCAGCGAAACCCTCTCCAGCCAGACCTGCACCGTCACGACGTACCTGCACAACACCTCGGCCTGGCTGATCGGCCTGCCCAAGGAACAGCGCACGACGGGAACCTCCTGCGCATCCCATGCCACCGCCGATCCCGCGACCAAGCTCAAGTCGGCCATGCAGCAGAGCTACGACGGGCTCGCCTACAACACGCCGCCGACCAAGGGCATGGTCACATCGGTCGCCGAGATCAACGGAGCAGGCACCGCCTACTCCCACACCACGACGACCACCTACGACGCCCTGGGCAGAGTCCTCACCGTCACCAAGCCCGGCCAGGGCACCACCACCACGAGCTACACACCCAGCAGCAGCGGCCCCGTCACCCAGACGCTGATGACCGATGCCGCAGGCCACACCACCACGACCACCTTCGAACCCGGACGCGGCCAGCCCCTCACCGTCAAGGATCCCAACGACCGCATCACCCGCTACGAATACGATGCGCTCGGCCGCCTGGCGAAGGGCTGGTCCCCCTCCCGCTCGGCCGGCGGCAAGACCCCCAACGTGGAGATCGCCTACCAGACAGCCATCGCCACGCCCACGGAGAACCGTCCCGCCGCCGTCACCGTCAAAACGCTCAAGGACGACGGCTCGTACGCCAAGACGATCACCGTCTACGACGGACTCGCACGCGAAACCCAGCAGCAGACCGAGGCACACGGCCCCGGACGCATCGTCGTCGACACCACGTACGACGACCACGGACTGGTCTGGGAGAAGACCAATCCCTATCTCGCCAAGGGCGAGCCGGACACCAAGCTCTTCAGGCCGAAGTCGAACATGCTCATTCCGAGCTCCACCAAGTACCGCTACGACGGTCTGGAGCGCAAGTACCGGGCTTCCGTCTACCACGACGGTCACTATGCGTACGCCACCTACACCGAGTACGAGCTCACCAGCACCTACGTGAACCCGGCCGGCTCCACCGCGCCCAGAGTGCGCACCTACTTCGACGCTCTGGGACGCGTCACCTCGATCAAGCACTACGTCCAGGACGCCACCACGTCCTACAACGGACGCAGCACGACCTACACCTACGACGCACGCGGGAACCGCAGCCAGGTCTCCGACCCCGCAGGAAACGTCTGGACGTACAGCTACGACGCCCGCGGCCGGGTCACCTCGGCCACTGACCCGGACGCCGGGACGACGACGACGCTGTACGACGCCGCGGACCGCCCCAACCAGGTCGAGAACGCCCGCGGACTGAAGACCTTCACCGAGTACGACAACCTGGGCCGCGTGCTGGCCGTCCGGCAAGGAAGCGCGACCGCACAACCCTCGCAGGCGTTCGACTACGACGACGCCCCCGGAGGAATAGGCCAGCCGTACGAATCGAAGCGCCATACGACCGACGGCGACTACATCGACCGCGTCAACGGCTACGACGCCGACTACAACGTCACCAGCCGTTCGACCGTCATCCCGTCGAACTTCATGACCACCGGTATGTCCGGTGCCTACACGTACACATACACGTACACGCCGACCGGCAAGCCGCAGTCCGTCACCCTTCCCGCAAGGCTGGAAGCCGGGCTCGCCGAAGAAAAGGTCATCACCCGCTACACCAGCGACGGCCTGCCCGAGTCGACGTCCGGCCTGACCTGGTACACGGCCGACGTCACCTACTCACCCCTCGGGGAACCCCTGCGCGCGGTCACCGGCTCGCAGCCCAACCGCCTCTGGACCACCAACTTCATCGACCCCCAGACAGGCCGGCTCGAGCGCACGGTCACCGACCGCGAAACCGCGAACCCCCACCGGATCAACGACAGCTACTACTCCTACGACACCTCCGGGCTGATCACCTCCCAGGCCACGAACTTCGGCGGAGCCGCTGGACCGGACGCCTGGGACACCCAGTGCTACACCTACGACGTCATGGGCGAACTGGTCCACGCCTGGACCTCCAACATCACACCGAACAAACTCGGCACCGGCTGCAAGTCCGCCAACGGCACCACCTGGGGCCACCGCAGCAGCAACCCGAAGAACTCCTCCGGCCCCGTCGCCGACGCCCCCAACGAGAAGACGGACGCAGCCGCCCCCGACACCGCCCTGGCGTCCTCCCTTGCTGCGGCCGCTCCCTACACCGGCACGCTCTCCACCGGCGCCACGGCCTACCGCCAGTCCTTCACCTTCGACTGGCTCGGCAACCGGGCCACAATGACCGAGCCCGACCCGGCGAACGTCACACAGAACGTCACGTCCACCTACGAGTACGGCGAAACAGTCACCGGCAACGGCGTATCCCCGTCGTACACATACCAGCCCCACACCATGCGGAAGGTACTCACCGACCCCATGGGCAAGGGCGGGGGCGTCTACGACTACGACGAGACCGGCAACACCACCGAGCGCTCCATCAACGGCACCACCCAGAGCCTTACCTGGAACCACGAAGGCCGACTCGAAACGGCCGGAGCGCTGCAGACTGCAGCTGGCCCGATCACGGGCCTCGGAGGCAAGTGCCTCGACGTACAGGGTGGCCAGACCGCCGACGGCACACCCATCCAGCTCTACACCTGCAACAACAGCGCCGGCCAGCAGTGGGAACGCACCGGCGACGTCCTCAAGTCCCTGGGTAAATGCGCCACGGTCAACGGCTCCCAGGTGCAGCTGAACACGTGCAGCAACGGCAGCGAAACCCAGAAGTTCGTCCTGCGCACCGGCGACAAGTCGCTGTACAACCCCAGCACTGGCCTCTGCCTGGACGTACCCGGCGCCAACTCCGCAGACGGCACGGACCTCCAACTCGCCGCGTGCGCCGGCACCACAGCCCAGCAGTGGACCCCGGCAGGCACAACCACCTACATCTACGACACTGCCGGCAACCGCCTGCTCGAACACTCCGACGCAGGATCGGTCCTCTACCTCGGCGAGACGGAACTGACCACAGACGCCGAAGGCAAGATCACCCGTGCGACCCGCGCCTACGCCCACTCGGGTGCACCGACTGTCGTCCGTTCCACCAGCAACGGAGCCCAGACAGGGCACAAGCTCAACGCGATGGTCGCCGATCACCTCGGCACCTCGAACACCACGGTCGAACTTTCTGGCGTCCAGCCAGTGACCCGTCGCTCCTTCAAGCCCTACGGCGACCTCCGCGGCCCCAAGCCGTCCGCCTGGCCCGACAAGCGCAGCTACCTCGGTGTCGGCATTGACGACGTGGCGAGCAGTCTGACCCACATCGGGGCACGCGAGTACGACGCGAGCACCGGTCGCTTCATCTCGGTGGACCCGATCATGGACATCGCGGACCCGATCCAGATGAACGGGTACGCCTACGCCAACAACAGCCCAATCTCCAACTCGGACCCTTCGGGTCTGATGAACACCGCTGATCTTCTGGGCAAGCCGTGCAAGTCGTCTTGCTTCACTTACGAGGACGAGGGAACCTCCGGGCTGGATTTCTCCGGTGACGGCTACATCACGACATTTCCAACCGTCAACGTTCCTACTAACTGGAACAAAGCCCCCAAGTATATCGAGATTTTCAATGCTCAGATCCGTTCAAGATGCACCCGGCTGACTCTGTCTGAATGCTCCGATCTAATGGATCCCTTCAATTCGAGTAGCGTAATCGCCTCGAAGGGAATTGCGTGTGAGGCTGTTGGCGGATCGTGCCCCAGTGGGCTCGACTACGAATGGGGTGCACTGGTTCGTGCTGGCGTCGAAGGTGCGATGCAATACGGTCTCGAAGGCCCCAAGGGAGGATTTGGGGGTCCCCTTCCGGGCAAGAAGCGCAGCAAGTCGCGGGCTGACGCAGACGATGACTGCCATCAGTGCTTCCTTGCCGGGACCCAGGTACTCCTCGCAGACCAGACCACGAAGAACATTGAAGAGATCAAGGCCGGCGACGAGGTGCTCGCCACCGACCCTGAAACCGGCGAGACTGCAGCACGCACCGTCACCGACATCATCGTCACCGAGTACAGCGTCAAGCGCTTCAACAAGCTGACGATCAAGACACCCGCCGGGGACGAGACGCTCGCCGCCACCGCGGATCACCCCTTCTGGGTGCCTCGGTACGGTGAATGGGTTCCCACCAGCGACATCGCCCCGGGAATGGCGCTCCGCAGGCCCGACGGTACGACAGTCACCGTCACCGCCAATCGCCCCTTCATCAAGACGGCTCACACCTTCAACCTCACCGTTGATGATCTGCACACGTACTATGTGCTGGCTGGGACAACTCCGGTCCTGGTGCACAACTGCAATAACCTGACAGCTGATGACGCTCGATTCCCTGCCGCGCACGTTCTCGACGAGCATGTGAATGTAAGTGATCAGCGGCTCATTCAGATGGCGCAAACCTCGGGAGTGAAGTCTCGGTTTACTGATCTCCAGACTGCCCAGCAAGTCGTCGACTACGGTATCGCGTCAAATAAGAAGCGCATCGGTAACTGGCTTCGAGGTGGTGGCGTAGGACCGCTTGAAATCAAGGGGAGATTCGGCGCCAATAGCCCAATTGGGGTGAGGGCTGACGCGAGCGGAAGTATTACTCCCACAAGTAACGCGTACACAATAATCCTTCAGCGTGCGGCTGGGCACCCGGAGGGGTATTACGTGTCGACCGCATACCCGAGATAGGTGTTCTCTGTGGGGATCAGATTTACCGAGGATGACTTCGGTATGACGCATCTAGCCTCCATGTTCCATCAAGACTGGAGGCTATCGGGGAGCGCGCGCGATGTGGTCATGAGCTACGTCGCCCAAACGTCAGATCCGTTCGTGCTGGCACTCGCCGAGGATGCACTCAGGCTGGCAGCCAGTGGTGACGCTGACACTGTTGCCACCCTCTGGGAATGTGCAACGGGCTCCTATCATCGCCTCAGCAGCGATTCGGTCAGCGGATTGGACTGGTTTCGGGAAGTTGCAGATATCTGCGAAAGGGGCCTCACTCAAGCCGGCGCGCACGCAAACCTCGAAGTCGGTGAAAGTGCGTACGGCCCCTTCACGGGCAGGGTTGTCGCGGAAATCGACGAGCTTGAGCCTGCTCTGGATGAGGCGATCGCAAACAATCCAATGGCGAGCATTCCGGGCGCCGTATCGGCGCTGAGGACGTGCGCCTCGGATATCTGCCCAGAACTTGCCTTTAGGGTCCTCCTGAGGTTCCTCATGGAGTATTCTTGTGAGATCGACCATGATTTGTATGCGAGATTTGTAGAGTTGGGTCACGAATTTTCCTACGGAGAATTCGTGGTCTCGCGAATTTCGTTCCTGATGCGCTAGCCCTCTCCGGGTGACAGCCCTTGGCTCTGGATTAACAGAGAGTCCTTGGGCAGGAAAGCATGCGGCAAGCCAAGAGGCCGTCATCGGCTAATCCCGATGGCGGCCTCTTTGCGCCTTGACGGCAACGTCAGCGGACGGGCTGCCATGGGACGTGGGTCTTCGGGGTCCTCCTCGGTCGGGCCGAGGGCGTTGCCGAGGGTGTCGATAGCAATGGGGCCGTGGCGGTCCAGTGCCGCTTCGACCTCGTCCGCGATCTGGGGGGAGATCCTTCCTGTCCGTCCCCACAGCAGGATCAGCTCGGCGACCTGGCGCAGCGCGATGTTCGTGCGCTGTGACACCTCCCGCAGCACGGCCCAGCCTTGGCCGGGGCGGATGCGTCCCATCGCGGCCATGATCCCGATCGCCTGCTCGGCGAGGGCCTGCGACGTGACCGCTGCGGTGAGCTGCCGGAGCTCCTCCTGCAGCTCACTGACGCGGTTCGCCCGGTGTTCTGGCCCGTCCGGTTCCTGCGTCACGCTTCCGTCGTCTGTCCCTCGGCCGCCCGAGGCCGCGCCATGATGCCGCCGGGTTCCAGTATGGATAGCCCCCGGCTGCTCGAGGAGGGGCCGGGGGCTATCTGCCATGACATGCCTTCAGGGTGGCTCTTGCACTTTCTAGGTTCCCGCGCGGGGACGGCGACCAGGATCCTGCCAGCTGTCCCGTGAGCAACGAGCGTGCGCCCAGTCGATCACCGGAAGTATCACCGCAGGTGAGAGTGGCGTCTGACGTTCGGTGCAGCCTGGCGCACACCGGAACCGCGCTGGCCTGCACGGTCTGCTCCGTGGCTGGGGGCTGCAGCACCCATGCGGGCACAAAGGAGTCCGCCCCCTGCTCGGAAAGCCGGGCGGGAGTGCGCTGGTTCAGCTGGGCTGCGTACGCCCCGGGGATGCGATGTTCAGCTGTCGGCGTTTGGCGAACTCTTCGTAGCGGACCGCGAGTACGTAGATGTAGTCGAGCAGTGCTTCGCTGAGTGGGCGGTTCGTGACTCTTTGAGTGGGTCTGCTGTCGCCTGATGGTGTGGCGGCGGGGCGGAATCTGCCGGTCCGCGGTTGGTGATCTGGTGA
>NZ_JBIVOX010000049.1:0-15381 GCF_044754345.1 Streptomyces sp. NPDC093094 | reverse complement strand
ATCACCCTGGCCTCACCCGCCAGGGTCCACCTGTTCGAAGCCACTGACCTCAGCCTCGGGCCCCAGGCGCTCACCGAGACCGAACAGGACTTCAAACTGATGTGGTGGCCCATGCCCGACGCCCTCCAGGCTGCACGACAGGGCCGCTTCCTCCTCCCCGCCGGACCGCTTGCCCTCTTCCTCGCAGGGCCTCAGCACTGACACGACCCACACCACAGGTCGACCCCGCTCGTCCGCTCCCCCGTGGCGGATCGGCGGAGCCTCTCGCTGCGGTCACGCCCCCGGCCGCTGTCGTTCCTCGGTCACCGGGCCGTGTTCCGCGACGACGACATGCTCACCTTCACCGTCGCCCAGAAGGACAAGGGTGTCCTCGTCCCCGAGATCGCCAAGAAGCTCACCATCAAGACCGGCAAGAACGCGGGCAAGTACCCCTCGGTCGCCTCGCTGTACCGGGCCCTCGCCGAAGCCGAGCAGGCGCCGCGGACGATGGCCTGCCGCTGCGGCCCAAGCCTGTTCGCATCCGCCGGCTCCAGGCCCAGCCCCACCCGAACGCCGCAGGTACCCACCGTGGGTGACCTCCAGGCCGTACGCGCGCAGGAATACGCAAAGATATACGACGAACTCCTCATCTTGTCGAGCAGCGCGGCCTCGACGGCCGGGACGCCGGTGATCAGGTCTCCGGTGAACAGCTCGTCCACGTTCATCGTTTTCTCCTTTACGGTTTTCAGTGGACTCCGCGGCGGATGCTGCGGAGTTGGACCCGTCCGGCTGCCGGACCCTTGCGAAGAAGGCAGCCGGGCGGGGCGCCCGCCGCTTCCGGCGGCGGGCCCTCCCTCGTCACAGGTGGGGAGCCCGGATGCGTGACGGGGAGGAGTCAGGTGGGTGGGGATGCGGCGGCCACGCCCAGAACGGAGCCGACCGATCCCGAGACGGTGATGACCAGGAGCGGTCCGGCATAGCGGCCGACGACTACGACCAGCCGATTCACAGCCGCTCCCCACGGCTGCGCTCATTGACCTTGCGTACTGCGGCGCTCAGTCTCGCCGCCCCGTCCTCAGGCGGGGCACTACGGTGCTGCGGGCAGAGACACGGCGAGAACCGGTTCGCCCCCGGCGGCAGGTCCGCGCCCTCGTAGGTGTCGATCCTCAACACCCCGTCCGTGCCCCGCTCCTCGGTCATCCGGGCCAGACGGGCCCGTGCTTCGCTTCTCATCCCTCAGCCCTTCAGGCGACGGCTGCGGCGAGGTCTCGCCGTTCCCTGCTGCCTCTACGCAACCGCACGATCACGCTCAGCGGTACCGTTGCCGCAGCGTCAGGACTTGAAAGCCTTGAAAGTTCGCAAGGTCAGGGGGAGTTGAAGCATGGCCAAGCGTGAACCGAACGTGGCGCTCGGGCGTCTGCTCGCCGAGAGCCGCTGGACTCAACGCCAGTTCGCGCGGGCGGTGAACCGCGTCGGCACGGAGACCGGAATCCCTCTGCGTTACGACGAGTCGGCGGTGAGCCACTGGCTCGGCGGCACCGTCCCTCGGGGCGCGGTGCGCGGATGCATCCTCGAAGCTCTCTCCCGCCGCCTCGACCGCCCCGTCACCCATGCCGAGGCCGGGCTGCCCGTTCCACGCGATCGGTCCTCCGTGGCTGCGGATACCGTGGAAGGGGTGATCGACCTGGGGAGGCTGGATATGGACCCGTCACGCCGCAGTGTCCTGGGGGCCGGCCTGTTCTCCGTGGCCGTCACCATTCCCGGCTGGCCTGATGTGGTCGGGCGTGCCGATGCCGTCCGGTCCGGCCGCACAGCACGCATCGGCATGAACGAAGTGGACATGGTCGTCGCCATGACCGAGCGTGTCTCGGAGCTGGACGACGAGTTCGGCGGCCGTCACGCACGTCCCATGGCGGCCTCGTTCATGGTCAACACCGTGGCCTCCTACCTGCGCGCCGACGCAACCGAGGACGTGCGCAAGGCGATGCTGTCCGCCGCCTCCGACCTGCTCTACCTGACCGGCTACATGGCCGTGGACGAAGGGCTGCACGGTCTCGCGCAGCGCTACTACGTCAAGGCCCTGGAGCTGGCCGGCGCTGCCGAGGACCACCTGACGTACTGCACCACTCTGCGGGGCATGAGCGTCCAGGCAGTCGATCTCCGCCACGGGGCGAAGGCCATGGAGCTGGCAGACGCCGCTGCCGCCGCCTCCCCGAAAGCCGGCCCTCGGATGCTGGCCTTCCTCGTCGGCCAGCAGGCGCACGCCGCCGCGCAGACCGGCGACCGTAGGGGCGCGCTGCGCTACATCCGGGAGGCCGAGGCGGCCATGGACCGTGCCGAGTCACGCGGCAAGGCGTTCGGCTCGTACGACCCCTCTTCGCTCAACTACCACGTCAGCCAGGTGCGTTACGAACTCGGCGACAAGGCCGGAGCCGTCGAAGCCATGCAACAAGCGGACCGGCTCCGCCCCAGCGCGTACCAGCGCACACGAGTACACCGTCGTGGCCTGCTGGCCGAACGGCAGCTGGAACTCGGCCACCTGGAAGCGGCTTGCGCCACCTGGCACCAGGCCCTCGACGACTATCCCAAGGTGCAGTCCGGCCGCGCCGACGAACGCGTAAAGGCAATGTTCGGTCTCTTGCGCCCTCATCTGAAGAACGGGACGGCCCGCGACCTGTACGACCGAGCACGGACGATCGCACCACCGTCGCTGGTCACCTGATCCCGCACCGCCTTCAAGCTCAGCCGCAGAGTGGCCGGTGGACGTCGCCAGGGCGGCCGGACCGGCCGTGCCAGCCCGTGGAGCGCAGGTAGGACCGGGACTCGTCCCGACACCGAGCAGCGAAACGGGAACCCACCCGACATCACACCCCACAACGGCACGGTACGCGGGAACCTCCCCCTTCAACGGGGGAAGGGGATGTCAAACCGCGACCAGCGCCGCCCGGTCCAGCTTGCCGTGGGCCGTCACCGGGAGGCGGTCCAGGTGACGGACGTGCTGGGGGACCATATGGGCCGGGAGCTGTCCGGCGAGGGTCTGGCGGACCGTCTGGGACGGCACCGCGCCGCGGTCGGCGACGACGTAGGCGGTGAGGGCCTGGTCGCCGTGGGGGTCCGTCGTGACCAGGCAGGCCGCGCCCGTGACGCCGGGCAGCGCGCGCAGCGCCGCCTCGATCTCGCCGAGCTCGATCCGGAAGCCGCGCAGCTTGACCTGGCCGTCCTGGCGTCCGGCGTAGTGGAGGGCGCCGTCGGGGCCGGCCACCGCCCAGTCGCCGCTGCGGTAGTGGCGGCCGGAGCCGTCGGCGGCGTCGACGAAACGGGCCGCGGTCAGCTCGGGGCGCTCCAGGTAGCCGTGGCTGACGCCGGTCCCGGCGACCCAGATCTCGCCGGGCTCGCCCGGGGCCACGATCCGCCCGTCGGCGTCGCGCAGGGACACCGACAGATGGGGCAGCGGCCTGCCCACCGGGGTGCGGCCCGGCGCGGAGTCCGCCAGCACCTCCTCGGTGAGCGGGCAGTACGTGACATGGACGGTCGTCTCGGTGATGCCGTACATGTTGACCAGCTGCGCGTCGGGCCCGATGCCGGCCGCCCACCAGGCGCGCACATCGGCCGGTACGACGGCCTCGCCGCCGAAGACGACACGGCGCAGCGCGGGCAGCCGTATCCTCTCGGCGCCGGCCTCGGCGACGAGGTTGCCGAACGCGGACGGCACCTGGTTCAGGACGGTGACCCGGCGCTCGGCCAGCAGCCGGGCGAACTCCAGCGGGTCGGTGGCCGCGTCCTTGCCGACGACGACCAGCTGCCCGCCGTACAGCAGCGGCCCCCACAGCTCCCAGACGCTGAAGTCGAAGCTCAGCGAGTGGAACAGCGTCCACACGTCGTCGGTGCCCGTGCCGAGCAGCGGCACCGCCGCGTCCAGCAGGGCCAGGACGTGGGCGTGGCCGACCATGCAGCCCTTGGGGTTGCCGGTGGAGCCGGAGGTGTAGATGACGTAGGCGGTGTCGGCGGGCAGGTCCGGCGCCGTCTCGCGGACGGCCGGGCGGGCTGCGAGGACGTAGGGTCCGGCCTGGGCGAGGGGCTCCTCGCCGGGCAGCAGTCCGCTGTCGGACAGGACCAGTTCGGTGCCGGAGTCCGTCAGGAGGTACTCCTGACGGGCCGCGGGGTAGGCGGGGTCGACAGGCAGGTAGGCGGCGCCGGAGCGCAGGATGCCGAGGACCGCGCCGGGCGCGTGGCGGGTGCGGGCGGCGCGCAGCGCGACCAGCCGGCCGGGGCCGGTGCGGCCCGCGAGGCGGCGGGCGACCTCGTCGGCGAGCCACTCCAGCTCCAGGTACGTCACCTCGCCGTCGGCGTCGGCCGTGGCGGTGCGGGCGGCGTAGCGGGCGGCGACGGCGCTGAAGCGGGTGTCGATGCGGTCGGCCGCCTCGGGGCGGACGGTGACGGTCATGGGGGCCTCCGGACGGTCGGGAAGTCGTGTCACACGGCGCCGGCCGGCACCGGGACCGGCGGCGCGGGGGCGTCGGCGGGCACCAGGGCGTGCACCAGGTAGCTGGCGACGTCGCCGGGTGTGGTGCCGCGGCCGAAGACGCGGTCGGCGCCGAGCGCGGCGGCCGACGACGGGTCGAAGCGGGGTCCGCCGACCACGAGCAGCGGACGCTCGGGCTCGGCGAACTCGGCGCGCAGCTCCGCGCTCAGCTCGCGGACGTTGGTCAGATGGGCGTCGCGCTGGGTGACGGCCTGGGAGACCAGCACGGCGTCCGCGCCCTCGGCACGGGCCCGGCGCACCAGGTCGCCGACGGGCACCTGCGCGCCCAGGTTCACCACGCGCATCCCGTGGTACGCCTCCAGGCCCTTCTCGCCGGCGAAGCCCTTGATGTTGAGGATGGCGTCGATGCCGACGGTGTGCGCGTCGGTGCCGACGCACGCGCCGACGACGACGAGTCTGCGGCCGAGCCGTTCGGTGACGGCCGTGTCGGCTTCCTTCGCCGACAGCAGCGGGTAGTCGCGTTCGGCGACGACGACCTGGGTGAGGTCCACGGCGTGGGTGACGGCGCCGTACACCACGAAGAAGCTGAAGTCGGTGCCGCCGACGGGTTTGCTGTGCACCAGCAGCGGGCGTTCCATGCCCATGCGGCGGGCCAGCTGGAGCGCGGCGCCTTCGGCGTGCGGGCCGTGCGGCAGGGGCAGGGTGAAGGACAGCTGCACCATGCCGTCGTCGGTGGTGTCGCCGTAGGGGCGGACGACCTGGCCGTCCGTGGGGCTGCCGGTGCTGCTCACGGGCTCACGTTCCTTCCAGGATGTCTGCGGCCGGGTTGAGGTAGCCGGGCGCGCGGGGCACCACGCCGTCCGCGCCGCGGCCGCCGTCGGCGGGGCGGCACATGCCGCCGAACGTGCCCTGGCCGATGGCGCCGAGCAGCCCCTGGTCCCCGATGCGGGCGAGCAGGCCGACCGCCTCGTCGAGGACCTGATGGGCACGCCGGACGATGAACCCGTTCTGCGCGGGCCGGAAGTCGTCGGCGAGGGAGCCGGTCGCGCCGAGGACGTAGCGGACGTTGCGCAGCGCCAGGTCGCGGTCGGACAGGAACGGGGTGACGACGGCCTCGGTCATCATCCCGACCAGCAGGATGTTCTGCCCGGTCAGCGCTCCGGCCAGGTTGAAGAAGCCGTTGAGGAGATAGCCGCGGAAGATGTCGCCGGTCATGTGCTTGGTGGGCGGCATCCACTTCAGCGGGGCGTCGGGGAACACCTCGCGGGCCAGCAGGGCGTGCGCGAGTTCCAGGCGGAACGACTCGGGCCGGTCGGGGTCGATCTCGAAGGCGTGGCCGAGTCCGAGGAGGCCGTCGGTGAGGCCGGCCTCCTTGGCGAAGTACTCGTTGAGGAGCTGGCTGGCCGTCACGGTGTGGGCGGCGTCGACGGCGTCGGCGGTGGTGAGGTAGTTGTCCTCGCCGGTGTTGATGACGATGCCGGCGCGGGCGTGCAGCTGGCGGGAGAAGCGCTGGTCGACGAAGGTGCGCACCGGGTTGATGTCGCGGAAGAGGATGCCGTACATGGAGTCGTTCAGCATCATGTCCAGCCGTTCCAGGCCGGCCAGGGCGGCGATCTCCGGCATGCACAGCCCGGACGCGTAGTTGGTCAGCCGTACGTAGCGGCCGAGTTCGGCGGACACCTCGTCGAGGGCGGCGCGCATCAGGCGGAAGTTCTCGCGGGTGGCGTAGGTGCCGGCGAAGCCTTCGCGGGTGGCGCCCTCGGGCACGTAGTCGAGGAGGGACTGGCCGGTGGAGCGGATCACGGCGATGACGTCGGCGCCGCCGCGGGCGGCGGCCTTGGCCTGCCGGATGTCCTCGTAGATGTCGCCGGTCGCCACGATGAGGTAGATCCAGGGGGCGGGCGGGTCGCCCAGGTCGCCCACCAGGCGCTCGCGTGCGGCGCGGGCGGCGTCGATGCGGGCGAAGCCGCGGCCGACGGCGCGGCGTGCGGCGCGGGCCGCGGCACTCGCGTCGGCGCCCTCGGGGATGCGGAAGGGCACGCTGCGGGCGGCGGCGTGCGCGGCGAGGTCGGTCAGGTCGCGGTAGCGGCCGGTGGCGAGCGCGTCCCACACCGGCAGGCACACCCCGTGCTCCAGGCCGACGGCGTCGCGGACGGTGTCCACGAGCCGGTTCACCCAGGGGATGCCTTCGGTGTCGGCGCCGTCCAGGCCCGCCAGGCGCAGGGTGGCGCGCTCCACGGCGACGGTGGTGTGGGAGCGGGCCAGCTCCACCACGGGCCGTCCGGCCCGCTCGGCGAGCGCCCGTGCCCGTGCCACGACGGCCGGGTCCAGGCCCAGCTTGCCCGCAGGGGTCCGCGCCGGCTCCCGCACCACGGCGGCCGCGGTGGTCGTGGCGGCCGGGGCGGCCGGGGTGGTCGTGGCGGTCGTGGCGGTCGTGGCGGTCGTGGCGGTCGTGGCGGTCGTGGCGGTCGTGGCGGTCGTGGTCGCGCTACCGGACCGGTCCGGTACGGCGGGAGCGGGGCCCTGCGCGGGAGCGGCACCCGGCGTCGTCGCATGGCCAGGCGTGACCGTGGGGTCCGGGGTGGCCGCGGGGCCCAAGGCAGTCGCGGGGCCCGGGGCAGTCGCGGGGCCCGGGGCGGTCGTGGGGGTCGGCATCGGCGCGGTGTCCGGTGTCGTCATGTCCGGGCTCCCTCGCCGAGGGCGCGGCCGGGGTGCACCACGCGGTCGAACAGGGCACGGACGCCCGGGTCGCGGCGGACCAGGTCGAGGGCGTGGTCGCTGTGGCCGGGCTGGTAGCCGTTGCCGATGAGGAGGGTGACGTCGCGGGCCAGGCCCTCGGCGCCGAGGGCGGCCGCCCCGAAGGAGGTGGCCATGGAGAAGAAGACGACGGTGCCGCCGTCGCGGGTGGCGAGCACGGCGGCGTGCTCGCATCCGGCGACGTCGGTGCAGACCACGGTCACGTCGGACTCCCCGCCGCGCCGGGCGAGCTGCGTGTGCAGGCCGAGGGCGTCGCGGGCGTCGGCCCGTACGACGACGTCGGCGAGGCCGGAGGCGATGAGCGCCGCCTCCTCGGCGGCGTCGGGGACCACGCCGGTCAGCCGTCCGGCGCCGGCCCGGCGGGCCGCGGCCAGGGCCAGCGAGCCGGACTTGCCGGAGGCGCCCAGCACCAGCACGGACGGGGCGGTTCCGGTGCGGGCGCGTTCCTCGACGACGCGCCGGGTCAGCGCCGGGGCGCCGCACACGTCCAGCACGGCGAGGGAGAGTTCGTCGGGCAGGTCGGCGGGCAGCCGCGCGGCGACGGACCGGCCGAACAGGATGGCGTGGCCGCGGGCGGGGACGCGTTCGCTCGTGCCGTCCCAGTCGCGCAGTCCGTCGGTGAGGTGGAGCGGGGTCAGGGTCAGCGACACCAGCGTCGCCACGCGGTCGCCGGGGCGCAGCCCCAGCGGGGAGGCGGGGCCGGTCTCGGCGACGGTCCCGATCAGCATGCCGCCGGAGCCGGTCACCGGGTTGTGCATCTTGCCGCGCTCGCGGACGATCGCGCACACCGCGTCGCGCACCGCGGCCCCGTCGCCGCCGTGCGCCTCGCGCAGCTGGCGGAACGAGGCGGCGTCCAGGTTCAGGCAGGACAGCTCGATGCGGACCTCGTCCTCGGCGATGCGCGGGGAGGCGTCCAGCCGCCAGGCCGCCTGCGGCAGCACCCCGGCCGGGTCGAGGACCCGGCGCACCCCCAGCGGTGACGGCCCCGCCGGTGCCGTGCGGGCCGGCGCGCTCACGGTGCCGCCCCGATCAGCGTGCGGGCGCTCTCCCACCAGCGGCGGCCCTCCTCGGGCAGGGTGTGCACGGGGTCGTAGGAGTGGTGGACGCGGTCCAGCGCGGCCGGGTCGTCGTGCTCCACCGTGGTGCGGTAGTTCTTCGTCCAGGACGCGATGCCCCGCTCACGGTCGTAGCCGTCGGCCTGGTCCACCCACCGCTTGCCGACGTAGGGCACGTCGCAGACCAGCCGGGGGGTGGCGAAGCCGGGCAGATAGCCCATGATCGAGCGCTGGAGGCGCTGTGCCCGCCACAGCGGGATCCGCCAGTGCTCGGCGCCCGGGATCAGGTCGCACAGATAGAAGTAGTAGGGCTGGACGCCCGCCGAGTCCAGCAGCGCGAAGCACAGGTCCAGCAGCGCCTCGGGGGTGGCGTTCACCCCGTCCAGCAGCACTCCCTGGTTGCGCACGTCGCGCAGGCCCGCCGCGAGCAGGGCCCGTGACGCCTCGGCGACCAGCGGGGTGATCTGCTGGGCGGCGTTGGCGTGGGTGTGCAGGGCGAGGCCCACCCCGCGGGAGCGGGCCTTGTCCGAGAGGCGGGCGACACCGTCGAGGACCTGCGGGGCGAGCCAGTGCTGCGGCAGGCCGACCAGGCCCTTGCTGGCCAGGCGGATGTCGCGCACCGAGTCCAGGTCGAGCAGCCGGTCCACGAAGGACTCCAGCCGCGGCCAGGGCACGTTGGCGACGTCGCCGCCGGAGACGACGACGTCCCGGACGGTGGGCGTGGCCCGCAGGTAGTCGATCATCCGGTCGAGGCGGTCGGCGGGGCGCAGCACGAACCGGTACTTGGTGACCTGCGGGGTGGAGGTGCCCACCAGGTCCATGCGGGTGCAGTGCCCGCAGTACTGGGGGCAGGTCGTGACCAGTTCGGCGAGGACCTTCGTCGGGTAGCGGTGGGTCAGGCCCTCCACCGCCCACATCTCCGCCTCGTGCAGGGAGTCGCGGGAGGCGAGCGGGTGGCTGGGCCACAGCGGCTGCCGGTCGGAGGCGACGGGCAGCATGTAGCGGCGTACCGGGTCCTCGTACCAGGCGGCGGTCGCGGGCGGGGTGCCGGGCGCGATCGTGTTCAGCACGTGCGGCGGCAGCAGGATCGGCATGGTGGCGTGTTCGCGCTGGTCGGCCTCCAGGTCGGCCAGGAACACGTCGTCCAGGCCGGGCCCGGCCACCGCGCGCAGCTGCGCGACGCTCTTGACGCAGTGGGCGCGCTGCCACTGCGCGTCGCGCCACTGCTGTTCGGTGACGTCCCGCCAGCCGGGGAAGCGCCGCCAGTCGGGCTCGACGGCCTCGTGGCGGCGGTAGGCGTAGGGCTGCGGGAGCGGATCGGCGGCCGTGTCCGCGAGGACGTCGCCGGCACGCGGTGAACGGGACACCATGGTGGGGTTTCCTCGGTTCCTGGGTTCGGTGGGGCCGGTCAGCGGGTGAGCCGGTGGACCAGCAGGCCCTCGGCGTCACGCTCGGGCAGCAGCTGGAAACCTGCGCGTTCGATCACACGCCGCGAAGGGGTGTTGTCCTCGGTGGTGGTGGCGATCACCGTGTCCACGCCGGGCCGGGTGAGTGCCCAGCGGGCCAGTTCGGCGAGCGCCTCGGTGGCGTAGCCCTGGCCCCTGGCCGGTGCGGCGAGGTCGAAGCCGATCTCGGCGCTGCCGTCCGCGGGCGGGCCGTGGAAGCCCATCGCGCCGACGACCTGTGTGTCGGCGGTGCGCATCAGCAGGTACATGCCCCAGCCGGGCAGGTGGACGCCGGCGTCGGCGGCGCGTACGAGCATCCGTGCCGCGACCTGGGTCTCCTCGCTGGGGGTGCCGCCCGCCCAGCGCAGTCCGGCGGCATCGGCGGCGGCGATCAGCCGGCCCTCCTCGGGCAGTGCCTCGCGCAGCCACAGCCGCTCGGTGACGAGCAGGTGCGGTGCGGTGCGGGCGGCGTCCTCGGCGGCGGCGGCGCGCACGGGGGCGGGCCGGCCGTCGGTCCACACCTCGGCGATCCGGTCCAGGCAGTCCTGCTCGCTGCCCTGCCAGTCGGTGAGCTGCCAGCCGTCGGGCAGGCCGGTGCCGGCCGGCCACACCGCGTACTGCCGGCGGGTGTTGATGATGACTGCGTGGGTCACGTGCTTCTCCTGGAGATGCGGGGCATACGGGCCGGGCCGGCCGTACGGGCGGTCGCCCGGCGGCGGGACACGGGTGTCACCGGGCAGGACCGGTGGGGTCGATCGTGTCGACGGCGTCGAGGAAGCGGGCGAGGTCCGCGACCGGGCCGAGGGACACGCGCAGGTACCCCGTCAGGCCGAAGCGTCCGGCGTCGCGCACGAGGAGGCCGTGCTCCTCGGCGAGGCGGCGTTCGGCGGCGGCCGGGTCGGAGACCGCGACGGCCACGAAGTTGGTGGCGGAGGGCAGCGCATGCCGTCCCCGGCGCTCCAGTTCGCCGCGGAACCAGTCGCGGCGCCGCGCGTTCTCCCGGGTCACGTGCGCCAGGTGCGCCTCGTCGGCGAGGGAGGCCACGGCGGCGGCCTGGGCGACGGTGTTGACGCTGAACGGCATCGTGCCCTGCACGGCGTGCAGCGCGGCCACCAGGTCGCGGCTGCCGACGGCGTAGCCGATGCGCAGTGCGGCGAGGCCGTGCGCCTTGGAGAAGGTGCGCAGCGACAGCAGCGGGGCGCCGCTGCCCAGGTAGTCGCGCAGACGCGGGGTGCCGGGCGGGGCGAAGTCCAGGTACGCCTCGTCGACGACGAGGGGGGTGCCGGTGACGGCGGCCCGTTCCACCAGCAGGTCGAAGCCCGCGCGGTCGAGGACGGCGCCGGTCGGGTTGTGCGGGTGGCACAGGTAGACGATCCCGGCACGGTCCATCGCCGCGGCGAGGGCGGGGGCGTCGGCGCGGGTGCCGTCGAGGGGGATCTCCTCGCAGCCGCGCCCGGCGGCCGTCAGGCAGATGCGGTAGCCGGGGAAGGTGCCTGCGGTGGTGACGCCCGGGCGGGAGCGGTCGCCGAGGGCGAGCGCGGTCAGCAGGACGAGTTCGTCGCTGCCGTTGGCGACGGCGATCTGGTCCTCGGCGACGCCGTGGTGGGCGGCCATGGCCGCGGCGGGCACGGCACGCCCGGGGTCGGGGTAGAGGGCCGTGGGGCGCAGCGCGGCCTCGGCGGCGCGCAGCGCGAGGGGGCTGGGCCCGTAGGGGCTCTCGCTCAGGTGCAGGCGGGCCTCGGCGGTGACGGTCGGCGCGGTGGTCACGCGGCGTCCCCGAGCAGGATGCCGAAGCAGTAGCTGCCGGGCTCCGCCTCCAGGGTGAGGAAGCGGTGCTCGGCGCCCGCGGGCACGTGCAGCAGCGCGG
The DNA here is from genome assembly GCF_044754345.1 of Streptomyces sp. NPDC093094. NCBI lineage: Bacteria > Bacillati > Actinomycetota > Actinomycetes > Kitasatosporales > Streptomycetaceae > Streptomyces > Streptomyces sp. NPDC093094. The sequence goes on along the minus strand of NZ_JBIVOX010000049.1, from coordinate 3,795 downwards.
GGGAGGCGAGGTGGTGGGTGACGCCGTCGACGGTGACCTCGATCCGGGCGCCGCCGGGGTTCGGGGACACCAGGAAGTACACCTCGGCGACCTCGTGCCGGTGCGGGTCGGCGACCGGCCTGTCCACCAGGTGGTCGATCGGCCCGCCGGCGACCTGCACCGGCATCCCGCCGAACATGTCCGCCGTGAGGTAGAAGGGCGCTGGTTCGTGATGGCCTGCCACCGGCAGGAACTGCGGTACGTCGGTGCGGATCTCGGCGGCTGCCACGACGGCACCTCCCCTTCCGGATTGGGTCCTGGCGCTGGGACGCCGGGCGCTGGGGGAAGCGTGGCCGAACCGGCTTGAGCGGTGCTGGAGCTGCTTCTCGTCCGCCGCTCCTCGCGGCCGCTCCTCGCGGCTGCTTCTCGTCCGCCGCTCCTCGCGGCGGCTCCTCGCGGCTGCTTCTCGTCGGCGGCGGACGGGCGGGCCGTGGGCGTGGGCCGGTGCCCCGTCCGTCCGCCGCCGACCCGTCCGCGGGAGGACGCGGTGACGGAGGGTCAGTAGCGGTAGTGGTCCGGCTTGTACGGGCCGTCGACCTCGACACCGATGTAGGCGGCCTGCTCCGGACGCAGGGTGGTGAGCTTGACGCCCAGCGCGTCCAGGTGGAGCCGGGCGACCTTCTCGTCCAGGTGCTTGGGCAGCGTGTACACACCGGTCGGGTACTCGGCCTGCTTGGTGAACAGCTCGATCTGGGCCAGCGTCTGGTCCGCGAAGGAGTTGGACATCACGAACGACGGGTGGCCGGTGGCGTTGCCCAGGTTCAGCAGACGGCCCTCGGACAGCACGATGATCACCTTGCCGTCCGCGAAGGTCCAGGTGTGGACCTGCGGCTTGACCTCGTCCTTGACGATGCCCGGGACCCTGGCGAGGCCGGCCATGTCGATCTCGTTGTCGAAGTGGCCGATGTTCCCGACGATGGCCTGGTGCTTCATCCTGGCCATGTCGGCGGCCATGACGATGTCCTTGTTGCCGGTCGTGGTGATGAAGATGTCGGCCGTCTCCACGACCTCGTCCAGGGTCGTGACCTGGTAGCCGTCCATCGCCGCCTGGAGCGCGCAGATCGGGTCGATCTCGGTGACGATCACCCGGGCGCCCTGGCCCCGCAGCGACTCCGCACAGCCCTTGCCGACGTCGCCGTAACCAAGGACGACCGCGGTCTTGCCGCCGATCAGGGTGTCGGTGGCACGGTTGATCCCGTCGATCAAGGAGTGACGGCAGCCGTACTTGTTGTCGAACTTCGACTTGGTGACGGCGTCGTTGACGTTGATCGCCGGGAACAGCAGCGAACCGTCACGGTGCATCTCGTACAGACGGTGCACACCGGTCGTGGTCTCCTCGGTGACACCGCGGATGCCTGCGGCGAGGGTCGTCCAGTCGAGGGTGCTCGACTCCAGCAGGGCCCGGACGACGGCGAGTTCCTCGTTGTCGGCGGGCGGGAGCTGGCCCGTCTTGCGGTACTCGACGCCCTGGTGGACGAGGACGGTGGCGTCGCCGCCGTCGTCGAGGATCATGTTCGGGCCGGCGTGGCCGGGCCAGGTCAGCGCCTGCTCCGTGCACCACCAGTACTCCTCCAGGGTCTCGCCCTTCCAGGCGAAGACCGGGACGCCCTGGGGGTTGTCCGGAGTGCCGTTCGGGCCGACGGCGACGGCGGCGGCCGCGTGGTCCTGGGTGGAGAAGATGTTGCAGGAGACCCAGCGGACCTCGGCGCCCAGGGCGACCAGGGTCTCGATCAGGACGGCGGTCTGCACGGTCATGTGCAGCGAGCCGGTGACACGGGCGCCCGCGAGGGGCTGTGCGGCGGCGTACTCCTCGCGGATCGCCATCAGGCCGGGCATCTCGTGCTCGGCGAGGGTGATCTCCTTGCGGCCGAACTCGGCCAGGGACAGGTCCGCGACCTTGAAGTCGGTGAAGTCAGCGGGCGGCTGCGAAGGCATGGGCACTCCTGGTTCGGTTCTGGATGTTCCGGTGGATCTCGAGGGTCGCGCTGGACCGGTTGAGGGTGATGTAGTGCAGCCCGGGAGCGCCTTCGGCGAGCAGCCGGTCGGCCATGGCCGTGGCGTGGTCGACGCCGATGCGGTGGCCGGCTTCCGGATTGCCGCGGGCCCCCTCCAGCCGCGCGGCGAGGTCGTGGGGGAAGGTCGCGTGGGACAGTTCGGCGAACCGGGCGATCTGCCGGGCGTCGGTGGCCGGCATGATCTCCGGGATGATCGGCGTGGTGCAGCCCGCCGCCTCCACCCGGTCGCGCAGCCGCAGGTAGTCCTCCACCCGGAAGAACATCTGCGTGACGGCGTAGTCGGCGCCCGCCCGGCACTTGGCCACGAAGTGGCGGATCTCGCTCTCCCAGTCGGGCGAGCGCGGATGCCGCTCGGGGAACGCGGCCACGCCCACGCTGAAGGCTCCCGACCCGCGCACCAGGGACACCAGCTCGTGCGCGTGGCGCAGGCCCCGCGGGTGGGGCACCCAGGGGGCGTTCGGGTCCCCCGGCGGGTCGCCGCGCAGCGCGAGCACGTCCCGCACGCCCGCGTCCGCGTACTGGCCGATGATGTGGCGCAGTTCGTCGACGGAGTGGCCGACGGCGGTCAGGTGGGCCACCGGCCGCAGGGTGGTCTCGGCGGCGATCCGCTTGGTCACCTCGACCGTGCGTTCCCGCGAGGAGCCGCCCGCCCCGTAGGTGACCGACACGAACGACGGCGCCAGCGGCTCGACCCGGCGGATCGCGTGCCACAGCGTCCGCATGCCCGCCTCCGTCTTCGGCGGGAAGAACTCGAACGAGAACGACGGCTTCCCGGTCGCGAGGATCTCGCGCAAGGGGGTCATGACCGGCCTCCGGCGTTGAAGTAGCTCGCCTCCGGGTGGTGGACGACGATGGCGTCGGTGGACTGCTCGGGGTGCAGCTGGAACTCCTCGGACAGGTGCACGCCGATCCGCTCGGGCCGCAGCAGATCGGCGATCTTGGCGCGGTCCTCCAGGTCCGGGCAGGCCGGGTAGCCCAGGGAGTAGCGGCAGCCCTGGTACTCGGTGCGGAACATGCCGTCCAGGGAGCCGGGGTCGCCCGCGGCGATGCCGAGCTCCGAGCGCACCCGGGCGTGCCAGTACTCGGCGAGCGCCTCGGCGAGCTGGACGGACAGGCCGTGCAGTTCGAGGTAGTCGCGGTAGGAGTTGGACTCGAACAGCCGGGCGGTCTCCTCGCCGATGCGGGAGCCGACGGTGACGACCTGGAGGCCGACCATGTCGGTCTCGCCGGACTCCTCCGGGCGGAAGAAGTCGGCCAGACACAGCCGCCGGCCGCGGTCCTGGCGGGGGAAGGTGAAGCGGGTGCGCTCGTTGCCCCGCTCGTCCAGGACGATCAGGTCGTCGCCCTTGGACACGCACGGGAAGTAGCCGTGCACGACGGCCGCCTCCAGCAGGTTCCCGGTCTGGAGCCGGTCCAGCAGGCCGCGCAGCCGCGGCCGGCCCTCGGTCTCGATCAGGTCCTTCGTCAGGCCCCACTGGCCGCGGAACAGCGCCGTCTCGTCGAGCCAGGAGGCGTACTCCTTGAGCTGGATGCCCTTGACGACGCGGGTGCCCCAGAACGGCGGGGCGGGGACGGGGTTGTCGACGGCCACGTCGGAACGTGCCTGTCCCTCGTCCTGCGGGCGCTCCACGACCTGTGCAGGAGCCGTGGCGCGGACGCGGCGCTGTTTGAGTTCGGGGAGCTTGGCGCCCGGCAGGCCGCGTTTGACGCCGATGAGGGCGTCCATCAGGCGCAGGCCCTC
>NZ_JBIVOX010000048.1:0-15606 GCF_044754345.1 Streptomyces sp. NPDC093094 | reverse complement strand
TGGTCCGGCTCGTATTTCGCCGGGTCCGTCGGCGGCGCGCCGCTCAGCATCGTGAAGCAGTACATCGAGCAGCAGAACCGGCCGCTCTGATCCTGACTGAGGCCGACAGCGCGGATCCGTGCGCACAGCTGAGGTCAGAGCAGTTCTCAGATTCGCTTCACCACCGGGCTGAGTAGCTGTTGTCGTTCCGATCTTGAGGGGTGCGCGTCGAACGGGAGTCTCGATCGGGTGGTTGCCGCCGGCTGCGGGCATGAAGGCAGGGCCTCTTGGTAGCTCGGGGTTGCGAAGCCAACCGAGATCCAGGAGACCCTGTTGCCGCAGTTCTACGTGCTCGTGCCGGTGGAGTTCAACTCGGCTGCACCGACGTGTGATTGTGTCGCTCACCGGTTCGGAAACGCGGCCGATCACCCGGAACGTGTTCGGCGGTGTCCCTCGGACATGACGGACGCCCAGTGGGCCGTGGTCCGGCCGCTGCTGCCGGTGCCCGGCTGGATGCGGGGCCGGGGAGGGCAGCCGGAGGCGTACTGCCACCGGGCGATACTCGATGCGATCGGCTACCTCGTTGACAACGGCATCAAGTGGCGGGCGATGCCCGCCGACTTCCCTCCGTGGGACCGCGTCTACGCGTTCTTCCGCCGCTGGCGCGACCACGCCCTGGTCAAGGAGTTCCACGACCGGCTGCGCGCACGGATCCGCGAGAGGGACGGGCGGGATACGGAGCCGACGGCCGGCGTGATCGACTCGCAGTCCGTCAAGGCGGACGCCGCCGTCGGCCTGGACAGCCGGGGCTTCGACGGCGGCAAGCTGGTCAACGGGCGCAAGCGGCACGTCGTGGTCGACACGCTCGGTCTGCTGCTGGGGGTGATGGTCACCGCCGCGGACACCGGCGACCGCGCCGCCGCCCAGGTCCTGCTCGGGCAGGTCGCCGACGTGCACCACCGGCTGGAGCTGGTCTGGGCCGACGGCGGCTACACCGGCAGCCTCGTCGAGCACTGCCTCACCGTGCTCGCGCTGGTCCTCCAGGTCGTCAGACGCAGTGACGACATGCGTGGCTTCGTGGTCCTGCCCAAGCGGTGGATCGTCGATCGCCTCTTCGCCCACCTCATGCGCACCCGCCGCCTGGCACGTGACTACGAGCGCCGCACCACCAGCGCGGAGGCGGTGGTCTACTGGTCGATGACCTTGCTCATGACCCGCCGCCTGACCCGGCCACACCCTGCGCGAGCGTGAACCGGCCCGGCTGACCCTCGGCCAGCCAGCCCCGCGCGACCAGGCGTTTCGCCTTCGACCGCAGTGCCTCCACCCGCGCCGGCACCACGTCCATGCCGAACACGGCGGCCATCTCCTGGCAGGTCAGCGGCCCTTGATGGAGCCGGAGACGGTCTGAGAGCATTTGCAGAATGCGCTGGTAGTCCACCGACAGCACCGACCAGGCCAGCCCCTCACGCCACATGGGCACCTGCGACTTCGGCTTCACCGCATCCCGGGGCGGCGAGGGCGCGTCCGCACCCCGCACATCCGGGGTGATCTCCGTGTCGGCGGTGCTGCCGCTGTCCGGAGCCAGCACCGCATCGACCCGCCTGCGGGCGATCACCCACTCCTGCCACTCCAACTCGGCCACGGCCAGTTCGGCCTGGATACGGTCGGCCTCCTCACGCAGCCCGTCCACGCGACGGCGAGCTGCGAGCTCGTGCTGTTCCAGCAGTCCGACAACCGACGGCATCCGCAATCTCCCGGGGAACGACGACACGACAGGTCACGACTCCCACCGAATCACCGCCCCTATGCCTGACCAGCGAAAACACCGCTCTCAAGTCCGGAAAGACAACAGCCACTGAAGCCCGGTGCACTGCGAATAGACCCGGTAGCCCCGCAGGCCGCCCTGGCTCTTTTACCTCCGCCCAGGTCGCCTCCGTAAGTTGTTGGGCGGCCCGGGAGGGCCCCCTCGTCACGCTCGGCCACCCGCCGTGCCGGGACCTGCGGGCTGAAACCGAGCCGGTGCATCAGCCGGGTGGCGCCGGAGACGCTGTAGGAGACGTGGAACTTCCGGCCGATCAGCGTGGCCACCCTTGATGCGGCCCACACCTGGTCCTCCACCCAGCCGTGCGCCGCCGGGCCCTGCTCCAGATACGCGGCCGGCTTCTGAAGACACTGTGGGGACAGACGACACCGCGATCCGCTCGGGCCGAGCGAGGCCAGTGCCTCACGGCCACCGTCCTGCCACAACTGGCGCCACTGGTACACGGACTTCACACTCACCCGCAGCAGCCTGGCCACCTCCGCCGGCTTGACCTGCTGCTCGAACAGCTCGGCCGCCTGCATCCGCACCGACTCCCGGCGCAGCCGTCCCGCAGGAGTCAGCCCGCCCCCATCCGCATATCTCACACCACACGGATACAGCCACTCACCCACGTCCATCAGGGACTTCGCAAGCATTCACCCCGACGAGCTGAAGTCAGTAATTGTGCCATCTCATGACATTGGTTCCTCGCGGTCAGGCTCGGCAGCGTAGGACGTGAGGCGATTGGCGAGTGCGATGACTTGGTCGCGGAGTTCATCGGGGCGCTCGATGACGAACGGCCGGTCGAGTGAGGCGAGTACCGGAGGCAACCAGTCGAGCCGCTCCGCCCGCAGCTCGACGCGCAGCCAGCGCTCGGTCGCGCGGTCCTCGCCGGCCGCGGACTCGTGCTCCTCCAGGCTCGCGACGCTGGCTGGAAGGCGGGCGCGGATCTGCTCAACTGTCCCGTGGATCCGCAAGGTCACCTCATGCCGGTACTCAGCCGTGGCGAACCCTGACAACACGCGCTGTTCCGGACCGGGACCCACTGGCGCTTCGAATGAGCCGGGCAGGGTCCGCGCGTCTGCGATGCGATCGAGCCGGAAGGTTCGGTCCTCGCCGATCTGGGCGTCCTTGCCCGTGACGTACCACCGGCCCGAATGGGCGACGATCCCGTACGCGTGCAGCGTGCGTTCGCTGCGCCGCCCGTCACGGTCGGTGTAGCGGATCGAGACCGGTCGGTGGTGGCGCACCGCATCGGCGATCGTGAGCAGGACCCCGGCGTCCGGGGTGTCGAACTCGCCGGGCTGCTCCGTGAAGGCGAGAGCTTCCAGGAGTGTGTCGAGCCGACGGGCGATGTGCTTGGGCAGCACCCGCCGGATCTTCGCCGACGCCGTCTCGCTTGCCGTGCGCTCCGCCGTCGTCAACCCTGCTCGGCGGCCCGCCACCATACCGAGCAGCACGGCCAGCGCCTCGTCGTCGCTGAGCATAAGCGGAGGCAGGCGGTACCCGGGGGCGAGCCGGTACCCGCCGTAGCGGCCGCGCACCGATTCCACGGGCACGTCGAGGTCGATCAGTTGGTCCACATACCGGCGCACGGTGCGCCCTTCGACGCCGAGCCGGTCGGCGAGTTCGGCCACCGTCCGGGTGCCGCCCGACTGCAGCAACTCCAGGAGTGTCAGCACGCGGGCAGTGGGTCGAGGCACGTTCACAACCTAACGCGAATACAGGACCGATTCTGTCCACTATTTCTCCTAGCCTGCGACGAGCACGCCTCCAGCACAGCCAAGGAGATTCCCATGGACTTCGTCTCGATCCGCATCATCACCAGCGACGTCGCACGCCTCGTCGACTTCTACGAGCGAGCCACAGGGGCGCGGGCGACGTGGGCCACCGAGGACTTCGCCGAACTCCAGACCGCAGGCGCCACCCTCGCGATCGCCGGCACCCGCACCGTCCCGCTGTTCGCCCCGGACTCTGCCCGCCCGGCGGACAACCACAGCGTGATCACCGAGTTCCTCGTCGACGACGTGGACCGCGTTCACCAGAACCTGACCGGCTTCGTTACCGACTTCGTCACCGAGCCCACCACGATGCCCTGGGGCAACCGGTCACTGCTGTTCCGCGACCCCGACGGCAACCTCGTCAACTTCTTCACCCCCGTCACCCCGGCGGCCATCGAAAAGTTCGCACGCTGACGCCACGCACAGTCGCTCACGCGGGAGTGCTGAGATCCCAGGGCTCCCGGTGAACGCGGCCGCCGAGTCCAGGACCGCCACCAGCAGGGGACATCGGAACGCACCGCTGACCCCCGAAGGACGTCTGCGCTTGTGTCTGCGGGTCGACGCCGGACGTCCGATCGCGCACGTCGCTGCGGGAGCCGGGATATCCCGCCGCTGCCTGGCGAAGTGGTACACCCGCTGGCGCGCGCACGGCGAGAACGGACTGCTCGACCACTCCTCCCGTCCCGCCACCAGTCCTGCCCGCACCCCCGAGGACATCGCCGACCTGGTGGAGGTGCTGCGGCGGCAGACCAAGCACGGACCAGCCCGGCTCGCCGCCGACCTACAGCGGCTGCACGGCGTCACACTCGCGCCGGCGACTGTGCACCGCATCCTGGTGAGGCGAGGACTCAACCGGCGCCGGGACCTGGATCCACCAACCGGCGAGCAGCTGCGCGAGGTCATCCGCTACGAGCATGACAGGGTCGGCGACCTGGTCCACGTCGATATCAAGAAGCTCGGACGCATCCCGACCGGCGGCTGGCGGATGCACGGCGTCGGCACCGAGTCCGCCCGCGCCTCCAAACGCACCGGTCCCGGCACCGGCAAGGTCGGATACACGTACCTGCATTCGGCGCTCGACGACCACTCCCGGCTCGCCTACACCGAGGCCCTGGACGATGAGAAGGCCGCCACCGCAGTCGCCTTCTGGAACCGGGCCGTTTCCTTCTTCGCCGCCCACGGCATCACACGGATCCGCCGCTGCCTCACCGACAACGGCGCGTGCTACCGGTCTACGACCTGGGCTGACGCCCTCGCCGCGACCGGTACGAAGCACAAGCGGACCAGGCCGTACACGCCGCGCACGAACGGGAAGGTGAAGAGGTGCAATGGCACGCTCACCCGCGAGTGGGCGTACGTCCGCGACTGCACAACCGAGCATGAACGCCGCGTCGCACTCGCGGAGTTCGTGAACTACTACAACTACGAGCGGCCGCACGCAGCTCTCGGTTGCCGACCGCCCATCAGCCGGACCGTCGGGAGCGACTACCGGATCGTCTTCGACCAGCCGCCCGAACCACTCGCGGACATCCCGCAGCAGCTCACCTTCGAGGACTTCGCGTAACCAAGGTCCCGAGACACCACACCTAGCCTGCGAGGCCCGCCGCACCTCGATCTCCGACAGCACCCACGTCCGCGACCCGGTCTCCTCCAAGAACTCCGCCGTGGGCTCCGGCTGCACCCCGCCCTACCAGTGCATATCCCCGGCCGGGAGCGTGTACCCTAAAACGAACCCGACCAGCCTGCCCTCATCCCGCGCCGTCACCGGGGCGAAGCCGGGCCGCGTGAACTGCTTCTCCGCCCGGCGGCGAAACGCACCCGTCTTCTCCTCACCCGGCCCCACCCCGTAAGCATCCGCGTACGCGTCACACAACTCCTCCAGCAAGGCGGCGGCTTCTTTACCGTCGTGGTGCGCCAAGGACACGTCGTTGATCGTCATGCTGGTCGGGCTGGGAGGCGCCCAGAGCCGGGGACAGGACCGTGCTCGTCATATCGGTGGCGCCGACGGCCCCTGGTCCGGCAGGGCCACGGACCGGGGTTCGCTGGTCCCCGCAGAACGGAAACCCGCCCCTCGCCGCAGCCATGGCGCCAACAACGACACACCTGTCGCTATGCCTTTTCGGCCAATGAAGCGAGCGGCTCGATAACTGGTGGTGCACGACGTGACCACGGGCAAGGTGCAGGCACAGGTGACGTGTGCAGCCGACCTGCCGGGCGGCCCGTCCAAGGCCCGCGACTATCCCGTCGTCGCCTCCGCCTCACCCGACGGCCGCTATGTCGCGGCCGGTTCCATCGCCTTCGGCCTGCAGCGCAAGAAAGGCATCTGCCTGCAGGGGGACGGCAACCAAGCCGCTACCTCTACCCGACGCGGCGGCTGCCCCCGAGGTCCTGCGGGGCGCCGAGGACGCCGATGCCGTTGCTGTCCGACATCCGTGAGCCGTCAACGCTTCCTTTTCCTTGCTGATCGGTCACCAGAAGCCCACGAGGAAGCAAGAGTTGCGCCGGTCTGCGGTCTTCGTCTTCGAGCGAATCAGAACCTTGCTGCCGCTTTTCGTAGTTGAATGGTCGCACCAGGACCAGGCGCATCGCCGCCGTCGATCCGGAGCATACGGGGGATGATCAGTGGACGATCTCATTGCAACCGTCGCCCGGGCGACGGTGGGTCAACTGGGCGCACAGTTCGGGAAGCCCGAGCTCCTCGAGGTACAGGTCGAGACGGCGCTCCGCCGCAACGGCGCGGCGTCCGCGTCGGACCGGTTCGCCGATCCCGTCGCGGTGGGCGGCCTTATCGTGACCATCGCGACACTGGCTTACCAGGTCTACCAGGACCACCGGAAGCAGCATGGGACGCGTCCGAGTCGGAGCACGCTGGTCGAATACATCCGCGTCGAGCGGCGGGCGGCCGGGGAGCTCATGTCCGTCGAAGAGACGATCATCGAGGTTGTCGCCGAAGAGATCGTCACGGCCGCCGACGATGACGAATAGTGCAGGGGCGGACGAGAGACACTCCTCATGACCGGCCGGTTGATCGTCGACCTCGGCGAGGACGGGACGGTACGGGTCGGCGAGGTGGCGCCTGGGGAGCCGTTCGAGCCGGGTGCTCCTCTTCCGTTCGCGTGGCCGTTGGACTCCGACGCGCTGGAAGACCTGCGCTGGTATCTGGAGGACTACCTGCGCGCCCCGTTCGGGGTCTACGAGGACCGCGGCGCTCGGATCGAGGGAGAACTCCCCGGCTGGGGAGCCTCGGTGTTCGCGTCGGTCTTCGGCTCAGGTCCGGCGCGTGACGCCTACGTCCGCCTGCGGACGCGCGGGGACGTGGAGCTTGTCCTGCGGTCGGCGTCCCCGACGCTGCTCGGGCTTCCGTGGGAACTGATGACCGATCCGCGTCAGGGGGCCCCGCTGGCCGTCGAGCTGGCTAGCATGAGCCGGACCCTGTCGACCTGCACTGCTCCGGCCGAAGCGGTTCCCGCTCCCGGCAGCCGACTGCGCATCCTGATGGTGGTCTCGCGCCCCTCCGGGGCCGAGGACGTCGGGTACCAGATGATCGCCCGCCCGCTGTTGAAGCGTCTGGAGGCGATGAAGGAGGCTGCGGAGCTGACGGTGCTGCGACCCCCGACGCTGCACGCCCTCCGCGATGAGTTGGACGCAGCTGACCGGGAGGGCTGGCCGTATCAGGTCGTCCACTTCGACGGACACGGGACGTTCGTCGGCGGACGCGACTTCGGGGGCGGGGAAGGCGCGCTGGTCTTCGAAAGGCCCGACGGCGGTCCGCACCTCGTCCCCGCAGCGGAGATAGCGCGGGTGCTGAACGCCGCGCACGTTCCCGTGGTGGTGCTGAACGCGTGCGAGTCGGGCGCGATCGGCAAGGACCTGGAGACGGCGGTTGCGACACGCCTGCTGAGCGAAGGCACCGCGTCGGTCGTCGCCATGGCCTACACCGTGCAGGCTGTCGCGGCGGCCGAGTTCATGGCGGCGTTCTACGAGAAGATCTTCGCTGGCGGCTCGGTGTCGGCGGCGGTGACGGCCGGCCGCCGGCAGATGTTCCACAGCCCCGGCCGACCGAGCCCCAAGGGGCAGATGCCGCTCCGGGACTGGCTCGTCGCAGTCCACTACCTCGGCCGTCCGGTGAGCTTCCAGCACACGGCGGCGGCTCACGGCGGGAGAACGGCTTCGAGGGCAGACGCCCCGAAGGCGCAGGTGCACCCGCGATCCGCCTCGCCGTTCGAGCCGGAGGCAAGCGTGCTCGACGCCGCCAACGGCGTCTTCGTCGGCCGCGACGCCCGAATCTACGATCTTGAGGCGGCCGCACGGCTGCGCAAGGTCGTCGTCGTCACCGGCATCGCCGGAAGCGGCAAGACGGAACTGGCGAAGGCGTTCGGCCGGTGGTGGCGTGACACCGCGGGCGTCGAGAAACCGGAATGGATCTTCTGGCACTCGTTCGGCCCCGGCGTGCCGGCCGTTGACCTCGACACGGTGATCGCCCCGATCGGCGTTGGTCTCCGTGGTCCCGACTTCCTCCGGCTGACACGGGACCAGCGGCGGGCCGTCGTGCGAAACGCACTGCACGACCACCGAATGCTGTTGATCTGGGACGGCTTCGAGTCGCTACGGACCATGCCAGACCCGGAGAACACCACGCCGATCCTCGACGAGGAGAAGTGCGTCGAACTGCGACAGTTCCTTGACGACCTGGCGGAGAACGGGACCAGCAGTGTGCTGATCACCAGCCGGAGCCGGGAAGACTGGCTGGGCCAGGTCGGACGCGTCCGGGTCGAAGGTCTGGCCCGGCATGAAGCGGCCGAGTTCGCCGACGTGTTGCTTGCCGGGCACCCCACGGCCCTCGAACGTCGGGCCGAAAGATCTTACGCGGACCTGATGGAGTGGCTGGACGGCCATCCGGCGAGCATGGAGCTCGTCCTGCCCCATCTCGACACGGCGAGCCCGGAAGAACTGCTCGCCGAACTGCGCGGCGGCACATCGCACACGGCGCTGAGCAACCGCGGCGAAGAACACGCCGCAGCCATGTGGGCCGACATTGCTTACTCCTACGCCCGTCTCACGGAGACGACCCGCCGCCTCCTGCCAGTCGTCTCGTTGTTCTACGGCGTTGTCGACCTGGCTGTTCTCAGCGCCCTCACAGTGATCCCCGGGGTTCCGCAGCGGTTCGCGAGGGCGACGTTCGACGACTGGAAATCAGCCCTTGACGATGCCACCGCACTGGGGTTGCTGACCTACATCGGCACAACGTTCTACAAACTGCACCCGGCACTGCCCGCCTTCTTGAGGAACGCCTGGCGTACGGAGAATCCGGACACCTACGAGGCTGACCACGAAGCAGCACTTGGTGTCCTGACGCACGCGCATGCCGGCATCTGCATCGCGCTCACTCAGCAGGCCGATGCAGACCAAATGGTGTACGGAATGATCGCCCTCGAACGCCACACCCTGGGCAACTACCTCGGCTACGCGCTGGATCACACCCGCTGGGACGATGCCCAACTCATCCTGCGCGCACTCAAGAAGTTCTGGCGGTTCGTCGGCATCGAAGCGGAATTCGACCCCTGGAGCGAACGGATCATCCGCGCCACCGGCGGACCGGGCGGCACGATTCCCCGAGTCGACACTCCCGCCGGAGACCTGTGGCTGTACACAGTAGAGGGCCGGGCCGGTCGCGACCTGGACCTCCGCCGCCTCGACGAGGCCGAACGCGGTTACCTGAAGGCCGTGGCGGCGATCGAGCTGACCGGCGCCGATGCGGAGCGGCGGCACGGGCTGGACGTCTGCTACCACCAGCTCGGCATGGTCGCCGCGGCCCGCGGTCGAACCGCCGAGGCCGAGGACTGGTATCGCAAGGCGATGGCACTCAAAGACGAGGACGACAACGCGTCGAGCGCTGCCAACACCTACCATCAGCTGGCCCTGGCTGCGCTCGAACGCGGTAACCACGTCGAGGCGGAGGAATGGCAGCGTAAAGCGCTCGCCATCCGGCTGGAGGCCGGCGACAAGACCCGGATCGCAGAGAGCTATCACAGCCTCGGCATGATCGCGGAGTACAAGGATCAGCTGGTGGCAGCTGTGGACTGGTACCGCCAGGCGCTGGACGCCCTGGAGTCCCTGGGCGATCCGACGCGCATGGCGGGTGACATCCGCTCCCAACTCGGCAATGTCGCCATCCGCCGTGCCCGCCTCGATCAGGCCGAAGGGTGGTATCGCGAGGCGTTGGTCATCCAGGAGGCGCTCGACAATCGGCCGGGGATGGCCCACGCCTACCACAACCTGGGGATCATCGCTCACCAGCGTCGACGCCTGTCGGAAGCCGAGGATTGGTACCACAGAGCCCTGGCGATTTATGAGGATTTCAGCGACGACGAGCGCATGGCCACGTGCTACCACCAGCTGGGCACCCTCGCATACAGCCGGAACGAGCTGGAAGAAGCGGAGGACTGGTACAACAAGGCTCTGGCGGTCAAGGAGCACGACCACGCCAGCCCGAACGACCTCGCCCCCACCTATGGCCAGCTCGGCCTCCTGGCCGAGAAGAAGGGCAACCTCCTCGAAGCCCTCACGTGGATGATCAAGTGCGTGGCTCTCTTCGACGAGTTCCCGCACCCCATGACGGGTCCCGCGCCCAAACACCTGGTGCGGCTCGTCGACAGCTGGGCCTTCCCACCGATGGACATGCTCGAGGAATGGTGGGACGAGGTCACGGGAGAGCCGGTGCCGGGCTCTGTGCGGGATTATGTCCAGGCGAATCTTGCTCTCCAGGCCGAGGAAAGGCAGAAGAACCGGACCGCTCCTCCACCAACTCGCAAACCTGAGCGCCGAGCACCGACATCGTCAACGCTCTCGGGGCGCAAGGATTTGGGAGATCTGCTTCTTTCCGTCGGTATCGACGAGTCAATCGATGTCTCCGAGATGTCCGGCTCCGGTCTGACTGCGGTTCTGAGAGAGGAGAACCGCTCCGGTTGGCGACTGTCCCTACCGAAAGGCCGCCGCTTCCTCGGAGAGGAGAGCTGGCCCGTTTATCATCACAACCACTTTGTCGGCTACCTGCTCTGGTGCCGCGACAAGAGCGGTGTCACCGGCTGGGAGATCGCCATGCCGGACGGCCGGTGGGTGGAGAAGGGCCAGGAGTTCTCCGAGACCTTCCGCCAATGGCCGTGGAGATACATCTTTCCCCCGCCGGCCAAGCGGTCGGGCGGCATCGTGCGGCTGTGGACCGATCCCGCCGATCTCCTGGTGGGCGTCGCCGACTGGCACTACTGTCCGCGGACGGCGATCGCCACGCTGTTTCGCCTCGTCGAGGAGGGAATGTCGGCGTCCGAGGCGTCCAGGACCGTCCACCTTGTCGGAAGTGTCGGTCAACGGCTGGTGCGTCGGGCGAAACGCAAGCGCGCGGCTTCGGGCCTCCCGCTGTCGGCGCAGGTGGACGACTTCCTGCCGATCCGGGAGTCCGACTGGGAGTCCGGCCTCGTCTGATGGGACGTCGATCGGCCGTCCGACGACTCGGCTGGATGGCCCACAAACGCCAGAACCGCCAGGAACTCGTCGGCTACCTGTTCTGAGCGGCGCAAAACGCTTCAGCGCGGCGATGAAGTCAACGGTGTTGACGGGGTCGAGCTTCATGGCCGCAGCCCGCATCAATCCGCGTACCCCGCTCGGTTTCCGCGGTCGCGCAGACGCTTCGCCAAGCCCGCGACGTCCTTGAACGTGCGTCCGTGGATGATTGGCTTTATCGGTGCACGTGGCCCCACCGGAATCGGTCCGACTTGGACCCGCATACGTGTTCGATTCCGGCCCGAGTTGGCCCCACCCGGGGCTGTTCAACCTGCTCAGAGGCGGGGCCACAGCAGACCGGAAGCAGCCGTGTCGGGTTTGCCCCGGTGCCAGGTCACGCCGGAGAAGTGGGGCCAGTTGCACCGATAACGCCAGATGATCACGCCCTTCATGATCGGAATGATTGGATCCTCACCCTGCCAGGCATCGGAGGGCACGTGGTGCAGCGTCGTAAGGAAGTCGGCAAGCCGTTCGTGCTCTGTGGCGCCATCCATGCCGATCTTGTAGAGGGAACGTGTCACGAACTCGGGGTCGGTTGGCGAGAGGGCCGCGAGCGCCTGGGCCATCTCTCCGGGATCCCGCCGAAACCCGCTGCAGCAGTTCGTCCGCTTCTGTCGACGTACTCCTGTGAGTGGCCCTGGACACCGCGGTGCGCGGCGCCGCCCGCGAGCACCTGTTGCGCGCCGCCCGAGGCGGTGAGGCGCTGCCGTCCGAGCGGGCCCGCCATGTGCGGGTGATCGAGTACGACGTGCCCGATCGCGGCGAGGTCTCGAGCACAACCAGGCTCACCACCGTTCAGATCCACTGAGCCTTTGCCAACCTGGCTGATCGCCACGTAGGTTGACGTGGGGCCCCGTGCGGGAGGAGGTGAAGCTCCCGGTTGCACCTTCCCTCCTACGGTGGAGACCGTGACCGGAGGGACAGCTGGGGTCATGGCATCCAGGAAGCGCCTCTACGACGCCGAGTTCCGCGAGGGGGCGGTACGGATCGTGACGGAGACCGGGAAGCCGATCCCGGAGGTGGCCGCGGATCTGGGCATCCATTGCGGGACACTGCACAGCTGGGTGTCGCGGGCGAGGCGTAACGGGTCACCGTCGTCGGACCGGCCGGTGGCCGAGCCCTCGCCCGGTGGCCGGCTGCGGGAGAGTGAGCGCGCGGAGCCGGACCGGCTGCGGGCCGAGACCGGGGAGAAGGACAAGCGCATCCGCGAGCTGGAGATGGAGCTTCCCAATCTTGTTGTCAAGCCGCCGCGACAGCTGGTTGTGCGGGCTGGTAGCACTCTCCGTCACGGATCATCGCCCACAGGACGTTGACGCGGCGGCGGGCGAGGGCCAGCAGCGCCTGTCTGTGACTCTTGCCCTCGTTGCGCTTGCGGTCGTAGTACGCCTTGGACGCGGGGCAGCACTTCAGGCTGACCATGACCGACAGGTACATGGCTCGCAGTAGCCCGCGGTGGTATCGCCGAGGCCGGTGCAGATTGCCGCTGACGCGGCCGGAGTCACGGGGGCTGGGGGCCAGGCCGGCGAAGCCGGCCAGCCGGTCAGCGGTGCCGAAGGCATCCATCTCGCCGCCGGTCGCGGCGATGAACCCGGCGCCGAGCCGGGGGCCCGTCCCCGGCAGGCTGCGTATCACCGCGGCATGCGGGTGTTCGCGAAACCGGGCCTCGGTCAGAGCATCGAGTTCGGCGATCTCCTCGTCGAGGGCCATCACCCCCTTCGCCAGCCGGAGCACCATCGCCGCGGCCGGCGTCTCGCCGGGCAGCGCGGTGTGCTGGGCCCGGGCGGCCCCCACCACGGACTTCGCGAGAGCAGCGGCACGGTGGACCTTGCGGTTCTTCAGCCGGTTTTCGAGCCGTTTGGCGCCGGCGCGGCGGATGGCGGCCGGGGGCTGGTAGCCGGTGAGCAGGGTGATCGGACCCTTGTTCGTCAGATCCAGAGCACGCTCCAACGCTGGGAAGATCTCGACCAGTTGTGCGCGGAGCCGGTTGATCTGCCGGGTCCGGTCGAAGACCACGTCGAGGCGGCGGGTGGTGAGGGTGCGCAGGTCGACGGCGATCTCATCGCCGGGCCGGAGCAGGCCGAGGTCGCGGCGGACGCGGGCCTGGTCGGCGATCACGAAGGCGTCTTTGGCGTCGGTCTTGCCTTCGCCGCGGTAGGTGCCAGAAGCGTGGTGAACGGCCAGACCGGTGAGGTAGGCGACGGGCTGACCGTGGTTGACCAGCAGACCGATCAGCAGCGCGGCACCGCCGTGGTTGAGGTCGACGGCCCACAGTACGTCACGGGATATCTCCAGGACGTCGCCAATGAGCTGCAGCAACTCGGCCTCGTCGTT
Source organism: Streptomyces sp. NPDC093094 (assembly GCF_044754345.1). Taxonomy (NCBI): domain Bacteria; kingdom Bacillati; phylum Actinomycetota; class Actinomycetes; order Kitasatosporales; family Streptomycetaceae; genus Streptomyces; species Streptomyces sp. NPDC093094. The sequence goes on along the minus strand of NZ_JBIVOX010000048.1, from coordinate 2,157 downwards.
AAGGACCCGGCGGGACAGCAGACGGGTGCCGTCCGCGTTGATCACCAGGCAGTGGTGATGCGTCTTGCCGATGTCCGGTCCGGCCCAGATCTTCGGCACATCTCCTCCGTGAGCTCGTCGTACACAGTTTCCGCAGACGGCCTCGCCGGCGTTGCCCTACGAAGCGATCGAGTCGCAGTTCCCGATTGGCGGTCGAGTCGTCGCAGGACCCCGGGCGGCCAAGCTCCATAAACCATCCAAGTGGCACAGCGTGATGTCAGCCATACCCCGGGTCCCCGGGTCCGCCGATCTTACGAATGACCGGCTCAGACCCGAGAAAAAGGTAGGGCGTGATGTCCTCAAGCGATCCGTGGCCTTGTGGGTGAAGCGGCTGAGGCGGACCCGGCCGTCGCGGTCGGGGTGATCAGCAGCTGCAAGGCCGAGGAGGGCATACCGCATCGCGTCGCTTGCCGGGCTCTGGGGTGTCGGAGTCGTGGTACTACAAGTGGCGCGACCGTGCGCCGACCGAAACACCCGGCTACGGCCGTGAGCGGTGGGCGTCGACCCCGACTCAGGCCGCCGGATCAGCCGTGGTCAGGGAACCGCAGGGCGTTCGCCCAGAGCCGGGTGACCGTGGAGACGAGTTCCTCGAAGTCCACCGGCGTGCCTTCTTCTTGCCCCTCGCCGAGCACGAAGGCGTTGTAGGCCATGACGCTGACCATGCCGGACAGCGCACGGGAGGCCAGCATCGGATCGACCTCGCGGTCTGCGACACCGCGCGCTTGCAGGTCGGCGATGCCACGTGCATTGCGGCGGATGAACGCGTCGGCGCGCCGGCTTCGGAACGTACGGAACTCCGGCTCCACTTGCGCGACCTGCTCAAGCAGTGCCATCAGCTTCGCGTTGCGCTTGTACGCCTGGAGATACGCGCGATTGCTCGCCTTGAGTACCGCATAGGGATCGTCGGCATCCTCCACCCGGGCCATGCCGGGGTGGAGCATGTCCTCCTGCGCCTCCAGGAGGACAGCGGCCAGCACCTCTTCCTTGTTGGTGAAATAGGTGTAGAACGATCCCGCCGCACACCGAGCCTCTTTGGTGATGTCGGTCAGGCGGGTGTCGAGGTAACCGTCCCGTTCGAACACCTTCCGCGCGGCCTTCACCAGAGCGGCCCGTGTCCGCGCTCCGCGCTGCGTCGCGGGTGGCTCGCGAAGATGCGAGAGGGGCGCCATGGGGGGTGCCTTCTCGCCGTCGATCTCCTCGGCCGCGGTGGTGTCCATCGCGGCAACTTTACTTGAATCCGACGCCATGGTCACAAAAAACTGCCGCCGCCGAAGAAGAGATGCTCTCCATGGGTCAGGCACTGATCCCGAAGCGTTCGGCGAGTTGGCGCCGGGTGTCGGCAGCGCTGGTGTGCAGTACGCCGCCGATTCCGATCCGCGCCGCTCCGTCGAGATTCTGCTGCAGATCGTCGATCATGACCGCCTCCTCGGGGTCGACGCCGAGACGTTCACACGCGATCGCGTAAATCCGTCGGGAGGGTTTGCGGATGCCGACCTCGGCGGAAATGACGACCGCGTCGGCAACAGCGTCGAGGTCGACGCCGTCGTAGGTGCCCGTGCCGAAAGAATTGGACACGAGCGCGACGGGATGGCCCGCGACTCGAAGATCACCGAGCAGCGCGAGCGTGTCCTGGTCGATCGACATGCCGGCTTGCATCCGGGCCGTGAGCCCCTCGGCCGATACGTCCGCGCCGTGGACGCGGAGACGGTCGGCGAAGCCTCGCTCGAAGGCTTCGGCGTCGATCCGGCCGCACTCATGGTCGGCCAGGAGTGTGCGTGTCGGCCGGTCCCGGCTGAGGAGCTCCAGCGGCAGACGCGGGTCGCCGCCGAGCGAGGCTCCGAAGTCGGTGAAAGCCCGCAACACACTTGAGGTGATGACACCGCCGAAGTCCACCAAGACCGCGGTTCGGGTCTTCTCCGCGCCGTTCGACAAGGTATCCACGCTCAGACGACCTCGAACAGTCCGGCCGCACCCATTCCGCCGCCGACACACATCGAGATCACCACATGTCTGACCCCTCGGCGTGAACCGTTCCGGGTTCGGTAGAGATCTCAGATGTTGGTTGTGACCTGGGGTTTCGTGGTTGCGAGGTAGTGGTTGTTCTCGTATTCGATGGGC
>NZ_JBIVOX010000047.1:0-20032 GCF_044754345.1 Streptomyces sp. NPDC093094 | reverse complement strand
GCCCATCGAATACGAGAACAACCACTACCTCGCAACCACGAAACCCCAGGTCACAACCAACATCTGAGATCTCTACCGAACCCGGAACGGTTCAGACACCGCGTTGTCGTAGAGGAACAGAAGTTCCTGCTTCGCGCCCGCCGGGATGCTGAAGGGGTAGCCGTAGTAATCGGCATGGGTGTAGATGCAGACTTGACCGTTGCTGCGGTTCCACACCGAGCTGGCCCGGTCGTTCCACGCCCAACCGATGCTGGGAGTGTCCACCGGAAAGAGCTGCACCATGTCCCCGGTGTTGTCGTGGCCGTCGAAGAGGCAGACCATACCTTGCATACAGGCGTCTTGGGGGGCAGCCGACGCGGTTCCCGGAGCCACCAGCACGGCGGTGGAGGCGATGGCTGCCGCTGCCACCGCGGTTTTGACTGTCAGTCTCATGAGTACCCTTTCCCGTTGTTGCCCGCGGAAGCGCGGTCATGGTCGCCGCGTCCAGCTGTCGCTTCTCCAGGGCATCCGGTCGTAAGACCGTCCCCGCGCGCATGTGGTTCACAGAGATGACATTGGTCACAATCTCCGGAAGAGGTGGGGAGTCTAAATCTAACGGGCCTGTCTCATTTTCGGCCCTGTCTCATATTCGGTGGTAACGGAGTGTCATATCCGTGATGGCTGAACCGGCTGCCGGGAACTCTGCAGGTCAGTGAGTTACTTGACGCTGCCGGCGTGGGATTCGGCGACTGCCGAGCCTGGCCGCCCCAGCCCGATACCAACCGGCGAGCACGTGCACCAGAATGCCTGCTGACCTGGACATATCGCCCATGGTGAAGTCGACAACGCTTCGTCACCACCGGATGTGAGACAGAGCCTCATATTCGGTGGTACCGAACGCGCTGCTGTCCGAGGGGGATGCGGTGGCGGAGAAGGGTGAAGCCTGCTCGTCCGCGTATCCGGCGTGCGATTCGCTTCGTCTTGGCGTTGACACCCTCGGTGGGGCCATTGCTGCAGGGAAGTGCGAGTGCGGCGTTCACTGCGTTGTGGTCTCGGTCCAGGCCGCGGGTGAAGGCGTGCAGGTGAGGCAGGTAGGCTGCGCGGACCTGGTCGGTCCAGCGCGAGAGCCTCTCGGTGTTTTCTGCGCAAGGCGTCAGGAGTACGGCGAAGTCTCCTGCCGACGCTGCCAGTTGAGCCATTTCAGAGCAGGCGCGTGTGGCGGGACGGGCCCGCCGCGGGTATTGCCGGCAGCCGCGATCCCGTCCGGCCCGCCAACTCCTTCACCACAGCCTTGATCTGCCTTGTCAGACGGGTTGTGCGTCGCTGACAGCGCTCCGACAGTCCCGGCATCTTTTCACGGAAGGTCTGCCGGCAGCCGCGCGTGGGACACACCAAACGCCGCACCTTCACATGAACCACCACGCGCCGTCCATCGACGGGTCCGTCGGCCACCCTCCGTACCTGATAGCTGTGCACCCGCTCCGACGACGCGCCGCGGACCGGGCGGACGGCAGCGTCCTGCGGGGTCCGTGCCTGCACCACGATCCGCTCGCCCTCGTCGGTCACATCCTCGACGACCAACGGGAAAAGGCCCGAAAATACAGTCCGCACAAGCTCGTTGACGTCCTGCACGTGAGCATCAACGACCCTTGCGACTGTCTGTCACCACCGAAAGCGAGACAGGGCCACTCTTTTGACAGTCCCCCGGCCGGTGATGGGTGCGATCGACCTGCTCAAGCGGTATCTGGAGCAGCCGTTGAAGGAGGGCGCGTTCTTCGACCCGGCGGAGGTGGTGCCGCTGGGGGTGCGGTGCCCGAGCAGTGGCGGGCGGCGGTGGTCGACGACAGGGGGCAGGTGGAGCGCATCCCGTACGAGCTGTGCCTGCTGGTGTCGCTGCGGGACGCGTTGCGGCGGCAGGATATCTGGGTGATGGGTGCGAACCGGTGGCGCAACCCGGAGAACGACCTGCCCGCTGACTTCGAGGACAACCGGGACGTCCATTACGCCGCGACCCGTCAGCCGCAGGACGCCGGCGAGTTCATCACCACCCTCCAGAGCGAGCTGCATGCCTCGCTGGACCGTTTCGAGCAGGCCCTCGCGGAAGGCACCACAGGCGGGGTCGCGATCGTCAGGAAGCACCGCGAGCCGTGGATCCGGGTCCCGCCGCGCGGCAAGCAGGAGGAGCCGGAGTCCCTGGCCCGAACCGTCCCGGAAGGGGACGGCAACGGCGTGGCCCGTTCCCCCGAGTTCTCGTGGGAGCGGGCCACGCCGTCGTCGTGCTGATCACGCAGGGACTGCGGCGGTCTCCTGCTCGGCCTGCGCAGTGCTGCGGGATGCGAGGTGGCGTTCGGCGTCCAGGGCCGCGGCGGCGCCGGTGCCGGCGGCGGTGATGGCTTGGCGGTAGGTGTGGTCGACGACGTCGCCGGCGGCGAACACCCCGGGCAGGCTGGTACGCGTCGTCGGGGCGGCGACGGTGATGTAGCCCTCGGCGTCCAGGGTGAGCCGGCCGGTGAACAGCTCGGTGCGAGGGTCGTGTCCGATCGCGATGAACAGGCCGGTGACGTCCAGTTCCCGCGTGGCACCCGTGAGGACGTCGCGCAGGACGACCCCCGAGAGCATGCCGTTCGCTTCCTTGATCTCGGCGATCTCGCTGTCGAAGGCGAAGGAGATCTTGTCGTCGGAGAACGCCCGCTCCTGCATGACCTTGGAGGCGCGCAGGGTGGAGCGGCGGTGGACGACGGTGACCGACTTCGCGAAGCGGGTGAGGAAGGTGGCTTCTTCCATGGCGGTGTCGCCGCCGCCGACCACGACGATGTCACGGTCACGGAAGAAGAATCCGTCGCAGGTGGCGCACCAGAAGACCCCCCGCCCGGACAGCTCGTCCTCGCGCGGCAGGCCGAGCTTTCGGTAGCCGGAGCCGGTGGCGATGATCACGGTGCGGGCGCGGTGGACGGTGCCGGCGGAGTCGGTGAGGAGCTTGACGTCGCCGGTGAGGTCGACGGAGACGATGTCGTCGTCGACCATCTCGGCGCCGAAGCGTTCGGCCTGGGCCCGCATGCTTTCCATGAGGACGGGCCCGTCGACGCCCTGGGGGAAGCCGGGGAAGTTCTCGACCTCGGTGGTGGTGGTCAGGGAGCCGCCGACGAAGATGGAGCTGCCGAACAGCAGGGGCTTCAGCTGTGCGCGGGCGGTGTAGAGGGCGGCGGTGTATCCGGCGGGGCCGGAGCCCATGACGACGACGTCGCGGACGTCGTCGGTCGGGATCGTCTCGGTCACGTCAGGTGCCTCACGCCTTCGACTTGGCGTCGATCTCGGCGATCAGGCCCTCGATGAGGCCCTTGATCTCGTCGCGGATGGGGCGGACGGCCTCGACGCCCTGCCCGGCCGGGTCTTCGAGCTGCCAGTCGAGGTAGGTCTTGCCGGGGAAGTACGGGCAGGCGTCCCCGCAGCCCATCGTGATGATGTAGTCGGACGCCTGGGCGGCCTCGGGGGTGAGGACCTTGGGCTTCTGGTCGGAGATGTCGATGCCCAGCTCGGCCATGGCGGCGACGGCGGAGGGGTTGATCCTGTCACCGGGCATGGAGCCGGCGGAGCGGACCTCGACGCGGTCGCCGGCGAGGTGGCGCAGGAACCCGGCGGCCATCTGGGAGCGGCCGGCGTTGTGGATGCAGACGAACAGGACGGACGCGGCAGGCGTGGAGGACATCGTTCTTCCTTGGGGATCAGGCAGGTGCGGGGACGAGCGGTTTTCAGGTGCCGAGTTCGGCGAGGAGTTCGGCGATGTGGGCGTCGATGGCGTCACGGATGTCCCGGACGAGCGCGATGGGCGCTCCGTCGGGGTCGGGCACGGGCCAGTCGAGGTAGCGGCGGCCGGGCACGACGGGGCAGGCGTCGCCGCAGCCCATCGTGATGACGATGTCGGCGGCCTGGACGACTTCCTCGGTCAGCGGCTTGGGGTAGGCGCCTGTGATGTTCACGCCGGACTCGGTCAGGGCCTGGGCGACGAGCGGCTCCACATCCTCGGTCGGGTGGGTGCCGGCCGAGGAGACGGTGACCGCATCGCCGGCCCGGTGTGCGAGGAGGGCTGCGGCCATCTGGGAGCGGCCGGCGTTGTGACTGCACACGAACAGCACCCGCATCCGGCCGGTGCCCGTCAGGCCCTGGGTGTGGGCGAGGGCGTCCAGGCGCTCGGCGGTCAGCCGTTCCGCGAGCACGATCAGGTGCGTACGGATGCGGGCGTGCTCGGCGAGCCGGGCGCAGGAGTCGGCGAGCAGTGAGAGGACGGTCTCCGGGCCGAAGTGCCCGGCGTACCGGGTGGCGAGCCGGGCCGCCCCCGCGGTCAGGCGTTCGTCCGGCAGGAGGGGCGAGGAAGGCGTGGGCATGGCGTTCCTGTTCAAAGGAGCCAATAGGATCAGCCCGGACTGGTGTCAGCCTCGGCTGACATGAAAGTATCAGTACATGATGATGTCAGTCGACACTGATCTGATCCGGGTCCTGGCCGACCCTCTCAGGCTCCAGATCGTGACCCTCCTCGCCAGGGAGACGCTCTGCACCACCCACCTTGTGGAGGAGACGGGTGCGAAGCAGACGAACCTCTCCAACCACCTGAAGGTGCTGCGCGAGGCCGGGGTCGTGGAGACGGAGCCCTGCGGACGGTACATCTACTACCGCCTGCGCCCGGAAGTCATCGAAGGCATCGCCGGTCAGTTCGCCGGCCTCGCCCGGACCGCGCGCGCCACCGCCGAAGCGAACCTCAAGCGGTCCTGCCCATAAGCCCCCGGCGGCCCCGCCCTTCGATGCTTCACCTGCCCGAGGAGAACTGCCTTGACCGCCACCGAGCCCGCCGCGAGCGACGCCATGGCCCCCGTCGGCACGTCGCCGCAGCCCGCGCCCGGCGCCACCCCGCCCCGCACCCCGCTGATCGCCCGCGCGGCCGCCGAGCTGGTCGGCACCGCCGCCCTGGTCACGGTCGTGGTCGGCTCCGGCATCCAGGCCACCGAGCTCACCGATGACGTCGCTCTCCAACTGCTGGCGAACTCCACCGCCACCGTCTTCGGCCTCGGCGTCCTGATCGCTCTCCTCGGCCCGGTCTCCGGCGCCCACTTCAACCCGGCCGTCACCCTGGCCGAGTGGTGGACCGCCCGCCGCGGTGGTGCCGGGGTGAACGCCCGCGAGCTCGCCGTCCACGTGCCCTCCCAGATCGCCGGTGCGATCGCGGGCGCCGTCCTCGCCGACGCGATGTTCGGCGAGCCCCTGGTGAAGTGGTCCACCCACGACCGCTCCGCCGGGAACCTCCTCCTGGGCGAGGTTGTGGCGACCGCGGGCCTGATCCTGCTGATCTTCGGCCTGGCCCGTACCGACCGCCTGCGCTTCGCGCCTGTCGCGGTCGCCTCGTACATCGGCGCCGCGTACTGGTTCACCTCCTCCACCTCCTTCGCGAACCCGGCCGTCACCATCGGCCGCGCCTTCACGGACACCTTCGCGGGCATCGCCCCCGCCTCCGTGCCGGCGTTCATCGGCGCTCAGCTGGCGGGTGCGGTCGTGGGCCTGGCCCTGGTGGCGGTCGTCTTCATGCGCGGCAAGACCGACAGCGGGCAGCCCGCCGCATGACACAGCACGCGGATGTGGTGGTGGTCGGCGGCGGCCAAACAGGGCTCGCCGCCGACCACCACCTGCGCAGGGCGGGCATCGACTTCACCGTCCTCGACGCCCAGGCCACCCCGGGCGGGGCCTGGCAGCACGCCTGGGACTCGCTGCACCTGTTCTCCCCGGCCGCCTCCTCCTCCCTGCCCGGCCGGCTCATGCCGGCGCAGGCGGGCAAGACGTTCCCGGACGTCTCCCACGTACTGGAGTACCTCGCCGACCACGAGAAGCGGTACGAACTCCCCGTCCAGCGAGGTGTGCGCGTCGAGGCCGTCCGGGACCAGGCCCCTCTCCTCCGTGTCGAAACCGACTGCGGCGCCCTCACGGCCCGCGTCGTGGTCAGCGCGACCGGCACCTGGTGGCGTCCTTTCCTGCCCGCCGTCCCCGGCCGTGGGCACTTCCCGGGTCGCCAGCACCACACGGTCGACTACCGCAGCCCCTGGGACTACGCGGGACGGCGCGTGATCGTCGTAGGCGGCGGCAATTCCGGCGCGCAGATCGCAGCAGACCTCGCGCCGCACGCCACCGTCCGATGGGTCACCCAGCGGCCCGCCCGCTACCTCCCGGACGAGATCGACGGCAGCGCCCTGTTCGAACTCGCCACCCGGCGCGTCCAGTCCGGCGGACCGCGGATCTCCGATCTCGGCGACATCGTCGCCGTCCCACCCGTACGGGCCGCCCGCGACGCCGGACTCATCCCGGACCACCGGATGTTCGACAGCCTGACGGCCGAGGGGGCCCGCTGGGCCGACGGCAGCATCTGGCCCTGCGACGCGATCATCTGGTGCACGGGCTTCCGCCCCGTCCTCTCGCACCTGTCCCCGCTGGGCCTGCGCACCGAGGGCGGCCGCATCCCCACCGAGGGCACCCGCGCCGTCGCCGACCCGCGCGTCCATCTCCTCGGCTACGGCGACTGGACCGGTCCCGCCTCCGCCACCCTGATCGGTGTCGGGCGTACGGCACGCGGAGCCGTCCGCGAGATCGCGGAGTTCCTCGGCGCCTGAAACCGCCCGGGCAGGGGAATCACCGCAGTGGACGGACCCGGGGTGATGAACGAGACGGCGATGGACCGGCAGGCCGTGCACGCGGACTACGAGCGCGCACGGCAGACCTTCCACGACCTGCTCGGCAACGCCACGAAAGCCGACCTCGCCCGCCCCACCCGGGGCACCCGGTGGACGAACGAGCAGCTGTTGTGGCACATGTTCTTCGGCTACCTGGTCGTGCGGGTGCTGCTGGTCCTCGTCCGCGTCTTCGCGCGCCTGCCCCGCAGCGCCGGCAGGGCCTTCGCCAGGGCGCTGAACGCTGCGACCGGGCCGTTCGACCGGGTCAACCACGTCGGCCCGTGCGGGGCGGTGAAGGTCTTCGGGCCGCGCCGGACGGGCGCCGCGTTCGACCGGGTCATCGACTCCCTGCACCGCCGGCTCGCGGTGGAATCCGAAGCCGGCCTGGCCCGCGGCATGCACTTTCCCGTCTGCTGGGACCCGTTCTTCCAGGACTTCATGACCCTCGCCGACATCTACCGCTATCCGACCCGGCACTTCGACTTCCACCGCCGCCGGCTCACCCTGGACGGCGAGCTCAGCTGATCCTCGGGCTCCGGCGTTCCAGCAGGACCACATCGCGCCACACGCCGTGGTGGCGGCCGATGCGCTCACGGGTGCCGATGACACGGAAGCCGGCCCGCGCGTGGACGGGGAGGCCGGCGGTGTTCTCGGGGAAGATCCCGGACTGGATCGTCCAGATCTCCGCGGCCTCGGTCGACTCGGCCAGGGCCGCAAGGAGCCGGCCGGCGACACCGCGGCCGCGGGCGTCGGGGGGGGGGACGTAGACGGAGTGCTCGACCACGCCCGCGTACGCGCAGCGGTCCGAGACCGCGCTCGCCGCCGCCCAGCCCAGCACCCGGCCGTGGTCGTCGATGGCGACGAAGCGGTGGCCGGGCAGCTTCGCCTTGTCGGACGAGGCCCAATCGGGGGCCTGGGTCTCGAAGGTCGCGTTGCCTTCGTCGATCCCTGCCTGTTGAAGTTCTCCCCTCCCTTCGCAAGCTCAGGAAGGGGATTCCCGTCCACCTTGCGGCGACATGCTTGACGGTTCCAGCCTCCCTGCGACCGCGCCTTCCGGCGGCCGGAACCTCCACAATGTCGTGGCCGATCCGGTACAGGTGCAAGATGTTCCTCGCTGCGTTGGCAGCGAGGGCCCGCTTGTCATTCGGCATCATCTGCCACCACGCGTGCAGGCAGTTCCACATGGTGCGGGCCGCGTGCGCCTGGTCGTCCATGACCCGGATCTCGGCAGGGCTGAGCGCCAGTCGGGCACGATGCGCGAACTGCCGCTTCACCAGACCGGGTTCATCCGCAGTGACCACTTCACTGCATTTGGTTCATGTCGCTGCGACGGAAGCCGAATCCCGATGTCAGAACCGGCCGCCACGTCGTCCACAACCTTCATGTCCACTTGGTGTTTGCCACCAAGTGCCGGCGCACAGCATTCACCAACGAGACGCTGACGCGCTGCGAAGAGATCATGCGGGAGGTCTGCGCGGACTTCGAGGCCGATCTGAAGCAGTTCAACGGCGAAGAGGATCACGTACACCTGCTCGTGCACCACCCGCCGAAGGTCCGGCTCTCCAAGCCGGTCAACTCCCTCAAGGGAGTCTCCGCCCGCCTGCTGCGCAAGGAGTACGACGCGCACGTCCACAGGTACCTGTGGGGCGGACACTTCTGGTCCGGCTCCTACTTCGCCGGAAGCTGCGGCGGGGCGCCCCTGACCGTCGTGAAGCAGTACATCGAGAACCAGAAGCGCCCCGCGGACTGAGCTGAACACTGCAAACCCGTGCTCATGCGCGGGTCAGAGCAGTCCTGAGACGGCCTTCACCCCCGGCGTAAACGCCAAAGCGCCGGCCAAGATCAAAGGTAGATGCCCAGCACCTGCTCGGCATGATCGGGCAGCAGTCCCACGATCCGCACGGCGGTCACGCCGCCTTCGCGGCGCCCGAGAGCAGCGCGCCCATGGCGGCGAGCACGGACGGCTGGACCCGGTAGTAGACCCACGTGCCGCGGCGCTCGGAGGAGAGCAGCCCGGCTTCTTTGAGCTTCTTGAGGTGGTGGGAGACGGTGGGCTGGGAGACGCCGACGTCGGAGATGTCGCACACGCATGCTTCCCCGCCCTCGTGGGAGGCGACGGCGGAGAACAGGCGCAGGCGGACGGGGTCGCCGAGGGCCTTGAACATCTTCGCGGCGGTCTCGGCCTCGTCGGCGGACATGGGGCGCTCGGTCAGCGGAGGGCAGCAGGGCGCGACGGCCTCGGGCTCCAGGAGCGGCAGAACCTTGGCATTCGACATACGTCTATGTTGACACATGTCGAACCAGGGCGGCAGGGGGTGTCTCACGCGCGGGACAGGCGGGCGGCCAGGCGGCGGGCCGCCCGCTCGGCGTCCCGGCCGACACCGCGCAGCGTGTTCGAGGACAGGCTGCGCTGCCACTCCAGCCCGGCGAACGCCAGGCCCGGATGGGCGAGGGAAGCGCCGCCCCGGTGGCGGGGCCGGCCTGACGCGCCGGGGGCACCGCCGAGCCCGGCGAGGTAGGGCAGGTCAGGGCGGTAGCCGGCGGCCAGGATCAGCGCATCCAGCCGCTCGGTGGTGCCGTCGCTCCAGGTGACCTTGTCGCCGTCCAGGTGCCGGAACACCGGGCGCCGGTCCGGGCTGCCGGCCGCCAGGGCGGCGCGGTAGCGGCCGTCGTCCAGCACCGGCCGGCCGGGCGGGGTCCGCAGCAGGCGCCCCAGGGGTGCGGTGTCGAGACCCGTGCGGGTCAGCCAGAAGTGCAGATCCCTCCCCAGCAGGTGCCGGCGGGCGAACTTCACCGGCTCCCGGGTCGCCGGCGTCGTGACGCTCTCCCGCGCGAGCTCGGCCGCGATCTGCACCGCGGAATTGCCCGCCCCGACCACCGCGACCCGCTGCCCGGCGAACGCAGCCGGGCTGCGGTAGTCGGCCGCGTGCAGCACCTGCCCGGCGAAGGAGTCCAGGCCCGGCAGCGCCGGCCGGTACGGACGGCCGAAGCTCCCCGAGGCGGCGACCAGGGCGCGCGCCGCCAGGCACGCGCCGCCCTCGAGCTCGACGGCGAAGCCGCCGGCGTCGGCTCGCACGGCGGCTTCGCGGTGGCCGGCTCGCACGGCGGCTTCGCGGTGGCCGGTGCGGACGTCGGCCTGCAGCCGGTCCGCATAGGCGGTCAGGTGGCCGACGACTTCGTCGCAGTGCGGGTAGCGGTCCGGATCCCCGCCGAACGGCATGCCGGGCAGCGCGCTGAACCGGGCCGGGGAGAACAGAGTCAGGCTGTCGTAGTACCGCGGCCACGAGCCGGCCGCCCGGTCCGACGCCTCCAGCACCACGGGTTCCGCTCCCGCCCGGACCAGCGTGTGCGCGGCCGCCGGTCCCGACTGCCCGCCCCCGATCACGACGGTTTCCACGTGCTCCGTCACAACCCCCCGCATGAAATTGATGAATGTCTATGTTGACGTCTATCGATACAGGTGTCATGCTGATCGCACAACTCATAGACAAACGTCGAAACACCAGGGAGTCGTCATGACCGAGCGGACCACCCCCACCGGCCCGGACCATGCCAAGACGGCGGGTTCCTGTTGCGCCTCCGCCCCCGCCCAGCCCGCCGCCGAGGTGGCGCCCGCCCAGTCCTCCCCGTGCTGCGGCACCAGCGAGGGTGCGGAAGCAGCCGGAGCCTGCTGCGACCCGAAGGCCAGGCGCGAGGCCGTCACCGCCGACGCCGGCTGCTGCTGACCGACCCCCGAGCCCCACCCCCGCCCGCCCACCTGCCTGTACGAAGACCCGGAGACCTGTCATGAGCGAGAACACCACCGAGCTGCCCGTCGTCGTCATCGGGGCCGGCCCCGCCGGTCTCGCGGCCGCCGCCCACCTCGTCGACCGCGACATCACCCCGCTTGTCCTGGAAGCCGGCCCGGTCGCCGGAGCAGCGGTGCGCGAGTGGTCTCACGTGCGGCTGTTCTCCCGCTGGGGCGAGGTCGTCGACCCGGCCGCCGAGAAGCTCCTCGCTCCGACCGGCTGGGTCAAGCCCGCCGAGGACACGTACCCCTCCGGCGGGGACTGGGCCGCCCTCTACCTCCAGCCGCTGGCCGACGTCCTGGGCGAGCAGGTCCGCTACGACGCCCGCGTCACCGGCGTCTCCCGCACGGGCCGGGACCGCATCGTCGACGCCGACCGCGAGGCCCAGTCCTTCGTCGTCCACTACGAGAGCGCCGACGGCCGCGAGCAGCGGGTCTTCGCCCGGGCGGTCATCGACGCCTCCGGAACCTGGTCCACCCCCAGCCCCGCAGGCGGCAGCGGACTTGCCGCTCTCGGCGAGAAGGCCGCCGTCGACCGGATCACCTACCGCGTCCCGGACCTGAAGGACCCGGCGACCCGGGCCCGGTACGCAGGCAGGCGCACGGCGGTCATCGGTTCCGGCGCCTCCGCCTTCACCGCCCTCGCCTACCTGGCCGACCTCGCCAAGGCCGACGACGGCGCCGGCACCCACGCGACCTGGATTCTGCGCCGGGGTATCTCGGGCTCGACCTTCGGCGGCGGCGAGGCCGACCAGCTGCCCGCCCGCGGCGCCCTCGGCCTGGCAGCCAAGGCAGCGGTCGACGGCGGGTACGCCGACGCGGTCACCGGCTTCCGCACCGACACCATCGAGCGCGCCACCGACGGCCGTGTGATCCTGATCGGTGAGGACGGCCGCCGCCTGGACCCGGTGGACGAGGTCATCGTCCTGACCGGCTTCCGCCCCGACCTCACCTTCCTGGACGAGCTCCGCCTCGGTCTGGACGAGCGCCTGCAGGCGCCGGTGGAGCTGGCTCCTCTGATCGACCCGAATCAGCACTCCTGCGGCACGGTCTACCCGCACGGCGTGAACGAGCTGTCCCACCCGGAGAAGGACGTCTACCTGGTCGGCATGAAGTCCTACGGCCGCGCCCCGACCTTCCTCGCGATGACCGGCTACGAGCAGGTCCGCTCGATCGCCGCGCACCTCGCCGGCGACCGCGAGGCCGCCGAGCGCGTCGAACTCACCCTCCCCGAGACCGGCGTGTGCGGCGGCGCGGGCCTCTTCGACGAGCCCGAGGCCGCCGAGCAGAGCGACGGCGGATGCTGCGCGGCCCCGGCCGTCCTCACCATCGGAGCCCCCTCCACGTCGGGCGGCTGCTGACCGGCATGCCACACACCAAGGCCGACGTGGCCGCGACCGGGACGGGGGTCCGGTCGCGGCCACGCGCCGTGCTGCCCGCCCTGTGCGCCACGCAGATCACCAGCTGGGGCGTCCTCTACTACGCCTTCCCCGTCCTCAACCCCACCATCACCCACGACACCGGCTGGCCCGCAGGCGCGACAACAGCCGCGTTCTCCGCCGCCCTCGTGGTCTCCGCCGTCGTCGGCATCTTCGTCGGCCGCGTCCTGGACCGTCGCGGGCCCCGCGCCGTCATGACGGCCGGCTCCGTCCTCGGCCCGCTCAGCCTCCTCCTCGTGGCCGCGGCCCCCGACCTCGCGGTCTTCGTTGCCGGATGGCTGCCGGCCGGGGCAGCGATGGCCGCCACCTTCTACCCGCCCGCCTTCGCCGCGCTGACCCGCTGGTGGGCCCCCGACCACATCCGCGCCCTGACCGTCGTCACCCTCGCCGGCGGCCTCGCCTCCACCGTCTTCGCGCCCCTGACCGCAGTCCTTGCCGACCACTGCTCCTGGCGCACCACCTACGCCGTTCTCGCCGGGATCCTCGCCGCTGTGACCATCCCGACGCACGCGCTCGCCCTGCGCGCTCCCTGGCCACCGGCTCCCGGCAGTCCCCGCCGCACGGCCGCCGGACCGGATCCCGCGGTGCGCAGCCGGGCGTTCTGGATGCTCGCCGCAACCTTCACCCTCTCCGCGTTCGCGATGTACGCCGTCGTCATCACCCTCGTCCCGCTCCTCCTGGAACGCGGCTGCACCACCACCCAAGCGGCATGGGCTCTCGGACTCGGAGGCGCGGGGCAGGTCCTGGGCCGCACCCTCTACGCCGCTCTCGCCCGCCACACGGGCGTCGTCACCCGCACCGCCGCCCTCATCGGACTCGGCGGCCTCACCACCGCATCCCTCGCCCTCGTCCCCGGGCCCTACGGACTCCTCGTCGCGTTGTCCGTGCTGGCCGGGATCGTCCGGGGCAACCTCACCCTCCTCCAGGCCACCGCCGTGACCGACCGCTGGGGCACCACCCACTACGGCCGCCTCTCCGGACTCCTCGGCGCACCCGCCCACGCAGCGGCAGCCCTCGCGCCGTTCGCCGGGGCCGTCCTCGCTGTGCCCCTCGGCGGTTACGGACCGCTGTTCCATCTCCTCGCCACCGTCTCCGTGGCCGCCGCCCTCACCGCACCATGGACAGGCGTCACCGAGCACCACCGAGGCGGCTCCCACAAACGATCCTCTGCCCGAGAAAGATCACTCGGCGGCCAGGACGGCCCTCCGTAGCCCGGATCGGCCTGCACAACCCGTTCTCGCCCAAAGGCGGGACGGACCTCCTTCCGAGAGTTGCTCCACGGACTGGAGGGTCCATCCCCGCGGGTGCGGGAAGCAGCCATACCCCCTCCCCACGAGCGCAGACGCCGGGGGTCCGTCCCCGTCGGCACCTGGACCGCCTGCCAGGTCCTTTCCCTGGGCGCCCTGCGGGGCACCGTCAGTGACGACTTCTGTGTCAGGTCCAGCATGTTGAGCATGAGCTGACCGACTTCCCCGATTTGACGGGGTGCTGCTTGCGACAACGAGTCATGGCGATCTCACCTTGCCGCGCTCCGACGGATCAGTGCTGCCCTGAGAGGGGGCAGTGAACTTGGTGAATTGTCCTTGTCGGAGCATCACAACGGCGTTGCAGCTGCACTTGCAGTACTCGATGTCACCGTCGGACGTGGGGTGGTGAGACAGCAACTGCCAGGTCGGCCGGGACAGGGTTGCTGTGCAGCCCCGTTCCCGGAACGGGCAGCGGTCCTGGGCGTCCGGTGGCTGCGGGCTCACCGCAGTGACAGGACGACGGCCTCGTCGTAGGGGCTGCTCATCGGGATTCGGCAGGGGTGGGCTTGAGGGCGGCGCCGGCGTTGTCTCCCTTCGTAGGCACCTCGGTCTGAGGGTGGGGCACGCCCGGTTCGGGCAGGGTGCGGAAGAGCAGCCAGCTCAGCACGGGCATCAGGGCGAGGGGCGCCAGGGCGGTTTGCAGGGATGTGGCGTCGGCGAGGCTGCCGATGGCGGGGCCGGCCAGGCCGCCGATGCTGACGGTCAGGCCGAGGGTGATCCCGCTGGCAGTGCCGACACGGGAGGGGAAGTAGTCCTGGCCGAGCGTGACCTGCAGCGAGAAGGGCACATACAGGCCGGCCGAGGTCAGTGTCACGAACAGATAGACGGCTGGGCCGGGCGTCCACACCACGCCTGCGATGGCCGCGGCCGTGATCAGGTACGACCAGCGCGAGACCGTCACCCGGTCCCAGCGGGCGGCCAAGGATCCGCCGAGTACCGAGCCGATCGCACCGCCGAGGTAGAGCACGGTCAGCGCTGCGGTGCCTGCGGCAGTACTGCCGCCCAGGCGCTGGCGGGCGTACAACGAGATGAAGGTGCTCAGACCGATGAACGCGATCGACCGGAAGACCACGGCCAGTGACAGTTTCACGAAGGAGGCGGTGTCGTCGCTTCCGGCGGGCACCGTCATGCGGAGTCCGGCGGCCTGCGTCTGCTGCAGGGCGCGTACCAAGGGCAGGCACATCGCGGCACCGGCGAGGGCCGGCAGCACCAGCAAGGGTGTCCAGCTCAGTCCTCCGGTGGCCACCACGGCGGCGACCATGAGTGGGGCCAGCGCGAAGCCGATGTTGCCGCCCGTGGAGAACCAGCTCATGGTGCGGTGGCTGCCCTGGCTGGCGATGCGGGCGACGCGGGCGGACTCGGGGTGGTAGGCGGCCACGCCGATCCCCGATATCGCGACGAATGCGAGGGTGAGCGTGTAAGAGCCGCTCAGACCGCTCAGCGCAATGCCGACACCGCCGAGCAGCGTGCTGACCGGCAGCAGCCAGGGCATGGCCCAGCGGTCGGTGAGCGCGCCGAACACCGGCTGCGCCGCCGAGGACAGCAGCGAGGCGGCCAGCACGATGCCCGAGGCGACCGCGTAGGTGTAGGCACGCTCGGCGACGAAGAACGGCACCAGGGCCGCCACGGCACCTTGGTAGATGTCGACACAGGCGTGGCCCACGGACAGCAGAACGATCGATGTGTTCCTTCGCATCCCGCCATGTTCCGGGCCCGGCATCATGTCGTGCTTCCGATAAACTGACACATGATGATGGAAATCCGCCACGATCCTGTAGCCCCGACCCGCACCCGGTCGCTGGCGTCCGGCGGCTCGATCGACGCCCACAGGCACGACGATCACCAGATCATCTATGCAGGCCGCGGGGTGCTGGCCGTCACGACCAGCGAGGGATCCTGGGTCGCCCCGGGCACGCGGGCCATCTGGGTGCCTGCCGGCACCGTGCACGCACACCGGGCCTACGGCGAACTCGACCTGCACCTGGTGGGGCTGCCCGTCACCGAGAACCCGCTCGGCCTCGACGCACCGACCGTGCTGGCTGTCAGCCCGCTGCTGCGCGAACTGATCATCGCTTACACCCGCGCCGAGGACGACGACAGCCCCGAACGGGCCCGCCTTCGCGCGGTGCTCCTTGACCAGCTACGGGCATCCCCCCAGCAGCCGCTGCACCTGCCCACTCCCACCGCACCCCTGCTGCGCACTCTGCATGACATCCTGCAAGCCGCTCCGGGCGACGGCCGCACCCTCGCCGAACTCGGCCGCGAGGTCGGGGCGAGCGACCGTACCCTGTCCCGGCTGTTCCGTAGCGACCTCGGCATGACCTTCCCGCAGTGGCGCACACAACTTCGCCTCCACCACGCACTGGTCCTCCTGACCGAGCGAACGCCGGTGACCGCGGTGGCACACCAGTGCGGATGGTCGTCCACCAGCGCCTTCATCGACGTCTTCCGCCGCACCTTCGGCCACACGCCGGGCTCCCACCCGAGGAACTGAGGGCCCCTAAGCCCAATTGAACATGGGCGGCGCCGAGGCGAGGTGCGCCGGTGGCGGGGGCGGTGAGGGCGTGCAGGAGGGATGCCAGCAGGCCGGGGGTGAAGGAGGGACCGCGGTGATCGATGTCGGCGCCGGGGACCAGGGCAGCCAGGCAGGCGGTGCGGTCGCTGTCGGTGAGACGGGCCGGGCATACGGTGTGACCGGGGCTCTTGGCCACGGCCAGGCCCCGGCCGACGCAGAACTGTTTGGTGGCCCTCACGTCCTCGACGCCGAGCTGCAGGACGACCGCGTCGATCTCGCGGGCGGCGGGGCCGGTGCCCTTCTTCGCCAAGGGCGGTCTTCACCGTACATCGCGGCACGCTTCGGACCCGAGGATCGCGAGGGACATCGTTCACTTCGGGGAAAAGATCACCGGCCTGCACTTTCGCGGAACCGGACCGTCGTGACGCCCTCGACCGGGCCGTGCCCCTCGCGAGGGTCGCCGCCACCACGGCGGCGGCCCTCGCGATCACCGGCAATGTCTTTGTGCAGGCCCGGTCAGGCGCGGGTCCAGCGCTGGTTGTTGCCGTTCGAGCAGGAGTAGAGCTGGACCAGGGTGCCGTTGGCGGTGCCGCTGCCGACGGCGTCGAGGCAGAGGCCGGACTGGACGCCGACCACGGATCCGTCGGAGTTGAGGCGCCACTTCTGGTTGTCGCCGCCCCAGCAGCTGTAGATCTGGACCTTGGCGCCGTTGCCGGCGCCGGCGGCGTCCAGGCACTTGTTGCCGTAGACCCTGAGCTCACCGGCGTCGGTGTACGTCCACTGCTGGTTGGTGCCGTTGTGACAGTCCCACAGCTGGACCTGGGTTCCGTCGGTGGTGCTGCTGCCGGGCACGTCCAGGCAGCGGCCCGAACCGACGCCCTTGATCGTTCCGCCGTCCGCGGGCGGTGTGGTGGAGCCGCCGTTGAGTGCGTTGAGGACGGCGGTGTAGGCAGACTTCTTGCTGCCGTCGTTGTTGAACAGCAGCGGCGTGTGCTCCGGTCGCCAGGAGTCGCTGTCGCGCACACCCCAGACGGTGACGCCGAGGCAGCGCGAGACGGCCAGGCAGTCGTTGACCACGCCGGCGTAGGTCGAGGCCGGAGCACCCTGGATGTCGAGTTCGGTGACGGCCACGTCGACGCCGAGGGCGGCGAAGTTCTGCAGGGTGGTACGGAAGTTGCTGTTGTAGGGGCTGCCGCTGTTGAAGTGTGACTGGAAGCCGACGCAGTCGATCGGCACGCCGCGCTGCTTGAAGTCCCGCACCATGGCGTACATGGCCTGGGTCTTGGCCCAGGTCCAGTCCTCGACGTTGTAGTCGTTGTAGCAGAGCTTGGCGGACGGGTCGGCGGCGCGCGCGGTGCGGAAGGCGACCTCGATCCAGTCGTTGCCGGTGCGCTGCAGGTTGGAGTCGCGCCGGGCTCCCGAACTTCCGTCGGCGAAAGCCTCGTTCACGACGTCCCACTGCGTGATCTTGCCCTTGTAGTGGCTCATCACGCCGTTGATGTGGTCGATCATCGCCTGGCGCAGCGCGCTGCCGTTGAGGCTCTGCATCCAGCCGGGCTGCTGGGAGTGCCAGGCCAGGGTGTGGCCGCGCACCTTCTTGCCGTTCTGTACCGCCCAGTTGTAGACGCGGTCGGCGGCGGTGAAGCTGAACTGGCCCCGCTGCGGTTCGGTGGCATCGATCTTCATCTCGTTCTCGGCCGTCACCGAGTTGAACTCACGGGCCGCGATCGTCGCGTACGTCGAGTCGCTCAGCCTGTTCGAGGCGATGGCGACGCCGAAGTAGCGGCCGCTCTGCGCCGCCGCGGCGCCGAGCGTGCTCTCGGCGGCCTGGGCGGGCGGCGGTGCGACCAGTGCGGCGACCACGCCCAGGACACCGGCGACCAGCACCGGCAGCAGAACGCGGATCTTCCGCCGGACAACGGGTCCGGGAAGGGCATATGAGCCCATGGCTGTGTCTCCAAGGTAGGAATGACAGGATCACTGGACACCGCGGTCATCGGACCCGGGAGGATCTCCACCGGCACGGACGGGCCCAGTCGGCCGCCGAGTGACGTACGCCGGGCGGCAGCGGTCTTTCGATACAGGCACAGGGGGTACTCCATCGCGGCCCAGCCGGGAGGCCGGCACGCGGCGTCGCATCCTCTCCGACCGCGCGGAGAGCCGGGATGCGTCGTGCGAGCCTCACCGGGACGAAAAGCGGGGTGGCGCAGGTGCTTCGGCGCGGGGATCCGTCGGGCAGCCGTGCGCGGCTCTGCGGTGCGGCACAGTCTGCCCAGGACCCGCATTGTTCGATATTTCGGCCCAGGGTCGGCTTACCAGACAGATGATTGAGGGTTGACGGTGACTCGTCAATCCTTGCGGCGGATAAATTTCCGATTCCATCTCGAAACTTTCGGAGATCCGTCAAGACGGGCGAACCCCTGGAGTGGCGAGCCGTCATCGCAAACCACCTGGGGTTATCCAGTCAACGCCAGGGCTTGTCACGCCCCGGGGAAGGATCTGTCTCCGAACATATCGACGACAGACCTTGACCGGAGGGCCCTGTCTTCCTAGTTTGTGGCGTCACAGAACCGAGATCGCCCCGAAACTTTCGAATCCCCTACCCCCGGCACGGCTGCCGCTCCGCGGTTCATCGGCGGTACCCCACCCCCAAGGAGGCCCTCTGATGTGGCTTCGCCACCCGTCCCCGCTCCGCCCAAGGCGCTTACTCGGAGTCCTTGCGCCTTTGCTGCTGGTGGCCACCTTCCTCGGTGTCCAGCCCGCCGAGGCCGCGACCGTGGACACCGACGCCTCGTACGTGCTGGTCAACCGCAACAGCGGCAAAGCTCTGGACGTCTACAACCTGGCGACCGACGACGGCGCCCGCATCACCCAGTGGACCAGGAACGACCAGAACCAGCAGCAGTGGCAGTTCGTCGATTCCGGAGACGGCTACTACCGCATCAAGTCCCGCCACTCGGGCAAGGCACTGGACGTCCACAACTGGTCCACCGCGAACGGCGGCTCGATCGTCCAGTGGACCGACCTGAACGGCACCAACCAGCAGTGGCGGCTGGCCGACAGCTCGGACGGCTACGTGAGGCTCATCTCGCGCCACAGCAACAAGGCCCTCGAAGTACAGGGCGCCTCCACCGCCGACAACGCGAACATCGTCCAGTACGACGACTGGGGCGGCACCAACCAGCAGTGGCAGCTCGTCAAGGTCGGCGCCGACACCCCCGGCTCGTGTGCTCTCCCGTCGGCCTACCGCTGGACGTCGACGGGCGCTCTGGCGCAGCCCAAGCAGGGGTGGGTCTCGCTCAAGGACTTCACCGTCGCCCCCTACAACGGCAGACAACTCGTCTACGCCACCACGCACGACACGGGGACGAGGTGGGGCTCGATGAACTTCGGCCTGTTCACCAACTGGTCGGAGATGGCCTCGGCCGGCCAGAACACGATGTCCAACTCGACCGTCGCACCCACGCTCTTCCACTTCGCGCCGAAGAACATCTGGGTGCTCGCCCACCAGTGGGGCGGGACCGCCTTCTCCTACCGGACGTCGAGCGACCCCACCAACCCGAATGGCTGGTCGTCCGAGCAGGTGCTCTTCTCCGGGAGCATCTCCGGCTCCGGAACGGGTCCCATCGACCAGACACTCATCGGTGACGGCATGAACATGTACCTGTTCTTCGCCGGCGACAACGGCAAGATCTACCGGGCCGGCATGCCGATCGGGAACTTCCCGGGCAGCTTCGGCTCGACCTCGACAGTGATCATGAGCGATACGACGAACAACCTGTTCGAAGCCCCGCAGGTCTACAAGCTGCAGGGCCAGAACCGCTACCTCATGATCGTCGAGGCGATCGGCTCGCAGGGCCGGTACTTCCGCTCGTTCACGGCCACCAGTCTGAACGGCTCCTGGACGCCTCAGGCCGCGACCGAGAGCAATCCCTTCGCCGGCAAGGCCAACAGTGGCGCCACCTGGACCAACGACATCAGTCACGGCGAGCTGATCCGCACCAGCCCCGATCAGACCATGACCGTCGATCCCTGCAATCTGCAGTTGCTCTACCAGGGACGCAGCCCCAGCTCCGGCGGTGACTACGGCCTCCTGCCCTACCGTCCGGGTCTGCTGACCCTGCAGCGCTGACGGCAGGACGCGGGACCTGCTCCGAGGGGGAGCCGGCGTGGGGGGGGGGGGGGGGGGGGGGGGGGGGCCCCCCCCCCCCCCCCCCCCCCCCCCCCCCCCCCCCCCCCCCCCCCCCCCCCCCGCCCGCCCGCCCCCCCCCCCCCCCGCCCGCCCCCCCGGGGGGGGC
>NZ_JBIVOX010000046.1:0-25360 GCF_044754345.1 Streptomyces sp. NPDC093094 | reverse complement strand
GCACGACGGCGCAGCTCAAGCGGGTACTGGGAAGGACGTGCCATGACTCGATCCTCTCAAATGATCGAGTCCCTACCGAACCCGGAACGGTTCACTTTGTGAGCGCGGGCACTGCGCAGGCGGCCGATGGGACGCTGAACCCCGACACTCAGGGGCCGTACACCCTGGCGGCGAGATGGGACCGTCGCGCCGACGTGAGCGCCGGCATTGCGGCCAACCGCAGCGTCATGCGGGTCAACCTGAGGAACCTCGCTGGCACGGGCACGCTGGGTCGTAGTGGCTTGTGCTATCCGGAACCGTTCAACCCTGGCGTCGCGGCCTACGGGTACTGCTGGAATAACGAGCAGGACGACAAGGGCTCACTCGACTGGTGGACCCCGCAGGGTATTTCCGTCCCGCACAGCAGTGACGAGAACGCTGACGGCTGGTGGCCGGTAGACCAACAAGGGGTCTCGCCCCGGCGCTGGGAAGTCGTCTCCATGCACAAGCAGGGCCCGGTCAAGTTCAGGTTCGTCGATCTCGGAGCGAACGGCCTGGCCGACCCGCGATACTTCGACGTGCAGATGGTGACGATCGACCCGATGGGTACCATTACGCCTGTCGATGGCCATGCCGACAGCGTTGTCTGGTTCGGCGACAACCTTCTGGTCGGAACCGGTCGCGCCTTGGAGGTCTTTAGCCTGGATAATCTGCTGAGTTCCCCTTCCGGCCTCGTGATCCCGCGCAGCATGGAGTATCGGACATCTGACGGGAATTTCTCTTGCAAGGAGATTGTCGGAACTTCCCCATGCCTGAATGGCATGAGCTTTGATCGGAAGAACTCAGCCCTGCTGACCAACGAGTTCTCGAAGGTATCTGGTGCCCGTGTGGTGCGCTGGCCGTTCGACACCAAGACATGGCTGCCGCGCTCCGCTACCGGTGTCGAGTTCGGTAACGCGATCTCGACGGGTTCCTGGTCCGTCTCACCGCTCCGTCCGCAGGGGGTTCTTTTTACCGAGGGGACCATCTTTCTGAGTGCCGCGTGTCCGGCTGGATACGACAACGGCTACGTGGAGGCGTCCTGCGTCTACAAGGCCATGTCCGGCAGTACCTTCGAGGTGCTGACGAGCGTTCCCGACATGACACAAAACCTCGACTGGGACTACTCTGTGAAGCGCATCAGGGGCGTCAATGAGGTGATCAGGCCGAGAACGGGTTTCAGTCACCACGAACGGCTCGTATTCGGTTTCAAGCCTGAGGCCACCCAAGTCGATACATTCACTCTGAAGAACGTACACAGCGGCAAGTGCCTGATCCCGTATTCAGCCGGTCTGAACAACGACGCCACCATCATGCAGCTGGATTGCACGGGGGAAAACGCTCAGGACTGGTACTGGGATTCCAACGGCACCCAGATCAAGAACTTCCAGAGTAAGCGGTGCCTCTCCGTCCGGGATGCGAGTACCTCCAACAACGCCATACTCATTCAGTACGACTGCCGAAGCCACGCGACCCAGCAATGGGAGAAGGTGGCGGGTAGCGCGGGCGGAATCATGCTGCGGAACCGAGGCAGCGGCCTCTGCGCAACCATCGTCGACGGCAGCGTCGGCAACGCCCACGCCGTCCAGTGGCCTTGCAACCCGGCTGGCACAAGCCACGCATGGATCGGTACCAAGTAACCAACCCCGAGCACAGAACCCGTTGCCGCGCCGATTGTGCGGCTGCTGATTCGAACACGGCTCTGGTTCGCGTGATGTTCCGGTAGGCCGGGCAAAACGGCAGGGTCTCTCGGCAGCTCGTGGGAGTGATCCCAACGGGCTGTTCCAGGAGACCCTGCTGAGCTGAACCGGATTTTGTAGCGGCCCTGAAGCCAGGCATGATCGCCTCGGCGGATGGGAGAACACAGGTCCGATGCCTGCGCCGAGCAAGTACCCGGACGAGCTGTGTGAGCGGGCTGTCCGCGAAGTCCGGACCTCCGGTCGACCGGTCTCCCATGCAGCCCGAGACCTCGGCATCCACAAGAAAGCATTGCGGGGCCGGGTCCGCCGGGCCGAAGCCGGCCAGGGCAGCCGGCCCGGCCTGCTGACCACCGCCGAGCGGACCGAACTCACGCAACTTTGCAAGGAAACAGCCGGGTTGCGGCGAGCCGACGAGACCCTCAAAGCCGCCTCGGTGTTTTCGCGAAGAAGCTCGACCGGCCCCGCACGAGGCCGACGCGGTGATCAGCCACCTCCGCGACGGCTTCGGAGCCGAGCCGGTGTGCCGGGAACCAGACCTGCCGGTCCCGGCACACAACACCCGCCGCAGGCGGCCCGCATCCGCGGACAGCGGCGCTGCACCACCGTCCCTGAGCCGTCCGCACCCGGGCCACCGGACCTGGTCAACCGCCACTTCGAAGCCTGTCGTCCGAACCAGCCGCGGGTCGCCGGCCTCACCTGTATCCGCACCCGGTCAGGCTGGGTCCACGCCGCCTTCGTCCTGGACGTGTACTCGCGCATGATCGTCGGATGGCAGCCCGCCACCCACATGCGCACCGACCTCCCGCCGGGCGCCCTGGAGACGGCCCTGTGGCGGCGTGGCGTCAAGAAGGGCCCGGGGCTGATCCGTCACAGTGACCGTGGTTCGCAAGGCGAGTTCAATTGGTCGTTGCAACACCGGGCTGTTGGAGCGAGCGTAGCTGCTCTTCGAAGACCTCGGCCGGCGGGCCTTGGGACAGGTCCCCTTCACTCAAATATGTCCGCAGGTCAGCGACGGTTTCCGGCATGACGGAGCCAGACACGTCCCCCAGTTGTTGCAGACAGGGTGGCGTACGGGAAGATGGGCGGGCAGGCATGGCCTCGCTCGGTGCTCATACGGATTCGACACCCACATGATCACCAGCGGCCATGCCTGCACTGCTTCCAGGGCCCGCCGCCGACTTCAGCCGACAAGTCGTCACATCCAGCCCTCAGCAGGCGAACCGGTCACCTCGACACTTCTCAAAGAACCTGGGAGTTCAGGTTCCCGCCCACGACGAGCTGCACCGCGTTCACGGCGGTCAGCCGGGACACGATCGCCAGACCGTTGCGCTGCTGTCCGGGGTCCATCCAGTAGATGTTCACCGGGTACCCGCGATCCGAGCCGCCGACCAGGTACGTGAATTCGTGGACGCCGGGGTCGGGAAAGACGCGGTCGGTCTGCACGGCACGCGGAGGCGGTTCGTTGCCCGCCTCCTGCAGAGCCAGTACACCCACCTCTCTGTCGTTGAGGGCATCGCTGAGCGCGGTGTGCCAGCGCGACTCGGGTCAGCCGTTGGTCCAGTCGCTCTGGCCCTTCATGTTCAGCTGGGCCACCGCAGTGTTCTCGGGGACGGCATGGGCGGGCGCGGCTGCCGGTCCGGCGAGGCTGAGCGTGGTGAGGGCGAGCGTGAGTGTCACGTAGACGGCGAACCAGCCGCGCAGGCGCCCGCCCCGCGCGCTGTTTCGGTCGCAGACAGCACCACGCCTTCCTGCCGCCGGGGTCCTGTCTGCCGCAAGGGCCCGTGCCGCTGTCGCGACGAAGCGGGGGCGGGACCTCGTAAGGCCCGGCCTCTCGTGCGAGGGGTCAACTGCACTTGCACTGCTCCTTCTTCCTGGACAGACGTCTCCTGGTCTGCCGAGTCGGCTTCTCGGGATCCCGATGCCGTGGCCATGACCTCCTGGAGTCGCCGCTCACGAGTCCACCGCCGACACCCCGGGCTGTCCAAGACCCGTCCTGAAGCTGCGATACCTCATGGGTATCGCAGCAGGGCGGAACTGCGGACCGTGCACCACCTCGTGGCGGTCGCCTGGAAAGCCCACTTGACCGCCGCGTTCCGGAACGCGGTACGGCCGCACCGCTCCACGGGACGGCGCCCGGAACCCGAAGATCTTCCGCTGACCCGTAAGCCACTTACGATGTTCTTGGCATGGTCACATTAAAGTGCTCGGTTCCTTCCGGGCCGAGGCCGACGGACACCCCGCGGACACACGCGGCCGGCTCACTCGCATGGTCCTGGTCCAACTGCTGCTTGCCCGGGGCGCGGTCGTACCCACTGACCGCATCGTCGAGCGGCTGTGGCCGACCCGCGTCCCGTCGAGCGCGCACGCGTCGCTCCACGCCTACGTCGCGCGTCTGCGGCGGGCGCTGAACCGCACCGGCCGCCGCGGGCCCCTGCCAGGCTTCTGGTCAGCGCACCCTACGGCTACTCCCTCGCCGTGGGACGGCACGCGGTGGACGCCTGAGTCTTCGAGGACGAGGTGGCCGCCGGCACGAGGGCGGGGCTGTCCGCCCGCCTGGCTGCCGAGCGTCTGGCCCATGCGCTCGCCACATGGGGCGGGCAGCCCTACGCCGAGTTCGCGGACGAGCCATGGGCTGCCGGCGAGCGCACCTGCCCCGAGGAGATACGCCGCACCGCGCGCGAGCGGCTCGCTGCGGCGCAACTGCGCTGCGGGCAGGCCGTGCAGGCGCTCGCCGACGCACGGGCGCTGACCAGGGAACAGCCCATGTACGAGGAGGGGTGGCGGCTGCTGGCCCTGCCGTTGTGTGCCCGCGACCGCCAGGGCGACGCACTGACCGCGCTGCGGCAGGCCCGGCACGTCCTGGGCGAGGAACTCGGAACCGCCCCGCTGGAGCTGGAGGAGGCCCTGCTGCACCAGCGGCTCGCCTCCTGCATCGCGAAACCTGCGTACGGGCGCAAGGGCCGGTCCACCCCGGTGCGGCCCCTGCCGGGGAGGTCGCGGTGGAGCCCGTCGCAGCCGGTCGGCACCGATAGGGAGCCGCCCCCACGGTGCTGACGGCGGACCGGCTGCTGGGCCGCGACGAAGAGCTGGCCCGCCTGGCCGATGCAGCGGACGGGCCCGAAACGACAGGGTGCAGGTGTTCCTTGTCTGCGGTGGGGCCGGTATCGGCAAGTCGAACCTGCTCGAAGCCGCTCTTGGGCAACTGCCCGGACAGGGCTGGCTGTCCGCCTCGGGGCAGTGCCCGGAGAGCGAGGGTGCCCCGCCCGGACATGCCTGGCTGGACCTGCTGCCGGCCTTCGCGCAGGCTGCCCTTCCGGACCCATGCACGGATGAGCTCGCCCCGCTCCTGGCTCCGGGCGTCCTGACCGGTGCCGGGCAGCCGGACGGCAGCCCGGCACGACGCTTCCGGCTCCACCAGGCGCTGCTCGGCCGGCTGCGTGACACCGTCCTGCGCCGGCCGTCGGTGATCGTCGTGGACGATCTCCACCGTGGCGACGAGGAGAGCGTGGAGCTGTTCCTGCTGTGCGCCGAACGGCTGCGCGACGTGCCGCTGCTCCTGGTGGGCTCCTTCCGCGCCGGCGAGGGGGACATGACCGTCGGGTCCCGGTACGGGGACCAGCTGCGCCCTTCGTCGTCCCCTTTTTCGAACGTGGCGATGGTCAGCAGGGCATCCATCTCAGTGCTGGAGGCGGGGCAGGGCCGCGGGACGGGGGCGGTGGGGCCTCAGGCGGGCAAGCCGAAACCCTGTGGAGCCCACCTGCATGGCGTGGAATGCTCTTGGGCGACTGCTGACGTAAGGGAAGGTCAAAAAGGTGTACGTACCGTCATCTGCACGAGCTCTCGATGATGACGAGCGTGAGCTCGTGGAGCTGGCACGCCGCACCATAGACGCGCATACCGACGCCGGGCCCGACGAAGACGGGGTCCACACGATGGGTGCCGCGGTCATGGCCGCCGACTACCGGATGTTCGCCGGCGTGAACCTCTACCACTTCACCGGCGGACCCTGCGCCGAACTCGTGGCTCTGGGAGCCGCACGAGCCCAGGGCGCCCGCCAGATGCGCTGCATCGTCGCCGTGGGAAACCACGGGCGCGGGGTCGTCGGCCCGTGCGGGCGCGATCGGCAGGTCTTCCTGGACTACTACCCCACCATGCGCGTCATCGTGCCCACGCCTGCGGGGCTCAGGTCCGTTCTCGCCGCCGACCTGATGCCGCTGGCTCAGCAATGGACCCCGGAGGGGGGCATGAACGGTCTCGACGCATCGCTCTGCCAAGACCCCGAGACGGCCGGCCCCCCGATCATTCGGTTCAACCCCCGCTACCTCGAAGTCGTCCGCTCCGGCGCCAAGACCAGGACCACGCGCTTCCGGGACCCGGCCCAGCTCGGGCCGGCACGGCTGGTGTTTGAGAGCGACCCCGAAGTCGTCCTGCCGGCAGAGGTGACCGGCATCAGGCACTGCCTGGTCAGCGACCTCACCAACCAGGACGCCCGAGCCGAGGGGCTGACGACCGCAGCCGAACTCCGGGAAGTACTCAAGGGCCACTACCCAGATCTGGCAGGAACCGACGAAGTCGACGTCATCACCTTCCAGATCAACGACAAGACGGGCGCCGCTTGAGACCGTGTCCTATGGGGTGAGGCGGATGAGTCGTTTGCAGCAGCACAGGGCAGTCTGGCCGAACCTGCCGTGGTCGCGTCCTGCTCGCGGGGTGAGGCGAAGTCGACGCCGAGCTCTCGACTGCACCCCTCGGGCCGGACGCGGTCAGGCTGCCGGGGCGGTCAGGACGGCCTTGGCGGCCAGCCGGAGATTCCTGATCATCGGATTCGGGTCGCCCTTGCGGCTGACCAGGACGACCCGGCTGGGGGGAGCGCCCTCGACCGGGACGGTGACGAGGTCGGGGCGCAGTGAGCTACGCCGATCGCCGACCGGTAGCACGGCGATGGCCCTGCTGCTCGCGACGAGTTCGAGCTTGTCCTCGTAGCTCTCGGTCGGCGGCACGCCGGCCCCGAGGATCCGGTAGGAAGCCCAGTCCGCGGTCTCGAACGCGCACGGCGCCGCCTCTTCGCCGGCCAGTTCTTCCGCGGTCACCGACGGGCGGTCGGCCAGGGGATGGCCGCGCGGGACCACGAGCATCCGGGGCTCCTCGTACAGCGGGGTGGTGAACACGTCGTCGGCAACGAGCGGCAGCGGGGCCCGCGCGATCAGGGCGTCGACGCGGTTGTCGGACAGTGCCCCGACGTCGCGGCAGTTCAGGTGCCGGGTGGCGATCTCGGCATCGGGGTAACGGCGGCGCAGTTCCCGCACAGCGGCAGTGATCACCAGGTCTTCGACGTAGCCGATGGCGATTCGTTCGGTCTGGGCTTGTTCACGCACGGCCAGCTCGGCCTGGCGGGCGGCCTGCAGCAGGGCTTGGGCCCGGGGGAGGAACGTCCGGCCGGCCGGAGTGAGCCGGGTGCCCTGGGGGGTGCGGTCCAGCAGTCGTGTGCCGAGATATTTCTCGAGCCGCTGGATCTGACGGCTCAGCGCCGGCTGGGCCACGTGCAGGTCGGCGGCGGCCCGGCCGAAGTGCTGGTGCGCCGCCACCACGGTGAAGTAACGCACGAGCCGCAGTTCCAGGTCCTGTCCGAGATCGTTCACCCTTGCAGGGTACGTGTCATGCCGTTTCGGAATGATCAGGTTGCCGAACCGGTCTTGGACGGCCCTGCCGTCCCGGGCCTTGACTGAAGGAGCAACGTTTCCCCGAGAAAGCGACAGGCGCGATGAAGGCGATCCAGTTCCACGAAGCGGGCGGGCCGGAAGTTCTGCGGTACGACGAGGTGCCGGTTCCCGGGATCGGCCCGGGCGAGGTGCTCGTCCGGGTGCACGCGGCGGGCATCAACCCGCCGGACTGGTACCTGCGTGAGGGGATGAAGGTCATGCCGGCCGAGATGAGGCCGGCGCTGGAGTTCCCCCTGATCCCCGGAACGGACATGTCGGGCGTGGTCCAGGCGGTCGCTCCGGACGTGCCGGGGCTCGCCGTCGGTGACGAGGTCTTCGGCATGCTGCGGTTCCCCGGATTCGACGGCCGGACGTACGCCCAGTACGTGGCCGCGCCGGCTTCTGACCTGGCTCACAAGCCGGCCGGTCTCGACCACGTGCAGGCGGCCGGGGCGCCGATGGCCGTGCTGACGGCCTGGCAGTACCTGGTTGATCTCGGCCACGACGTGCCGTCCCCCTTCACCGGCCAGGTGCACCAGCCGGTGCCGATCACGCCGGGGACGACCGTGCTGGTCAACGGGGCAGCCGGTGGAGTGGGCCACTTCGCGGTGCAGTTGGCGAAATGGAAGGGGGCACACGTGATCGCGGTGGCCTCGGGCCGGCACGAGCAGTTCCTGCGCGAGCTCGGCGCCGATGAGTTCATCGACTACACCAGGACGCGGGCCGTGGACGTGGTCAGCGGTGTCGACCTGGTGATCGACACCGTCGGCGGCCCGGACAGCTCACGCTTCCTGACCGTGCTCAAGCGCGGCGGCACCATGCTTCCGGTGTTCTTCGCCGAGTACGATCCGGAAGAGACGGCGCGTCTGGGCGTCACCGTCTCGAACATTCAGGTGCGTTCCAACGGTCCCCAGCTCGCCCGGATCGGGCGCCTGTTCGAAGAGGGCGGGCTCCAGGTCGGGTTGGACAGCACCTACCCGTTGTCCGAAGCGGTCAGCGCACACACGCGAGCCGCGCAGGGCCACATCCAGGGCAAGATCGTGCTGACGGTGGTCTCGTGATCGCCGAACTCCAGCAGGCGGTGGCGTGCTACGCCCACGCCCTGGACGAGCCGAATGTGCCCGAGCTGGAAACGGTCCTGTAACGCAACGGCATTGCGCCTAGACCAGATGCTCGGTCCGCTGTTCGACGTCGACCTGCATGGGGGCACGGAACGACAAGAGGCCGAGCATGGGAGGTTCCGCCGGTCTGGTCGCCAAGCGGATGTGCGGGAGGGTGCGTGCCGCCGCCCGCAGGGCCACCGCTGCTTCCGTGCGGGCCAGGGACGCCCCGGGGCAACGGTGGCGGCCGGCACCGAAGGCCAGGTGGTGGCGGATGTTGGCCCGGTGGGGGCACATCCGCTCCGGGTCCGGGAAGACGTCCGGATCGGATCCGGTGCCCATGAGCATCAGCAGCAGCGGTGCGCCGGCCGGGAGCTCCACTCCTCCCAGGCGGGTGGCCCGCGCGGTCACCCGGCGCCACGTGGTCACAGGCGGCTCACGGCGCAGTACTTCCTCCACCCATGCCTCGGCCTGTCCCTCCTCCGCTGCCGCACGCGGCCACATGCCGGGCTCGGCCAGCGCCCGGCGGAGCACGGTGGCGATGAGCTGTCCGGTGGTGGACTGACCCGCGATGAAGACGAAGAAGCATGCGGCGACCGCTGTCTCGACGTCCAGAGGGCTGCCGTCGGGCAGGCGGTGGTTCGCCAGTGCCCCGATGAAGGAGTCCGACGGGGCGGCGTGATCGCGCACGGTGGAGGTGAGCCAGCGATGGAACTCCACAACCGATTCTGCCAGTTCGAGCTGTCGCTCGAGCGTCGGTCTGCCCCAGAACAGCTCCAGAGAGGCATCGCTCCAGCGGATCAGCGTGCCCGGCTCGACCCCCTGGATGCCGAGGAGTTCCATCAGCACCCGGCACGGCAGGACTTGCGCGAACGAGGTGAACAGGTCGCAGCCGCTGTTGCTTTCAAGCTGTGGTGACAGTGCGTCGAGCAGTTCCCCGGCGATGCGCTCGATGACCGGTACGGCCGCTGTGACGCGCTGCGCGTTGAAGAACCTGGTCACGACCCGGCGCAGCCCTGCATGGCTGAGGGTGCCGTTGTTGGCGAGCGCCGGAGGGAGGGTGAAGCGGGCCCGGGCGAACACCCTGAGCACGGCGACGGGCAGTGGGGTGGCGGCGTGCTGGGCGTTGTCCGGGAGGAACCGGTCGGTGTCGAGCAGGACCTGGCGTACGTCGTGGTGACGGCTGACCAGCCACAGTCCGGTGGCGGGGTCGTGGTGCACGGGAGACTCGGACCTCAGCCGGTCCAGCCAGGGGTAGGGGTCGCGGACGAAAGGGTCGCCGAACAGGTCGAGCAGCCCGAGGGGGTCGTCCGCTTCCGCGTACGCGGAGCGGGTCGCTGGGCCGGGTCCGGCGCCTTCGGGCATGGGCGTGGGCGCATCCGCAGCCAGGAAAGTCACGGCCGGAAGCTAGCACGCCGACCGTACGATTCCCGAACAATTGTGTGCAGTGTCACCCGGTGGGCGCCGGAGGCTTCTGACCGGCCGGGTGAGAGGGGTGTGCCCGGCCCCGGGCAGGGGCCGACAGGGTGGCTGCGGCAGCCGCGGCACCTCTCCGTCATGGCCCGTGGGGGCATCGCGAGTTGGCGTCGGCTCGACCGCGGACTGCGGCTCGCACGAGCGGCCGGTTCGCTGGGGGTGAGCTGCTGCTCGGTCCAGATGGGCTTGCCCTCGGGACCGTAGCGGCTGCCCCAGCGGGTGACGGGCTGGGCCACGAGGAACAGGCCGCGCCGCCTTCGCCGGTGGTGAGGACGCGGCGCAGCCGGTGCCGGGTGTTCCTGGGGTCGCCGACCTCGCGGATGAGCGCGGCGTCACGCATGAGGCGCAGGCCGACGGGGCCGTCGGTGTGGCGGATGGCGTTGGTGACCGGTTCGCTGACGATCAGTGCGGTCGCAGTACCGGCGCGATGGGATCCGCCGACGTGTCGCGCTGAACCGGCAGGCGAACGGTAAGCGGTTCGGCGGCGGCCGCTCACCTGTGTATGACGGCCAAGTCGGCCTCGCTCGCGCACCACACCGGTGACCGGCATCTCCGCCGGCGGCAAGCCGTCCTGTGACGAGTTCACCTTCGCAGCGAGTTGCAACAGTGGCGGGATGCCCTCCGACGTGGGCGGCACCAACCAGGTCAACTCGGGCGACAAGTGCGCAGACCTACGCCACCAGGCAGTCGGACGGCACTTGGCGGCCGTACGACGACGAGCGCACGGCCGCGCCGACGTGGTCCGAAGTGTGCGGCCGGTCCGCGATGTCCGGGTGGGTCAACTCCACCTCGATGAGCCGCTTTCCCGCATTCGCCAAGGAGCTCCGGCTGATCGATCAGGACGTGTGTCCCGTCAGGACGCCGGGCTTCGGCAAGTGCGACGCCTCGAAGCCGACGATCAAGTGCGACATCTGGTGGCGCGATACTGACGCACACCGCAAGTGCGGCCCGGGGCCGGTCGCAGGGCCGGCCCCGGGCCGTGCCACACCGGAGAACGGAGACACGCAGTGAGTTCCGGCGGGATCACATGGATGGCCGACGAGGACATCTCCTGGCTCGGCCACTGCATCAAGCCGGCCCGGGGTCTGAGCGGCGAACAGCTCGCCGCCCGTCTCGCCGCCGGCGGCGGCCCCGTGCCGGTCCGGGCCACCACCGGGCCGCAGGCCGAAGAGCTCGTCGACAGGCTCGACGCCGAGCGCGGCGACACCGACAGCATCGCCGTCCGCCACGGCGACCACGCCGGCCTGGGCTTCGCCGTCGCCTACGGCCACTGGCCCTCCGTCCTCGGGCCCGCGTACCACGACGGGACGTCCCGGGACGGGGTCCACGTCTTCGAGTTCTACTGCGAGAAGCAGAACCCGAAGGCCCCACCGCCCGTATTCGCCTACTTCCACGACGACCACTACGTGTGCGGCTTCGACATGTACATGCACACCTGGTCGCAGGAGATCACCGGCCCCGGCGCCGACCTCGTCCGCGCCGACGTCGTCGCGGCCGAAATCCCGGAGGAAAGGAAGCGGGACACGGCGCACCGTGCCTCTCTCGCCGTGCTGGAGCGGCGCTTCGAACTGGCGCTGCCGCGTGACCTGATCCTCGGCGTGTCACTGCCCACTGCGCTCGTCAGAGGACAGCAGCCGCGATGAGCCGCCCCCGTGCTCGCAGGCGGCCCCACAGCGCCCCGGCCGGCTCGAAACGCGCGCCCACGAGCCCATGCTCCGGGTGCTTGAAGAGCCCCCGACCGTGCATCATGCTGCCCCGACATCGTCGTGCGGATCGGCTCGGCAGCAGGAGAGCAGCGAGGACACCTCGGACGAGGCACGGGTCGAGACTCTCTGACTGTGGGAAGAGGTGGACTGTGCCGATCACTCGCATCGCCGTTGAGGGACTGCCCACCGACATCCAGACGGTGATCACCGCGCAGCCGGTGCTGCTCCTCGTCGTCGAGCCGGCGCACGGCGGCGTCGCTGAGCGTTTCCAACCTCGGTTCGCGCAGGTCAGGTGCAGGGTGAGGAGGGCTTGAACGAGGCCGGTGACAGGTGGTGGAGCATCGGAGCTTGCACAGGAGCCGCCAGGACTTGAGGGCGGCGCCTCC
Organism: Streptomyces sp. NPDC093094; assembly: GCF_044754345.1. Classification (NCBI taxonomy): domain Bacteria; kingdom Bacillati; phylum Actinomycetota; class Actinomycetes; order Kitasatosporales; family Streptomycetaceae; genus Streptomyces; species Streptomyces sp. NPDC093094. The sequence goes on along the minus strand of NZ_JBIVOX010000046.1, from coordinate 13,275 downwards.
CTCGTCACCCCGGGACACCTCCGCTTACGCGGGACCCGGCCGGGGTGGCCCTGGCCGACGTGCCGAGGCCGAGCGGCCCGGTACCCGCCTCACGCTGCTTGTGGCGCCGGCGCTGTACCGGATCACCGACGCCGACGTGGCTGCCTGGCGAGCGGGCCGAGGCGAGTGGACAGACAGCACGGACGGTGACCTGACCCGCGGCCTGGCCTTCGACGTGATCACGGCGGTGCTGCGGCGTCCTGGATCAAGGCGCTGTGGACCGCGGAGAGGCGGACGGCCGGACGGGCACGGGCCGGAGTCGCGGAGACCAGCCCGTCGGGACCGGAGGGCCGCGGACCGAGGGGACGGCGGCCGAACGCACTGCTGAGTTCCGGCCGTCCGGGACGCTGTGGCAGGACGGGGCCGATCGGCCTTTACTGGAAGGTGAGGATCACCGGAACGGGCGACCGAATCGTTTCGCCCGACGCCGGACGCTTCGCCAAGGCAGGAGGTCGTGCCATGGACCCGCCTCTGCGAGAGCGCGACCTGCCGCACCTCGTGGTCGACCGACCGGACCGGCTGCGTGGCCGGGTCTTCGTCCTCGACGACCAGCCGATGCTGGTCGGGCGGGACTCCGACTGCCAGATCCAGGTGGGCGATCCGGGCGTCAGCCGACGGCACGCGGTGGTGTGGCGGGCCTCGGGCCGGACCACCGTCGAGGATCTCGCCTCCACCAACGGCACCATGCTGAACGGTCACCCGGTGCTCGGGCAGCAGGTGCTGCACTCGGGCGACGTGCTGGATTTCGGGCCCCTAGAGGTGCATTACGAAGAGCTGCGCCCCGCCGACCGGACCGTTCAGGCCCCGAAGCCCGGAGCCGGCGGCACTCCGGGCGGTACCCCGGACACCATGCCGGGCTGGGGCCCCGTTCCTGAGCCCGGGCCCACGCCGCACGGCGCTCCCACCGCAGGGCCGCCCCCCTCCGGCCCGCCGGGCCGCCCGCCACCGCGCGAGGCCGGCCGTACGCCGCCCGGCGGCGAGCGGCGGTTCGACATCGGGGAGCAGCAGGCCGACCGGCTGAGCAACGTCGCCGGGGACCAGTACAACTACGTTCAGCAGGCGCAGCGCGAGAGCTTCTTCAAGGAGATCGCCGCGACCCGTACCAGGGCGCGACACCTGATCATGTTCGGCTTCCTGCTCTTTCTGGTCGGGGGCGGGATCTACGGCTGGGTGATCATTCGATTCATTGCCGGGACCAACGACGATATTTCGTCGGGGAGTTCGAACTTCGATTCCTCCCCGGAGCTGCTCGGACCGAAGGTGGCCGGGGTGCCGGTAGGGGCGGTCGGGTTCGCGATGGCGGCGATCGGGACGGTTCTGATGGTCGTCGGGATCGTTCTGCACATCGTGACGACGTCCCGGCGCCGCCGCTTCGAGGATGCCGAGCGGCAGGCGTCCTGGCGGCAGCGGTGAGGAGATGGGGAGCCATGTCCTTCAACATCGGCAACCAGCAGGGCGGCGTGGTCAACAACGTCGCCGGGAACCAGACCGTTCACGGTGGCCAGTCGGCCGTCTTCACGGCGGGCGGGCAGGAGGTGCGCGGCCTGGTCCGGGAACTGAGGGCGTCGATCGAGCGGACGGCGCTGCCGCCGGCGATCGAGCCCGAGGTGCGGGCCGAGCTGGACTCGCTGGACGAGGAGGTCGCCCGGCCGGAGCCGGACCGGGAGGCAGTGGCGGGCCGGCTCGGCCGGATCACCCGGCTGCTGTCCTCGGCGGGTGCGCTGGCCACGGCCGGCACCGGGCTGATCGGGCCGCTCGGAGCGCTCGCGGGCTGGCTCGGCGCACTCGGTCAGCCGATCTTGCGGGCGATCGCAGGCTGATGGGAGGAGGCTGACGGAGAGGGCCTTGACCTCGGATGTCGGACACGGGCCACGTGGGTCCGACAAGATCCGGCCTCAGCCGCTCACCACAGGGATCATCATCCGTCACCACCGAAAACTGAAACAAAAGCCTCGGTACTCAGGTTGAACTCGTGGAGTCCGGTGAGGTTTCCCCTTGATGTTGGACACCTGGAGACTGGGACGTGAGGTTCCAGAGGAAGTAGTGCCGGGTGGGAAGTAAGAGCAACCGCAGCAGGCGGTATACGGAGGAGTTCAAGCGGGACGCGGTCGCGCTGGTCCGGTCCTCCGGGAAGACCGTCACCGAGGTGGCCCGGGAGATCGGGGTCAGCGCCGAGGGTCTGCGGAACTGGGTCAAGCAGGACACGATCGACCGGGGTCAGGGAACACCCGGGGAGCTGACGAGCGCGGAGCGGGAGGAACTGCCGCCGGCTGCGGAGGCAGAACCGCGAGCAGGCCGAGACGACCGAGGTCCTGCGAAAAGCGGCGGTCTTCTTCGCGAAGGAGGGCGATCGATGAACGACGTGTACGCGCTCATCGGAGCGTCTCACTCCGAAGGTGAGATCTCGTGCGATGTGCGCCACGACGGGAAGCATCAGCAGCGCCGGCCCGACAAGAGTGTGACGACCCAGTGGTTGCTGCCCAAGGTTGCCACTCGCTTTGCCAAGACGACGCCTCTGCTGCCCGATGAGGGATTCGGCTATGACCCGCCCCTCGGCGCACCCAAATCGCTGGCGTTCTGGGGGCGAGGCGTGGGCGGAAGCTGGCAAGCGACCATCCCGCAGCAGCAGTTCGACACAGGACTGAACCTGGACGGGCTGACACGAATCCAGGTGTGGATCGGATACCAGTCCCTCCACGGTCGACCGACCGCCCCGCCTGCGGATTCGGTGGGTCCTCACGAAAGATCGAGGTGAGATGGCGATCATGAACATCACGGTGACACAAACCAATCCGTTTGCCTTGACGATTCCACACGTCGTGACCAATCCGGTGATCAAACCGGTGATGCAGGGTGAGTTCCTCGAAGAGATGCAGTTGACTGCGACGATTCACGAATTCCTGTTCAAGGTCACCAAGGACAGCCATGTGTTCTGGGTGGGTGTCGCGGTACCTTTCGGCACCACCGACTTCTCACGGATACAGGTGTTTTTCCACCCGACAGTCGTCCAGGGGCCCCCGCCGCAGCCCCCCATCGTTCACGCCTCGGATGCCGACTACCCCACCTTCACCGGCGGCTGGTCCGGCAGCCTGCAGCGGTACGTTGCGCTTCAGGGCAGCCAGTTGGCGTCCGTCCGGCGTGTTCCGCTGCTGGTCCCGTTCACCACTATGGCCGCGCTCGGCGCAGACCGTGAGCAGAACATGTTCGCCATCGACCCCGTCGCAACCCTCAGCAACATCACTGCGGCCACCCAGGCAGCGTTCGTTCCGTTCCTCCCGCCGCCGAATCTCACGGACGTCGGCGTCACCTCGTTCAGCTCCGGAATCAAAGCAATGCGGAAGTTCATCGCCGCAATGAAACCCTCAGGACTCATACGCGAAGTCGTCGACTTCGACAGCCCCTTCATCCTCACCGAGCCCGCGGAGGTGACACCCTCACCCGGGGCCGTGTCCAGCTGCTACACCCAGCGGTTCCGGCAAAGCCCGCCCGCGGGCTACCGGTTCATGCCGGCGAACAGCTTCTCGCACGTGCCAAGCTTCCCGAAGCCCGACGCCAGCGAGCACGCGCACGCCTGCATCGGCTTCATGATGTACCACACAGCCATGCTCACCAGCAGCGTCGGGTCTGTACAGCCAGTGGTGTAACTCGTGTGGTGCGAGTTACCGGCAGCCGACGGAGAGCCGGCCGTTGAAGGCGATGTCGAAAGTCTGGAGTGCGGGCTTCCAGCGCATGGTCCAGCGTTTGCGGCCGGCGCCGGTGAGGTCCAGGCCCATGACGGCCATGTGGACGCACTTCAGCGCCGCCGCCTCGGACTCTGCCGGCGAGTTTGCTGTGTGCCTGAAGTGATCTCCCGGGCTGGCTCATGCTGGGGTCGGCGTGGTGCGGGGAGCCAGTGGGGTGATCTTGTTGTCTCTGTGGCCGCGCTCCGGTCCGGCCGGGATTCCGGCGACGACGGTGGAAGTGGCAAGGCCGCCTTCCCTCGCGGATGCGGGCCCAGATGCTGGAGTGCTTCCCAGCCCTGAAAAGGGCCTTCGACTACAAGACGTCCAAGGCTGCGTTGATACTGCTCACCAGCTGTCAGACCCGGCCGTGCTTCGTCGGATCGGGCAGCAACAGGCTTGCGACGTGGCTGAAGAACCGCAAGGTCCGCGACTGCAAAGCCGTCGCGGCCACCGCGCTCGAGGCCGCCGAGGCCCGGCACACCGCCGTTGCCAGCGCCCCCGACGGCCCCGGCACGTCACCGCCCGGGCGCTCCGACGCGGAGCGCGTCCATGACGAGGTCCAGCAGGAGGGTCGCCCGGGGCTGCCAGTCGCCGCGCGGGTCGAGTGTCCACAAGCCCCCGATGGCGAGGAACAGGTCGTCCACCGTGATCCCGGGGCGGATGGCGCCGGCCCGCTCGGCGGCGCGGAGCAGGCACTCGGCCGCCTCCGTCACCGGGGCGTGGCCCGGCTTCTGCGTGCCCGGTGCGCCGGTCGCCTGCCGGATCGCATCGGCCAGCCCCGCCTTGGTCATGGCGAACCGGGCGAGCCCGTCCATCCACTCGCGCAGCGCCCGGTCGGGTTCCCGGCCGCACAGCAGCGGGGCCGCGGTGTCGGCGACCTGCTGCATCTCATGGCGGTAGATCTCCAGGACCAGAGCCTCACGGGTGGGGAAGTGGCGGTAGAAGGTCCCCTGCCCGACCCCCGCCTTCTTGGCGATCGTGCTCAGCGGGGTGTCAGCCGAGCGGGTCAGTTCGGCCAGCGCCACCTCCAGAATGCGCGCGCGGTTGCGCTGCGCGTCCGAGCGCAGGGGCACTTCCTTGTCCTGGCCCACTGGCCCTCCTCACGGTGATGGCCGAAACCCGATCCTTGTTAAGCGGACAGCTGTCCGTTACGTTTTCCGGGTAACGGACAACTGTCCGCTTGTTCCCATCGTATCGGCGTGCCGTCCGTGCGGGACAGTCCGGGGCGGCCGGACATGGCCCACCTGCCCCGCATCCTGCACGGTCGCGCACCGGCGCCGCCAGCCGCAGCGCCCACGCCTTCGCCCGACCTGCCTCACCACGTGAGAGAGAAGGCTTCCATGGCTTCATCGACGTCCAGCGACCTCACCCTGTCCGTCAACGGCGAGAAGTACACGCTGACCGTCGACCACCGCACCACCCTGCTCGACGCCCTGCGGGAACGGCTCGACCTGACCGGCACCAAGAAGGGCTGCGACCAGGGGCAGTGCGGCGCCTGCACCGTCCTGGTCGACGGCCGCCGCAGCGTGGCCTGCCTGCAACTGGCGGTTGCGGCCGAAGGACGCGAGATCACCACCGTCGAGGGCGTGGCCGACGGCGACCGGCTGCACCCGGTGCAGCAGGCGTTCCTCGACCTCGACGGCTTCCAGTGCGGCTACTGCACACCCGGTCAGATCTGCTCGGCCATCGCCGTGATCGAGGAGCACGCCGCGGGCTGGCCGAGCGCCGCCACCTACGACCTGCGGCCCGAGGCGGGACCGCCACCCCTGACCCCCGAGGAGATCCGTGAGCGGATGAGCGGCAACCTGTGCCGCTGCGGCGCGTACGTGTCCATCGTCCAGGCCGTGGCTCGCGCCGCCGAGGCGAACGGAGCGTCGGCATGAGGGAGTTCGGCTACCGGCGCGCCTACGACGTCCCCGGCGCCGTGGCACTGCTCGACGGCGACACGGACGCCCGCTTCCTGGGCGGCGGCACCAATCTGGTCGACCTGATGAAGACCGGCGTCGAGCGGCCCGCCCGGCTCGTCGACGTACGCGAACTGCCCCTGAACCGCGTCGAGTCGACGCAGGACGGCGGACTGCGCATCGGCGCGACCGTCACCAACAGCGATCTGGCCGCCCACCCCGAGGTCCGGCGCCGCTACCCGGCCCTGGCCCAGGCGGTACTGGCAGGCGCCTCCGGGCAGCTGCGCAACATGGCCACCGTCGGCGGCAACCTGCTGCAGCGCACCCGCTGCGGCTACTTCACCGACGTCGACTCGCCCTGCAACAAGCGTGATCCGGGCAGCGGCTGCCCCGCCCTCACCGGTGAGCACCACAACCACGCCATCCTCGGCGCCTCCGGACACTGCGTCGCCACCCACCCCTCCGACATGGGCGTGGCCCTGACCGCCTTCGACGCCCGCGTGCTCTACGAGACCGCTGACGGACCGGGCGAGCTGCCGCTCATCGACCTCTATCTGCCCGTGGGGGAGACACCGCACCGGGAGACCGCCCTGCCGAGGGGTGCCCTGATCACCGGTGTCACCCTGCCGCCCAGTGCCACGGCGGCCAACTCCCGCTACCGCAAGGTGCGCGAGCGGGCCTCGTACGCCTTCGCCATCGGCTCGGTCGCCGCCGCCCTCGACCTCAGGGACGGTGTCGTGCACGACGTGCGCCTGGCCTTCGGAGCCGTCGCCTCCCGCCCCTGGCGGGCCCGTGCGGCCGAACGCCTCCTGACCGGCGCCCCGGCCGACGCCGAGACCTTCGCGGCCGCCGCCGACGCCGAACTGGCGGCCGCAAGGCCCCTGCCCCGCAACGGATACAAGGTGCCCCTGATGCGCAACCTCGTCGTGGCCGTCCTCAGCGAACTCGCCGAGGAGGCCGCCCGATGACCACCGCCACCACCGGCCGGTCCGCCGCCGAGCGCGTGACCGGCACCTCCCACATCCGGGTGGAAGGCCGCGACAAGGTCACCGGCGCGGCCCGTTACGCCGGCGAGATCCCCTTCGCCGAACTCGCCCACGGCTGGCTGGTGCTGTCCACCGTCGCCCGCGGCCGCGTCCGCGCCCTGGACACCGACACCGTCCTCGCGATGCCCGGCGTCGTCACCGTGCTCCACCACCACAACGCCCCCCGCGTCCACACCGAGTTCGTCGGCATGATGGGCGTCCCGCCGGATCCCGGCACCGGCCTCTTCCAGCACGACAGGGTGCCTCACCTGGGCTGGCCCGTGGCCCTGGTCGTCGCCGAGACGTCCGAACAGGCCAGGGAGGCCGCCCGGACCCTCGTCGTGACGTACGACGAGGAGCCGCACGACGTCGCGTTCTCGGCCGGACGCGAGGCCGAGGCGTACCCGGTCGACGGGCATCTGCCGGCCATGGTGGAGAAGGGCGACCTGGACCGGGAACTCGCGGCGTCCGCCGTCATCGTGGACGCGCAGTACACCACCCCGGAGGAACACCACAACCCGATGGAGCCGCACGCGGCGACCGCCCGCTGGGAGGGCGGCCGACTGGAGGTCGTCGACTCCAACCAGGGCACCACCTGGGTCGCGGGAGAGCTCGCGAACCTGTTCTCCCTCGACCCGGGCGCCGTGCGCGTGCGCTCCGAGCACGTCGGCGGCGGCTTCGGCAGCAAGGGCGTACGCGCCCACCAGGTGGCCGCCGTGATGGCCGCGACCGTGCTGCAGCGGCCCGTCCGGGTCGTCATGACCCGCCGGCAGATGTTCTCGCTCGCCGGCTACCGCAGTCCCACCGCGCAGCGCGTCCGCCTCGGCGCCGATCCGGACGGACGGCTGCGCGCCCTGGAGCACCGCTCCCTGAACCAGACCTCCACCGTGCACGAGTTCGTCGAGCCGAGCGCCGCGGCCGGCCGGTCGATGTACGCCGCCGACGCCCACCACACGGCCAGCCGGCTGGTGCGACTCGACGTCCCCACCCCGACCTGGATGCGCGCCCCGGGCGAGGCACCGGGCTCGTTCGCGCTGGAGTCGGCCCTCGACGAACTCGCCGAGAAGTGCGGCATCGACCCGATCGACCTGCGCCTGCGCAACGAACCCGAGGTGGGACCGGTCTCCGGACTGCCGTTCGCCGGGCGCAACCTCGTCGCCTGCTTCCGGGAAGGGGCCCGCAGGTTCGGCTGGGCGGAGCGCGACCCGCGCCCGGGCGTGCGCCGCCAGGGGCGCTGGCTGCTCGGCACGGGCACCGCGGCCGCGTCCTTCCCGGCGATGGCCATGCCCTCCACGGCGTCCGTGACAGCAGAGGCGGACGGCACCTTCACGGTCCGGATCAACGCCGCCGACATCGGCACCGGCGCCCGGACCGCGCTCACCATGGTGGCCGCCGACGCCCTGGAGGTGCCCGTCGACCGCGTGCTGGTGCGGATCGGCGACAGCGACCTCGGTCCCGCGATGATCGCCGGCGGCTCCGCGGGCACCCGCTCCTGGAGCTGGGCCGTCACGGCCGCGGCCGAACAACTGCGCCGTGGCCTCGCGCCGGGCGAGGACATCCCGCCGGAGGGCATCACCGCGCGGTCGGACACGACCGAGGCCGTCGGCGCGCTCGCCCAGCGGGAACGGCACTCCTTCGGGGCCCAGTTCGCCGAGGTCGCCGTCGACCCGGCCACCGGCGAGGTCCGGGTCCGCCGCATGCTGGGCATCTTCGCGGCCGGCCGGATCGTCAACCCGCCCACCGCCCGCAACCAGCTCGTCGGCGGAATGATCTGGGGCCTGTCCATGGCCCTGCACGAAGAGGCCGTCCGGGACCCGGCGAGCGGCGGTGTCCACGGCGCCGACCTGGCCGGCTACCACGTCGCCACGCACGCCGACGTCCCGCACGTCGAGGCCGACTGGGTCGACGACCCCGACCCCGACGACCCGATCGGCATCAAGGGCATCGGTGAGGTCGGCATCGTGGGCGCGGCCGCCGCGATCGCCAACGCCGTCTGGCACGCGACCGGCGTACGCCACCGCGACCTGCCGATCCGGCCCGACCGCGTCCTGTCGGCGGGCGGCGATGCTTGATCTGGCCAGGGCCCTGCACGCCTGGGTCGAGGAGAGCCGGGACTTCGCCGTCGCCACGGTCGTCGCCGTCGGCGGCAGCGCCCCGCGTCCGCCCGGGGCGGCCCTGGCCGTCGACGCCGACGGCACGGCGATCGGCTCGGTCTCCGGGGGCTGCGTCGAGGGCGCCGTGTACGACCTGTGCCGCCAGGCCCTGCGCGACGGCGAGCCGCTGACCGAGCGGTTCGGCTACAGCGACGAGGACGCCTTCGCGGTGGGACTGACCTGCGGCGGGACGATCGACGTGCTGGTCGTCCCGTTCTCCGCCGGGCGGGCGGTGCACGACGCCGCGCTGTCCGCCGCGGCCGGCGGTGAGCCGGTGGCACTGGCCCGGGTGGCGCGGGGTCCCGCCGGGCTGCTCGGCCGGGCCCTGCTCGTCCGCCCCGACGGCTCCTACGGGGGCGGGCTCGGCGGCGGCCCGGAACTGGACCGCACTGCGCGCGCCGAGGCCCGCGCCCTGCTGGACGCCGGCCGGACCGGCACGGTGGAACTCTCCGAGGACGGCACGCACTGCCCGGGCGGTGTCACCCTGCTCGTGGAGTCGGCCGTGCCGCCGCCCCGCATGATCGTCTTCGGCGCGATCGACTTCGCGGCGGCGCTCGTGCGGGCGGGACGGTTCCTCGGCTACCACGTCACGGTGTGCGACGCCCGGCCGGTCTTCGCCACCCGAGCCCGTTTCCCGGACGCCGACGAGATCGTCGTCGACTGGCCCGACCGGTATCTGCGGGGCACCGCCACCGACGGGCGGACGGCGCTGTGCGTGCTGACCCACGACGCGAAGTTCGACGTGCCCCTGCTGCGGGAGGCGCTGCGCCGGCCGGCTGCCTACATCGGCGCGATGGGCTCGCGCCGCACCCATGAGGACCGGGAGCGGCGGTTGCGGGAGGCGGGCGTCGGCGAACGCGAGCTGGCCCGGCTCAGATCCCCGATCGGGCTGAACCTGGGGGCCCGTACACCCGAGGAGACCGCCGTGTCCATCGTGGCGGAGATCATCGCGGAGCGGCACGGCGGGACGGGGGCCCCGCTCACCGGCTCGGCCGCCCCGATCCACCGTTCGGACAGAGAGCCGCAGCCGGTCTGAGCGGCGACACCGGCCGGGCCGGAGCCGGCGCCGGCCTCTCCGCGGCGCGGAGGGCGGGCGGGGTCAGGCCATGGCCGACTCCGTGACGAAGCCCTGCAGATGGCTGATGACCTCCGTCAGCTGCCCGGCGACCTCGGCACCGTCGGGCGGGCACGTCCCGGTGAAGCGGGTCACCGAGCCGGGGACGGACAGCGTGACGCCCTCCAGCACCTTGCCGCCGGCGATGCCACGGCCTTGCGGGTCTCGTCGTGCGTCCGGAAACCGCCGTAGCGGCCGAAAGCGTTTCTGCCGACGCTGCTCGTCCCGCTGCCGGACGTTCCCGTGCTGTCGCAGACGATCCTGGACGCCCTCGACGGAGACGCTCCGGCCGCGGACCGGACCGTGGAGCGGCTCGGAGCCCGGCTCGTACAGCGGTGGAATCACCGCAGCTGGGCCGAGAAGTTCTGCTCCGGGCAGATCGACAGCGTGGGAAAGCGGCCGGTCCCGAGAGCCGACCTCGGTCAGGCCGGGCTCGGCTTTTTGCCGTGCTCCCGCACCGCTGCGGGATCCCAGTCCTTGACCTTGATCCGGGTGGCGAGGACCGGGATCCCGCGGCGTCTGCTCAAGTCGGCTCAGGCGTTGGGGCGCTTGCCGTGATTGGCCTTCTTCTTCTTGCGGGCACGTCGCTTGTTTCCTCGCTTGGCCATAGCGCATATCTCCCTGATTCGTGGCTTTCTACGCCTTCGCCAGTCTAGATTCGGCCTGGAGCGTCCGCATCAGCGCTGCCGCGGCCACCACCGCAGTCGGAAAGCGTGCCGGTCCTGTGAAGGCTCGGGCCCGCGACACCGCCTGCAGAGGCGGCTGGGTCGAGGGCGTCGACGAGGAAGCGATCACCATCAGGCTCACGCGCGCTCAAGCGTTCGTGCTGTCGGACTGGCTCTACGAAGTGATGGTTCCGGTCGGGCGACCTGGAAGGGATCGTGCGCGACCGAGCCGTCTGGTCACCGGTCTGCACCGTCTCGGGAACGCTGGACACGACACTGAGCGAGATCTTCATGCCCGACCACGCCGAGCGGCTCGACGCAGCCAAGGCTCGGCTCCGAGCCGACCTCTGCGGCGATGCCGACGGGCCGACGGAATCGGACAGGGGCGCGGACGCCGCACCACAAGCGCACCGGACAGAGCGGGGAACAACGGGGGATCACGGTGCAGGAGCCGAGGCCGACGAGATCGTGCAGCAGGCAGCCATCCAGCTCGGGTGCCCGGTCTTCCGTGAATACCCGCAGCTTCCCGAGCCGGGAGCGCGAGTCCGGTTCCTGTCACCCGCTCATTTTTCACCGGCGTGCTCTCGCACAGCGAGACCAACCATCCGTTCCGGTCCGGAACGCCGAGCGGAAAATCCTCTCAATTCAATCAGGGTCATCGGGTGCCGGTGTCGGCCTTGTGCAGCATCTGGGCCAGCAGCAGGGCGCCCCCGGCCGCTGCCCCTACCGCCCCCGCGGCCAGGAAACCGCGAGAGGAACGCCAAGACAGCACCGACCACCGCGACTGCGCGGAAAACAACGATCCCGTACTCAGCCACGATCCGGTTGAGATCAGCGACAGGGAGGAACCGATCGAGCCGACAGACAGGGCACTTCCGATCGAGCCGACCGACAAGGCAGAACCGACGGACCCCACGGAAAGCACCGATCCCACCGACCCGATCGACAGCACGGAGTTCTGTGACCACAACGACAGCACTGAACCAGAGGGGGCATGACGAACCGACCGCACAGACAGCTTCACCATAAGGCCAATTTATCCGTGAACCGCCCCGGCTTTGATCGAGACTCCAGTACTGCAACGGTGCTTGTTCTGAGTGCCGGGCAGTTTCAGGGGCTGTGTCCGCGTCGTCTGTAGTGACTGGCTCGGGCCTGGTGCCGGCGTCTGCGGCGCCATGCCGACCAGTGCAGGATGTGGCCGACCGGGGTGGGGCGGCGGTCGGTGAGCCGGGTGATCAGGCGTCGGATCTCGGCGAGGCTGAGGTGGATGAGCTGGGAGGATCCGTTTCTGCTTTGTCCGCGTCCAGCTGGCGTGCCCGCAGGACGGTCAGGCAGGCGTGGGCGGCCATGGCGAGGGTCATGTGGCGGTGCCGGCCCGGGTAGCGGTGGACCTGGTAGTCGTCCAGGCCGCACTCCTGCTTCGCGCTCTGGAAGCACTCCTCCACCACCCAGCGGCTCCCCGCGATGCGGATCAGCTGATCCAGCGGGGTGCCGACAGGGCAGTAGGCGATGTAGTAGGAGATCTCCTCGGGTCTGCCGACGCTGCGGCGGGCGAGGACCCAGTGCCGGCGGTCCTCGCGGTGCCAGGGGCGGATCTCGACGCGGGCCCAGTCGTAGATCCGTCGGCTGTGGGCTCCCTCGCCGCAGGAACGGCGTTTCCACTTCTGCCGGGGCAGAGCGGGGAGCAGGTCATGGACGGGATGGTCGAGTGCCCAGCGGGTGATGACCGTGTCGTGCCGGGTGGTGGCCATCACGTGGAAGACATCGGCCTGCTCCAACTCGAAGCGCCAGCCCTCGCTGAAGCCGTGGGCGGCATCCGCCGTCACCCAGCCGAACGGGATCCTGTCCGCGACGGCCCGGCGGACCATCGCCTTGGCCATGACCACCTTCGTCTCGAAGACGATGCCGTCGTCGATGCCGGCCCGGCGGCAGCGTTCCCGGTCGTCCGTCCACGAGGTGGACCGACCCGTCCAGCCTGCGCCACCGTCACGCAGCCGGACACGATCCCATCCGCAGCAACTGGGCGTGCCCGGCCGGAAGGGTCTTTGAGAAGTGATCTTGGGGCTTGTCCCTGAGGAGTGGACACCTGTTCGTGTCGTTATGCGGCAAAGGTCAGGGTAACTGACTGCTGTTCGTAGGGGATCGGTGCCTGCTGCCCATTCGCCGAGTGCCGTCGGCGGGTGTTGTAGCGGGTGGTCCAGCGGAAGACCGCCAGGCGGCAGGTGCGGGTCCCGTCGAAGCGGCGTGCGCCACGGAGCGTCTCGCGTTTGAGGGCTGCGTTGAACGATTCGGCGAGTGCGTTGTCCGCGCTCGTGCCGACTGCGCCCATGGACTGCCGAACCCCCAACTCGGCGCAGACACCAGCGAATTCGCGGGAGGTGTACTGCGCTCCGTGATCGCTGTGGAATACGGCTTTGGCCAGGCTGCCCCGGGTCGCGGCGGCCGTCCTGAGCGCGTCGGTGACCAGCGAGGTGCGCATGTGGTCGGCGATCGACCAGCCCACCAGGCGGCGCGAGAAGCAGTCGATCACGGTCGCCAGATACAGGAACTCGCCGTCACCCACCGGCAGGTAGGTGATGTCGCCGACGTACTTCGTGTTCGGCGCGCTCGCGGTGAAGTCGCGCTGGAACAGGTCCGGCACCGGTGTGGCGGA
>NZ_JBIVOX010000045.1:0-26286 GCF_044754345.1 Streptomyces sp. NPDC093094 | reverse complement strand
CACAGCCGAGAAAGGCGAGCCCGAAGTCGTCTTCTGCATGGATGAGTTCGGGCCGCTCAACCTGCAGCCCCACCCCGGCCGGCATTGGGCCGAACGCGGCGGCAGACACAAGGACCCCGACCGCGATCCGAGGCCCCGACGCCGGGCGACCTGCACACGCCCGCACGGGGTCCGGCACCTGTTCGCCGCCTACGACCTCGCCAAGGACCAGCTCTACGGGCACGTCAAGAAGACCAAGAACAGGTCGAAGTTCCTGGAGTTCTGCCGCTACCTGCGCTCACTGCACCCGGTCGACAAACGCATCGCGATTGTCTGCGACAACTACTCACCGCACCTGACGACGAAGCGGTGTCAGCGGGTCGGGACGTGGGCGGCGGCGAACAACGTGGAGATCGCCTACACGCCGACCAGCAGCTCTTGGCTGAACCGGATCGAGGCTCAGTTCACCGCCCTGCGCTACTTCGCTCTCGACGGCACCGATCACGCCAGTCACAAGGAGCAGGGCAGCATGATCCGCCGCTACATCATCTGGCGGAACAAGCACGCCGCCGACGAACACCTGCGCAGGGTCGTGAACAGGGCGAACGTTGCTTGATGCGGCACTAGACGGTGTGCGGACACCTCGACAAGGCCAACGCCGTCCGCCGCTGACCGATGAAGATCACGACCACAAGGCCCTGACCACTACTTTTACGGCTGCGGTCAGGGAAAGGAGGCCGGAGTCGGCTCTGGATACGGAACATGAAACGAGCATCTGGCCTGTAAGTTGCACATATACGCTTACAGCGTAAGCTTACGGACATAGGAAGCAAGGTCCCGTCCGCGGAGCACGCCATGAATGAGATGTCCGCTCAGGAACCTCCCCACGTGGTCGTGCTGGTTCCGGCCTACCGGGAGGTGGATTCGCTTCCCCAGGTGCTGCAGGCGCTGCACCGGCAGACGTACCGCGCCGAGCGCGTCATCGTGACGCTCGATCCGCACAAGGAACCCCGGCGGACGGTGGAGCTGGAGCGGATCGCCCGCGCGGCGGGTGCCGAGGTCTGGCACTCGGTGGACAACGGGTACAAGAAGGCCGGCAATCTCAGCGGGGCGCTCGAGCGCCTGCTGCCGTTGCTCACCGACGAGGATGCGGTCCTCGTCCAGGACGCCGACACCTACCTCGATCCCCACTTCATCGAAGTGACCCGCCGGAAGATGGCCCAGGGCTACGGTGCTGTCGGCGGGAACTTCCGGGGCCGGACCGGCGGCCGGCTGTGCGGGGCCTTCCAGCGCAATGAGTACGCCCGGTACGCCCGGGACACCGCCCGCAAACGGGGCAAGGTGCTGTGTCTGACGGGTACCGCGTGCCTGTTTAGGGCCGGAGCCCTGAAAGACGTGCTCAGGGCTCGCAGGACAGGCCGGCTGCCCGCCGCCGACGGGGTCTACGACACCAAGGCCCTCACGGAGGACAACGAACTCACCCTGGCACTCAAGCACCTCCGCTACCGCATCGTGGCACCGTCCCGCGCGACCATGACCACCGAGGTCATGGAGACGTGGGGGTCCCTCGCCAGGCAGCGGCTGCGCTGGAAGCGGGGCGCGCTGGAGAACCTGCTCGACTACGGCCTCACCCGCTACACCGCGGAAGGCTGGGTCCGCCAGCTCGTCGCCTTTCTCGGGGCGTCGGTGTCGACCGTCTATGTGGGTTCCGTCATCTGGTTCCTCGCCGCGGGAGCCGGGATACGCATTGCCCCGTTCTGGATCGCCTTCACGGCCTTCTACGCCGTCGAGCGGGCCATCACCGTCAGGTCCCGGGGCTGGCGGGCGACGACTGCCTCAATGCTGGTCATTCCGGAGTGGTTCTACGACTTGTTCCTGCAGGGGGTCCACATCCGTGCACTTGCAGACGCCGCGTTGCGCAGGAACCGCAATTGGTGAACCGAGGAAGGAAAGAGCCATGGCAAATTACATAAGCACTGGCACGACAGCGGGCGGAGCCGGAGGAGCAGGTCTGCTGCCGGTCACCGGAGGACCCGGCAGCGTCTGGTTCTGGATCATCGCGTTCGTCCTGATCTCGGCGGGCTGCGCCGCGCTGCGGCTGATCCCCCGCAAAGCCGACGACGACTGCTGACACAGCGCCGAGGCGGGGCCGCGACGGCGACCCCACCGCAGACCCGGGAGCCGCACCATGAGACGTGTGATCCGCCTGCTGGGCATCGGCCTGATCGTCACGGGTCTGGCCCTGGGGGGCTTCGCGCTGCTACGGGACAAGCAGGCGGACGGCGCGTACGGCCGCGCGCAGCAGTCGCTCCGGCACGAACTCGGGCAGTCGTCCCCCGCCGCGGCGGGGGACCGGCCGCAGCGGCCCGCCCCTCGCGCCGGAGAGGCGTTCGCGGTGCTGCGCGTGCCCCGCTTCGGCCCGGACTTCGCCCCGGTGGTCGTCGAGGGCGTTTCCCCTGGGGACCTGCGCAAGGGCCCTGGGCACTTCCCGGGAACCGTCGGGCCGGGCCAGAAGGGGAACTTCGCCGTTGCAGGCCACCGGACCGGATGGGGGCAGCCTTTCCACCGTCTTCCTGACCTGCGCAAAGGGGACGCGCTGAAAGTCGAGCAGGATGGGAGGACGTACACCTACCGGGTCACCCGGACCAAGGTCGTCGAGCCGTCGGACGTCGGTGTTGTCGCTCCTGTGCCGGGCCGGCCGCAAGCCCGGCCCGACAAGGCACGCATCACCCTGATCACCTGCACGGACCGCGGCTGGGACGGGACCTACGTCCACCGGTTCGTCGTGTGGGGCGAACTCAACACACCGTGACGCCGGGTGCGGCACCCTCCGCGAAGTGAGGAGGCAGTTGATGACGCACGGTCCGGGAACGGGCGACGCCGAGGACGGCCGTCAGGGGCGTCTGACCCGCGAGCGGGTGCTCGCCGCGGCTCTGGACCTGGTCGACCGGGAAGGACCGGCGGCGTTGACCATGCGCCGTCTGGGCGCCGAACTCGGCGTGGAGGCCATGTCGTTGTACCGCTATGCGCCCGGCAAGAACGCGCTGCTGGACGGTGTGGCAGAGGCCCTCTATCTGGAACTGGAGAACCGTCTCGCCCCGGCCCCGCGGCCGGCGGCCGCCCCCGGTCCAGCGTTGCGGGCCGAACTGCACCGGATTGCACTCGTCACCTACCAGGTGTGCCTCGACCACCCCGAGGGGACGCTGCTCATCTTCAGCCGCATGACACGAGTGCCGCTGGCCCGCAGGCCCCCGCCCGTCCTCAGGAATCACGAGCGCGTACTCGCCCTGCTCCAGAACGCCGGATACGGCCCGGTGCACTCCGCCCGGATATGGCGCGCCTTCACGGCCTGGGTCCTTGGATACGTGTCGGTGGAACTGCAGACCATGGTGGACAACCCCAGCGAACCAGACCCCGCATTCCGGCTCGGTCTTTACCGCATGTCCTCCCAGGAGCTGCCAAGGCTCCGCACGACCACCCCCGCCCTGGCCAAACAGGGCGGCGCCGACGCTCTGGCCACCGGACTGGACACGCTGCTGGACCGCTTCCTGTAGTGCCCTCTGTGCCTGGCACAGGGCCTGCCCGTGACGGATCACTCGCCGAAGGCCTCGTCGTACGGTCCTGCAAGGCGTCGGGCGGGATCGTCCTGCCACTTTTGTGCCCAGGCGATGCCCAGCACAGCGAACCGCGGACTGCCGGGATCTGCTGCCGTCGGGCAGCACGGCCCAAAGCGCGTGACTGGGGTCAGTGAACCGTTTTCATCCTGTCCTGCAGTGGTGAAGGCGCAGGTCGGCGGGGTGGGGTGACGAGACGAGGCTCCTGGTCGTTGCGGTGGTGTTCTCTACGCACCACGCATCGTCCGAGGAGCCTCGCTTGGTCCCGTATCGTGCCACGCTCGACGTCCCTCATGAGCTGGTCGAGCACGTCTCGTGGCTCTTTTATGCCCGACGGTGTGAATGAACCGTTCCGGGTTCGATCGAGACTCTAGATCTTGACTGTGACCTGGTGTTTTGCGGTTTCGCGGTAGTAGTTGGTCTCGTATTCGGCGGGTGGGATGTGCCCGATCTCACCGTGGAGTCGGCGGTGGCAGTACCAGTCGACCCACTCGGCGGTGGCCAGCTCGACCTCGGAGAGCGTCTTCCAGGGCCGTTGAGGCTTGATCAGCTCGGTTCTGAAGAGTCCGATCGTGGACTCCACCAGGGAGTTGTCGTAGGCGTCGCCGACCGATCCGATCGACGCGGCGATGCCGGCCCGGTCGAGGTGTTCGGCGAGCGCGAACGACGTGTACTGCGACCCGGCATCGCTGTGATGTATCAACTCGCCTTTCTGATGGGGGTGTTGGTCGCGGTCGCGTTGCCACAGAGCCATCTCCAGGGCGTCCAGGACGAGGCGTGTCTCCTTCGAGGTGGCTGCCGACCAGCCGACGATGCGGCGGGAGAAGGTGTCCACGACGAAGGTGACGCAGACGACGCCGGCGAACGTGGTGACGTGGGTGAAATCGGCGACCCGGCAGCGGTTCGGGGCCGGGGAGACGAAGTCACGGTCCACCAGGTCCGGGGCCCGCTGAGCACTCGCATCGGGGATCGTGGTGATCACCTTCTTGCCGCGGACCGCTCCGTGATGCCGAGGTCACGCATGAGGCGTTCGACGGTGCAGCGGGCCATCACAACGTTCTGCCGGTTCAGGTGCCGCCAGATCTTCCTGGCGCCGTAGACACGGTAGTTGGCGTCGTACGCCTCCCGGATCAGGATCTTCAGCTCGGTGTCCCGCAGAGTGCGGGCCGCAGGTGTGGCCTGGCGTTTGTGGTGGGCGTAGTAGGTGGACGGGGCGATCTGGCAGTCGTGGTCGGTCAGGACCCGGCAGATCGGCCCGACGCCGCCGAAGCGGTCCTTGTGCTCGTCGATGAACGCTACGAGCGTGTGTGTGGCCGGTCGAGCTCGGCGATGCTTCTATGTCAAGCAGCTGGCGTCGGCTCCTGGACGATCTGCTGGTCGTCGCGTGCGGCCTCGTCGGCCAGCAGGGCTCGAAAGAACCGGTCGGAGATGCGGCGCCGAAGGAGCCGCAGTGCCTCCTTCACGGTCTTTCCCGCGGCGAGCTGTTTGGCGTAGTACGCGGCACCGAGGCCGTCCTGGCGGATTTGTGTGACCGCGGCCATGTGCAGGGCGTTATTGATGGTGCGGTTGCCTCCCCGGTTGAGGCGGACGCGAACCGTGTTGGAGGACCACACGGGAATCGGTGCGGTGCCGTTGAACCGGGCGAACGCGTCCTTCGACTTGAAGCGGGCGGCCCCGGCCGTCTCCCCGAGGATCATCGCCGCCGACAAAACGCCGCATCCGGGCACCCTCAGTGGACGTTAAGTCCGTTTCTGGTAGCGGCCTCGTCCGGGTTGGGTGAGGAAGCCTTGGCGGGTGAGGCGTCCGAGGCGGCTGCGGGTGATGTTGACGGATGCCTCGTCGGTGGGCATGCCGAGGAGTTCGTGCAGCTCACGGGCTCGGAACTCTTGATCGGGATGCTGGTTGAAGGTGTTCACGATGGCCTGGTAGGCGGTGTTCGTCTCGGGTGGTGCGGGTTGGTCTCCAGCCGGTGCGAGTTCGGCGATGACCTTGCGGGTGGTGGCCAGGTCCGCGAGTCGCGCTTCGGTCTCGGCCAGGGTGGCGGTCAAGTGCTGGATCTGGTCGCGCAGTTCACCGGCCCGGGCTGTGGTCTCGTCGTGCTGGGCCTGGAGGTCGGCCAGGAGCTCGATGACGTTCACGCGGCCAGCCCGAGGGTGTCGCGCCAGGCCGGAGCGGGTGTGGTGAGGCGGCGGGTCATGTTCGCGATGGAGGCCCAGTAGACGCGTGAGGTGGAGGTGTCGGGCCGATGATCGTACTCGCGGGCCAGTCGGCGGTGCAGCATCAGCGTGCCGTTGACCTGCTCCACGATCCACCTCTTCGGTTGCGGGACGAAGCCTTTGCCCTGGTCGGCCGGGTTGCGGCGGACGACTTCGACGTCGATGTCCAGCAGGGCACCGTGGATGAGGACCTCGTCCTTGAAGCCCTGATCCACCAGTGCCTTCTCCAGACGCATCCCGCACCGCTCGGCGGCCTGGTCGAGCAGAGCGGTGCCGGCGGTGTTGTCGTGGGCGGATGCGGCAAGCACGACGACGCCGATGATCAGCCCCAGCACGTCGACGGCCAGTCCCCGCTTGCGGCCCGAGACCTTCTTGTTGGCGTCCAGCCCCGTCGTGGTCTTCGGGACACCCGCGGCCGCGCGCACGGACTGGGTGTCGATGATCACGAGGGACGGGTCCTCTAATCGCCGGGCTCTCTCACGGACCTGGCAGCGCAGGAGTTCGGAGATCCGCTGGTCAAGACCGTCCCGACGCCACAGCGTGAAGTAGTAGAACACCGCCGACCAGGCGGGAAGGTCATGGGGCAGGTAGCGCCACTGACAGCCCGTCCGGTTCTGGTAGAAGATCGCGTTCACGACCTCCCGCAGATCGCAGGCCCCGGGATCACCCGTCGCTGACCGTGCCACCCTCGCCTGCTTCCAGGCCGTGATCATCGGCTCGATCAACGCCCACTGCACGTCCGATAAGTCGCTCGGATACGGTCTTCGGTCCATACCCGCATCCCAGCATGCGCATGACGAACGGCCGGCTCGTACGGCGATCAGTCCCACGATCGAGCGATCACGAACCGAGAAAGATCGGACTTAACGTCCACTCAGAAGGTTCGGAGCCAGCTCGCGCACCATGCGGCGCAGCTGGGCCTCCATCGTGTTGATACGCAGGGTCAGACGTCGGCACTCCTGGACCAGATCCAGCGCGATCTCCGCAACCACTCCGCTTCGGACGGTGAGCTCCGCTTGCAGGGTCTCCAGGACGCACAGGCGCTTCAGGCCACGTGAAGGAACGACCAACTCGGGGTCGATCTCGTGCAGGAACCAGCGCAGCTTGTTGGCGATGGCGGTGCGCTGCCGGCCCAGGGTGCGACGGTGATCGGAGCGCAGTTTGACCTCGCGGGTCGGGCCGTCCAGTTCGACGAGCGGAGGTTGGTCGTACTGCTGTCGGGAGACGACACGTCCGGGATCCGGGTGATGCAGGTCGTCGCTCCGGCGGGCGTCGACATCAGCGGTCTGGGCATCGAAGTGACGGTCGGTGCCGGTGAAGGACTGCCGTTCGAAGGCGTGCTGCGGCTCGCGTTCCCGCGTCCAGGCTTCACCCCGTGCACGTGGCTGACCACTGTGTCCCGGGACGACCTGATAGAGCGGGCGGCCGTCCTGTCCTCCGTGAAGCTCAGCGAGATTGACGACGCCCTCCGACTCGCTGAACAAGCGCAGAAGCGGACCCCGGCCACGACCGCGAAGCTCAGCGAGATAAGGGATGCCCTCCGTCTCGGTGAACTCGGGTAGACGGAGAAGGAGCCGACGCCCGCGACGGCGTGGGCGCTCTCGGGGCACGTCCACGCCCCTGCTGCCGGCCCGCTCACGGCACGCGTCCGTGCGGTCCCCGGAACGGTATGCACGGCCCGGCGTCGAAGCGGTCGCCCAGTACGTCACCGAGCGTGACCCAGCGGCCCGTAGGCGAACCCGGGCACTCAAGGCTTCAACATCACCTCGTGGCTGTTGATCACCGGTCGCCGCCGCTGTCCTTCCACCGGGGTTCACACCGAACGGTTACCTCGGCGCCTTCGGGCCCGTCATGATCATGACGGAGTTCGCGCAAGGAAGGTAACGACATGACCGGTTCAGGTCCGAACGAAGTGCTGGCGGGAGCCTTCGAAGAGCAGCGTGAGCGACTGGTGGCGGTCGCCCACCGGATGCTCGGGTCGCGGGGGGACGCCGAGGACGCGGTGCAGGAGGCGTGGATCCGGCTGGCGCGACAGGACGCGGCGGCGATCGACAACCTGGCCGGCTGGCTGACCACGGTGGTCGGCCGGGTCTGCATCGACGTGCTGCGCTCGCGCAAGACCCGGGCCGAGCTGTCGTACGACGACCGCCTGCCCGAGCTGGTGGTGACCGTGGACGGCGGGGCGGCGCCCGAGGACGACGCGATGCTCGCCGAATCGGTCGGGCTGGCACTGCTGGTCGTACTCGACACCCTCACGCCCACCGAGCGGCTGGCGTTCGTACTGCATGACATGTTCGCGGTGCCCTTCGCAGAGATCGGCGAGATCATCGGCCGGTCCACCGACGCGACCAAGATGCTCGCCAGCCGGGCCCGCCGGAAGGTGCAGGCAACACCGCTGCCGGAGGAGGAGCCGCGGCGGCAGCGCGCAGTGGTCGAGGCATTTCTTGCCGCAGCGCGGAACGGGGACTTCGAAGGGCTCGTACGGCTGCTGGATCCGAAGGTGACCTGGCGCACGTTCCATCCGCAGGGCGTGATGACCACGGTCGGGGCGGCCGAGGTCGCCGGTCCGGTCCTGCGGGGCATCCGGTCGATGACCTCGGTGCTCCCGGTCCTGGTCAACGGCGAGCCCGGGTTCGTGGCCTGGGGCGCGAAGGGCAAGGTGCTCGGCGTGGTGGCATGCACCGTGACCGACGGCCGGATCGTCGAGCTCCTGACCGTGAGCGACCGCAAGCGCCTCGACGCCATGGGCCTTCCCGCACGACCCGAGTAACGCACTCGAGCGCATGGGGTTGTTACGTCCTGGCGGGGGGCTTCGTCGTAGTGGTGCAAGCACCCGGAAGACGAAGGAGACCGCGATGGAAACCCGGATCAACCCCATGCGCAATGAGGTCGGATCGAAGTGGGCCAAGCACATCATCTCGTCGAACAAGGCCATCACCGACTCGGCGCTGCCGAAGGCGGTGCAGGAACTGGTGAAGATCCGCGCCAGCCAGATCAACGGCTGCGGCGGCTGCCTCGACATGCACACCAAGGACGCCGCGGCCGCCGGCGAGAGCGCGGTGCGGATCAACCTGGTCGGGGCATGGCGGGAGACCACCGTCTACACCGAGGCGGAGCGGGCGGCGCTGGAACTCACCGAGCAGGGCACCCGCCTCGCCGACTCCAGCGGCGTCACCGATGAGGCGTGGGCGAACGCGGCGAAGCACTTCGACGAGGACCAGCTGATGGCCCTGGTGGCCCTGATCTGCGTGATCAACGCCTTCAACCGGCTGAACGTGATCACCCGGACGCCCGGCGGCGAGTACCAGCCCGGCCAGTTCGGCTGACGCGGACATCCCCCTCAAACTTGCGGGCGGACCCGGGACGACCCCAGGTCCGCCCGCGGCCGCCACCCCCAGACACTGCGCCAAGGACAACACTCATGAACACCGCACTGTGGGTCGTCACCGGCCTGCTGACCGCCGTCTACCTGTTCTCCGGCTTCGGGAAGCTGTTCGTCCCACGGGAGAAGATGGCCGCGATGGCCGACGCCGCGCGCTGGGTCCTCGACTTCAACCCCGGCACCCTCAAGGCCATCGGAGCACTCGAGATCCTCGGTGCCGCGGGACTGATCCTGCCCGCCTTGCTCGGCATCGCGCCGATACTGGTACCGCTGGCGGCCGGCAGCCTGACGCTGATCATGACCGGCGCCACGATTATGCGGATCCGCCGTGGCGAGACCAAAGCCGCGCTGGGTGACGGGGGCTACCTCACCCTGACCGCCTTCGTGGCGATCGGCCGCTTCGCACTGGAACCCTTCACCGGCTGACCGGCCAGACGAAGCGCCACCGGCAGCGCATGTCCGTCACGACGCCGCCTTCGAGGCCCGAAGGGTCGCGCCGACCGCCAGAGCGCATCCGGCAACCGCTACCACGCCGGCGACAGCAGTTGCTGCCAGAGTGATCGCGGATGGGGCGCCGGCAAGGCGCGGGATCGTGTTGAGAAGGACTGCGGCCCACAGGCAGAGCAGCGCCCAGCCACGCGGGCGTGCCGGCGCCAGACGGGCGTGCAGGCGGTGCGGTGTCCAGCCGGTCAGCAGGGCCAGCCCGGCCGGGAGCAGGGTGAGGGAGAAGACGGCGAGGCCGGTCCAGTGCCAGGTCACGGGTGCAGGAACTCCTGTCGTCGGGTCGGGGCTCGGTGGGGTCAGCCATGGCGGCTGGCGGCAGCCGTGACCAGGCCGGTTGTCAGCACGGCAAGGCCGGTGACCAGGACGGGGAATCCGGGTCCTGGCAGGATGTAAGGGTGGTCCCGGCCGCTGTGAGTGCGGCGCCGAGTGCCGATGCGTCGTTCGGGCACGGGGTTCCTTATCGGTGGGCGGGCATGGAGGGGTCAGGGGCGGCGGGCTGCCTGGTGCACCAGGTGGGCGGTGAGCGCTCCGATGAGGAATGCCCAGGCGTTGGCAGCGCCTTTGGCGTGCGGCCAGCCGAGCAGGACGGTGGCGACGGCAGCGGCGGTGCCGGCGGCCAGGGCACGGCGGTCGGATGCGAACTGCCACTGCCGCCGGGCGCTGCCCGGCCTGCGCAGCTCGCCGATCGCGGTTTTGATCACCAGTGCGGCAATCACGACGGCCACCGGCAGCACGCCGGTGGCGCTGCTCACGCTGCCGCCTGGAGGAAGTGCTGCATGAGGCGGGCGGCGGTGACGGTGCCGAGCAGCGTCACGCCGTTGCGGTCGCGTTCGATGTCGGCCAGGATCCGGGCCGCGTCGATCGCGTCGTCGGTGGTCACGAAGGGGTAGGGCTCGGCGAGATCCCGTGCACGCATGAGGGGCCTCCCTTCAGTTTCCGCTGCCGGCACGGCCGTGCCCGGGGCTGGCCTGCTGGTAGATGTCCGGGACGCCGTCGGCGTCGTCATCTCGTGTCTCGGCCTCCCGCAGACGGCGGTAGATCCCGTTGCGGCGCTTGATCAGCAGCGCGGCCGCGGCGGCAGCGATGAGGGAGCCGAGCAGGACGGCGGCCTTGATGTGCTCGGCGTCGGCCGGGTCGGGAAAGGCGAGTTCGCCGATCAGGAGGGCGACGGTGAAGCCGATCCCGGCCAGCACCGCCAGGGCGAGCACGTCCGCCCAGGCCAGGTCCGGGTTCAGCCGCGCTCGGGTGAACCGGGCCGCCAAATAGGTGCCGGTAAAGATTCCCACCGTCTTGCCCAGGACCAGGCCGAGCACGACGCCCAGCGGTTCGGGGCGGGTGAACACCTCGCCGAGCGAGGCGGCCGAGATGCTCACCCCGGCGGCGAACAGGGCGAACAGGGGAACAGCCACACCGGCTGAGAACGGCCGCAGCAGATGCTCCGTCCGCTCCCCGGGCGACGCCTTCTCTCCCTGGTCGCGGATGGTGCGCAGGATCAGGCCCATCGCCACGCCGGCCACCGTGGCGTGCACCCCGCCGTTGTACATCAGGGCCCAGATCGCCACCCCGAGCGGCACGTACCACCACCAGCCGCGCACCCTGAACCTTTGGAGCAGGTAGAAAACCACCAGCCCCACCAGCGCCCCACCCAGCGCCAGCGGGTTCAGGTCGGCGGTGAAGAACACGGCGATCACCAGGATGGCGCCGAGGTCGTCGACCACGGCCAGGGTCAGCAGAAAAGCCCTCAGGGCGGAGGGCAGGTGGGTGGAGAGCACCGCGAGGACGGCGAGCGCGAAGGCGATGTCGGTGGCCATCGGCACCGCCCACCCTGCCCGGGAGCCGCCGCCGATGCCGGTGGTGGCCAGGTAGAGGGCGGCCGGCACCGCCATACCGCACACGGCGGCGACCACCGGCAGCGCGGCGGTTGCGGGGGTCCGCAGCTCGCCGACGACCAGTTCGCGTTTCAGCTCGATCCCGGCGACCAGAAAGAAGACGGTCAGCAGTCCGTCTGCGGTCCAGTGCCCCACCGACAGGTCCAGACCGAGCGCGGGTATGCCGAAGTGGAAGCCGCGTATGGACTCGTAGGCGCTGCCGAACGGGGTGTTCGCCCACACCAGCGCCACCACGGCCGCTGCCAGCAGTACCAGCCCGCCGACCGTCTCCGTGCGCAGGGCCCGGGCCACCTGCACGCGCTCCGGCCAGGGCAGCAGAGCGAGGAAGACGGAACGCTCACGCGGGGCAGCAGGCACGGGAGACCTCCGGGGCATCGACGTGTGGGCACACGGGCCCCTTGACGCCGACCAGACTTCCCGGCACACCCCGCATCTCTTGACGCGTTCTTTACACACTATCGGTCCCGGCCCTGCCAGGACCAGACGGGCCCCCTCGGGGCGTGCTGTTCAGCCTCGGCGACGGGCGGCAGGGTCGCGCTCGGCGACGTGCCGGGCCACCGCGTCGACGCCTGGACGCGCGTACCGCTCCAGGGAACGGACGGAAGCGTGCCGAGCGCGCGCGAGCAGCAGGGGGGGTGGAGGCGCCGTCCTCGGCGTCGTGGGTCAGGGCGCTGCGGCGGAGCCGGTGCAGGGTCCAGCCGTCCAGGTCCTCGACGTCGTCCGCGGAGACAAGCGGGTTGGCCGGCGGCCGGGTGTTCTCCTCGAAGATCTCCTCAGCCCGCCGACAGGACAGCCGGCTCCGAAGGAGCAGCCCCCATGCCGCACGAACTGACCACGCCGGAACAGTTCCATGCCTTCGCCGAGACCGTCGCGCGCGAGCCGGGCGCTCACCGGCACACCGCCCCGGTCACCGGATACGTGGACCGTACAGGGCAGCAGCTTGTCGACGGTGAGGGCGGCACGCTGCTGCTGTACCGGTCCGACGACCACCGCCCCGAGCTGCTGAAGACCTCCCGGACCACCACACCCGTCCGGCCCCCTGCTCCGCAGGCGGAGGCCCGTGCCCGGCGTGCCGTCGCCCAGGCGGTGGCCGCCGCGCTCCCCGGCGCCCGCACCGACGAACAGCCCCACCGGACGCCGGCCACCAGGCAGGGGGCCGGCGTCCGGCCGGGCGGCGCGCCGGCGTCACCGCCGGGCCCTGGGGAGACCGGGCGCAGACCAAGGCATCCGGCCGCCCCGGCGAGACGGTCACGGTGCCGGCCGCGTTCGCCCGTGCCGTGACGACCGGCAGCGTCAGCATCCCCGGCGACGTCGCCGACGCGTTCACCGGCGCGTTCACCGGCACCGTGACCGCGCCGGCGTCGCCGCCGCTCTCGGCTGCACCGAGGTCGACACCCTCGCCGCCCTCCTGCGCACCCTCGGCGCCGAGGAGGCCGCCCAGGAATGGACCGACGCCCACGCGCAGGACGACGAGCCGGGCGAGCGGCGCTTTTCGGGGACCGTGCCCGCCGGCGTCTCCCCGGCCGCCGACCAGATGCGCTGGAGCCCTCCCCCCGTCCGTCCCGAAGAAGACGGGACGGACGGGCGGGCCGGCCGGGGCGCGCCCCGGACCGCAGGAGTGAAACGGCGGGTCAGGGACGGGTTCACATCTCAGGATATCCAACTATTATTAATGAGTGAGCGGGGCGTGCCACCGACCGGCCCGCCCCCGCCCCACCGCCCCCGACCCCGGCCTTCAGGAGTTGTCATGCTGCGAGCCCTGCGCCGCGCCCTGCGACCGGCCCGTCCGATCCTGCCCGCACGTCCCCTGAGCGCGGGGACCGCCGCCCTGCCGCCCACCGCCCGTGAAGCACTCGGCACGGAGACCACCCCGGGCGAGGCCGTCACCTACAACCGCAGCCGCACCGCCACCGCGACCACCCTCGCCCTGCACCGCAGCCGCACCGCCCCGCCCCTGACCGACCAGCAACTGGAGGACGCCGTACGCGACCTGACCTCCCCCTGCTCCGCACGCCTCCCGCCGCCAAGCTTGTTGGGCACGGGCCGCCTTATTCGCAGGCTTGGGTTGTTCACTCGGAAGATTGGTTTGCCGGTTCTACCGGGCAGGGTTCGGAGAGATATCGCGAGGGATACGCATATATTTGCTATTTGCGCCGTCAATGGCGGTTTACCACGTTTACCCACTCGTCAGCAGCGCGGCCGTGAGGGCCACCGAAGCGGCGAGGCAACTCATCGGCGCACAGCCGCCTCTCACCGTAAGGAGCGCAGATGTCCAGCGTGCAGGCACCAGGGGTCTACGTGAAGGAAGTCCCCAGCGGAGTGCGCCAGATCGTCGGGGTGGGTACGTCGATCCCGGCGTTCCTCGGTTACACAAAGGCCCCTGACATGGATGCCGCAGCAGGGTTGACAGAGGCCGAGCGCCAGGTCCCGACGCTCATTCGGAGCTGGCAGGAGTTCGCGTCCGGCTACGGCGTGAAGGAAATCGCCGAGGAGATCGCGGAGGCGACCGACCCGGTCGCGAAGCGCGCGCTGGAACGGTGTCTGCCCCTGGCCGAAGCCGTATACGGGTTCTTCGCCAACGGCGGAGCAAGCTGTTACGTGGTGGGCTTCACCAGCCCGCAGAAGGCCGTTTCCGTCCAGGACCTCAAGGGAGACGCGGGGGCCCGTACGGGCCTCGCCGGCCTGGAGGCCGTTCACGACGTCGCGATGGTCGCCGTGCCCAGCCTCTGGGACATGACCACAAACGCCACTGCCTCCCAAGCCGCGCCCGACGAGGCCGAGGGCATCAGCAGGATGGCCGCAGTGGCAAAGCACTGCACCGAGCAGGGCGACCGGCTGGCGATCCTCGACCCGCCGCCCGGCCTTGACCCGGACCAGGCGAAGGCATTCGCCGACAGCCTCGACGCGCCCGACTCCGACGCTGCGGCCTTCACCACCCTCTACTACCCGTGGATCACGGTGCCAGGGGTCGACGCCTCCGCGCGCACGGTGCCGCCGAGCGGCCACCTTGCGGGAGTCTGGGCCCGCACCGACGCCGAGCGAGGCGTCTTCAGGGCCCCCGCGAACCAGGTCCTGCGCGGTGTCACCGAACTCGCGACCACCCTCACCGACGAACAGCACGGCGAACTGAACGTAAAGGGCGTCAACTGCCTGCGCCGCTTCCCGGACAGGGGCCTGCTCGTGTGGGGGGCCCGCACCAGGTCGTCCGCTCGCGACTGGCGCTACCTCAACGTCCGCCGCGTGGTGTCCTTCCTCTCGGACTCCGTCCGCGAGTCCACGACCTGGGCCGTCTTCGAGCCCAACGACGAGCGGCTGTGGGCGACGCTGCGGCACTCGGTCACCTCGTTCCTCACGGACCAGTGGCGACAGGGCGCGCTCATGGGCCGCACACCCGACGAGGCGTTCTACGTGATCTGCGACAACACCAACAACAAACCCGAGACCATCGACGCCGGGAAAGTCATCTGCGACATCGGCGTCGCACCCGTACGCCCCGCCGAGTTCGTCCACTTCACCATCACCCAGCTCGCCGGAGAACCCGGCAAGGCCACCTGACGGCCTGCCCACCCCGGGGGCAGACATACATCCACGCAGGGATTCCCAGGCAGAACCGCCGCGGGCCGTACGACACGAGCGTACGGCCCGCGGCACCGCCACTCCGCGCTGCGGTGACTGCGCCGGAACCGCCTGCCCACGATGCCGCGAAGACTCTTTGCACAGCTCACCCTGACCCCGGCTGCAGAGCGCCCGGTAGACCGTCTCGTGGACGACGGGGGACTCCGGACGGCCGGGGAAATGTCTGCGCAGGGTGCGGCAGATCCGCTCTGGACCCCACAGTCTGTCCGGGCGGTCCCGGACGAACCGCTTGAACTCGGGCAGAGGACGACCTTGCCATGCCTGGTACAGAACTTGCGAGCATCGGCCCGGGCCCGAGCAGTGAAGGGACGCCAGCCGCCATGCCCGACCCTGTGCCACCGGGCCCGCTACCCACCCCGCAGCCCCGGCCCCGGACCCCCTACACCTGCCGCTCCTGCCACGCCCACGCCCACGCCCACGCCACCGAAACAGCGTCTCCCGCACAGAGCGACGAACAACTCACCGTCCTCGCAGGCACGCTCCACGTCCTCGCCGTCCCGCACGGCCACCAGGTGATCACCCCCACCCGGCGCAGCCACGCCCCGCACCCGGGCCCGCCGACAGAAGCCCCCGGAGGCGGATTGCCGTCCGGGGGCCTGTACCGGCGGGGAGTGTTCAGTAGACGGCGGATCCGATGATCAAGGAGACGCCTGAAATGAGCGAAACCATCACCGACCACGAGGCCGTTCAGGAGCCGGCCGTTGAGTCGGCTGCGGAGGCGGTGTCGGACGAGCAGCTGATCTCGATGCTGGTCGACCGTGCCCGTTTTGACGGGCTGCAGCTGACCGGGGAGGGAGGGCTGCTGCAGCAGCTGACCAAGCGAGTGCTGGAGTCCGCCCTGGAGGGCGAGATCACCGATTGAGGCTGATCCCTTGGAGTGGACACCCTGACAATGGATCTTGATGGTCCAGGGAGGGATGTCCAGGTGGGACGCCAGTCTCCATACCCGGAGGAGTTCCGGAGAGACGCCGTCGCGTCGTATCGCGCGGGCGGCGGCAAGCGCACGTACGCGGCCGTGGCCGCCGAGCTCGGGATCACCGGGGAGACACTGCGCACATGGGTCCGCAAGGACACTGGGGCGAACGGGTCGGCCGTCCGGGGCGGGAGTGGCCCGGAGAGTCAGGCTGATGAGCCAGCCCGGCTGCGGGCCGAGAACGCCAGGCTGCTGAAGGCTGAGAAGGAGTGGCAGTTGGAGCGCGAGATCCTGCGCCGGGCGGCCGCGTATTTTGCCAGGGAGGTGAAGTGAGGACCCGCCGCTGGGACTTCATCTCCGACCACCGCACCGACTTCGGCGTCAAGCGGCTGTGCCGGGTCCTGGGGGTCTCCCGCTCCGGCTGCTACCGGCACCAGGCCACCGAGGAGGGCCGCGTCGAACGCCAGGCCCGCGAGGCGGCTGCAGTCGCCGAGATCCGTGCCATTCACGCCGAGCACCGAGGTGCTTACGGCGCCCCGCGCGTCCACGCCGAGCTGAGGGCCCGAGGACGGAAGATCAACCGCAAACGCGTGACACGGCTGATGCGCATCCACCACATCGTCGGGCGCCACCTGCGCCGCACCAGGCGGACGACGATCGCGGACAAGACGGCACCGCCGGCCCCGGACCTGATGATGCGCGACTTCACCGCCGACACGCTGAACACGAAGTGGTGCGGGTCGGGTAGCCGGAGGGAATCTCACCCTCCGGCTCCCACAGAACCGTGCGTAACAGTCTCCCGTTACACGGCTCTTGTCACCCTGATCACCAGAAATTACGGCACAGACGCCAATGCGCGAACATTCCCGGGTATCGCTTGGTGATCCCCTGGAAACAGTCCTTGGCTTTCTTGAACCCGGCCAGCCGCTTGTACTTTCTGCGGATCCAGCGCATCAGGTAGGCGTTGATGCGCCGCAGGAGGGGTTTCAGCGTGGAGTGATAGAACGCTCCGTAGTACTGCATCCACCCTCGCACGATCGGGTTGATGATCCGTGCGAGTTGAGCGAAGGTGTGGCCCGTGCGCCGGTGGATCCGCCACCTGCGCAATTCGGAACTGAGCCTCTTCAGGGCCTCCTTGCTGATCGCAGGCAGAAAGCACGGGAATGTCACCCCATGCTTGCTGCGTGCCGCGCGAGCGCGGAACGTGAACCCCAGGAACGTGAACGCCGTGTGCTCATACGAGCCGCGTCGGTTCGCGTCCTTGCAGTAGACGATCCGGGTCTTGTCGGGATGCAGACGCAGCCCGACCTCTTCCATCCGGTTCCCGATCGCCTCGACCAGCCTTCCGGCCTGGCGCTCGCTGACGCAGTGCACGACCGCGTCATCCACGTAGCGAGTGAAGATCACGGGTCGGTCGGCGGCGGACCACTGCGCGACCAGGTCGGAGACCGCTGGCACGGCGTGGCGGCTGTGGTGGTTCACGAAGCCGTTCTGCATGTCGATCATGACCAGCGCGGCGCTGCCGATATCCATCCGCTGTCTCTCCTGCCCCGTGTCCTCAGTCGACGCTCTCGCGTAGAGCGTCCCTGTGCTGCGCGCAGCCGTTCAGCCAGTCCGCTGTTATTCATCGGGTCTCCTTGGTGGATACCCCGGCCTTCAGGCCGGGGAGGAAACGAAGCTCCTGCGGAGCAGGGCAGGGAGATCCGGTTCGCCCCCGGTGCGGGACGGCGTTGTCAGTGGTGGGCGTTAGGTTGCTCGTGTGTATCTGCGGTATTCCTTCCGGATCGAGCCGACGCCGGGTCAGCGCATCGCGCTGGCCCGTACGTTCGGCTGCGCCCGGGTGGTCTACAATGATGCGCTGGCCGCAAGGAAGGCCGCGTACCGGGCGGACAGGTCGCGGAGCGCGACGGGCGCTCTGGCCAAGCGGGTGATTACCGACGCGAAGAAGACGCCCGAGCGTGCCTGGCTCGCCGAGGTGTCCGTGGACGCCCTGCAGTCCTCTTTTCGTGATCTCGATACGGCATACGCGAACTTCTTCGCATCGGTGTCGGGCAAGCGCCCAGGGCGCCGTATGGGCCTTCCGAGGTTCAAGTCGAAGAAGGACAGCCGACAGGCCGTCCGCTTCTCCAGGAACGGGTTCCGGCTGCGGGACAACGGAAGACTGTACCTCGCGAAGATCGGGGACGTCCGCGGCCGCTGGTCCCGCACACTGCCCTCCGTGCCGTCGTCGGTGACAGTGGTCAAGGACACCTCGGGCCGGTACTTCGCCAGCTTCGTGGTCGATGCCGAACCCGAAACGCTGTCGGCCGTCGATGCCGAGGTCGGCATCGACCTGGGCCTTGCGCACTACGCCGTGCTGTCGAACGGGCAGGTGATCGACAATCCCCGCTTCCTGCGGCGCGCCGAACGTCGGCTGCGGAAAGCGCAGCAGGCGCTGAGCCGGAAGACGAAGGGGGCGAAGAACCGGGCCAGGGCCCGGCTGAAGGTCGCCCGTGCTCATACCCGGGTGGCCGACGCGCGCAGGGACTGGTGCCACCAGAGGGCTTCGAGGCTGATCCGCGACAATCAAGCGGTCTACCTCGAGGACCTGGCCGTTTCCGGTCTTGCCCGCACCCGCCTGGCCACGTCGGTGCACGACGCCGCCTGGGGCATGTTCCGCCGCGTACTGGAGGAGAAGGCGCCCCGCCACGGCCGGCACATCGGCGTGGTCTCCCGCTGGCTGCCTTCCTCGCAGACCTGCTCGGTCTGCTGGATCGTGGACGGGAAGAAGCCGCTGCACGTACGCATCTGACGCTGCGAGGGCTGCGGTACCGAGCATGATCGTGACCTCGATGCGTCGCGCGTGATCCTCGCCGCCGGGCAGGCGGAGAGACGAAACGCCCCTGGAGGGCTGGTCAGACCCGGGGTGGCAATCCCATCCCGGGCACGGCCCGTTGAACGGGGAACCCACCCGAAGGCCCAGCCGGCCACCACCGGCAGCCAGACGGGAAGCCCCGTCCTTTAGGACGGGGAGGATGTCAAAATGGCCTCCTGCATCAGGACGTGCTGTGCGGTCTCCTGGGCGCGGGCGGTGGTGAGCCGGGAGTAGGCGGCGCGCAAGAAGCGCCAGCTGTACTGGTCGGGCATGGAGGGGTCCTGGCCATTTTCGATCATCTGTTGGATCTGGCGGGTGAAGCACCACAGGGCCTGGACGGTCAGTTCACAGGTGACCAGCTCGTCGATGGTGAGGCTGCGCTCGCGGGAGTGGGAGGCGTACGCGATGCCGGACCAGCCGGCGTAGGCGGTGGAGACTCCCCGTACGCCGAAGGACACGATGTCCGGGTGGTCGAAGCCTGTGCCGAGAAACGATTCTCGACCGTGCCGTCCAGGGGCGCGGGTCCGCCCGGGGCGCCGCGGTCGGCCAGGACCGACGGCGTGGACAGCAGGCGCAGGGCAGTGTCGTAGGCGGTTCCGGCCCACGGGCCGGAGGTGAGCCGGTACAGAGAGGACATACTCGGGGTTGGGGACGCGAGCGTGGTCCTCGTCCAGGAGGTCGCGTAGCTTGTCTCGTGCCCAGGGCAGGTCGGAGGCGTAGAAGCGGTAGCGCCAGAGGGCGAGTTCGGTGAGCGCGGTGGGTTCGTGTGGCTGGAAGAGGTGGAAGACGGCTACCCCGCACGCGAAGATGTGCAGCACGCAGTCCTGCGCCTCGGGGTGGTCCACGCGGGCTGAGGAGAACTCCAGCCACTGGTCGTCCGCGCTCGATGTCATGTGTGCGCAAAGCCGGCCGGCGCGCTCGACGCCGATGAAGACCGGAAGGAACGTGTGGGAGTCGACTTCGATCCGGCCTGTGACGGGCGGCGCAGCGCCGTTCGTCCCCAGCGCCGCCGCGAATCGGGCCTTCGCGTCGTCCGGCGCGCGGCCGAGTGCAATATCGAGGACGGCCTGAGATTCAGCACGCGGCTGGTAACTCGCCTCGCCGCCCTCCCAGTTCGACACGGTCCGGTCGCTGACACCCAGGCAGGCGGCGAAGTCCCGCAGGCTCATGCGCAGGGCGTCGCGTAACAACCGGGCTTCCCGACCGGACCATCGCTGCACCGTGGCCACCGTCGTACCCCCTGTCCGTCACCCGGTGGAACGCCGAAACGCCGAGCGTAGCCAGCCTTGTTCAGCAGTGGTGCGGCATTGCTGCAGCACCCGTCCGTCACACCCCACCAGCGGCTTCCGCCATGCTGGGTCCACCGAGCCGGGGAGGTGCCCGCCGCCACCAAGCGGCCCTCCGCCCGTTCTCTCCTGTATCACCACCAGAAGGAGCAAACTGCATGACCGACATCGTCAAGCGCAACGCCCGCGCGATCCTCCTCGACGGCGACGAGCTCGTCCTGATCAAGCGCACCAAGCCGGGCAGGGAGCCGTACTGGGTGTCGGTCGGCGGAGGGGTCGAGGCGGACGATGCGACCATCGAGGCGGCCCTGCACCGCGAGGTGTTCGAGGAGCTGGGCGGCAAGCTGGAGCGCGCCGAGCTCGTCCACCTGATCACCGACGAGCTGGAGGGCGGCGTCGGCGTCCAGCACATCTTCGCCGCGCGCCTGGAGTCGATGGACCTGGCCGCGCGGACGGGGGCGGAGTTCGCCAAGCCGGAACGGGGCGGGTACGAGGTGGTCCGCGTGCCGTTCACCGCCGAGGCCGTCCACGAGCTGAACCTGATGCCACCGGAGCTCGCCGACTTCATCGCCGCCAACACGGACGCGATCGTCTCCGTCCTCGACACCCCGATCCGCGAGGCGTGAACGATGGCGCAGGTCCCGGACTTCGTCAGCCTCAACGGCCCTGACAACGTGGGCAAGACGACCCACCTGGTGCGGCTGGCCGAGCGGTGGGACGGCTTCCAGCCGCTGGGGGCGGTCCACGAGCACGACCCCGAGCCGTGGGCTCGGGTGGCCGCCGGCGGCTACGCCCGGTGGTGGTTCGAGACGTCCACGACCGTCGAGCTGACCGAGATGCTGCTCGCCGGCCACGCCAAGCGGGCCGCCGCCCGCGAGACCGGGCATACGGGCCTGCTCGACCGGGGCCTGCCCATGCTCCTCGCCGTGGCCACCGCAACCTGCTTGGTCAAGGACGGACTGACGGTCGGCGAGGCGTCCAAGACCGTGACGGGCATCGCCGGCTCGCGCGCCGCTGCACCGGAGACCTCGATCCTCCTGCTCCGCTGAGGTCCATACCCGCGTCGACCTGGTGCGCGCCTACTAGTACTCCAGCAGGATTTTTCCACCTGACCTGGTCTTTCGCCTGGTGGCGGGAGTGTAGCGGGACTTCGATCGTGCGGGGGCGGTCTCACGGAGACCGCCCATCGATCGTGCGACAACGCCGCAGGTAGTGACAGCGGCGGGCGACTGCTTGGCGTTGGCGGCGCCGGTTCGACCAGCTCAGCGCGTGGTGTCGTCCGCGGTGTCCGCTCAGGTGCGGGGGCACGACAAGCTGCCAGGAGTCGCCGAACCTCCGCCACTGTGAGCCCGATGAGCCCGGGTGTC
Organism: Streptomyces sp. NPDC093094; assembly: GCF_044754345.1. NCBI lineage: Bacteria > Bacillati > Actinomycetota > Actinomycetes > Kitasatosporales > Streptomycetaceae > Streptomyces > Streptomyces sp. NPDC093094. The sequence continues at coordinate 4,646 of NZ_JBIVOX010000045.1, read as the reverse complement.
TCACCTGTTCCACCCCCTTTTTCCAGGGCCGGTGTGCCGTGACGGCCAGGAAGGCGTGAGCAAGCATGGCCAGAGTGATGTGCTGATACCAGCCCACGTAGCGGCGGACCTCGTACTGATCCAAGCCACACTCGTTCTTCGCGGCCTGGAAGCACTCCTCGATCGCCCAGCGTGCCCCGGCGACCCGCACCAGCTCCTGGACGGTGACCTGCAGGGGTGCGTAGGCGAAGTAGTAGGCGATCTCGTCGGGCTTGCTGATGCTGCGCCGGGCCAGTGCCCACCGCATCCGGTGAGGGACCTCGCCCTGATAGTCGAACTCGGCGACGGCGTCCGGCTCCTGGAACATCTCTACCGGCACGGAGCGCACCGCACGTGCGGTCCCCGCGTCCAGGCCCTGCGCCAGATCATGGTGCAGAACTACCAGCGTGACGCCGCAGGACGCCTGCGCCGGCGCACCGCCGAGAAGGAAGGCGGGCCCGGGCTACCGCTTTCGTTTCGGGCGGTCGTCTCGCCCTACGACACCTCGGCCCGCTACGCACGGCACGGGCACATCATCAGATGGAAGGGGTTCGCCGCCCATCTGACCGAGACCTGCACGTCCGACGGGCCCGACGTGATCACTGACGTGGCCACCACCGCGTCCACCACCCACGACAGCCAGGTCCTGCCCGGCATCCACACCCGCCTGTCCCGCCGCGGGCTGCTGCCCGCGGAGCACCTGGTCGACGCCGGCTACACCTTCCTGCCTCACCTGGAACAAGCCGCCCGTGAACACCAGGTCACCGTCTGTGGGCCGCTGAAGAGCAACCCCACCCGCCGGCACCGCCGAGGCGAGGGCTTCGCCCGGGACGACTTCCACATCGACTTCGATCGTCAGCAGGTCACTTGTCCCCAGGGCCAGATCAGCGCGGGCCGGCACGGCCCCTGTCCGGCCTCCTCGCCCACCGCGGCCCCGCTGATCGTGGCCAGGTTCACCAAGAGCCAGTGCCGCCCCTGCCCGGCCCGCACCCAGTGCACCAGCACCGCCGACAGCGCCCGCACCGTGGGCTTTCCCCCGCGCGAGCTCCGCGACCTGCAACTCCGCGTCCGTGCCGAGCAGCAGACGCCCGAGTGGAAGGCCCGCTATGCGGTCCGCTCCGGAGTGGAGGGCACGGTCAACGAGTTCGCCCACGGACACGGCATGCGCCGCTGCCGCTACCGAGGACAGAGCAAAGCCCACGTCCAGCATGTCCTGACGGCCATCGCCGTCAACATCGAGCGCCTCAGCGGTCTCCCACCAACCGAGAAGGCACCCCCTTCCCGACGACCGACAGCCTTCCAGAGCTACCTCGACCAATGCGGGATCTCCAGGCCAAAATCCTGGCGCACCCTGGGCACCTGAGCCCGACCATCCAAGATCCCCGACTGTGAGGATGGGGCGGCACCGCTCGGGGGTCTGACCCGATCCCCGATTGACGCTTCGGCTGTCCTCACTCTGAATCGTCGACTTTCCAGGCGGTGCCACCCGCGTGTACCGGTCGGCGATCAGAGTCAAGCTCAGCCCAACGGCGTACTGCTTGTGCAGGTTGAAAAGACTCAATGTCAGTGCCGTGCTGTTCACTTGGCCGCATGGACGCCTCAGCTCTGCGCGCCCGTCTGAACGACGCCTGGCGCGCGCCCGAATTGCACTGCCCGCTGCCCCTTCATGGGGCAGGGCATGTCTGTGTGCCCAGTGACGCGGAGGATCTGGCCGAGCTGGAGCGCGTCGCTGCGGACGTGGTTGACGGGGCGGGTCTGCCGGTACGCGCCTGGGTCGTCGGGGGCAGGGCGGCAGAGGTGCCCGACGGTCCGCCGGTGGGCGGGGAGGGCGGGCTCCCCCTCGGCGGGAAGGGCGGGCTGCTGGAGCTGCGCGGGTGGGTGCTGGCCGAGCACTGGTTCGGATACGGCGTGACGGCCACCGCCGATGGCCCGCGCCGCGTCGTGATCCTCGCCCGGCGCGCGTTCACCCGCCCGCCCGGTATCGGGTGGGTGACGTTGCTGCGGGAGGCCACCGGGCGGACCGAGCCCGATCGGTGCGGCGTCGACTGGGCCGCGACGGAGGCAGCGCTGGGCACCGCGCTGCCCGGTGACTACAAGGACATCGTCGACGCCTTCGGCGCGGGCAGCTTCGACGAGTACCTGGACCTGCTGGTGCCGGGTGCTCTGGGCACGGACCTGGTCTCCTGGGGCCAGGACATGGCGCGGTACGCCGACCTGTACCGGCCGTACCCGGTCCACCCCGCGCCCGGCGGCGTGCTCATATGGGGGACCTCCGAGCAGGAGCTGACCTTCCACTGGCTGACCGGACCGGCCGATCCCGACGACTGGCCGGTCATGGTGCAGTACCTGGACGGTGAGTGGCAGCGCTTCGACTGCGGCACCGGCGAGCGGGAACACCCTGCTCGATCGGGATGACCCACAGGTGGTGCCAGGTGTGGCGGACCTCGGGGGGCTGGTTGTCACGGTAGTGCTCGCGGGTGCGGTCCCGGACGGCGTTCATGTCGGGCCGCTCGGCCGTGCCACGCTGCACCTTGCCGGTGTAGAGGCTGCGGTAGCAGTCGTCCAGGGCAACGTAGAGCGCCGTCGGCCAGGGCGGGAGGTGGCGGAAGGTCCAAATTCCGTTGGCCTCGCGTAGCGGGTAGACGCACGCCCGAAGGGTCTCGGGCGGCGTGGCCAGACGCTGGCCGGGGATGGCGGCGACGTCCGCGGCCAGGTCGGGACCGAGGGTCCATCCCGCGCTCATCAGCTGCCGTCCTCGGGGAGGGCGTAGAGGGCGCTGCTGTCGGGAGTCGGCCCGTCGGGGGCCTCGCCGTTCTCGGGGACGAAGTCGGGGTAAGGGTTCCGGCTGGCGGGCACCACGACGGGGATCTTGCCGATGTCCAGGCTGGCTTTGAACAGCAGCTTCTGCAGTGCCTCCTGCTGCGCACCGTCCGCGAACTTCGGCTGACTGGGGCTCGTCAGGATAGACGTGATGGTCTGCTCCAGCCGCCCGACCGCGGTCTGCAGGGCATTGATGGACGCGGCCTTCGGCTGGCTCTTGCCACCCGCACCCCCCGCCTGCCGCGCCGCGTCGCGCCGCCCCTCGATTACCGCGCGGCGCGGGGCCGGGAGTCCTGGCCAGGCGAGCTCGAAGACGTGCCACTCGGTTGCCCGCCTGGGGTTTCCGTGGGTGGTGGCGATGGCAGGGGTGCCGTCCGGGGTGGTGGTGATTTCGGGGACAGTGAACTGACGGGAGTAGTCCGCGGGGTGACCTGGGACTTGGTCGACCCAGCTGCTGAGGGCCGCCCCGAGGAGAAGGCGGCCGGCCGGGGTCTCGATGAGCGCCGCGACGATGCCGGGCGGCCGGGAGCGGTAGGGGGTCTTGCCGTTCACGGGCTCCTCGGAGACCAGATCTTCCTTGGACCCGCGGTCGCGACCCAGGGCCTCGGCGACGGTGAGGGCGTCCCCGCCGAGTACGGCGAGTTCGTCCCGGGCGCCGGGGACGTCGTCCTCGGCTCGCCGCCGCAGCTGCTCGACGAGGTCGGAGGCACTCTTGTACGGGTCGTCGCCCTGGTCGTCCCGCAGCCGGGTCAGGGTGAAGGCGTCCGCTCCCTTGGCCAGGCGGTTCCACATCGTGCGGATGATCGAACCGCCGTTGTCCCAGGTGTGCACCATGTTCGGGAAGACCGTCTTGGAGTCGGAGCGCAGGTAGCGGGTGGAGAAGATCGCCGTGGTCTTGAGGAGCTTCGCGGGGAAGTCCTTGCTGCTGGGGTCGAGCGAGAGGCCCTCGGCGATGGCAGAGCGGATGAGCGCGCCAGCGTCAGCGGAGAGCACCGTCTCGAAGAGCAGGGCGCGGGCGAAGGCGGGGTGGTGGGGCAGGCCGGTGGCGTGGGTGAAGTCCAGGCCGTGCAGACGTCCCGACAGGGCGCTGGCGAGGGGCGGTGTGATCTTCCCGGCGTGGACGGCGGCGAGCAGGGCATCAGCGACCGCCTTCTCCTGGTCGCTTCCGCCGCTCCAGTGCCGGGGGCGCAGGTGGATCTGGGTGAGATGCTCGGTGAACCAGGTGGTGGCCTCGCAGGGCTCGCCGAGTCGGGTGTAGGTGCCGACCACGAGGTCGACAGGGGCGAGGCGGGAGTGCAGGGTTTCCAGCTCGTTGGCGGTCCAGGAGCTCGCGCGGGCGGCGTTCAGTGCCCCGTTGACGGCCTTGCGGGACGCGGCCACGGCGTCGTGGGCGAACATGCGTCCCACGATCTTCTCGGCGTACGAGGGCGCCGTGGCGGCGGTCAGCTTCTTGTCGCCGATGCCTAGGACGTTGCGCCAGGCGGACGTCAACCGGGACTGCCCGTCGATGGCAACGACGAAGACCTCACTGGTGCCGTCGGCGTAGTGCACGCGCAAGGCCATACACGTCAGCGGCTCCTGGACGCCGGTGCGGGCGATGGAGTCCGACCAGTCGTAGTCCAGGAGGTGGTGAGTGACCGTGGTGGTGATCAGGTCGACCAGGTCCTGCTTGGCCGGCAGATGGATCTCCAGCAGGCCAGGGATGCTGCCCTCAGTGGACGTTAAGTCCGTTTCTGGTAGCGGCCTCGTCCGGGTTGGGTGAGGAAGCCTTGGCGGGTGAGGCGTCCGAGGCGGCTGCGGGTGATGTT
>NZ_JBIVOX010000044.1:0-27884 GCF_044754345.1 Streptomyces sp. NPDC093094 | reverse complement strand
GACCCTGTGGGAGAGTAGGACGCCGCCGAACAAATATTGAAGGAAACCCCCGTACCGTAAACCGGTACGGGGGTTTTCTGCGTTTCGGGACCTTTCGGCGTGCGTCTAGGATCCGCATATGCGCTATGACCTCGTCATCTTCGACAACGACGGTGTACTCGTCGACAGCGAGCCCATCTCAAACCGGCTGCTGGCCGAGTATCTGACCGAGGTCGGGCATCCGACGACGTACGAGGAGTCCGTCCGGGACTACATGGGCTCCGCGATGCACCGGATCCACGATCTGATCGAGGAGCGGACGGGGCGGCGGCTGCCGGCGGAGTTCGACGACGTCTTCCACGCGCGGGTGTTCGCCGCCTTCGAACGGGAGCTGAAGGCCGTGGACGGGGCCGCGCAGGTGCTGGAAGGGCTGGCCGGGGACGGGGTGCCGTACTGCGTGGCGTCGTCGGGGAGCCATGAGCGGATCCGTGTGGGGCACCGGACGACCGGGCTGGACCGATGGTTCGAGGCCGGGCGCGTCTTCAGCTCGCAGGACGTCGGCCGGGGCAAGCCGGCACCGGATCTGTTCCTCCACGCGGCCGAGCGGATGGGGGTGGCGCCCGAGCGGTGTGTCGTCGTCGAGGACAGTCCGCTGGGAGTCCAGGCGGCGGTGGCGGCCGGCATGGACGTGTACGGATTCACGGCCATGACCCCCGAGGCGAAACTCGCCGGAGCCACCAGGCTGTTCTCCTCCATGAAGGAGCTGACCGGGCTGCTGAAGCAGAGCTGAGGAAAATTCAGCTTCGCCGTATCCAGCCGGACCACGGGGCCCTACGCTCGCCGCCATGACTGATGTGCTGCGACGCGGCAGGGCCTCGCTCGCGTTCTCCTTCTTCGCGCAGGGTGTCGCCTTTGCCCTGCTCGTGACGCGGATCCCGGCCGTGCAGGACCGGTACGGAGTGTCCGACGCGCTGCTGCCCGCCTTCCTGGCGGCCGTACCGGTGCTGGCCGGCGTGGGGAGCGTGGCGACCGAGCGGCTGGTGCGGCGGATCCCGCCGAGCGTGGTGCTGCGCTGGTCCCAGCCGGTCGTGCTCCTGGCGCTGCTCGGGGTCGGCGCCGGGGAGCGGATGGTGGAACTGGGCCTGGCGCTGGCGGCGTTCGGGCTGGCGGTGGGGGCGCTGGACGCCTCGATGAACATGCTCGGGGTGAGCCTGCAACGGGCCTACGGGCGCAGCATCATGCTCGGGTTCCACGCGGTGTACAGCCTGGGCGGGATCCTGGGGGCCTCGCTGGCGTGGGCGGGGGCGCACTGGGAGCTGCCGCTCCTCGTGTCGTATCTGCCGGTGGCGGGTCTGCTGCTGCCGCTGTGTCTGGTGGGGAGCCGGTGGTACGCCGACGGGGGCGCCGGTGCCGTCGAGGAGCCGGCGGGCGGGGGCGAGGGGAGCGACGGGGGCGTCGTCTTCAAGATGCTGCTGCCGCTCTGCCTGGTGATGACCTTCGCCTACATCGGGGACGCGACCGTCTCCAACTGGAGTGCCAAGTATCTGCAGGACGTGCTGGGGAGTTCGGAGCAGCTGGCGACGGTTCCGTACAACGTCTACATGGTGACCACGCTGGTGGGGCGGGCACTCGGGGACTTCGGGGTGCGGCGGTTCGGGGCCGTGGCCGTCGTGCGGAGCGGCGCGGTGACCGCGGCCGTGGGGTTCGCGGTGGTGGCCGGGGCGCCGGGGGCATGGGTGGGGATGCTCGGGTTCACGCTGCTGGGACTGGGCCTGTGCGTGCTGGTGCCGCAGACGTTCGCGGCGGCGGGGCGGCTGTTCCCGGGAGCCTCGGACGCGGCCGTCGCACGGCTGAACGTCTTCAACTACGTGGGATTCCTGATCGGTTCGCCGTTGGTGGGGGCACTCGGGGACGCGTGGAGCTATCGCTGGGCGATGCTGGTGCCGATGGTGTTGGTACTGGTGACGACGGCGTATGCCCGGTCGTTCGCCGCTCAACCGGACCGATACGGTGGCGGGCATGAGCGGCCGCGCACAGCTGATGTGGGACGAGGCAGTAACGGGGTATGACTTCGGGCCCGGGCATCCGATGGATCCGGTCCGGCTGGCCCTGACCCGGCGATTGATCGGGGCGTTCGGGCTCGATCGTGAGATGGAGGTCGTGGGGGCGAAGCCGGCGGGGGAGTCGACGCTGCGGCTCGTCCACCGGCAGGACTACATCCAGGCGGTGAAGGCGGCTTCGGCGGACCCGGGGGCGGCGGACGGGTCGTACGGGATCGGGACGGTGGACGATCCGGCGTTCGCCGGGATGCACGAGGCGTCGGCACTCATCGCGGGGATGTCGGTGGGCGCGGCGGAGGCGGTGTGGCGCGGCGACGCGCTGCACGCGGTGAACTTCGCGGGCGGGCTGCACCATGCCATGCCCGGGGGCGCGGCGGGGTTCTGCGTCTACAACGACGCCTCGCTGGCGATCGCGCGGCTGCTGGAGCTGGGGGCGGAGCGGGTCGCGTACATCGACGTCGACGTGCATCACGGGGACGGGGTGCAGGCGGCGTTCTGGGAGGACCCGCGGGTTCTGACGGTCTCCCTCCACGAGCATCCCCGGACGCTGTTCCCGCAGACCGGGTGGCCGGAGGAGACGGGGGCGCCGTCGGCGGAGGGGAGCGCGGTCAATGTCGCGCTGCCGGCGGGGACGGGTGATGCCGGGTGGCTGCGGGCGTTCCACGCGGTCGTGCCCGAACTGATCGCGGACTTCCGGCCGCAGGTGCTGGTGACCCAGCACGGGGCGGACACGCATTTCGAGGATCCTCTGGCGCATCTCGCGGTGTCGCTCGACGCGCAGCGGGCGGTGCAGGTGGCCTGTCATGAGCTGGCGCACGAGTACGCCGACGGGCGGTGGGTGGCGCTCGGCGGCGGCGGTTACGCGGTGGTGGACGTCGTGCCGCGGTCGTGGACGCATCTCGCGGGCATCGCCGCGGGGCGGGAGATCGCGCCGGAGACGGTGATTCCCGAGAGCTGGCGGCAGGAGGTGTACGCGCGGACCCGGCAGCTGGGGCCGATGCGGATGACCGACGGCCGGTGGCCGGTGTCCTGGGGCGGCTGGGAGGCGGGGTACGACCCCGCCGACCGTCTGGACCAGGCGGTGCTGGCGGCCCGGCGGGCGGTGTTCCCGCTGCGGGGGCTGCTGGCGTAGGAGGCCCTGTGTCCGGTGCGCGTCCCCCGGTCGCCGGCCGGTGACGCGCACCGGGCGAGGGGGCCTGTTCACCGGGTGAGGAGTGTCCCGTGGGCCGGGGGTGCCCGGCGGGAGGCGGGTCGTTACGCCAACCGTGCGCTGTTCCGGTCTTTCCCCGGCGGGCGGGCTGCCGGCTCCGTCACCATCGCCGCATGGTGAGCCCCGGTGCCCTGCGCGCGCATCTTCTCGCTGCCCGGCTCGCCGGGACGGTGGCGACGTCGAGAGAGAAAAGTCTGCGGAGCTACCGGCTGTTCGCGGCGAGGGATCCCCGGGTGTTGATCGGGATCGATCCCGAACGTGCCTGGGGGCAGTCGGACCTGATCGAGCTCATGGCGGACAAGTGTGGGGTTTCGGCCGATCCGCTGTGCACTTCGGGGCATGATGTGATCGACCCGCAGCGCACGCTGGATGCGCTGGACGCGTTCGCGGAGCGGGTCGCGGCGGCGGCCGGATGCCGGGCGCCGGTGCTGCTCGGGACCGGGCATCCGCACCGGCTCCTCGGTTTCTACGCCGCGCTCGCAGACGCCCTGTCGGCGGCGGGATGTGCTGTTCTCACCCCGGCGACGGGTCACTGTGTCGACATATTGACCCGGTTCGGTCTACGCACGCATGTCCTCGACTACGTACGAGGAGTGGCGCTGGTGCGGAGGGCCGACGCGGAGGGCTCCGGGCGTGCGACCGGCGCACACAGCCACTCGCCGCTCCCGGTTCGTACCGCGCTGGCGGCCGCGGCGGAGGCCGGCGGGCCACTGCCGGAGCTGGTGATCGGGGACCACGGCTGGGTCTGCGGGGCAGGTCAGCTGGGGTTCGAGGCCATCGGGCTGGCCGACACGGACGACCCCGCGCCGTTCGTGGGGGAGGCCGAGGGCGCCGTGTCGGTCGTCGTTCCACTTGATGACGCCGTGCGGTCGGCTTACTACCGCCCGCTGACCCGCTACGTACTCAATCGAGCGTGTCTGTCACAGTAGGCCGCCGATGGGTGCACCTCTTCCCCACTCGCATCACCCGCCCCTACATTGGGGAGTGAGCACGCAACGACGAAGAGTCACCGGAAGGGGAAGCCGGTGGCCGTCGAGTGCGGAAGGTTCAGGTGTGTCATGGCTGCAGCTGGCGAGAGGCCTCTGAACGAGGTTCAGTTCCTCACCGTGGCGGAGGTCGCCTCGGTGATGCGAGTGTCGAAGATGACCGTGTACCGGCTGGTGCACAGCGGTCATCTGCCCGCGATCCGGGTCGGGCGGTCGTTCCGTGTCCCGGAGCAAGCGGTTCACGAATACCTGCGTGAGAGTTACGTGGGGGTGGACACCGCCTGACGACCGTCGGCAAGGAGATCCGTTCCGGGCATCACAGGGCAGGACCGGTCTCTTGTGGATCTCCTTGCGCCCCTCGATTACGACCTCAGCGCTCGGGCGGGTAGGCTAGCCCCTCGTAGGTCGTGTGGGCCCATGGCGCCCAAACACCGAGTGATGAGAAGTGAGCGAGGGTAGTCGTGGGCTCTGTTATCAAGAAGCGGCGCAAGCGGATGGCCAAGAAGAAGCACCGCAAGCTGCTCAAGCGCACGCGCGTTCAGCGTCGCAACAAGAAGTAAGCGCCTCGGGCCGCCACCGGTGGTGACCGGCCCGACGACGGCGTGGCTGTGGCCCCCCATCCCTTCCGGGTGGGGGGCCACACGCGTGTCACCGCCTGTCTCTTTCTCGTCACTTCACGCATCCGGTGGTCACCACAGCGCAACACCGACCCGCTAGGTTGGCGGACGAGGGGAACGCGGCAGAGTACGGACCGGGAACCCCGGACGGAAGGAAGGCGCTGATCTTGGGCAAGATCGTGCTCGTCACCGGAGCGGCCCGACGGATGGGCGGCCGGTTCGTACGGCGGATCCAGCGTGATCCGGAGGTGGACCGGGTCGTCGCCGTGGACGCGGCGCCGCCGGAGCACCATCTGGGCGGCGCGGACTTCATCAGGGCCGACATCCGGCAGCCCACGATCGCGCGGGTGCTCGCCGAGACGGGCGCCGACACGGTCGTCCACATGGACGTCACCGCGACCGCTCTCGGCAGCGGCAGCCGGACCACGGTCAAGGAGACCAACGTCATCGGCACGATGCAGCTGCTCGGCGCGTGCCAGAAGTCCCCCACGGTGCGACGGCTGGTGGTGAAGTCCAGCACGAACGTGTACGGGTCGGCCCCGCGCGACCCGGCGGTCTTCACCGAGACGACCTCGCCGAAGTCGCTGCCCAGCGGCGGGTTCGCCAAGGACGCGGTCGAGGTCGAGGGCTATGTGCGCGGCTTCGCCCGCCGCAGGCCGGACGTGGCGGTGTGCGTGCTGCGGTTCGCCAACATCCTGGGGCCGAGCGCCGACTCCCCGCTCGCGGCGTACTTCTCGCTGCCGGTGCTGCCGACGGTCTTCGGCTACGACCCGCGGCTGCAGTTCGTGCACGAGGACGATGTGCTGGAGGTGCTGCGGATCGCCTCCCACGAGCCCGCGCGGGGCACGCTCAACAGCGGCACCTTCAACATCGCCGGAGACGGCGTCCTGACGCTCTCGCAGTGCTCCAGGCGGCTGGGCCGCCCCACCGTGCCGCTGCTGCTGCCCGCGGTCACCTGGGCGGGCACGGTGGTGCGTACGCTGGGGGTGACGGACTTCTCGCCCGAGCAGATCCGGCTGCTCACCCACGGCCGGGTCGTGGCGACGGACCAGATGCGCGAGACGCTGGGATTCCAGCCGAAGCACACCACCGCGGAGACCTTCGCCGACTTCGTACGGGGCCGTGGTCCCGGACTGCTGCCGCCCGAGGCCCTCGCGGGGGCCGTCGACCGGATCGCCGCGCTGCCCTTCGCGGGCGGCGGCACCCCTCCGACGCAGAGCGCCAACTGAGGAGCGCATCAACGATGGCGGACGCCAAGGTCATTCCGTTCGACGACGACCGGTCCCGCGGGAACGCCGCACAGCGGCCCGCGCGGCGCCGGAGCGCGGGGAGCCGGCTCAAGGGCACCGAGCCCGCCAGGGAGGTCCAGCCCCTGCCCACGAGGCCGGTCCCGGAGGACGATGTCCCGGTGACCGGTGAGGAGCGGGACCCGCGGCTCCGGGAGAGCGCCGGCGGGCTGGAGCGGAAGGTGGCGAGCGGGCTCGCGTTCCTGCGCCGCCGTCTGACCGGTGACTACGACGTCGACGACTTCGGCTACGACGAGGAGCTCACCGACCAGGTCCTGATGTCCCTGCTGCGCCCGGTGTACGAGAAGTACTTCCGGGTGGAGGTGAAGGGCATCGAGAACATCCCCGCGAAGGGCGGGGCGCTGATCGTCGCCAACCATTCGGGGACGCTGCCGCTGGACGGTCTGATGATGCAGGTGGCCGTGCACGACCACCATCCGGCCGGCCGTCATCTGCGGCTGCTGGCCGCGGATCTCGTCTTCGTGCTGCCGGTGGTCAACGAACTCGCCCGCAAGCTCGGTCACACCCTCGCCTGCGCGGAGGACGCCGAGCGGCTGCTGGGGCAGGGCGAGCTGGTCGGGGTGATGCCGGAGGGTTTCAAGGGCATCGGCAAGCCGTTCGGCGAGCGCTACAAGCTCCAGCGGTTCGGCCGCGGCGGGTTCGTCTCCACGGCGCTGCGGCAGGGCGCTCCGATCGTGCCGTGCTCGATCGTCGGGGCCGAGGAGATCTACCCGATGATCGGCAACGCCAAGACCCTCGCCCGGCTGCTCGGCTTCCCTTACTTCCCGCTCACGCCGACCTTCCCGTGGCTGGGGCCGCTCGGTGCGATCCCGCTGCCGACCAAGTGGACGATCCAGTTCGGTGAGCCGATCCCGACGGACGGCTATCCGCCGGAGGCGGCCGAGGACCCGATGCTGATGTTCAACCTGACCGACCAGGTCCGTGAGCAGATCCAGCACACGCTGTACAAGCTGCTGGTCCAGCGTCGCTCGGTGTTCTTCTAGACCGGCCGCACCGGGCCGTGGGCGTACGGCGACGGGGGTGCTCCTTCCACGGAAGGAGCACCCCCGTCGCCGTGGGGCCGGCCTACTCCGCGTCGTCCGCCTCGATCCCCAGGCCGGGCAGCAGGCCGGGGAGAAGGGGCGGGAGGGTGACGTCGGGTTCGGCGGTGGGCGACTTGCTCTGCGAGGGCGAGGCGGTGCCCGGTTCCTGCGGCGGGTCGAGGAGGCCGCCGGTGCCGCCGCCGAGGAGACCCTCGTCGGTGTCGCCGCCTGCCGACCGGCTCGGGCTGCCGGTGCGGGCGCTGTGGCTGCCGTCCGGGGCGCTGCTGCCGGCGCTGGGTGCGCTGGAGCGGTGGGTGCCCGGGCCGGATCCGGTGCCGGCCGACGTCGACGGGCCGCCGCTCTGCCGGGTCCCGCCGCCCGTGCCGCCGCCGCTCGGGGAGGGGGGCTGGGGGAGGAGGGACTGCAGGGGGGCGACCTCTTCGTCTATGGCGTCGAAGACCGAGGAGACCTCTTCGCTGACGTCCCCGAGCTGGACGGGCAGCCTCTCGCGCAGGGCGCCCCACGCGTCGCGGTGCGAGCGGGAGAAGGCGGAGAGGGCCTGGATGGGGCCCAGGGAGTCGGGGTCGCGTGCGTAGGCCGCGCGCAGCAGGCGATGCCCCTCGGAGGCGTCGTGCTGCATGCCCGACAGGGCGCGGCGGATCTCGCCCAGGGACTCGTGGTCGAGGGGGCCGCTGCGGCCGCGCTCCATCAGCCGGCGGGCCTCGCCGAGGCGGGTGGACGCCTGGTCGAGGTAGGTCTCACCGCGCTCGGTGTCGCCCTCGGCCAGATAGGTGAGCTTGAAGTCCTCGATGCCGCGCTTGAGGCCGTACAGCGAGTCGCCGGGGAGGGCGTCGGAGCTGGCGGCGGCCACTCCGCCGAGGGCCCCCGCGGCGACTCCCACGCTCAGCCCGCCCGCGGTGAGGCCCTTGGCCAGCCGGCTGCGGGGCCTGAATCTGCCCAGTGAGGTCGCCCGGTGTGCGCCCCTGGCCCGGCGCTGCCCGGGTACCGAAGTGTCCGCCGCCTCGCCTGCCGCGGTGCCCGCCTGGAGCATGGCCTCCATCGCGGCCACCAGCTGGGCCCGTTGGACGACCTTGACCTCCGGGTCCAGCTCCGGTCCGGGCAGTTCGCCGAGACCGGTGGCGAGGGCCAGGAGTCGGCCCTGCTCGGTCTGTTCAGCGGATGCCGGGGCCGGTGCCTCGGACTGATCGGCCGCCGTGCCCTGATCGGACTGCTCCTCCAGGGCCTGGGCGAAGGCGTTCGCCCGCCGGTGCGCCGATACGTTCGCGATCACTGGCGGCACCTCCTCTCGTCATGACGGTCGACTCCCTGAGGATCCTGAGGGTTGCACGCCGTCGACCGCTTCCACCCGATCAGGTGACCGGGCTTGGTTCGGACGTGACCACAGGGAGCCTGTATCCCGCACAACGAGCGGCGCGGCACTTGGGTTACGGACGGCGGATGATCGGATCGCGAAGTCAACGGACTTTCACCGACAGTGAGTTGCTGTCACGGACGGTGTCTGTGGTTCAGCGGGCGTCGTCCGGGAGCAGCCGGGCGAGTGTGCGGACGGCGCGGTACTGGAGGGTCTTGATCGCGCCCTCGTTCTTGCCCATGACCCGCGCGGTCTCGGCGACGGACAGCCCCTGGAGGAAGCGGAGGGTGACGCACTCCTGCTGCTGGGGGTTGAGCCGGCGTACGGCGTCCAGGAGGGCGGCGTTCGACAGCGACTCCAGGACGGAGTCCTCCGGGGAGCGCTCCACCTCGTTGGCGTCGAGCATCTCGCCGGTGGTGACCTCCAGGCGGAAGCGGCTCGACTTGAAGTGGTCCGCGACGAGGTTGCGGGCGATGGTGACGAGCCAGGCACCGAAGTCCCGGCCCTGCCAGGTGAAGGTGCCGATCCGGCGCAGCGCCCGCAGAAAGGTCTCACTCGTGAGGTCCTCGGCGGTGGCCTTGCCGCCGACCCGGTAGTAGATGTACCGGTAGACGGTGTCGCTGTACTGGTCGTAGAGCCGGCCGAACGCCTCGGCCTCGCCGGCCTGGGCGCGCTCCACGAGATCCATCATGCGGGCGCTGTCGCTGTCGGCGGCCGGTCGGCGTGCGGTGGTGGCCGTACCGGACGAGCGTCCTCGTCTGCCGACCGCGGAGCCGCCTTCGGCCAGTGCGTAGCACGGGCCGACCGGCGCGGCGGCGGCGAAGGCGGGGACGGCGTACGCGGTGGGGACGAAGCCGCGCAACATGTCGAGGACCGTTGCGCGCAGCGTAGCCAGGCCCGAGGCGTCAACCCCGACGTGTGGGTACACGGGACTCCCAGAGGCAGAGCTTCCATCACGTGCAGTGCGGGACCTTTCACCCGTCGTAGCGACGGAGGGGTACCGGTTTGCGTCTGAGGAGAATAACGCTTCGTGCAGGCACTGCTACACCGAGTTGCTCAAATCATCGATTACGTCGCTTCTGTAACCGATTGGCGCCCGATCAAGCGGCGCAGAGTGACAGGTTGTTGATCGATACGGTTCGAATTCCGGGTGGATCCGGGGCGTGTTGTGGCCGTCCTCGGACAAGAGGACTGGGCAAGGAGTCGGCGGGGTACGCCGGTTGGATTGGGCGTGTCCCGGCGTGTCCCGGCACGTCCCCGTGTCCCGTCGTGGCACGCCGGTGTGCCGCCGGGTGCCGCCGGGTGCCGCCGGGTGCCTACCGGCGGCGCCGGCTGAGGGCGATCGCCGCCGCCGTGCCGCCGGCCACCGCGCCGACGCCCGCCGCCGCGGGGATGCCGACCTTCGCCGCCTTGCGGCCGGTGCGGTAGTCGCGCAGACGCCAGTCCAGCCGCCGGGCGTGCTTGCGCAGCTTGGTGTCCGGGTTGATGGCGTAGGGGTGGCCGACCAGCGACAGCATGGGGATGTCGTTGTGGCTGTCGCTGTAGGCGGCGCAGCGGGTGAGGTCCAGACCCTCCGCGCCGGCCAGCGCACGTACCGCCTCGGCCTTCGCCGGGCCGTGCAGGGGCTCGCCGACGAGCTTGCCCGTGTAGACGCCGTCGACCGACTCCGCGACCGTGCCGAGCGCGCCGGTCAGGCCCAGCCGGCGGGCGATCACCTGGGCGATCTCGACCGGCGCCGCGGTGACCAGCCACACCTTCTGGCCCGCGTCCAGGTGCGCCTGCGCCAGCGCGCGGGTGCCGGGCCAGATGCGCTCGGCCATGTACTCGTCGTAGATCTCCTCGCCGATCGACTGCAGCTCGGAGACCCGGTGGCCCTTGACGATGGACAGCGCCGAGTCGCGCACGTCCTGCATGTGCTCCGGGTCCTCGACGCCGGCCAGCCGGAACCACGTCTGCTGCCAGGCGAACCGGGCGAGGTCGCGCGTCTCGAAGAACTTCCGCTTGTACAGGCCCCGGCCGAAGTGGAACAGGGCGGCGCCCTGCATCACGGTGTTGTCGAGGTCGAAGAACGCGGCGGCCTTGTCGTCGCCGAGCACCGGGAACTCCGGCTCCTGCGGCCCGGCCTCCGCCAGGGCCTGCGGTGCGGTCTCCGGCGCGGACTTGCGCGCTGCCTCCGCCGAGGCTTCGCCTGCCAGCACGCTCCGCGCGGTGGCGGAGCGCCTACGGGGGGTGAGCCATCCGAGAGCGGCCATGGCGTGAGCATAGCCAGTTTGTTCGGTGCTTCCGGACCGCCGAGGTTCGCAGGCTGTGAACTCTCCATGACGGTGACGTTGAACAATGGCCGGTATGAGTCCCGTTTTCCGCCGCAAGGCTCAGGCCCGCGCCCCCCAGGACCGGCTCGTCACCCTCGTCCGCAAACCCGGCTGCCATCTGTGCGACGACGCACAGACGGTGATCGAGAAGGTGTGCGGGGAGCTCGGCGTGCCCTGGGAGCAGAAGGACATCACCCAGGACGAGGAGCTGCACCGGCAGTACTGGGAGCAGATCCCCGTCGTGCTCGTCGACGGTGAGCAGCACACCTTCTGGCGCGTGGACGAGGGGCGTCTGCGGCGTGCCCTGGCCGGATGAAAGTCACTGACCGGTCAGTCCAAGTCGTCCGGAAAGTCGCTTAGGATCGACGGTGAGCTGGACCCGGGGGCATAGATCGTTGAGGAGAGTGTGCGGTTTGCCCCCAGGAGCAAAGGAACGGCGGTGCGTGTGCGCCGGTTCCCCCGGTGTGCGCCGGGGGCGCGTGACCCCGGTCACGTTGGCCGGGCAAATCGGACACCATCTTTGTGCACGCGTTCACAAAGACATAGCCTGCTGTCGACGGGGCGGTCTGGGGACGTACGACCGCCTGCAGCCCCGCTCTACCCGCAGGAGCACCGTGGCAACTGGCCGAACTCACCGACCGGCGACCCGTAGCCGAGGGATTCCCGAGGCCACCGTCGCCAGGCTTCCGCTGTACCTCCGCGCCCTCACCGCGCTCTCCGAGCGTTCGGTGCCCACGGTCTCCTCCGAGGAGCTCGCGGCCGCCGCGGGGGTCAACTCCGCGAAGCTGCGCAAGGACTTCTCCTACCTCGGCTCCTACGGGACCCGTGGTGTGGGGTACGACGTCGAGTATCTCGTGTACCAGATCTCCCGTGAACTGGGTCTGACCCAGGACTGGCCGGTTGTGATCGTCGGTATCGGAAACCTCGGCGCCGCGCTCGCCAACTACGGCGGCTTCGCCTCGCGCGGCTTCCGTGTCGCCGCCCTCATCGACGCCGATCCCACGATGGCCGGAAAGCCCGTCGCAGGGATCCCCGTGCAGCACACCGATGATCTGGAGAAGATCATCGAGGACAACGGCGTGAGCATCGGCGTCATCGCCACGCCCGCGGGCGCCGCCCAGCAGGTCTGCGACCGGCTCGTGGCCGCCGGCGTCACCTCCATCCTGAACTTCGCGCCGACCGTGCTGACCGTCCCGGACGGTGTCGACGTGCGCAAGGTGGACCTCTCCATCGAGCTCCAGATCCTCGCCTTCCACGAGCAGCGCAAGGCCGGCGAGGAGAACGCCGCGGAGACGGCCGCCCCGGCCGCCGCCCGCAAGCAGTCCGCCGACAAGGGGCCCGACGGGGACGTACCCGCCGTGATGCCGGCATGAGCATCCTCGTCGTCGGACTGAGCCACCGCAGTGCCCCGGTCAGCGTTCTGGAGCGGGCCGCGCTGAGCGCGGACGCCCAGGTGAAGCTCCTCCAGGACACCGTCGCCGCGGAACCGGCCACCGAGGCCGCGGTGCTGGCCACCTGCAACCGCATCGAGCTGTACGCCGACGTGGACAAGTTCCACGCCGGTGTCGCCGAGCTGTCCACGCTGCTCGCGCGGCACAGCGGCGTCGGCCTCGACGAGCTCACCCCCTATCTCTACGTGCACTACGAGGACCGGGCCGTCCACCATCTGTTCTCGGTGGCCTGCGGCCTGGACTCGATGGTCGTCGGCGAGGGCCAGATCCTCGGCCAGATCAAGGACTCCCTCGCCCGCGCCCAGGACATGCACACCGCCGGCCGGCTGATGAACGACCTGTTCCAGCAGTCCCTGCGGGTCGGCAAGCGCGCCCACTCCGAGACCGGCATCGACCGTGCCGGGCAGTCCCTGGTGACCTTCGGCCTGGAGCAGCTCGCCGCCCGCACCGACGTCTTCGGCTGGGCACAGGGCCGCCGGGCCCTGGTCATCGGCGCCGGCTCGATGTCCTCGCTGGCCGCCGCCACGCTCGCGCGGGCCGGGGTCGCCGAGGTCGTCGTCGCCAACCGGACCTTCGAGCGCGCCGACCGCCTCGCGCAGATCCTGGCCGAGGCCGCGGACACCGAGGGCGCGCACGTGGCGGCCCGCGCGGTACCGATGGATTCGGTGCCGGCCGAGCTGACACGTGCCGACGTCGTCGTCTCCTGCACCGGCGCCACCGGTCTGGTGCTGACCGCCGACGCCGTCGCCGCCGCCGTCGGGGACCGCACCGGCCGGCCCGTCGTGCGCACCTCCGGGCAGCCGCCCCGTACGCCCGCCGCACGGGGTGACGTACGCCCGCAGGCCGCCGAGGAGGCGTGCCCCCTCGACCTGACCGCCGTGCAGCCCGGCTTCTCCGTCATGGGGGAGGCCGCCGTCGCCGGAATGGACGCGGCGACGCTGGAGCAGCACGCGGCCTGGGCCGCGGGCGGGACCACCACGCGCCGTGACAGCGCCCGGCGCACGCCGGAGTCCGACGCCGAGCTGATCACCGCGCTCGCCGCGACCGCGGCCACCGTCGGCCGCATCCCCGAGCGCCGCAAGCCCGAACCGGCCGCCGAGCCGCAGCGCCCCGAGCCGGAGCTGTACCTGCTCGACCTCGCGATGCCGCGCGACATCGACGCCGCCGTGCACCGGCTCGCCGGGGTGCGTCTGGTCGACATCGAGTCGCTCGCCGAGGCGTCCGCCGACGCTCCCATGGCCGCCGACGTCGACCAGGTCCGCCGGATCGTGTCCGACGAGGTCGCCGCGTTCGGGGCCGCGCAGCGCGCCGCGCACATCACGCCGACCGTGGTCGCCCTGCGCACCATGGCCGCCGACGTGGTCGCCGGGGAGATGGCCCGTCTCGAAGGACGGCTGCCCGGCCTCGACGACAAGCACCGGGCCGAGATCACCCAGACCGTGCGGCGCGTCGTCGACAAACTGCTGCACGCACCGACCGTACGGGTCAAGCAGCTCGCCGCCGAGCCCGGCGGAGCCGGGTACGCGGACGCGCTGCGGACCCTGTTCGACCTCGACCAGGAGACGGTGGCCGCCGTCTCCCGGGCCGAGGACAGCACCGAGAAGAACCGAGGGCCAGCATGAGTGAGAAGGCACTGAGGCTGGGGACACGGCGCAGCAAGCTCGCCATGGCCCAGTCCGGGCAGGTGGCGGAAGCCGTGAGCCAGGTGACCGGACGGCCCGTAGAGCTCGTCGAGGTCACCACGTACGGCGACACCTCCCGCGAGCACCTCGCGCAGATCGGCGGCACCGGCGTGTTCGTCACCGCCCTGCGTGACGCGCTCGTGAGCGGTGAGGTCGACTTCGCGGTGCACTCCCTGAAGGACCTGCCGACCGCGCAGCCCGAGGGACTGGCGCTGGCCGCCGTCCCCCTGCGCGAGGACCCGCGCGACGTGATCGTCGCCCGGGACGCCCTGAAGTTCACCGACCTGCCCCGCGGGGCCAGGATCGGCACCGGTTCGCCGCGCCGCACGGCGCAGCTGAACGCGTACGCCCGCGCCCACGGCCTGGACATCGAGACCGTCCCGATCCGCGGCAACGTCGACACGCGCATCCGGTACGTCCACGACGGTGAGCTCGATGCCGTCGTGCTGGCCGCGGCCGGCCTGAGCCGGATCGGCCGGATCGACGAGGTGACCGACTTCCTGTCGGTCGACACCGTCCTGCCGGCCCCCGGCCAGGGGGCCCTGGCGGTCGAGTGCTCCGCGGACGACGCGGAGCTGATAGCCGCGCTCGGCGAGCTCGACGACCCGTTCACCCGGGTCGCCGTGACCGCGGAGCGGTCCCTGCTCGCCGCTCTGGAAGCCGGTTGCAGTGCCCCTGTGGGCGCGCTGGCCGACCTGCTGGCCGACGGGCAGATTGTCAAGGAAATGCGCCTGCGCGGCGTCGTCGGCACCCCCGACGGCTCCCGCACCGTGCAGATGTCCACCACCGGTCCCGTGCCCGAGACGCACGAGGCGGCGACAGCGCTCGGCCGCGACCTCGCGGCCCGGATGCTCGCCCAGGGCGCGGCCGGTCTGATGGGGGAGCGAGCACAGTGAGCCCCACCACCCTTCCCGCCGGTCCGGAACACGGGCACGTCACCTTCCTCGGTGCCGGACCCGGGGATCCGGGACTGCTGACCCTGCGCGCCGTGGAGGCGCTGGCGAACGCGGATGTCCTCGTCGCCGAGCACGAGGTGCTCGACGTCGTACGGACGCACGCCAGGCCGGGCGTCGCCGTCGTGAGCACGGACACGGATCCCTCGTCGGATCCTGATCCGGGCGCGGGCACGCCTCAGCAGGCGGTCATTGACGGCGCGTCAACAACCGCTGGTGCTCCCGCTGTGCGGGATGCGGCACATCTTGTCATGGAGGCATCGCGGGGCGGCAGGCGGGTCGTGCGTGCGGTGTCCGGCGACCCCGGACTCGACGCGTACGCCGCCGAGGAGATGCTCGCCTGTGCCACGGCCGGCGTGCCCTTCGAGGTCGTGCCCGGCATCGCCACCGCCGTCGGCGTACCCGCGTACGCCGGTGTGCCGCTGCGTGACGCGCAGGGCGCGGACGTCCGGTTCGTGGACGCCCGTACCGCCTCCGACCGCTGCTGGACCGAGGTCGGCGCCTCCGACGGGACGGTCGTCGTCTCCACGACGCTCGACACCGTCGGCGCCGCGGCCGGTGAGCTGGTCTCGGCGGGCCGCAAGCCCGACACCCCGATGACCGTCACCGTCGCCGGTACGACGACCAGGCAGCGCACCTGGACGGCCACCCTCGGCACGATCGCGCAGACCCTGAAGCAGGCCAAGGTGCTGCCCTCGCCCGACGGCGGCCGCACGGTGATAGCCGTGGTCGGTGAGCGCAGTGCCGCCGCGCAGCGCGACCAGCTGTCCTGGTTCGAGTCCAAGGCCCTGTTCGGCTGGCGGGTCCTCGTCCCGCGGACCAAGGAGCAGGCGGCCTCGCTCTCCGACCAGCTGCGGTCCTACGGCGCGGTGCCGCACGAGGTGCCCACCATCGCCGTCGAGCCGCCGCGCACGCCCCAGCAGATGGAGCGCGCGGTGAAGGGGCTCGTCACCGGCCGGTACGAGTGGATCGCCTTCACCTCGGTGAACGCGGTCAAGGCCGTGCGGGAGAAGTTCGAGGAGTACGGGCTCGACGCCCGGGCCTTCGCGGGCATCAAGGTCGCCGCGGTGGGTGAGCAGACCGCCAAGGCGCTCATCGCCTTCGGTGTGAAGCCCGACCTCGTTCCGAGCGGTGAGCAGTCCGCGGCCGGGCTGCTGGAGGACTGGCCGCCCTACGACCCGGTCTTCGACCCGATCGACCGTGTCTTCCTGCCGCGCGCCGACATCGCCACGGAGACGCTGGTCGCCGGGCTGATCGAGCTGGGCTGGGAGGTCGACGACGTCACGGCCTACCGGACCGTGCGGGCCTCGCCGCCGCCGGCGGACACCCGTGAGGCGATCAAGGGCGGCGGTTTCGACGCGGTGCTGTTCACGTCGTCGTCGACCGTGCGGAACCTGGTCGGCATCGCCGGCAAGCCGCACAACGTCACCGTGATCGCCTGCATCGGTCCCGCCACGGCGAAGACCGCCGAGGAGCACGGGCTGCGCGTGGACGTCATGGCTCCCGAGCCGTCCGTCCACAAGCTGGCCGAGGCCCTCGCCGACTTCGGCCTGAAGCGGCGGGCCGCCGCCGTGGAGGCGGGCGACCCGGTGACGCGGCCGAGCGAACGGCGGCCGGGGGCGCGCAGACGCCGCGCGACCTGAGCCGAGAGCGGTAGGAAGGGCCGTTTCCTCGCCGAAACGGCCCTTCCTCTGACTAGCCCGTGTCAGCGGTCGGCCGCGTGCGGCAGGAAGGCCGCCCAGGCGGTGGGGGCGAGCGTGAGGCGGGGGCCGTCGGGGTTCTTGGAGTCGCGGACGAGGACCCGCTCCCCATCAGGGGTTGCCACCTCGACGCAGTCGGGGCCTTCGTCGGTGCTGTAGCTGCTCTTTATCCACTCCGGCCCGGTGGGGGCTTCGGCAGCCTTGAGCGTCACGTCGTCGCCTCTCGGTCGCCTGTGTACGGCAGAAAGGCCGCCCAGCTGGCGGGGGTGAGGGCGAGGCGGGGGCCGTGGGGGTTCTTGGAGTCGCGGACGAGGACCCGGCCGGGGGCGGCCGCTACTTCGACGCAGGAAGGAGTGTCTGCGCCGCTGTAGCTGCTCTTCGTCCACTCCAGCCCGGTGGGGGCTTCGGAGGCACTGAGCGTCATGGTGTCGTCTCTCGGGCGCCCGCGTGGAGCAGGAACGCTGCCCAGGTGGCGGGGGTGAGGGCGAGGCGGGGACCGTCGGGGTTCTTGGAGTCGCGGACGAGGACCTGCTCCCGATCCGGGGTTGCCATCTCGACGCAGTCGGGGCCGTCGCCTGTGCTGTAGCTGCTCTTTATCCACTCCAGCTTCATGTCTCTCCAAGCCTCTTTTCGATGAGGGCCATCGACTCCCGTGGGCTGAGAGCCTGTGCCCGGATGATCCCATAGCGCATATCGAGGAGCTGAGCCTCTTTCGGATCGGCGATCACACGGCTGATGGGCTGTACCTCGATGTGCCCAACCGTGGTGCCGTCCTTGAGCCTGAGCAACCTGAACGATCCGTCGAGCCCCGAGTTCTCCTCACGGCCCAGCGGGAGTACCTGGAGGTCGACGTTTCTGAACGCGGCAACCTCCAAGAGCCGTTCCAGTTGTTCTCGCATGGCCATCTTGCCCCCGATGGGCCGACAGAGCGTCGACTCGCACTGGACAAAGCTGAAGACGGGCCTGGCTGTCGTCTCGTCGACGATCTCCTGACGCGCCACGCGCGCCGCCACTCGCCGTTCCAGCTCTTCTGCGGTGAATGGCGGGCGACGCGCACTGAAAACGGCACGCGCGTACTCCTTCGTCTGCAACAACCCATGAATCACCGAGTTGTTGTACGCGCACAGCTCGACCGCGTCCGCCTCCAGGCGCTTCAGGTCCCGGACCTTCTTCGGGTAGCGGACCTCCGCCAGGTCCTCCTTCAGCGCCGAGAGCCTGCCGTGCGCGCCGAGCGCCTCGTCAGCGCGGTCCAGGTACTCGGGGCGGGGGATCCGCCGACCCCGTTCCACCGAGGAGACCAGTTCCTCGCCGTACCCGATCGCCGCCCCGAACTCGGCCTGGGTGAGGCCCGCCGCCTCGCGCCAGAGTTTCAACTGGCGCTGGACTGCCCGTAGTAAGGCCCCGGCTTCCTCGTCGGCCTCCGGGCCCGCCTCCCAGTCGTTCATGTCCGCCGCCCTCCTCCGGTCCTTCCCGGTGCAACCGTCACGGCTCGTCGTGTGTCACCCCGGACGGCCCGGACGCGACCGGGCGTCACCCGGACAGCCACCGCCCGCACGGGCCACTCTTCTTCACAGGTTACGCAGGCGAGCTCACGCTGAGTGATGTGAATCAGCAAACCGAGCAGGCCCTTCAGGGCCGTTTCTCCGTGCCGTTGTCCGCCAGCCGGCGGGGTGCCCGTCTCGCGCGGTTGCTCGCGGTCGAGCAACTGCGGGAATGGGGCCTGCCGATGGACCCGGCGCGGCTCGTGGTCGCCGAACTCGCCGCGAACGCCGTCGTGCACGGGCGGGTTCCCGGGCGCGATTTCCGGCTCACCCTCTCGCTCCTCGCGCCCCGGACGCTACGGGTGGAGGTGACCGACGCCCGGGGCGATCAGTGGCCGAGCCGGGCGGGGGCGAAGGGGCCGGAGCCCGGGGAGTCGGGCTACGGTCTGCTGCTCGTCGGGGAGTTGGCGGACCGGTGGGGTGTGCGGTCGGGGCCGGTACCGTGCAAGGCGGTGTGGGCGGAACTCGATCTGGGACCTGATCCCGGGCACTCTCCGTGATCCTCGGAGACCTTCGGAGGCCGCCGCCCCGGAGTCCGCGAAACCGTCGACCGGACTTCCGGGCGCCGGGGCGGCGGGCGGTAAAAGACTAAAAACCCCAGGTAAAAACCTACCAACCAACCAAACCTCACCCCGATCACACGGCTGGGTGAACCTGGCCGGTGCGGCTGGCGCGTCGGTGGTCCGGGCGTGCATTCTCGGCACAGGCACCACTCGCAACTCCACAGCCCCGTAAACGAATTCGGCCCCCGCCGGGACTGCAATCCCAGGGCGAGGGCCTCACCATCAAGGAAGAAGAGACCTTCCCCATGGCTGATTCCAAGCCTAGTCCTGCCTCCCGTCCGAACGAGGAAGTTCGGCGATCCGACGCCCCGTCCGGGGTCACTCACGTACGGACGTACCAGTCCGGCACCTACACGGTCGTCGGCAATCACCTGGCCCAGCACCACGAGCTGTCGCTGACCGCGATCGGGCTGGCCGCCCACATCTTCTCGCTGCCCGAGGGCTCCCCCGTCGACATCCGCAGCCTCACCGACCGCTTCCCCGAGGGCCGGGACCGGATCACCTTCGCCCTGCGGGAGCTGGAGACCCACGGCTACCTGGCGCGGGTACGGGAGCGCACGGAGAACGGGCGGCTGTTCATCCGCACGTACGCGCACCACACACCTGGTGCCGCGTCGTCGTCCCCGGCGCCCGC
This sequence comes from Streptomyces sp. NPDC093094, assembly GCF_044754345.1. Taxonomy (NCBI): domain Bacteria; kingdom Bacillati; phylum Actinomycetota; class Actinomycetes; order Kitasatosporales; family Streptomycetaceae; genus Streptomyces; species Streptomyces sp. NPDC093094. Next base: position 8,495 of record NZ_JBIVOX010000044.1, on the reverse strand, counting down.
CGCCCCTGTGGGCCTCCCCAGCGCCCGTTCTCGCGGCAAGGGCGCCGCTGTCCGCCGCTCGGGGGACGACCGGCAGGCACCTCAGGAGGACGACCGAGGGACGGACCGCGCCACGCCTCCCGCCCCGGCGCCTCCCGCCCCCGCGCCTCCCGCTTCTGCGCCTCCCGCTCCGGTGGCGAAGGCGCGGCAGGCCCGGCAGGCACCCGTGCGACCGGCGCCGCTCGACGCACGGCACGACAGAGCCGTCGCCCTCCTCGCGGGTCTGCGCCGGACCGACGACCGCCTCGTCCTCACCCAGCGGGACCTGCTGCGGCTCGCCCCCGCCGTCACGGCCTGGTTCGACCGGGGCGCCTCGGCCCTGGTCGTCCACCGGGCGCTGACGGACGACCTGCCGCAGGACATGCGGTACCCGGCCGGTGTCCTCGGGTACCGCCTGCGCGAACTGCTCCCCGCGGCACTACCGGCGGTCCCCGCGCCCCGTCCGGTGACGGACGACATCCCGGACATGCCCCGCCGCCCCCACCGCTTCCAGGACTGCGACGGCTGCGACCGCCCCTTCCGCGCCCCGGAGCCCGGCCTCTGCCGCGACTGCCGTCCCGGCGGGCCGGCGGTGCCCGCATCCTTCTGCGCCGCTTGAACGGGGCACGGGCCCGACGGGGCGTCGGCAAAGGCAGGGTTCGGGCGGGCGTAGCGTAGGCGTATGACGAAGTACGGATCTTTTCCCGGTACCCGTCCCCGGCGGCTGCGGACCATTCCCGTGATGCGGCGCATGGTCGCCGAGACCCGGCTGCACCCCGCCGACTTCATCCTCCCCGCGTTCGTGCGCGAGGGCGTGAGCGAGCCCGTGCCGATCGCCGCGATGCCCGGCGTGGTCCAGCACACGCGCGACAGCCTGAGGAAGGCCGCCGCCGAGGCGGTGGAGGCCGGGGTCTCCGGGATCATGCTGTTCGGCGTGCCGGAGGAGTCGAAGAAGGACGGCCTGGGGACGCCGGGGACCGACCCCGACGGGATTCTCCAGGTGGCCCTGCGGGACGTGCGGGCCGAGGTCGGCGACGACCTCCTCGTCATGTCCGACCTCTGTCTCGACGAGACCGTCGACCACGGCCACTGCGGGGTGCTCGACGCCGAAGGGCGCGTCGACAACGACGCCACCCTGGAGCGCTACGCCGAGATGGCGCAGGTCCAGGCCGACGCGGGCGCCCACGTCGTCGGGCCCAGCGGCATGATGGACGGGCAGATCGGGGTCGTCCGTGACGCCCTCGACCAGATCGGCCGGGACGACGTCGCGATCCTCGCCTACACCGCCAAGTACGCCTCCGCGTTCTACGGCCCCTTCCGGGAGGCCGTCGGCTCCTCGCTGAAGGGCGACCGCAAGACCTACCAGCAGGACCCCGCCAATGTGCGCGAGTCGCTGCGGGAGCTGGCCCTGGACCTGGAGGAGGGGGCCGACATGGTGATGGTCAAGCCCGCGGGCCCCTACCTCGACATCCTCGCGCGCGTCGCCGACGCGGTGGACGTGCCGGTCGCCGCCTACCAGATCTCCGGCGAGTACTCGATGATCGAGGCCGCCGCCGAGAAGGGCTGGATCGACCGCGACCGGGCGATCCTGGAGGCGCTCACCGGCATCAAGCGGGCCGGTGCGCGCACCATCCTGACGTACTGGGCCACCGAGGCCGCGCGGATGCTCGCCGCGCAGCGGTAGCCCCCGGCGTCGGCCGCAGGTCCGGTCCGGCGAGGTCCACATCCTGAAAGAGAAGTTGTAGGCGACACGAATTCCCTAGGCTGCGGGCACGAGCCGTCCCGCAGCCGAAGGAGCCGTCCCATGACCGCAGTTGTCGCCCCCGCCTCCCTTCCGCCGCTCGCCGCGCGCACGACGGCGGTCGGCGGGTCGCCGGTGCGGGACATCCTCGCGGTCACCGCGCGCCCCGACGTCATCAACTTCGCGGGCGGGCTGCCCGCACCGGAGCTGTTCGACCGCCGCGGCATCGCCACGGCCTTCCACGAGGTCCTCGAACAGACCCCGGCCCGGGCGCTCCAGTACTCCACCACCGAGGGCGAACCCTCCCTGCGTGCCGCGCTCGCCGAACGCGTCACCCGGCGGGGGCTGCCGACCGGGGCGGACGACCTGCTGATCACCACCGGCTCGCAGCAGGCGCTGTCCCTGCTCGCCACCGCCCTCCTCGACCCCGGCGACACCGTCCTGGTCGAGGACCCCTGCTATCTGGCGGCCCTGCAGGTCTTCGGCCTCGCGGGCGCGCGGGTCGTCGCCGTGCCGACCGACGCCGACGGCGTCGACCCGCAGGCCCTGGCCGAGCTGGTGCGCAGCGAGCGGCCCAAGCTGCTGTACACCGTGCCCACCTTCCAGAACCCCACCGGCCGCACCATGCCGGCCGGCCGCCGGGCCGCCGTGGCGGACGTGGCCGCACGGCACGGGCTGTGGATCGTCGAGGACGACCCGTACGGCGAGCTGCGCTACGACGGTGAGCCGGTGCCGTGGATCGCCTCCTGCGAGGGTGCCGCCGACCGGACCGTCCTGCTCGGCTCCTTCTCCAAGATCATGGCGCCTGGACTGCGCATCGGCTGGCTGCGCGCACCCGCCTCCCTGCGGCGGGCCTGCGCGGTCGCCAAGCAGGCCGCCGACCTGCACACGCCGACCCTCAACCAGCTCGCCGCCGCCCGGTACCTCGACGTCCTCGACGCCCATGTGGTCCGGGTGCGCGCCGTGTACGCCGAACGCCGTGACGCCATGGTCGCCGGGCTGCCCGCCGCGCTTCCGGAGGGCTCGGTCTGGACCCGCCCCGAGGGCGGCATGTTCCTGTGGGCCCGTCTTCCGGCCTCGTACGACACCACCGCCCTGCTCCCCGAGGTGGTCCGGCACGACGTGGCCTACGTCCCCGGGGCGCCCTTCTACGCCTCGGACCCCGACCGCTCGGCCTTGCGCCTGTGCTTCGTGACGCAGACGCCGGACGAGATCGCGGAGGGGCTGCGCCGGCTGGCGAAGGGGCTCGGGGGAGCGTAAGGGCCCGGGGGAACGCAGGGCGTGCGGCTCAGTCCCACCAGAAGGACCAGACGCGCTCGCCCACCAGGCCCTTCGCGTACTCCTGGAGGCCGCCCGGACCGTTCTGCGTGACGTTGTCCGGGCAGAACGCGTAGTGCTCCGCCGCCAGCGCCTCGGCCGCGCCCAGGTCGGCCGGCGGGGCGGCCACGGACACATGGAGCGTGTCGAAGCCGAGGGCGACCACCCGTATCCCGAAGCGGTCCTCCCAGGAGCGCAGCACCGCGCAGAGCCGGGCCACGTCGTTGTCGTGGTTGAGCGGGCCGGTCCAGCCGATCGCGGCCGGTATGTCGGCGGAGCGGCGGGCCGGGACGAGGGCCAGGTGCGGGCCGCGCAGCCACGAGCGGGTGCCGTCGCACAGGGAGTCGGCGACCTGGGCCGCGCACAGTCCCGGTTCGGCGGTCAGCCGGCCGGCGGGTGCGAGGCCGGGCCATTCGGGTCCGAACGGCCGGAACAGCTCGGCGAGTTCTTCGTCCCAGTGGTCGTCGTCGCCCTCCCAGTTCTCCGCGAGCACGTCCTCGGCGTCGTGATCCCCGGGATACGAGACCTCCCCGGGCTCCAACTGCCACTCGGCCGGGCCGCCCTGACGGTCCTCCAGGTCGACCAGGACCGGCAGCAGCCCCACCCGGGCCGCCGACCCGCCCAGCGACGCCCAGTGGCCGGGCCCGGCGGGTGTGCCCGCGTGCCACATCAGCGGCTCGGGCCACGGGCCGTCCTCGGTCGCGTCGAACAGTCTGCCCGGGGGCAGCTGGAGTCCGAGGGAACGCCCGCTCGGGTCCGCCGCCAGCGCGGGCAGCGGGTTCGGAAGAGTCGCCATGCCGGGGACTGTACGGGCCCCCACTGACAACGCCCCCGACAACGGGCCCCACGGACGACGGCCCCACGGACGACGGCCCCACGGACGACGGCCCCACGGACGACGGCCCCACGGACAACGGGCCCCACGGACGACGGCCCCACGGACGACGGCCCCACGGACGACGGCCCCACGGACGACGGCCCCACGGACGACGGCCCCCGCCGCGGCGGGCCGTCTCCGCGGGCGGCGGAGACGGCCGTCCTCCCTCAGAGGCGCTCGGGCGTCCTGATGCCCAGCAGGGCCATGCCCTGGTGCAGGGTGCGGGCGGTGAGGTCGCAGAGGAAGAGGCGGTTCTCGACCTGCTGGGGCGTCTCGGCCTTGAGGACCGGGCACTTGTCGTAGAACGACGTGTACAGCGACGCCAGCTGGTACAGGTACGCCGCCAGCTTGTGCGGGGCGTACTCCGCGGCTGCCTCGAAGACCGTGTCGCCGAAGGCGTCCAGGTGCAGGCCCAGCGCGCGCTCCGCCTCGTGCAGCTCCAGCTCCGGGTGGGCGGCGGGGCGGACCTCGCCGGCCTTGCGGAGGATGGACTGGATACGGGCGTAGGCGTACTGGAGGTACACGCTGGTGTCGCCGTTGAGCGAGACCATCTGGTCCAGGTCGAACTTGTAGTCGCGGTTCGGCGACGTCGACAGGTCCGCGTACTTCACCGCGCCGATGCCGACCTGCGCGGCCCGCTCCTGGATCTCGTCCTCGGTGAGGTCCTTCGCCTTGTCCCGGACGACCTCCGCGGCGCGCTGCACCGCCTCGTCGAGGAGGTCCTCCAGCCGCACGGTCTCGCCCTCACGCGTCTTGAAGGGCTTGCCGTCCGCGCCGAGCACGGTGCCGTAGCCCATGTTGTGCGCGGTGACGTCGTCGTTCAGCCAGCCGGCCCGGCGGGCCGTCTCGAGGACCATCCGGAAGTGCAGCGACTGGCGTACGTCGACGACGTACAGCAGCGTCGTGGCGTGCAGGCCGAGGACGCGGTCGCGGATCGCGGTCAGGTCGGAGGCCGCGTAGCCGAAACCGCCGTCGGCCTTCTGCACGATCAGCGGGACCGGCTGGTCGTCCTTGCCGCGGATCTCGTCGAAGAACACCACCAGCGCGCCCTCGGAGCGCACCGCGACACCCATCTCCTCCAGGAGGCGGGCGGTCTCGGGCATGCCCTCGTTGTACGCGGACTCGCCGACGATCTCCTCGTCGCGGATCTCCATGTCGAGCTTCTCGAAGACGGAGTAGAAGTAGACCTTCGACTCGTCCACGAACTGCTGCCACAGTTCGAGGGTCTCCTTGTCGCCGGACTGGAGGGCGACGACCCGCTTGCGGGCCCGCTCCTTGAAGTCCTCGTCCGCGTCGAAGAGCACGCGCGACGCCTTGTAGACACGGTTCAGGTTGCTCATCGCCTGCTCGCCGTCGACGTCGGCCGCGGGGGCCAGCTCGCCGGGGTGCTCGAACAGGTACTGGATGAGCATGCCGAACTGGGTGCCCCAGTCGCCGATGTGGTGCCGGCCGATCGTCTTCTCGCCGGTGAAGTCGAGCATGCCGCGCAGGGCGTCGCCGATCACCGCGGAGCGCAGGTGACCGACGTGCATCTCCTTCGCCACGTTCGGTTGGGCGTAGTCCACGACCGTGACGCCCGCGTTCTCCTTCAGCGGGACGCCGAGGCGCTCGCCGTCCGCGTGCCGCGCGGCGAGGTTCCCGGTGATCGCCCGGTCGGCGACGGTGATGTTGAGGAAGCCGGGGCCGGAGACCTCGACGTCCTCGATCACGGCGCCGGTGACGATGTTGCCGACCACCTGCGTCGCCAGCTCGCGCGGGTTCGCCTTCGCCTTCTTGGCCAGTGCCAGGATGCCGTTGGCCTGGAAGTCGGCCCGGTCGCTTCGTCGCAGCAGCGGGTCGACCCCGTCGGCCTCCGGCAGGGAGGTCGCGAGGGCGTCGGTGAGCTGCTGGTTGACGAGATCGGTGAGCGACGGGACCGAGGTCATGGGGTGAGAGCCGTTCTCCTCGTGGATTGACAGACCCGGCCAGTATCCCACGGAGGGTAAAGCCGTTTTCCCGGGCGCGTTCCCGTCTGGGAGAATGGATCGACCATCAGGCCATCAGTACACAGAGGACGTGCCGATCGTGGCTCAGAGCACCGAGACCACCGACTGGGTCTCCCGTTTCGCGGATGAGGTCATCGAGGAGTCGGAGCGCCGGGCCCCGGGCAAACCGGTCGTCGTCGCGTCGGGTCTCTCCCCGTCCGGCCCCATCCACCTCGGGAACCTCCGCGAGGTCATGACCCCGCATCTCGTCGCCGACGAGATCCGGCGCCGCGGTCACCAGGTGCGCCACCTCATCTCCTGGGACGACTACGACCGCTACCGCAAGGTCCCCGCGGGCATCGCGGGTGTCGACGAGTCCTGGGCCGAGCACATCGGCAAGCCGCTGACCTCGGTGCCGGCGCCGCAGGGCTCCGCGTACGCGAACTGGGCCGAGCACTTCAAGGCGGCGATGGCCGAGTCGCTGGCCGAGCTCGGCGTGGAGTTCGACGGGATCAGCCAGACGGAGCAGTACACCTCCGGCGTCTACCGCGAGCAGATCCTGCACGCCATGCGCCACCGCGGCGACATCGACGCGATCCTCGACCAGTACCGCACCAAGAAGGCCCCGGCCAAGAAGCAGCAGCAGAAGCCGGTCGACGAGGCCGAGCTGGAGGCCGCGGAGGGCTCCGGCGCCGCCGCCGAGGACGACGGCAGCTCCGGCTCCGCCGGGTACTTCCCGTACAAGCCGTACTGCGGCAACTGCGGCAAGGACCTGACGGCCGTCACGTCGTACGACGACGAGACCACCGAGCTGACGTACGCCTGCACGGCCTGCGGTTTCTCCGAGACGGTGCGGCTGAGCGAGTTCAACCGCGGCAAGCTGGTCTGGAAGGTCGACTGGCCGATGCGGTGGGCGTACGAGGGCGTGATCTTCGAGCCCAGCGGGGTCGACCACTCCTCGCCCGGCTCGTCCTTCCAGGTCGGCGGGCAGATCGTCGGCATCTTCGACGGCAGGCAGCCCATCGGGCCGATGTACGCCTTCGTGGGCATCTCCGGCATGGCGAAGATGTCGTCGTCCCGCGGCGGCGTGCCCACCCCGGGCGACGCGCTGAAGATCATGGAGCCGCAGATCCTGCGCTGGCTCTACGCCCGGCGCCGGCCGAACCAGTCCTTCAAGATCGCCTTCGACCAGGAGATCCAGCGGCTCTACGACGAGTGGGACAAGCTCGACGCCAAGGTCGCCGAGGGTTCCGTCCTGCCCGCCGACGCCGCCGCCCACTCCCGGGCCGTGCGCACCGCGGGCGGTGAGCTGCCGCGCACCACGCGGCCGCTGCCGTACCGCACCCTCGCCTCGGTCGCCGACATCACCGCCGGCCACGAGGACCAGGCCCTGCGCATCCTCAGCGAGCTCGACCCGGACAACCCGATCGGCTCCCTGGAGGAGGCCCGCCCGCGCTACGACAAGGCTGAGGCGTGGATCAACACCCACGTCCCCGCCGACCAGCGCACCATCGTGCGCGACGAGCCCGACGCCGAGCTGCTGAAGTCGCTCGACGAGGCGGGCCGTGAGTCCCTGCGGCTGCTGCTGGACGGACTCGCCTCGCACTGGTCGCTCGACGGGCTGACCCACCTCGTCTACGGCGTGCCCAAGGTCCAGGCCGGGTTCTCCGCGGACGCCACGCCCAAGGAGCTGCCGCCGGAGATCAAGACCGCCCAGCGGACGTTCTTCGCGCTGCTCTACCACCTGCTCGTCGGCCGGGACACCGGCCCGCGTCTGCCCACGCTGCTGCTGGCGGTGGGCCAGGAGCGGGTGCGGGTCCTGCTCGGGGAGTAGCCGCCCGCGCACCCGTCCCGTACGACGAAAGGGGCCCTCGACCGAGGGCCCCTTTCGTCATGTCCGGGTCGTGCCGGGCCGCCGTCAGGCGATGTGCTCCTCCTCCAGCTCCGCGTAGTGGCGGTTGGTGAAGCGGCTGACCATCTTCTTGGCCTCGTCCGGCGCGAGCGGCTGTCCGAACTGCGCCTCCACGTTGCCGCTGAACTCGCGGGGCGTGGGATAGCTGCCGTTGATCGACTGCTTGAAGAGCAGGTAGTACGACTCCTCGTCCGGCTCCGGACTGCCGCCGCCCTCGCCCAGCTCGCGCGTGCGGCCCGGGCCGGCCGGCACGGGGAAGCTGCCGGTCTCCTCGGCGGACGGCTCCGGTGCCTGCTCCGGCCCGTACGGAGGGCCGTACAGCTGCTCGTCGGGCGGGAACTCCTCGTACGGCGGCTCGTACAGCTCCGGGTCGAAGTCGGGGTCGTACCCGCCGTGGTACTCGACCGTGTGCGGGTCCCGGGCGTGCAGCCAGGGGTTCTGGTCGGGGTCCTGGTCCGGGTCCGGCACGGGCGCCGGGCGCTGCTGCGCGGGGGCCGCCTGGACCGCCGGGGCGGGTGCGGCCGCGGCGGCGAGCTGGGGCTGGGGCGCGGCCGGCGGGATCAGGGCGGGCTCGATGCCGGCGGCGGCGAGGCCGGCGGGGGCGGTCTCGGCCAGGGGGACGCCGTAGCGGGCCAGGCGCAGCGGCATCAGGGACTCCACGGGGGC
>NZ_JBIVOX010000043.1:0-30273 GCF_044754345.1 Streptomyces sp. NPDC093094 | reverse complement strand
TGGTCCGGCTCGTATTTCGCCGGGTCCGTCGGCGGCGCGCCGCTCAGCATCGTGAAGCAGTACATCGAGCAGCAGAACCGGCCGCTCTGATCCTGGCTGAGGCCGACAGCGCGGATCCGTGCGCACAGCTGAGGTCAGAGCAGTTCTCAGATTCGCTTCACCACCGGGCTGAAGCCCGGTGCACTGCGAATAGACCCGGTAGCTCTGTCGTTGCTGGACACCGGAGGGGAATGCTGTGCATGGTCGTCGGCGTGATCCCTGCATCCGGCCTCGCCCTGCGCCCCTGCACCAAGACCGACCGGACGGCAGTGCTGAATCTGATCAATGCCGACCGTATGACCGGTCAGCCTGCCGCAACCCCCGCGATGCTCGACGACGCTCTCAAAGGTTGTTCCACCACCGACGCCCACTGGTGGTCCGACCTCGATGGCCTCGCCACGTTCGTGGCCGTCGGCTCGTCGGACACCGTCCTCGGCGTCATCTCCTGCGCGGCGCGGCCCAAGGACGGCCACGGCGTGATCCTGTGGCTGCATTGCCACGAGAACGGGACGATCGCCCGCGCCCTGATCGACCACGCCGTACACCACCTCGGGCCCCGCCCCCTCGACGCCTTCGACTTCGCCACCGCCCTCACCCTCGGCCTCGAAGCCCTCCCGGTAAGACACCGCCCGGCCACCCATCAGGCACTCACCGAGGCCGGGTTCAGAGGGGAGGCCCTGTGGCGCTACATGCACCGCACCCTCCCCGCCCACGACCTTCCCCGCCTCGACCGCCACGTCACCGAAACCCCCACCCCCACCGGCCGGCGGCTCCTGGTCACCGACCACGGCGAGACCGTCGCCGATGCCACCGTCGACAGCCCCGTCCAAGGCATCGGAGTGCTGCGGTGGATCGGCGTGGAACCCGTGGCACGCGGCCGGGGAACGGGCCGGGGCCTGCTGGGAACAGCCCTGGACACGCTGAGCCGGATGGGCGCGGCAGAGGTGATCCTGTACGTCGACGACGACGCTCCGCCCGGAGACGAGCGGGACCGCACCGCAGCCCATGCTCTCTACGAATCCGCGGGCTTCCGGGAAATCGACAGGCTGTACTCCTTCGCCCGTTGAAGACCCTGCCTGGCATTCAGGCGGAATCCACCGCCACCCTCTACGCCTACGCCATGCTTCAGCCCGACCCGCTGCTCGCGTCCCCACCGCCTTCCCTGCTGCCCTCGGCAGCCCTGCCGGCCTCGCCTCCGAAGCGGCCGTCTGCGCGCAGCTGCTCCGGACCGGGGCCCGCGGCGACAGCCTCGTCCTTGAGGGCCAGTTGCGGAACTGGACCGGAGAACTCTGCCGCCGCTGACGCAAGGCTTCGGTCTCACCCACTGGCACTCGGGCAGCGGAAAGACGAAGGGCGCTGACACTGGGCAAGCCCCGGCTGTCATCGCCCGCCCATCCATGCGGCGCCCCCGAGTGCGCCTGCTGCGCTGCCGATCACGGCCAGCAACGGGTAGGGGACTCTCTCGATGACCAGGTGCACTCCACCCCAGTGCAGTTCGAGGAAAGGGGCGGGGTTCTGGCGCTTCACTCGTCGCGATGCCATACGGGCCTCCGGCTTGTCGGGGTGTGTATGGCACGGTCGCTAACGATCCGTCACTTCCATGGTGTACCCGAGAGCCTTCTCGGGCAAACCCCTTGAATAGCCTCTGACCTGCTGTTTCTTCGTTCTGATACCTGTTTTGGCGGCGTGTGGTCTCTCTGCTTGTCAGGGGTGTGCACGGCATGGTCGCTGACGGTCCGCTCATCCCGCTGCCTGCCTGGGGCCCGCCGGGCAGCGGCTGCTTCCGGTGCCGGTTCTCATGGCCCGGTCCGGCCGTGTGCAGGCCGTGGCTCCGCAGCCTCGGGTTCGCCGTGACCGGTCGTCGGGAGTCCTGGCGTGACCGGGCGCTGCAGGAGGCCCCACCGGCCGAGTGCGTACTCATCGGCCGTCCGGCAGACGCGGCTCCCGGTGCACCGAGGTCTTCACGCCGGCAAGCCGGTGCCTGACCGGGCTCCGCTGCGGATCTTCGTCTGGTCCGCCGACCCGCCCACGGGTGCCGGCCGGTCTCCCGGTAGCTTCCGCTCCATGGCCGACCTCGATGCACTCGCCCGTCTCTGCCCGCCGCCCGCCGGTCCGCCACCCGCAGTGGACTGGGACCAGGCCGAGCGCGCCCTCGGTGCGGCTCTGCCCGCCGACTACAAGCGCCTCGTCGAGACATACGGCGACGGCATCTTCGACGAGACGGTCTGGCTGCTCGTCCCCGACTCCGCCTACGACTCCTGCGACCTGCACGCGCAGGCGAAGGAACGGGACGAGATCCTGGCCGTCCTGTGGGAGTTCGAGGACAAGCCCGCCGGCCTGCAGGAGACAGGCGCGCGGGTCATTCCGTGGGCGTTCGAGGAGGGCTCGGGGGCGTTCCTGTACTGGCTGGTGCGGCCCGGCCGGCATCCCGACGAGTGGACCGTGCTCTACAACGAGGGGCGCGGCCCGCTGTGGGAGCACCATGACATGGGATGCCTCGCCTTTCTGCTGGCGGTGCTCACCAGCACGGCGGAGACGGAGTACTTCGGCCACCTCTACGAAGTGCTGAAGCCGACGGCGCACCGCTTCGAGACGGCCGGCCAGATTTTCGGAACGGCCGGGCGGTGACGCCGCCGGCCGCTCTCGATGACCTGGCCCGCCGCTGACGCGCCCGACCGGTTGCACGGTGAGGCTGACGGCACGAGGCTCCGGATCGGCGCGGAGTGAAAGGCATCCGTCCGCCGGGCCGGCTGCGCGAGCGGGGCGAGCGGGGCGAGCGGGGCAGAGGCCGGCAGGGCCGGGTGCGCCGGTCACTCTTCCGCGCCGTCGGGCAGGCGGGTCTGCCCGCCCTCGATCTATGGTCCGGTCACCCGGCTGGGATGTGACGGCGGGGTCGAGCGGTCCCGTGTTCCGCTTCGCACGCCGCACGGGACCGCGGTCGACACAGCTGCCCTGACCGACGAGCAGAGAGCACGCGGCCGACTGACTTGTTCCCGGTCCGGCGAAGACGCTTCGGATCCGGTGTGAGGCAGCCCTTGCGACGGCGAAAAAGATGCACGTCGCACCGAGGCGTCTGCGCGAAGGCCGTCGGCGCCGGGAACCCGAACCGACGGCGGTTGGGCGATGCGCCGGTCCGCGGCAACGGCCGACGGGCGCCGCCCGCTCGACGAAACCGCTTTGTGCCTGCCGTGAGCGGCCGTTGCTTCAGAATGCGGGCCCCGGTGCCGTCGATCTGCCGGCACTGCTTGGAGCGCCCGCACCGGGCGGATGACCGTCCGGTGTCCAAGGCACAGATTCAGGGGCGGGACATGATCCTGCGCAAGCGCAGACTTTCGGCCGGTCGTCGTGCGACGACCGTTCTCGCCGCGTCCGCCACCGCGCTCGCGAGCGTGCCTCCGTCATCGGGGGTGCCGACGCGAGCCCCGAGCCGGTCGCCAAGGGCAGGCCGATCACGGTCAAGGGCACCCTGAAGCGCGCCGACCGCAGCCCCCTTGCCACCGGTCGCGGCTGCGGAACAGGCACGCGACCGGCAACTGCACGTCATCCGGCTGAGAACGTCGACGCGCCCGGCCGTGGAGTCGGCCGGACGCGCCGCTGGCTCATGGCGTGCGGGGGCCGGCTTGCGAGTGGGTGACGGCCTGAGCTGGTCGGTTCACTCTTTTCCGGACCTCTGTGGCTGTCGTCCCGTCACGACAGGACGGCAGGGGGTTCGCAGCCGAGGTCGACACGGCTGCGGACGGCGAAGGAGATGCTTCCGGTGTTCTCCCAGATGTTGTTGATGCTGGCGAACAGCCACTGCGTGGTGAGGCTGTGGTCGGCCGTCGACAGAGTGGCTGTCCGGCCCTCCGTTCCCGGCCTGATCAGGAACGTCACCTGGGTGGCCGCAAGCTTCTGCGGCGGCGTCTCCCGGACGCTGAGGGTCGTCCCGCTCAGGGTTCCCGGCCCTGTCACCGACTGCACGCCGGCCACTGCCATGATCGACGCCAGATTGACCCGGTGGGTGTGGTACTGCGACCCGATCGGGTTGCGCGTGGTCTCCGGACGCCAGCTGAAGGTGAACGTCGACCCCGGCGCGATACTCCCTCCGAACGGGTTCGGCGACGACGCTTCGTGGATGATCCCCTCACCGAGCCGGGCCCCGAAGACGTTGCGCCAGTAGAACCGTGGGTTGAGCGTCGCGTTGCCGGCCTGGACGCACCGGACGGCCTCCGCCGACGTGTTCTGCGTCGCCGCAGCGGCGTTGTGCGGCATCGATGCGCCCAGCAGCGTCGCCGCGACGAGCACTCCCAGCCCGTACGCCCTCCTGCGCCTGCGTGGCACCGGCACGGCGGCGTCTTTCCTGGCGTCTGCCGGCCGGTTTCCTGCTTCGTGCATGCTTGCAGCCTCTCTGGTGTTGACGGTGTGTCCGGGCCGAGCGCTTCGTGATGTGCCTTTGGAAGCGGTCTCCGGATGCCTCGCTGCGGGTTCGCGTCAGGGGACGAGCGGACCTCCCTGACCGCTCGCACCGGCACGGCCCACGCATGAGGTGCTCAGCGCGGCGGCATGCGGCCGAAAGATCAAGAGCAGGCGAAACGTCCACATGCATCGACCGGGCCGCGCGCATGTATGCCGGGGAATCCGTCCCCTCCGTGGCGGCGGCCGGGCCCGGCTCCGGTTCTCCGGCGCGTCCTGTGACGGGCCTCTGGGAGGCCGCCGACCTGCGGCGTTCCGGGTTCGCGGCCATGCGCGACCCGGGACGCCGCTCTTCGGCGCCGAGGCCCCGCACCCGGTGCTCTCACCGCACGCTGAAGGCCGGGAGTTCTTCCCTGTGAACCGGCGGCCGAGCGGACCGGCATCGAGCGCATCCCTGAAATCCGGCTGGTCACCGAACACGCAGCGCCCGATCCGCGTCCTGTACGGCCCCGGCCGACCGGGCCCGAGGCGGTCTTGCCGGGCGCCTCAGGACGGGCAGCCTCGTCCGGCAGTGCCATCGGGCGCCAGATCACCTGGGCAGCCGGGCGCCGAGGCGCGAGAATTGCTGAAGGCGTACGCCGTTGGCATTTGCCAGGCATCAGCTCTCCCGTAATGCGCCGTCACCCGATCTCCCGCGCCCGCGTCCAGGTCTCGCATCGGCGTGCCCTCTCGTGCGGTGCGGTGCCGGCCGTCCGACACCGCGCGTACGCACGACGCCGTCAGCCGCCCCCGACCAGACCATGTACCACCGGGGCCCGACCAGGGCCGCGATCCGATGGCCTCTGCCACGCCCCGGCCGTGGTCGGCCCGGCAACCCCGCCCCGCGATCCGGGCACCTGACGGCGTATCCGCAGGTGATCACCTTGATGTCCTGCTCGTCGTGGGCGAGGGTCTTCATGGCGGCGGCGCGGCTGACCGAGAGGGAGTTCCGTGAGCGGTTCCGCTGCGTGCCGTGCGTGGCGCGGGTGCCCGTACGCGCGGCCCGCAGGCGTGAGGGTGCGCTCCGGCGCCAAGGCCGGTCGCCCTGCGGGCTGCCCGGGGGCACGGGGCGGAGCTGTCGGCGACGGCTGAAAAGGTTCACACGGGCGGAGTGGGCTGATGCGCTGGGACGAGCAGCCGACATGGCAGAGCTTGTTCCTTGACTCCGCTGTCCCCGTCCGGCTCCACCCGATACAGCCGGGCCTGAGGCGTGCGAGTCACCGTGTCCGTCAACTGACCGTCGGTGAAAAGGGCACCGACGCCGTCCTCCACTGCCCAGCCGGCCGGAAGCGCGTGGTGTGCCACGGCCGTCCGATAGGACGACCGACGCCCCGGCTCACTGTCGTAGTGGGGGCAGACCGAGCCGGAGAGCACACCCAGCCCGTCCGAGAGGTGAGTCAGCGGCCCGAAGGAGTCGGTGTGCGAGCCCTCGGCCCAGCAGTTGGCGCCGGCACTGATGCCGCACAGCAGGGTCCCGCGGTCGAATGCCTCGCGCAGCAGCCGGTCCACGCCGTGCGCACGCCAGACCGCCAGCAGGTTCGCGGTGTTGCCCCCACCCACATAGACGACGTCCTGAGAGAGCAGGAACGTTCGCAGGTCGTCGTCATCGAGGTCCCGCCGAAACAGCCGCAAGACACTGGGCTCGCAGGAACGTGCCTGGTATGCCGCAAGGAATTGCTCGACGTAGCCGGGGGCGTCGCCACTGGCTGTCGGAACGAAGCACACCTTGGGCCGAGGCGCACGCACCTGATCAAGCACCCAGTCGTCCAGCAGACCGTCGTCGTCGGTGGAGAAGCCGCCTCCAAGAAGAGCCAGACGACGTTCCGGAATGACAGCCACGAGGGTGCCTCCTCAGTTCACGATCCAGACGGAGCCGATGTCCCGAACGGTGCCAAGCCATCGGCTCCGTCCGCAATCGAACAGGCCCTCCGCCGACGCGAAATCCTCTCCACTCAGGACGAGACAGCGCCCAACCGCGGACCGAGAACGACGGCAGGCCCGTGTGATCCACTCCTTGGTCCGGAAAAGCGCTCCAGACCACCCGCACGGTGCGGGATGCGGCCGGTGCCCGCGATGCCTGTGACCCCCTTACGGAACTCCACGCCGTGACTGCCGGCGTCGCGGGCGAGGAGCAGGCGCCCGGGCCCGGTCAGCCGCACACCATCGACGTACCCGGCCTGTTCGCCCAGCACCTCAAAGCCACCGGGATCACCGAGAATCCGCGGAGCGCTGCGCGGTGGCCGGAGGACCTGCCGCGGGCAGGGCTACCCGGTCCGCTTCGGTGCACCGTCTGTGCTGCACCGAGCGGTGCTCAGGGCAGTGCGCCCCCGGCGACGGCGGGTTTCCGTCCCGGCCGGGCGCAAGGCGTACGGACGGCGCCTATGCTGGCGAACTCCGGGATGCCGGGGTGGCCTTCCTGACCAGCCGCCGTGGCGGCGCTTCGGCCCCCCACCGGCCTCTGGCCGGTGCTGCCGGCACCCGCCGGACTCGCCGGCATCCTCGACAAGGCCGTCACCTGACCGCTCTGGACGAGAGGCACAGCCCGATGCTTGACCCGAGGAGCGTCCGCAGACTGCGGGCCCACGCCCAGGCCCTGGCCGGTGGAGCACGGGAGACCTCTGCCGAGGCGGTCGTCCGACGGGTCTTCGCCGTCCAGGCCCAGGAGGCCACGGCCGCCGACCTGGGCATCCGGGTACGCGGCCGGGACATCACCGCCCAGGCCGTCCGCACGGCCTACGAGGACGAGCGCAGCATCGTCCGCAACTGGTACCTGCGCGGCACCCTGCACACCGTCCCCGGCGACGACGCCCGCTGGGTGTCACAGCTGCTGTCCCCGAGGATCCTCGCCGCAGCCGGCCGCCGCTACCGGCAACTGGGCCTGGACGACGATCTGCGCCGGCGCGCCGACCGTCTCATCCAGCGCGTTCTTGCCGCGCACGGCCCGCTCAACAGGGCCGAGCTGACCGAGCACCTCACCACCCTCGGCATCCCGCCCGACGGACAGGCACCTTTCCACCTGATCCGCCACGCAGCACTCACCGACATCCTCTGCCACGGCCCACAGCGCGCCGGCGAGGCCACGTACGTCCTGCTCGACGACTGGCTGCCCACCACCGGAAGCTTGCGGTGGGAGGGCGACGACGCTCTCGCCGAGCTGGCCCGCCGTTACCTCGCCGCGCACGCCCCCGCCGCTCCGGAGGATTTCGCCACCTGGTCCGGGCTGCCCCTCACCTGGGCCCGCAGAGCCTGGAAGATGCTGGCGCACTCCGGCGCGATCACCGAGTACGGCACGTTGACCGTACTCGCCGGGCAGGCGGAGGAACTCCCCGGCCCGTCCGGCACTCCGGACGTTCGCATGCTGCCCGCCTACGACAACTACCTGGTCGGCTACCGCACCCGCGAGCTGTCCGTCCCCGCTCTCCACCAGGCCCGCGTCTGGCCGGGAGGCGGCGTCATCCGGCCGACCGTCATCGCCGACGGCCTGGCCATCGCCACCTGGAACCGCGCCTCCGGCACACGCCCCGTCACCGTGGACGCGTTCGAGCCCCTCCCCCCCGCAGATTCAAAGAGAGGCCGACGCGGAGAAGGAGGCCGTCGTCCGCTTCCTGCGGCCCACCACATGACCAACCACCCCCGTGTCACATCATGCGACGACAAGCTGCATCCTCAACGTGGTTCCCGACCCCGAGAGCTCCGTGAGTTCGCGCAAACTGAAGGCCATTCGGCGGGAACCCGAGGGTCTGTTGCCTCACATCCGGGGGACGGCCCCGTGGGCTCGAGTGAAGCCGCTGACCGGCCTCTACCGGTGCAGCCCCGGAAAGTCCGTGAAGGCTTGCCGACTGTGCACGAGCAGCTCGCGTACCGAGGGGTTGTGTGCGCTCTTCCAGATCAGAGCGAGCAATGCTGGTGTTTCGACATCATCGATGGTGCGGACGGTGAGCCGGTCGCGGTAGCTCGCGGCCATCGAGTTGCTGAGGACGGCGACGCCGAGCCCGCGGGCGGCGAGGTCTGCAACGGCATCCGCGGCGCTGGCTTGCAGCGCGATCGAGGGCTGGAGATTCTGTGCGGCGCAAGCCTGGTCGAATACGGCGCGCAGGCCGGTGCCGGGTGGCATGCACACCATCGGGTAGGCAATCAGGTCGCGTAGGGTGACCCGCCGCTGTTTCGCCAAGGGGTGCCCGCCCGGGACTGCCGCGACAAGCCGCTCGCTGATGATGGTCAGCGCGTCCAGCCCGTCGGGGGCGGCCGTTGCGGTCCCGACGAGTGCCAGGTCGACGGCGCCGGTACGTACGCCTTCGGCGAGCCGGTCGGAGCTGTCCTCCAGCAGCGAGATCTCCACACCGGGATGCGCCTCGTGAAATGCGGCGAGGGCTTCGAAGAGCGGGGTGAGGGTGCAGCCGATGACCATCCCGACGGTGAGCCGGCCCCGGATCAGGCCGGTCACCTCGTCCACTGCCTGGCCGACCGCCCCGGCTGCGGCGAGTGCGGCGCGGGCGTGTTCGAGCGCGGCCTTCCCCGCGACGGTGAGGGTGACGGTTCGGGCCGACCGGTCGAACAGTTCGGCACCGAGTTCCCGTTCGAGCTGGCGGATCTGGGCGCTGACGCCGGACTGACTGATGTGCACCCGCTCGGCCGCACGGGTGAAGTTCTGCTCTTCGGCGACTGCGACGAAGTATTCCAGCTGCCTCAGTTCCATGCCTGAAAATTCTAGCTCGCAGAAGATCCATCTGTTGGACTTCTGATTGGCGGGCGATCACGCTGAGAAGTGACCGGAGCCCGACGTCAGGAGGAATCCATGCCGGAGTACGAGAAGGCCATGCGGCCCGAGGACATCACCCGCTTGTTCGTCGAGCGATCCAATGCCGGTGACGCGGCCGGGGCCGCCGCGCTGTACGAAGAGGACGCAGTGATGGCCTACCCGCCCGGTGAGCTGACGGTGGGGCGGGATGCGATCCGTGCGCTGTGGGAGAAGGTGCTGGCCAACGGTCCCCGCTTCGAGCCGGAACAGCCACTGCCGACGTTGATCAGCGGCGACATCGCCCTCACCTCGACCCCGCCCAGGGACGGGGCCGGCGCGCGGGCGCAGGTCGTCAGGCGCCAGTCCGACGGAAGCTGGCTGCGCCTGCTCGACCAGCCCGAGTTCGTCCCGCCCGCCCGCTGACCCCGCCACCTCCGAAAGTTCGTCAAAGACGGAGGCTGTTGAGCGGGACCTTGAGGGGCCATCGCGTCAGAGCCACGCTCGCCCGGACCCCGACCATGGGTCAGACCATGAGTGTGGCTGGCGCAGACCACGGGTGCCCGGGAGACGTTGAAGCCGGCCCGGCGCCCTGGCATCCCTCCGCCGGGGGAGTGGACGTGCGGTTCCAGGACCGGAGTTGCCGGTACTGCGGGGCCTGGGGCGGGCTGGGACCGGAGTTGCGCGGCCGGCGTCCGGAGGGGCTCGCCAGCGTTGAGGGGCCGGGCTGGACTGTGGTCGGCGCGCGCCCGGTTCCTTAGCCTCACGGCCGACGCGGACGCTCATCCTCATGGAGGGGTCTCTGCGAGAGGCCCGGAAGATCGGCCCAGCTGTGGGGTTGCAGCCAGCTGATGCGGTGGTCGGGGTCGAGGACGGGCCGTCATACGGGCGCGGACGGCCCGTGCTGCAGGAGGTCGGTCATGGCGGTGGGCATGGCCTGCACTTCTCTCAGGAAGTCGGCCACGTTCAGGTTGCGGGTGGCGTGGAGGGCGCTGATGCGGTTCTCGACGCCTGCGGAGCCGGTGCCGTCGAGGATGAACAGCAGCCTGGGAAAGTGCGGGTAGCGGCGCCGCCAGGGCTCCTCCAACTCGTCGGCGGTGGTGCGGTGCCGGCCGGCAGGCCGGGGCTGGTAGGTGCGGTGCCGGCCGTCCGGCGCCACGCGTACGCACGACGCCGTCATCTGCCCCCGACCAGACCGCGTACCACCGGGGCCCGACCAAGGCCACGATCCGATGGCCCCTCCCGTAACCCCGCTGTGGTCTGCCCCGACAACCTCGCGCGCGATTCGCGTACCTGACGGCGTACCCGCAGGTGACCGCGGGGTTGTCCGGCCGTGGTACGGCCTGTCCGGCACCCGGACGAGCCCGCGCCATCGGCGGCCTGGACAAGGCCCTGGCCGCCGTCGACCTTCTCGACGACGCCCTTGCACTCGGCCTCCCAGGCCGCTGCACGGCCAGCTTCTATGAGGTCCTGACAGAAGCCGTTGCAGGTGGTTGCAGGGATGGCGCTCGCAGCGGTGGTTGAGCCGGCCGTAGCCCGTGAGCCAGGAGATGGTGGGCTCGATGACTCGGCGACGCCGGCCGAGTCGGTCACCGGACCGATGCCCTTGCGGGCGATGCGGACCGGCGCTGTGACGCTCGCGACAGCCTCACATGTCACAACGCTCGCCGCTTGAGCCGTCTAAGGGGTGCTACGAACCCGGCGGGGAGACGGAGGGCCACTGCGATGATCGGAACCGTGTTCCGGAGCGAGGACATGCCGGAGGACAGGTTCGACTGCTGGCGGGAGTTGATGTTCCAGGCCCGCTCGGCCGACGTCGTCGGCGCCCACGCCTCCGCCTCCGAGGCGGAGTTACGGCGCATGGAGCTGGGTCCGGTGACCGTGTGGCACGCGTCGTTCACGCCCGCGCGCTTCTGGAGGAGAGCCCGCACCGCTCGGCGGTCCGACCTGCAGCGCTGTCAGCTCACGCTCCTGCTCGACGGACGGATGACGCTCACGTACGACGGCGGGCGGACGACGCCGCTGGGCCCACGTGACCTCCACTTCCTCGACAGCTCGCCCTCCTTCCCTGACCAGCCGCACAACGAGGGGGCACCGGACACCGGCGAGTGCCGTGCCGTCACGGGCGTCGGCGTCGACTTCCCCAGGGAACTGATTCCCCTGCCGCCGCAGCGGATACGGGAGATGAGCGGGCGCGGGTTCTCGGCGCGGGAGGGCACGGGCGCGCTGTTGGCCGACTTCCTCGTCGGCCTGGGCCGGCAGGCCGACGTCCTGCGCCCGTGCGACGCGCCCCGGCTCGGCACCACCGTGCTCGACCTGGTGTCCGCCTGGTTCTCCCACGCTCTGGACGACGAGTCCGCCCTGCCGGCGGAGAACCGCCGGCGAGCGCTGGCCGAGCGCATCCGGGCGTTCGTCCGCCAGCACTTGCACGACCCCGAAATGAAGCCGGCCACGATCGCCGCCGCGCACCACATCTCCCTCAGCCATCTGCACCGCGTCTTCACCGAACAGTCCGGGGGCGAGACGCTCGCCGCCTGGATCCGCGCCCGCCGCCTGGAGCAGGCCCACCGCGACCTGGCGGACCCCGCCCTGCGCGGTACCCCGATCCACACCGTCGCCGTCCGCTGGGGCTTTCCCGGCGCGGGCGACTTCACCCGCGCCTTCCGCCGTGCGTACGGACTGTCGCCCCGCGAGCACCGGCAGCGGTCGCTCGGCGACGTGCCCCGTCCCTGAGACCGAGCGCCAAGCAAGCGGATACCCAGCGCCAGCACGGCCGCGGCCCGGCTCGGCATGATCGGTGACGCGCGCATGGCGGGGAATCCAGTCGCCCCGGCCAAGCGGCCGCCTGTGCGCGCACCCGACCGGATGAAAGCAGGTGAAGCGTCGTGTCGACGAGTACACGCAGACGACGGGCCGTCGATCCCGCGGCGTTCGGGGTGCCGCTGAGCGGAGCCTTCGTACTGGGCACCGGGACACCGGCGCAGGCAGGGGCCTTGGGCCGCCCCGCGGTGTCGGCAGCGAGACCCGTTGTTCGCCCTTCCTGCTGACATCCCGCCACACGCAACACTCTCGTTCGGGTCTGTCCAGTTAACGGCTCTGTCTCACATCCGGTGGTAACGGATTGTTGTCGGCTTCACCATGGGTGATATCTCCAGGTCAGCGGGCGCTCTGGTGCACGTCCTCGCTGGTTGGTATCGGGCCGGGGCAGCCAGGCTCGACAATCGCCGAACCCCACGCCGGCAGTGCCAGGCAACTCACCGACCTGCAGAGTTCCCGGCAACCGGTTCGACCAGCACAGATATGACACTCCGTTACCACCGAATATGAGACAGGGCCGTCTATTGGACACTCCCGTGTCGGGGCAACCCGGCCATGGGCCGATCGGCGTGGTGGGTGACAATGGCGCTGTGGAGTCAGCCAGTCGGATCATCGTTGCTTTGGATTTCGACAGCCGTCGAGCGGCTGAGGAGGTCGTCGACCGTCTGGGTGATGAGTGCCGTTTCTACAAGGTCGGGCTGGAGCTGCTCACAGCGGCGGGACCTGATCTCATCAAGTACCTCGTTGCCAAGGGCAACGAGGTGTTCCTGGACCTGAAACTCTTCGAGATCCCGAACTCCGTTGCCGGCGCGGTCCGCGTGGCAGGGACACTGGGCGCGTCAATGGTGACGGTGCATGGCATGGGTGGCACCGAGATCATGGCCGCCGCTGTCGCCGCGGCCCGCGACTTTCCTCGCCTGCGTGTGCTGGCCCTGACCGTCGTCACCAGCATGACCAGCTCCGATCTCGCTGACCTCGGGGTCAACGCCTCGACCGAGGAGCAGGTGCTGCGCCTGGCCCGGCTGGCGAACCGCGCTGGATGCCATGGCGTGATCGCATCGCCGCAGGAAGCCGCGCAGCTTCGGGATGTACTGGGTTCCAGCTCCCTGATCGTCACGCCGGGAGTCACGCTGCCCGGTGAATCCCGATCCGAGCACGCCCGACCCGGGACACCGCGTGCTGCCATCGCCGCCGGTGCGTCACACATCGTCGTGGGCCGGACCGTCACTCGATCCGCGGACCCAGTAGCCGCAATCCGGCTCGTCCGCGCCGACTTGGGGCCGTGACCGCAAGTAACCACCGGTTCGGTGGTTAGGCCGCTGCTGATGGGAGTGGTCGGCCGCCCCAGCGGATGCCCCGCTCGCTGGGGACTCCTCCGGTCCAGCCCCGCTGGAAACGGTTGCTGACCTGCGGAATTATCTGGTCGAAGTGCCTGATCCACGGGCCCGTCGTGGCATCCGGCACCCGTGGACGGCCCTGCTTGCCGCAGCGGCCGCCGCTGTTCTGTCCGGCGCTGGCTCGATCACGGCGATCGGTGAGTGGGTCGCCGACGCGCCGCAGCGCGTCCTGGCTCTGCTCGGGTTCAGCCCCGACCCGCTGACCCGCCTGTTCCGGCCGCCCTATGCCACGACCATCCGCCTCGTCCTGGCCGCCGTGGACGGCGACGCTCTGGACCGGGCCATTGGACGCTTCCTCCAGGAACGTCAGGCCCCGGCCGCCGGCCGCAGGCTCATCGCCGTCGACGGCAAGACACTCCGCGGTTCCCGCACCCGACACAAGCCCGCCACCGCCCTGATCGCCGCAATGACCCACAGCGGACAGGTCCTGACCCAAAGGCAGGTCGACGGCAAGAGCAACGAGATCCCGGCCTTCGCCCCGCTCCTGGACTGCATCGATCTGACCGACGCGGTGATCACCGCCGACGCCCTGCACACCCAGCACGAACATGCCTCCTACCTGCACGAACGCGGGGCTCACTACCTGGCTGTCGTCAAGCGGAACCACCCCGGACTCCATGAGCGGGTCCGCCGCCTTCCCTGGCGCGACATCCGCCTGGACCACATCGAGCGCACCCGGGCCCATCACCGCGATGAAATCCGTCGGCTGAAGACCGCCGCGTTCGCCCACATCGACCATCCCCACGCCCGCCAGGCCCTCCAAGTCGTACGCCGGAGAGGGGACAAGAGCACCGGCAAGGTGACGATCGAGCGGATGGGCCCTGACCCCGCGCGCTGCTCACTAGCGTGTGCCCATGAGCGAGGACATATGGGTGGGAGTGCGCGAGCGGGTGCTCCAGCTCGCTGAGCACCCCGGGGCAGAGAGAATATTCGGGGCGCGAGGGCACGGATTTCACCTCGGTCCGGTCATGCGTGAGGAGCAGCTCCGGGCGCTGGAGGCGGACCTGGGCATCGACCTTCCCGCGCAGTATCGGAGCTTCCTTCTTCACGTCGGAGGCGGGGGAGCCGGTCCTGACTATGGCCTGATGACGCCGACCTTGGGCAGCACTGGGTGGCAGTGGCTCGGACCCGGGCTTGTCTTCCCCGCGCAGTCGACCGCCGCTGAGCTCGCCGGACGGCCCTTCGTAGCCGAGGCGTTGGGGAGTGAGCTGGAGGCACTGGAGGCGCAGGAGCCCACCTCGGACGTCTTTGCGGCCGACGACGAGTTCCGTCGTGCCCACGCGGCTTGGGATGCGCGCTACGAGGAGCTGTATGACGCCCAGGAGGCGGGGGCCGTGTATCTCAGTGAGCAGGGATGCGGCTATGCGTCACTGCTGGTCATGACAGGCCCGCACCGAGGTGACATCTGGGAGGACCTCCGACCGGCGGACCGAGGGATCGAGCCGACCGGATACGACTTCGCGCACTGGTACCGGAGGTGGCTCGAGCGCACCGAGCAGCAGCTGCAGACCTGACAGCGCCAGGTCGATGCAGTACTGCGAGCCCCCTGAATTTCGCTCCTGCGCAGACTGCGTTCCCCGGACACCCCGCAGCAGTGCGAACCGCCGGCGAAATGACACGGCTGCGACCATCATCCCTGCAGCGGCACAGCCCCTGTCCCGACTGCATGCACATTGCCCTGGTGGACATCCGGGCAGCACCCCGCTGTGGCGGGGTGCCTGCTCCGCACCCGAGGGGCATGGCGTTTTTCGGGTTCCAGCCCGCTCCTGCGCCTCCGAGGCCGACGTGGAGCGAGCGGCTGCGAGCCACTGGGAAAGCTGCGACGCGACGCAATAGGGACGACACCGGTGGTGCCTGCCCTGCCACCACTGGCAGGCCCGCCAGGTGCGTCGGGGCGGCCGTTTGCTGGAGGGACAGGCGCGTTGGGTCAGGACAGTGTCTTGTAGACCTGCCATCCTGTGCCGATCTTCACGCGGGTGGCGAAGGTGCTGGTATGCCGGTAGAGGTTTCCGTCGGTGTCGCGGGCGACAAGGTCGGCTTTGCCGTCTTCGGTGATGTCACCGACACCCACTACCGTGTTGTACGTCGCGCCCCAGTCGGCCGCCAGTTTCACGCGGGCGGTGAAGGTGCCGTTCCCCCTGCCGGTGTAGCGGTAGAGGTTGTTGGACTGGTCCTGCACGAGCAGATCACCGACTCCGTCGCCGTTGAGGTCGCCCGCACCCACGACCTTCTTGTAGGTCTTCCAGTTGTCGGCGAGCTTCACGCGTGCGGCGAGCCTGCCGGTGCCGGTTCCCTTGTAGAGGTACACCGCGCCGGTCGAGCTGTTGCGGGTGACCAGGTCGGGCAGGCCGTCGCCGGTGAGGTCACCGGGCGAGGTCATGACGTCGTACTGGTTCCAGCCGGTGCCGAGCGCGGTGTATGACGCGGTCGGCTTCGGCGCCGTGCCGCAGGCAGGCTTGTACAGCCGCAGCGTTCCGTCGCCGGGCTGGACCAGGACGTCGGCGCAGCGGTCGCCGCTGAGGTCGCCGATCGGCACCGCCCGGGCCGACTTCGGCCAGCCGCTCGACGACACGGTCCCGGAGAACTTTCCGGCCCCGTCGCCCAGGTGGACGGCGAGCGTCCCTGCCGCGTTCGTCGTCAGCAGGTCACCGACGCCGTCCGGAAGGGAGGAGGTACCGACGTGGTCCCGCCAGACGGCCGTGCCGCCCGTCAGACGGAGCGTGCCGGTCTGGAGCAGCGGTGCGCCTTGCCCGTCCGCGGGCTGAGCGGTGAGCCGCCAGGTGTAGGAGCCGTTGGGAAGGAGCGCGCCGGTCGTGTCACGGCCGTCCCACTTCGCGGCGATCGAGTACGCGGCGGCTGCGCCGCTGCGCGTGGCCACCAGCCGGCCCGTGGCCTTGTGGCGTACCTCCAGCTTCCAGGAGGCGGCCGGTTCGGACAGCCACCATTCTCCTTGCCAGGAGAGGGGGGTCGTGTCGGTCTCGGCGCGGGTGGTGACGTTCCGGTAGGGGGAGACCAGGGCTGCTGCCGGGCGGCCGATGGCGAGTACGTGGACGTCCTGGTCGGCGGTGGTGTAGGCGAGGCGGCTGTCGCGGGGGTCGAGGGCGACGAGCCCCGCCGCAGCAGTGACCCACTGCCGTACGGCGGTGCCGTTCTGCAGTGCGTAGACCGCAAGCCCTCGCCCGCTCCGGAAGGCGACCAGGCCGTCACCGAGCCAGGCTTGGGCGCCGGCCGTGATCGGGGTGCTCTTCCTGGCCTGGAGGTCGTACACCCCGGCGGTGTCGGCGGCGCTGGTGTTGCACTTCCAGTACAGCCACCGGCCGACGGCCTGGAGTTCGAGCGTGTAGGTGCATCCGGTGCCGGTGGTGAAGGTCGTCAGTGGGGCGCCGGTGCGTGCGTCCTTGGCGGTCACCGTGCCGTTCGCCGCCGCGGTGAACAAGGTGGTGCCCCACAGCGCGCTCGTGCGGTAGGGCTCTTTGTGGAGGACCTTGCCG
Organism: Streptomyces sp. NPDC093094; assembly: GCF_044754345.1. Classification (NCBI taxonomy): domain Bacteria; kingdom Bacillati; phylum Actinomycetota; class Actinomycetes; order Kitasatosporales; family Streptomycetaceae; genus Streptomyces; species Streptomyces sp. NPDC093094. Next base: position 13,363 of record NZ_JBIVOX010000043.1, on the reverse strand, counting down.
GAGTCGATGTCGATGATCCGGAGTTCCTCGCTGCCGCCCACGGGTGTCCCGGCGACGAGGACCAGGTTCTCGGACGCGTCGAGGATCCTCGTCCGGGCGTCGGAGTCGTCGGTGGAGTCCTGCAGTCCCGTCTCCCGAGCGGTGCCGGGGAACGCTTCGTCGCTGCCCACGACGTACAGCTTGGGCTTCCAGTCGCCGACGGCGTCGTCGTACACCACGCCGCGGTAGACGGTCCGCCCGTCCCCGGTGGGGTGCAGCTCCGGGCACAACCCGTAGGCGACGCTGCACTTGCCGTGCCAGTCCGGCAGGCTGCCCGCACTGGCCCGCTCGCCGTACCCGGGCGCGGTACCGGTGAGTCGCCGCCGGTACGGCACGGTGGCCCCGTCGCCAGTCTCCAGGGTCTGGACGGTGCCGTGGTCGAGGGCCAGCCGCTGGATCTGCAGGGGGACCGGCGCGATGCGCAGGACCCGGGTTGCCTGCGGTGTGCCGTCGGCGGCGGAGGTGATGGCCTGGTAGCCGTAGTCCTGCGCGGACTGCCCGCCGACCAGTTGCATGCCGCCGTCCGGCCGGAGAGCGATCGTGTCGGCGACCGCACGGGCGAGCAGCGCGTGCTCGGCCGAGCCGTCGAGAGGAACGGCCACGACCTTCCAGATCGATGCTCCTGCTGTCCTGGAACCGAGAGCGGGGTCGTAGCGGCCGACGATCAGGGAGTTGCCGACGAGGCCGAGGACCTTGGCATCGGTGAGGCCGACCTGGAGCTCGCGTGCGGGTGTGTCGAGATGGTCCTGGTCGTAGATCCGCACGCCGCCCGCCTGAGGCACGACGAGGTGATGGGCGGTCACCACGGTGCTCGAGTACATGCCGCCGACGAACGACAGGACAGTGGCCTTGGCGGTGTCCAGGTCGATCCAGACAGGCAGGCTGGAGTCCTGGCCGGGGATCTTCAGCGCGGCGATGAATCCCCGCAGGCCGGACCGCCCGGCGAACAGAATGGAGGAACCTTCGGGAAGACCGGTCACGCGACGGTCCACCGTGGTCCCGTTCTCGCTGCGCAGGAGATGGAACTCGGTCCACGGTCCGTCCGTGGTGACCCGTCCCTTGGTCACCACGGTGGACCCGACCGTCCGGTTGTAGGTCTGTCCGGCCGGAACGGCGACCGTGGCCGTGGCGTCCGTGGCCATGTTCCGCAGCAGGACGTCCCGGCCCGTGGACGACGGCAGCGCCACGACGTCCGATGCCGCTCCGTAGTACTCCAGCGGGCTGACGGCGTGCGTGCCTTCGAGCTTGCGCGTGGAGCCGTCGACGCCGGTCCACTCCAGCCCGGAAGGGCCGCCGGCGGCGGTCGCGTAGTGCAGGAACCCCGAGGGCCCGACGGTGGTCAGATAGCCGTAGCCCGGGGTGGAGCGCAAAGTCGCGGGGATGGTCGTCTCACCGAACGTCCCGGATCCGGCCCGCGCCTCTCCGGCGATCGGGCCGACGGCCAGCGACAGCGACACGGCCATGGCAGCAGTCACACGCAAGCGCGCAGAAGCATGACGAGTCAACGGGACCCCTCCCCAGTGAAATGAGGCGGGACCAGCGCTGCTTCCGGCTGTACCGGCACCCCGGCAGTCGCATCCGCCTCATCGAAGTCACGTGATCGTACAGCCCGGACACAGGTCAGCGAGCGTGGGTTTCCGGCCTTGGCGGGCGCCAAGAAGGCTTGTGAGCAGCGCAGTTGGAGCCCGAGGCTTGCGGTCAAGCCGGGTGTCGTTGCGGATGCAGACACCTGTTGAGGTGTGGCGTCTGTTCCGCCGGGGCCAGACTGAGTCGAGTCTCTCCGTCCGCTGTAGATCACTCTGGTCATCGCGATGCTGATTTGCCGAGCCCACGTCGTAGGTGGGGTCTGTGCGCGTCGGCAGGACCCAAGGCGTATTGACGGAAGCCACATCAGGTGGGTGTACCACCGACTCGGCTGGTGTACCAGCAGGTCGGCGGCGCCGAAGCCGACGGGTGGGTCGCCAGGTGTGCAACGGGTCCGGCTCCTGGGGACCGTCGGCGACGGGGGCGGGATCGCGTGCGGGGAACAGGGAGTTCTCGGTGATCGCACGGACTGCGGCGGTAGGGGCGTCGGTGATCCCTGAGGGTGGTGATGTGGAGGGATTGCAGCCTCGTGGGATTTGCCTAAGCAGGCTTAGCGGCCAGCCTCTGGGGATGTGACTGATCGTCCGACGCAGCGTCAGTGGTGCGTTTCGGCTGGTCAGGCCATATTCGGACAGATTTTCGTGACCTGCTTCACACTTGATTGACCGGATCGCGTAACCCTGCCTTTACTCTCTGCGTCCGTGTGATATCTGTGTCCAGGGGTTGGGATCTGTGAAGTTCTGGTGGGGCGGGGCGCCTCGACGGCGCGCGCGAAGAACGAGTACGGCAGTGCTGGGAGGTGTCGCCGCCTCGCTGGTGGTCACGGCGCTGCCCGTGCTTCCGTTACCGGCGACAACGGCCGGATCCGCTGTAGCTGCGGAAGCAGCCTCGGGAGAGGTGGACGAGGCTGCGGCTCTCGCGCGGGCGAAGACTTCAGGATTGCCAGTGGAGGTGACGACAGCCCGCAGCGAATACACCACCACCCATGCCAATCCTGATGGCACACTCACGCTCACGCAGTCCATGACCCCGCAGCGAGTCAAACAGGACGACGGAAGCTGGGGCGCCGTCGACGCCGCGCTCGAGCGGCGCTCCGACGGGCGTATCGCCCCGAAGGGGGCTGTGGTCGATCTGTCGTTCTCGGGCGGCGGCTCCGGCTCGGAAATGCTTCGACTGGGCAAGGACGGCCGGTCGGTCACTCTGGGCTGGTCCGGCACCCTTCCCGAACCCGTCCTGGACGGTGCGACGGCCACCTATCCGGATGTCTTTTCCGGGGTGGACCTGCAGCTGACCGCCACGGCCGAGGGCTACCGCGAGGTCCTGGTCGTCAAAACACCCGAAGCCGCGAAGAACCCCGTCCTGGAACACGTGGAACTCACCGCCCGCGGCGACGGTCTCACGGTGGTCCCGGGTGCCGGCGGAGGTCTGCGCGCCCTCGATGACGACGGGAACGCGATCTTCCGTGGGCCCGCCGGGCAGATGTGGGACTCTGCCGGTGACAACGATGAGTCAGGCCCCGAGCCTCAGCTGATCACCGCCCGCGCCGCCACCACGGAGGCGGCCGAAGGCGAGCCCGAGGACCCGACACAGCCCGGTGAGGGAGACGCCAGCGCGGTACTGCCGGTCACGGTCAAGGACGGCTCCATCGCCATCCGACCCGACCTCGGCCTGCTGCGCGGAGCGGACACCGTCTACCCCGTTTACATCGACCCGCCGGTCGGGCTGGGTGCGCAGGAGCGCACGAAGATCTCCTCCGACGGCGACAAGTTCTGGATGTTCGACGGCGACAAGGGCGTCGGCAGGTGCGGCAACGCCGACGGCTACTACTGCGGTGGCGGCTACATCGACCGCATGTACTTCGAGTTCGCCCCCACCGCACTGTCCGGCAAGCACGTACTGGACGCCACCTTCCGGGCGCGCGAGACGTGGTCGTTCAACTGCGACGCTCACACCGTGGACCTCAAGCGCACCAACAACATCTCCGAGGCCACCAGTTGGCCGGGCCCTTCGCAGCTGGACCATCTCGGCGACCGCGCGGTGTCCGCTGGCCGTGGCACCCTGTGCTCGCCTGACCAGCCGGATGCCTGGGTCGAGTTCCATGACAATCCTGGTGAGACGGACGAGAACCTCACGAGCAGCGTCCGTTCCTTCGCCAACGGCTCCTTCAGCCGTCTGACGCTGATGCTGCGGGCTCACGACGAGACCGAGCCGCGGGCCTGGAAGCGGTTCGACGACAATGCCGAACTGCAGGTCATCTACGCCTACAAGCCTGGCGTTCCCACCAACGTCGGGATTATCCCGGGAACCGGCACCACTGCCTCCTGCAAGGCGTCCTCCGACCCGCTCGTCGTCACGATGGACAAGCCGACCATCCAGGCGCGAGTGCAGACGCAGGTTCCCTCGGCGCCGGGTGCACTGCTGCAGGCCGACTTCGCCGTGGAACGGCGCGGCAACGACAACGTCTGGCGCCAGATCTGGACGGGCTACAGCCCCGATGCCGGCTGGGCTCCGGACAACAATGTGGAGAGAATACAGACGGCGCAGCTCGCCGATGGATACATGTACCGAGTGAAGGCGCGCACCCAGTCGCACTGGACGTTCAACGCTGTTCCTGACGACCTGTGGTCCTCGTACAGTTCCTGGTGCTATTTCAAGGTGGATTCGGCCGCGCCGAAGGCGCCGCGGATCACGTCGGTCTCGCCGTACACCCTGTGCTCCACGGTCTGTGAGGGCAAGGGCGGTCCGGGCATTCCCGGCACGTTCACCTTCGAGCCGAACACCCTCGACATCAAGAACGGCACGACGGACATCACGGCGTACGAGTGGAAACTGCTGTCCACGTCAGCCAAGAGCGTGCCCCGCGGAACCACACTCACCACAACGGTGAAGGACATTGCCCCACCGCTGGCGGGAACTCAGGTGCTGTCGGTGCGAGCGAAAGACGTCTACAACCGGTGGGGAACCCCGCAGGAATACAGCTTCAAGGTGGCCCCTGCCGAGGGGCCGGTGGGCCGCTGGCGCATGGACGGTGTCCCGGGTTCTGGGAGCGTCACCGCAACCGACACCGCCGAGGCGGGTCCCCGGCATAATGCCACTCTGACCGGCAGCGGGACGGGATGGTCATCCCGGGCGCGCGGCGGTGAAGACGACTATTCGCTGCGTTTGAACGACTACACCACCACTCCCACACAGACCGGCTACGCAGCCACCTCTGCGGCTGTGGTCAACACCCGGGACTCGTTCACCGTGTCCGCTTGGGTGCAGCTGACCGACACCTCCGCCAACCGGGTCGTACTGTCCGCGCCCGGGACCAACGGCAGTGCCTTCGCCCTGTACTACTCGAGCGCCGCGAAGAAGTGGGTGTTCAACCGGACCGACAAGGACGTGGCCAGCCCGGCATATGTCCGATCGGTGGCGGACCAGGAGAGCCCGCAGCTGAACGTGTGGACGCATGTCGCCGGGGTGTTCAAGACGGAAGGTGACGACAACCTCCCGGACACCGACCCCGCCAACGACACCATCCAGCTGTTCATCAACGGCCGTCCGCAGGGCCAGCCGATCGTCCTGGCACAGACGGTCAGCTCCTACACTCCTTGGACCGCGACCGGCGGACTGGAATTCGGCCGTTTCAAGTCGGCTGGCGTCTACAGCTCCTACCACGTCGGTCTGATGGACGAGGTCGCCGTATGGCAGCGCTTCCTGTCCCCCGAGCAACTCGTCGAAGAGGCGAAGGTGTTGCAGGACGGTATCCCGGCCAACGAGCTTGTCGCGCACTGGGACGCAGCCTCGGCCAAGAGCACCTCGATTCCCGAGCTCTCCGCCTACCCGGTACCCGCCATGACGGTGTCCGGGACGGCGATCAATGAGGAAGACAGCGCGCTGCTCCTGGACGGCACGGCCAGTTACGCCGCCGCCACAGGCCCGGTGGTCGACGAGACAGGTTCCTTCACCATTGCCGCCAGCGTCCGGCTGGACTCGACAGCTCTTGCGGCCAAGCCGGTCGGGTACCGGGCTCAAATCGCCGGGCAGCGACTGGGCGGCGAGTCGTCCTGGGCGCTGTGGGTGACCAGACCGACTGAGAGCGACTACCTGTGGGAGTTCACCCGCTCCGCAGTGGGCTCCGATAGGAAGGCCACTCAGAGCGCCGTCGTCGCGCAAACCGTGGCGGACTTCAGTGACTGGGTGACGATCACTGGCGTATTCGATGCCCAGGAGAGCTGGGTGTGGACCAACCCCGACGACGGCAGCAGTGAACTCCGCTACGGCAAGCTCCATCTTTTCGTACGGGACACCCCCGTGTACGACGAGGAGAACGCCGGCTTCACAGGTCCCCAGCGGGGCAGCGGTGAGCTGAGCCTGGGCCGTGGCACGGAAGCCGGGACCACCGGCCACTACCTCCCCGGCGGTCTGGAGAATCTGCGGATCTGGACCGGCGCCATGACCGCCGATCAGGTCAGTTCCCAGGTCCTGGCCCCGGCTGGTACCTGACCCTTCGTCACCTGCTGAGAGGGCGGCGGGCGGCAGGCACCCAAAGCCGCTCGCCGCCCTCTCAGCCATGCACCCGCCGTGCGCTCGTCCCACGGCGATCCCCCTTTGTTGCCCATGGCCGGAAGCGACTCTGCCCGGCCCCGAGTCAGGAAGACATCACGTGAATCCCTTCGGCATACCGCGGCTCGGCCCGGGCCGCGGAGGCGGAAGCAGCCGACGCTGGAGCCAGCGCCTGGCCACCCTCACCGGCCTGGTCATGCTTCCCGGCCTGCTCACCCCCGTCGCCTTCGCCGACATCCCAGACCCGCTGGGTTCTCCCAAGCTGGAGCCGTCCCGTTCGGCGAAGGTCACCCCCTTCACCGCGAAGGCGAACAAGAACACCACAGCGGCCGTGGACAAGGCCGCGGAAGCGGACCGGACGGCGGCCGAGCGCGCCCGCCGCGACCAGCAGCACACCACCGCCTGGCCCACGGCCGGCAAGACCACCCTCGATGTGGCAGGCAGGGGCACGGCCCGGACGCAGGCAGGCACCCTTCCCGTCACCGCCACCGCTCCTGCCAAGGGCCGGCCGGCGAAGTCCCTCACCGTCGAGGTCCTGGACCACAAGGACACGACCGCGCTGGGCGTCAAGGGCGTGGTACTCAAGGTCACCGCCCCCGCCGGAGGCAAGGCCCGCCTGGGCGTGGACTACTCCGCGTTCGCCTCCGCCTACGGCGGTGACTGGGCCGGACGCCTGCGACTGTTCCGACTGCCCGACTGCGCCGACGACACCCCGACGAAGGCGGGCTGCCGCACTCGCACGAAACTCGACTCCAGCAACAACCGTGCCCAGGAAGACGTCTCCGCGACGCTGAGTCTGCCGGCCCGCGGCGCGCCGATGATGCTGGCGCTTGCTGCGGGTGCCCAGTCGGGGACGGGCGACTACAAGGCGACCCCGTTGTCGTCCTCCTCCACCTGGGAGGCCGGAGGAAGTTCGGGAACGTTCACCTGGTCCTACCCCCTCCGCGTCCCTCCGGCCGCGGCAGGCCCGGTGCCGGAGCTGTCTCTCTCCTACAACTCCGGCAGCATCGACGGACGTACCGCGAGCACCAACAACCAAGGCAGCCAGGTCGGTGAGGGCTTCGACCTGACGTCGTCCTTCATTGAGCGCAAGTACGGCTCCTGCGACGACGATGGTCAGGCTGACAAGTTCGACCTGTGCTGGAAGTACGACAACGCCTCCCTCGTGCTCAACGGCAATGCGACCGAACTTGTCAAGGACGACACCACCGGCGTCTGGCGGCTCAAGAACGACGACGCTTCCACCGTCACGCGCTCGACCAACGCCGACAACGGCGACGACAACGGCGAGTACTGGACCGTCATCACCGGCAACGGCACCAAGTACGTCTTCGGCCTGAACAAGCTCTACGGCGCCGGCGCCGGCGACCGCACGAACTCGGTGTGGACCGTGCCGGTCTTCGGCGACGACGAGGGCGAACCCGGCTACACCGACGGCACCACCTTCTCCGGCCGTGCCAAGACCCAGGCATGGCGGTGGAACCTCGACTATGTCGAGGACACCCACAACAACGCCGCCTCCTACTGGTACACCGCCGAGACCAACCACTACGACCAGCTCGGCGACGACACCATCGGCACCGAGTACACGCGTGGCGGCTACCTGAAGGAGATCCGCTACGGTCAGCGCGCCGGCGCCTTGTTCAGTGCGACCCCCCTCGCTTCGGACAAGGTTGTCTTCAGCTACGACGAGCGTTGCCTTGCCACCGGCACCGGCTGCGATTCGCTGACCGACACCACCCGCGACAACTGGCCCGACGTGCCGTTCGACGCGGTGTGCAAGGCTGACGTCAAGTGCACCGGCAACAACGGGCCGAGCTTCTTCACCCGCAAGCGTCTGACTACCATCACCACCTATGCCTGGAACGCGGCCGCTGCCACTCCGGCCTTCGAGGCAGTGGACGCGTGGGCGCTCAAGCATCTCTACCTCGACCCGGGCGACACCGGCGACTCGACCGACCAGTCGCTGTGGCTGGACGAGATTCGCCACACCGGTAAGCGCGGCACCGAAATCTCCCTGGACCCGGTGAAGTTCGGCCACGAGATGCTGGCCAACCGCGTTGACGGTCCCGACGACATCCTGCCGCTGCACAAGCCGCGCCTGAAGACTGTCACCTCCGAGACCGGCGCGCAGACGATCGTCACCTACCTGCCCGCCGACTGCGCCTACGGGCAGACCATGCCCCGGGTCGACACCAACACCAAGCGCTGTTACCCGGTGTACTGGTCGCCCAACGGTGAAGAGACGCCCATTCTCGACTGGTTCCAGAAGTACCCGGTCAGCGCCGTGTCCGTCACCGACCCCCAGGGCGGCGGCCTGGCGGTGCAGCACTCCTACCAGTACTCCTCCGGTGGCGCCTGGCACTACAACGAGGACCCCCTGACCCCCGCCAAGGAACGCACCTGGTCGATCTGGCGCGGCTTCGAGCGGGTCACCCACCTCACCGGCGTTTCCACCGGAACCCAGAGCAAGACCGTCACCGTCTATCTGCGCGGCATGAACGGCGACCGCGTCCTCGGCCCGGACGGCAAGACCCCCGACCCGACGGCCCGCAAGACGGCCACCGTCACCGGCATCAAGGCCGCCGACATCACCGACTCGGACCAGTACGCCGGCTTCACCCGCGAGAGCGTCACCTACAACGGCAGCGCTGAGGTGGGCGGCACGGTAAACGACCCCTGGTCGAAGCGGACAGCCACCCAGCACAAGTCGTACGCCGACACCGAGGCCTACTACATCCGCACCGCGGCCACGCACGCCCGCACCAACATCACCAGCGGGATCACACCGCGCGACCGCGTCCGCACCGTCAAGACCACCTTCGACGACTACGGCATGCCCGAAACCGTCGAAGACCAAGGCGACGACGTCGTCACCGGCGACGAGAAGTGCACCCGCACCTGGTACGCCCGCAACACCGACGCAGGCATCAACATCACCACGCTGGTCTCCCGCAGCCGCACCGTCGCCAGGACCTGCGCGACCGCCGACACAGCGCTGGACCTGCCTGCCGACTCGACCCGCCCCGGCGACGTCATCTCCGACACCGCTATCGTCTACGACGACCTGGCCGCCACCACCTGGTCCGCAACCCAGAAGCCCGTCCGGGGCGATGCGACGTGGACCGGGCGTGCCAAGGGCTACGGCACCGACAACGCACCGCTGTGGCAGGAGATCTCCACCGCCACCTACGACACCCTCGGTCGCACCGAGATCGTCAAGGACACCAACGACCAGCTGGTCGCCAAGACGACCTACACCCCCCTGGCCGCCGGCCCGGTGACCGCAACCACGGTGGAGAACAGGAAACTGCACAAGACCACCACCGTGGTCGACTTCGCCACGGGCGCTGCCACCAAGGTCACCGACCCCAACGGCAAGGTGTCCGAGTCCGAGTACGACAGCCTCGGACGCCTGACCAAGGCATGGCTGCCCAACCGCTCCAAGGCCCTGGGCAAGACACCCAACTACGTCTACGCCTACAACGTCACCAACTCCGCAATGTCCTGGGTGTCCACCGCTACCCTCAAGGGCGACGCAACCGGCTACAACACCGCCTACGCCTTCTACGACTCCCAGCTGCGTCCCCGCCAGACCCAGTCACCCACGCCCGAGGGCGGCCGCCTGATCACGGTGACCCTCTACGACACGCGCGGCATGGCTGTCAGCCAGCACAACGACATCTGGGACAGCACCTCACCGCCCGTCTCGACACCGGTGGCGGTTTCCGGCGGACAGGCCCCGATCCAGACCGACACCGCCTACGACGGCGCAGGCCGCGCCATCACGGCCGAGACAAAGGTCTACGGCGTCACCCGCTGGACGACCACCATCGCCTACACCGGCGACACGGTCGCCACGAGCGCCCCGACCGGCGGCCAGGCCACCGCCGCGATCACCAACGCCCTCGGCCAGGTGACCGAACGCCGCGAGTACGCCGGGCCGCAGCCGACCGGTACGCAGTACACGACCACCGGCTTCGCCTACCACCCGGCCGGCCAGCAGAAGACCGTCACCGGCCCCGACCAGACCAAGTGGACCTACACCTACGACCTGTTCGGCCGTCAGACGGCCGCCACCGACCCGGACAAGGGCGACACCACCAGCGCCTTCAACGACCTCGACCAGGTCACCAGTACCACCCCCAACAACGACAGCGCCAAGACGCTGTTGTACGAGTACGACGAACTCGGCCGCAGAACGGGCCTGTGGCAGAAGGACAAGACGGCCGCCAACCAGCTAGCCGCCTGGACCTTCGACACCCTCGCCAAGGGACAGCAGGACACAGCCGTCCGCTACGACGGCGGCGCCGTCGCGCCCGGAAAGGCATACACCCAGAAGATCAACGCCTACGACAGCCTCTACAACGTCACCAGCAGCCAGCTCATTCTGCCCGAGGGCGATGAGCTGAAGGCGGCAGGCGTGGGCCCGATGCTCACGTTCACCGCGGCGTACCGCGTCGACGGCACAGTCGGCCAGACCGGTTCACCGGCTGTGGGTGGCCTGCCGTCCGAGACCGTCTCCTACACCTACAACCCCACCGGACAGCAGCTCACCTCCAGGGGAACCACCGGGTACCTGCAGGGGGCGGCGTTCTCCCCACAGGGAGACCTGCGCCAGCTCAGGCTCGGCACCGACGGGGTGTCCGGGAAGCAGGCATACATCACCGACTCCTACGAGCCCGGCACCCGCCGCCTCACGGGGATCCAGGTCACCGACGACATCCACAGCTACCCGCTGCAGGATCTGACCTTCACCCAGGACGACGCAGGCAACGTCACCTCCGTCTTCGACACCACCACCCTGGGCGGCACGGCCAAGCCCGACCACCAGTGCTTCACCTACGACGGCTACAGCCGCATGACCGAAGCCTGGACCCCCAAAACCGCCGACTGCGCGACCTCCGGCCGCACCAACGCCAACATCGACGGCGCAGCCCCCTACTGGACCTCCTACACCTACAACCAAGCCGGCCAGCGCGCCACGGAGACCAAGCACGCATCAGCGGGCGACACGACCACGTCGTACGTCTACAACGACACGACGAAGGACACCAAGCCGCACACCCTCGACAAGACCACCGGCGCCCGAACCACCAGCTACACCTACGACAGCAGCGGAAACACCACATCCCGCCCCGGCCCGGCAGCCCAGCAGACCCTTGCCTGGAACGCCGAGGGCGAACTGTCCAAGCTGACAGAAGGCACCAAGCAGACCGGCTACCTCTACGACGCCAACGGCGAACTGCTCATCCGCAAGGCCACCGGCGACGGCGACACCATCCTCTACCTCGGCAACACCGAAGTCCGCCTTACCACCAAGGGCACTACCAAGACGGTCAGCGGAACCCGGTACTACACCGCCAACGGCCAGACCATCGCCGTCCGTACCGCCACCGCCGGCGTCACCGGTACCAAGCTCAGCTTCCTGGCTTCCGACCACCACGGCACCTCCAACGTCGCCATGGAAGCCGGCACCTTCGCACTGACGAAGCGCTACACGACCCCGTTCGGCGCCCCGCGCGGAACCAACCCCAGCACCTGGCCCGACGACAAGGCATTCCTGGGCAAGCCAGCCGACAGTACAACCGGCCTGACACATATCGGCGCCCGAGAATACGACCCGATCACCGGCCAGTTCATCAGCGTCGACCCGCTTCTGGAACTCGACAAGCACCAGACACTCAATGGCTACTCCTACGCCGCACAGAGCCCCCTCACCCACTCCGACCCCAGCGGAATGGGACTTGCCTGCGGCGGTGCAGGCGGCGAGGAAGAGGGCTGCCCAACCCGGCACGGCGGAGGCCAAGGCAATGGGCGTCCTAACGAAGGAGCCGACCCCGCAGACACCTGCGTCGCTCCCTGCGGTACCGCTCATACGAGCAGCACTGACGAGACCAGCAGCCCAGGTGACGACTACCCCGGTCCCTACTATTCGTGCACAGGGCTAGGGCCAGCAGAAAGATGTGTCCCAGTCACTGGTCCTGTAGACACGAGCTCGAACTCCGGTAATTTTCTTGAAAACCTTCTGAACGATGGAGACTTCTGGTCAGGGCTCTTTGAAACTGTAGCTGGCAGTTCCGCGAGTGGTGCAAGCATGGTTCTCGTTGTGACGGGGACAGTAGAATGCGCTGTCGGGGTACTGTGCGCCGTCGGGGCGGGGCAGGTAGCCGCCGGCATGGCTGGAACCGCTACCGGGTATGGGATAGCACAATCAGGAGCGGATAAGCTCGGGCAGGCGTTTCGCGAAGCGTCGAGTCAGGGTGGCGGAATCCCCAAGCCTGGTCCGCAGGGGTTGCCCGCATCAGGGAAGATGAACCCTGAGCGCATTAGGTACACTCAGGACAGCATCAAGGGATCTTACAAGGATGGCCAGTCGGTCGATGACACAATCAGACAGTTGAAGAACGGGGAAACGACCGCAGCTGATATTCCTCCCATTCGCGTTTTCGAGCGCTATGGGAAGATTTACTCTCTCGACAACAGGCGTTTGTATGCCTTCAGGCAGGCGGGCATTCCGGTGCGGTTCGTTAAGGCAACTCCACGTCAAGTTGAGAGTGAGTCGTGGAAGTTTACGACGAAGAACGACGGTGCTTCGATTCGGGTGAGGTAGTTAATGGAATTCTGGACAGAGGCGCTTGCGGTCTGCGAAAAGGAGGAACTCTCCATGTTCCTCTCAGCCGCTGCAAGGGATCTCGAAGAGAACCCGGACGACTGGGAGAACCGGGATCTTGTGAGCTTCCTAGAGGCTATGTCTGCGTGGGTCGCGGACTGTGACGGCTTCTTTGAGAGGGCTGGTCAAAATCCTCCCTCTAGTGAAGGCTGGGCAACTGTGGCCAAGATAGTTGCAGCTGCCCGCGTTTACGAGTGACATGGAGGCAGTGTTCAGCGGAGGACTACGGGCCGCTGATCCGGATATCGAAAACCAGCAGTGGTGTAGCGTGACTTGCCGTTGACTGACTGTGCGAGTTAGGTAGATCGCGCTGCTCGGCTGGAAAACCTGAGGGCCCGCCAGGCATCACCTGGCGGGCCCTCGGTGTAGATCAACACGAGGCTGCAACGACAACATTCGCAATTGGGCCCGCCTGCGATGTCTCAGTGGGCGGTTCGTGACTCTTTGAGTGGGTCTGCTGTCGCCTGATGGTGTGGCGGCGGGGCGGAATCTGCCGGTCCGCGGTTGGTGATCTGGTGA
>NZ_JBIVOX010000042.1:0-32000 GCF_044754345.1 Streptomyces sp. NPDC093094 | reverse complement strand
AGCTTGCCCTTGGCGTGCTGCGCCTGCGTCGCCTTCTCGCTCGGCCCGGCCATCGCCTGCGCACGGATCCCGTGCAGCTCGGCGACCCGCCCGCGTTCCTCCGTCGCCCCGCTCTCCTCCGAAACCGAAGCCGGAGCAGTCGCCCTCGCCATGCCGGCCCCCTCTCTGGGACAGACCGGGAGCCCTCGCTCCCGTGATGAGGCATCCTAACAAACCAGGCGCGCGGTTTCTTATTGAGGACTCAAGGAGTTCTGGAGCCTTCTGCGCTGTTCAGCAACTCCTCCGAGCCACCTGGCCGGATCCGGTTGCCGCCACCGGTGATCCACGGCTGCAACGAGCCGTCCGCCCCCTTCCGCCGGACGATCCGCCCCGCCCGCGCCCCGATGCCGCCGATTCCGGCCCACCACCCGGCTTCGCCACCCGCGACAAGGCTTTTCCCCCTCTTCATCCGCTCTTCCCCCTGCTTCACGGGCCCCTTTCACGGCCGACCGGCCGCTCCAGAACCGCTCGAGAGCTGCTCGAAACAGGCCACGCCCCGCCCCGGCACCCCCTCCGGCACCCGCCGCGCGAACCACCGGCCCCGCTCCGTCGGCGTCCACCGCAGGTCACCTCGCGACAGGTCACCGCACAGGCGGAAGCGAGGCGTGCGGGTCGACCGACCGCAACACGGCGAGCAAATCGGAAGAAATCCGTCCGCATCTTGTGCAGCCGGAGTGAAGGGAACCGCTAGAAATAAAACCGGATGGTATGTATCTTCGACAGCCTGAGGGGGTCACCCGCAGATCTGGACGCCAGCGCGGCTCAGGGGGAGAGACATGTCCGCGATCACGTTCCGCACAGAACGCCCGATCAGCCCGATACAGGGCGGGTCCTTCGCCGCTGCCGAACCGGCCGGCGCGTCGGCGACGAGAGTGTCCCACTACCCGTCACTGACCACGACCGTCCCCAAGGAGTTCGTCCACCGCGCCAGCATCGCCGAGGTGCTGCTGACGGACTGGCGACGCCAGGACAGCCGCCACTTCACCGTGACGGCCCAGTGGCCGCGCGGACACAGCTTCTTCACGAGCGTACAGAACTGCCATGACCCGCTCATGGTTGCAGAGACGTTTCGCCAGGCGGGAGTGCTCCTCGCGCACACCGAACTCGGCGTGCCCCTCGGGCACCAGCTCCTCGTCCGGGACCTCGGTGTCCATGTGGAACCGGAACATCTCGGCGTCGGCGGCGTGCCCGCGTCCGTGGAGCTGGAGATGACGTGCACGAACGTCAAACAGCGCGGCGGCGTCCTGGCCGAGTGCCGGTACGACGCCGTGATCCGCCGCGACGGGGACTTCGTGGGAACCGCGTACGGCACCGTCACCTGCATGGCTCCCAACACCTACAAGCGTGTGCGCTCGCTGCACGGGCCCGAGGCGGGATCGGCGCCGCTCGCGCTGACGGCTCCGGTGGCGCCCCAGCTCGTCGGGCGCTCCTCTCCCAAGGATGTGGTGCTGTCACCCACGGAGGAGCCGGACCAGTGGCGCCTGCGGGTCGACCGCAGCCACCCGATCCTCTTCGACCACCCGCTCGACCACGTGCCGGGCATGCTGCTGCTCGAAGCGGCCCGCCAGAGCACGTCGGCCACCCTCGGACACGCCTCCCTGCCCCTGCGCATCGAGAGCGAGTTCGAGCGCTACGTCGAACTCGACGCCCCGTGCCTGATCGAGACGAGCCGGATCCCCGGCGCCGGCCCGGCCGGCGAGGATTCCGTCGTCGTGACCGCCCGTCAGGCGGACGAGCCCGCCTTCCGCTGCACGGTGGCCCTCGACACCCCCGCACCCTGAGCGCGCCGGACCTCCGGCGGATCTCCCCGGCCGGTGGCCGGATCCGGCCAAGAAGATCCGGCCGCCGAGCCGTCCGGTCCATCTGTCCTGTCCCCCGGCCCATCTGCACTGTCCCACCGGCCCATCTGCCCTGTCCCGCCGGTCCCGTACGTCGTTCCCAGCCTCCGGAATCAGCCGTCCGCTGTATGGACCAAGGGGTACGCGATGCCGATCCCTCTGTAAGATACAAACTGGACGGTTTTTTTAGGGGGCCCTCAGGGGCTCGTCGACTGCATGACGGTGGAGGCCGGAGTGTCGAAACAGGACCGGGCCATCCGCACCCGGCAGACCATCCTGCGGGCAGCCGCCAAGGTCTTCGAGGAACACGGATACCAGGCCGCGACCATCAGCGAGATCCTGTCCGAGGCGGGTGTGACCAAGGGCGCGCTGTACTTCCATTTCCAGTCCAAGGAGCATCTCGCCCAGGGCGTTCTCACCGAACAGAACAACGAGTTCGCCGTTCCCGAGCGGGCCAGCAAGCTGCAGGAACTCGTGGACGCCACGATGTTGCACGCCTACCGGTTGCAGACCAATCCCATGGTGCGCGCCAGCGTCCGCCTCGCCATGGACCAGAGGCAGGCCAACCTCGACCGCAGCGGCCCCTTCCTGGCCTGGAGCGGGACGGCCCTGGAACTGCTGGAGAAGGCCCAGTCGCAGGGTGAGCTGCTGCCCCAGGTGGTGCCCTCCGAGACGGCGGACGTGTTCGTGGGGGCCTTCGCGGGCGTCCAGGCCATGTCCCAGGCCCTCAACGAGTACGAGGACCTCCTGGCCAGGGTCAGCAACCTGCTGCGCCACCTCCTGCCCAGCGTGGCACAGCCCTCGGTGGTCGCCTCCCTGCACATGTCCGCCTCCCGGGGAGAGACGGTCTACAAGGAGGCCGAGGCACTGATGGAGGAGCACGGCGCGCTCGCGACGGCGGCCGACTGAGACGGGCCCGGGGGATCTCCCCGGGTCCGGGAACATCGACGACAGCCACAACAGGGGGAACCGAGACATGGGGGCACTGTCCGGAAAGACGGCGCTCGTCACCGGCGCGGGCCGGGGCATCGGCAGGGGGATCGCCCGTGAACTGGCACGGAAGGGCGCCCTGGTCGCGGTCCACTACAGGAGCGACGAGGACGCGGCACGCGAGACGCTCGGCCTGATCGCCGAGGAGGGCGGCCGGGCGTTCCCGGTCCGGGCCGAGCTGGGCGTGCCGGGAGACGTCGAGGAGCTGTACGCGCGGCTGGAGGAGGGTCTGGCCCGCCAGGGCGCGGGGTGCGAGCTCGACATCCTCGTCAACAACGCGGGGATCAGCGGTTCGGCGCGCATCCACGAGGTGACCCCCGAGCTGTTCGACCGGCTCTTCGCCGTGAACACCAGGTCGCTGCTCTTCGTCGTCCAGCGAGGTCTGAAGCACCTGCGCGACGGGGGCCGCGTCATCAACGTCTCCTCGGCCGCCGCCCGGGTCGCCTACCCCGAGTCGGTCGTGTACTCGATGACGAAGGGGGCGGTGAACACCCTCACCCTGGCCCTGGCCAAGGAGCTCGGGCCACGCGGCATCACGGTGAACGCGGTCGCCCCCGGCTTCGTGGAGACCGACATGAACGCCGCGAAGCGGACCACCGCGGAGGCCGCGGCACACCTCGCCGCCTCGTCGGTCTTCGACCGGATCGGGCAGCCGGCCGACGTCGCCGAGATCGTCGCGTTCCTGGCGTCGGACGCGTCCCGCTGGGTCACCGGCCAGATCCTGGACGCGAGCGGGGGCTCCCGGCTCTGACCGCGCCCCGGGCCCCGGGCCGACACCCGACACCCGACACCCGACACCCGACACCCGACACCCGGTGATCATCCGTCCGCCGGGGTCAGAACAAACCGGCCGGAAGGTATTTCCTCCCGGCGCCCCGCCGAGTCCGCACCACGGACATCCGCGGCCAGGAGGACCCCGTATGACCGTATTTCCGCACTCCGACCGTTCCCCGGCCCCGGGCGGCACCCCGGGGCCGGTCCTCGTCGTGGGCGGCACGGGTTTCATCGGCGGCGCCGTCCTGAGAGCGCTGGCCCGCCCCCACGGCCCCCGCGGCGGCGGCGCACCCGCCCTGCGGGCCCTGTGCCGCAGACCCCCGCAGACCGGCGGCCTCCCCGGCGTCCGGTACCTGGCGGGCGATCTCACCGACCCCGCCACACTGCGCGACGTCTGCTCGGGCGTCACGACGGTGGTCCACGCCGCGAGTTACGTCGGCCGCGACCCCCGGCAGTGCCAGGACGTCAATCACACGGGGACCCTGGCCCTGCTCGACGAGGCCCACCGGCAGGGGGTCCGGCGCTTCCTCTACCTCAGCACCGCGTCCGTCTACGGCACGGGTCCCCACCGCGGTGTCCGCGAGGGGCAGCTCGATCCCTCGCCCGCCTCCGCCGCCAGTGCCTCGCGGCTGCTCGCCGAGGAGGAGGTCCGGGCGGCGGGCGGCACGGTGCTGCGCCCCCCGCTCGTCTACGGCGTCGGAGACCGGTGGTTCGTTCCCGCCGTCGCCCATCTGCTGCGCCGGGTACCGTTCTGGCCCGACGGCCGCAGCGCCCGTACGTCCGTGATCGCCGTCGAGGACCTCGCCCGGATCACCGCCGCCCTGGTGCGGCAGCCCCGGGCGGCCGACGGCACCTACCACGTGGCAGATCCCCGGCCTCTGCCCTGGGAGGACCTGCTGGCCCGGCTGCGCACCCTGCTGCACCTGCCGCAGGCGCCACCGGTCCCCCTCGCCGAGCACCGCTCGCTGGTGAGGCGTTCCCTGCCGGCCCTGTCCGACCACCAGTACGCACTGCTCACCGAGGACCACTGGTACGACACCGACCGGATCTGGCGCAGCACGGGACTGCACCCGGGCCCCGGCTTCGGGGAGCGTTTCGCGGCCTGCCTCGCCTGGTACGCACGGCAGTTGCAGCCCTCCGCCACGTGACACGGGCAGGGCCCGGCGGGCCCATGGGCCCGATGGCTCGATGTCGCTCGTCGGCCTTGACCCTGGGTCGTCGTGCCGGACGCTGACGGCATGACCCCTTCCGCTTCCTCGCCCTGGACCGGCATGGTCCCCGTCGACGACACGGCCCTGGCCGTCACGGACACCCGTGGGCCGGGCCGTCCCGTCGTCTATCTGAACGGCTCCTACGCCGACCAGGCGCACTGGCGGCATGTGATCACCGAACTCGGCGCCGATTTCCGGCACATCACCTACGACGAGCGGGCCCGCGGCCGTTCGAAGCGGTCGGCGGACTACTCCTTCGAGGCGTGCCTGCGCGACGTCGACGCGGTCCTCGCGGCGACCGGGGTGGAGCGGCCGCTGCTCGTCGGCTGGTCCTACGGTGCGGCGCTCGCGGTGCACTGGGCCGACCGGGAGCCGGACCGCGTGCTGGGGGTGGTGTCCGTGGACGGCGCCATGCCGTACGGCCTGACCGGCGCGGAAGCGCACGAGCGGATCCGGAAGCTGTTCCGCCGGATGCGGCCGCTGCTGCCGCTGGTGCGCCCGCTGGGCATGGCCGCGCGGATGGACGTCCACCAGCACGCCGAGATCAACATCGAGATCAACGAGATCTCCGCCGCGCTCGCACCGGTCCTCGGCCGTCTGACCTGCCCGGTGCGGTACGTCCTCGCCACGGGTGCCAGCCTCGGCGGAGGCCGGGAGGAGATGGAACAGCTGCGTGCCTCGCTCGACCCGGTGCTCGCCCGCAACCCGAACCTCCGGGTGAGCGCGAAGGTCGCGAGCAACCACTCCCGCATCCTGCGCAAGGACTTCCGGGCCGTCGCCGAGGCCGTGCGCGAGACCGCGGCCGCTCACGACCGCTGAGCGGCCGCCGTGGCGGGCGGCCTCCGGCCGGGGCCGGTCCGGACGCCGCCCGCCACGGGCCGGCCGGCCGCCGGCTCACACGACCGCGCCGTCCTTCGTCCTCCTGCTCAGGGCCGGCCTGCTGGAGCGGGAGAAGTCCTGCCACATCTCCGACAGGCCGACGACGGTGCGCGCCACGAACAGCCTGCGGATCGACACCTCCTGCCTGAGCTCCGCCCGGATCAGGCCGACCAGCCTGATCGCCCGCAGGGAGTTGCCGCCGAGGTCGAAGAAGTCCTCGTCGATGCCCACCCGGTCCAGTTCGAGCACCTCGGCGAACGCCTCGGCCAGGATCCGCTCGGTGTCGTTGCGCGGTGCCCGGTACTTCCCGTCGTCGGCCCCGGGCTCCGGCAGCGCCGCCCGGTCCACCGACCCGTCGGCGGTCAGCGGCAGGCGTTCCAGCACCGTGAACACCGACGGCACCATGGGCTCCGGCAGCCGTCCCGCGGCGAACCGGCGCAGCTCCTCACCCGAGACGGTCTCGCCGCCCACCGGG
This sequence comes from Streptomyces sp. NPDC093094, assembly GCF_044754345.1. NCBI lineage: Bacteria > Bacillati > Actinomycetota > Actinomycetes > Kitasatosporales > Streptomycetaceae > Streptomyces > Streptomyces sp. NPDC093094. The sequence continues at coordinate 25,794 of NZ_JBIVOX010000042.1, read as the reverse complement.
ACCGCATAGGCCAGCAGGCGCTGCTGCCCGGAGCCGTCCCGCCCGACGGCCACGGCCGCCCCGGCCAGCCCGGGGTGCTCGGACAGCGCCTCCTCGACCTCGGCCGGCTCGACACGGACGCCCCGTACCTCCACCTGGGAGCCGGCCCGGCCCATGTGCACAAGACGGCCGTCGGCATCCCGTCGCACCCGGTCCCCGGTGCGGTACATGCGCGCTCCGGCCGGTCCGAACGGGTCCGGCACGCACCGCTCCGCGGTCCGCCCGGGCCGTCCTGGGCAGCCGCGCGCCACTCCGGCACCGGCCACGTACAGCTCTCCCACCACGCCGGCGGGCACCGGTGCCAGTCCCGGTCCGAGCACATGGAGGACGGTGTCGTCCGCCGTGCCGTGACCGGTGAGGACCGTCAGCCCGGGGCATGCCTCCCGTACCCGTCGTACCGCGGCCGCGGGCACCGGGCCGGCACCGGTGCGCACCTCGCGCAGCCCGGCGAGGCACTCGGGGCGCTGTGCCGCGATCGCCGTGAACAGGCCGGCGGGCAGCCTCACCGAGGAGATCCCGTGCGCGGCCCGCGCCTCGGCCAGCACGCCGGCGTCCAGCTCTCCCCCGGGTGCGACGACCACCCGGCCGCCGTTCAGCAGCGGCACCCACAGGTCGTCGGCGAGCGCGTCCGAGGCGGGGGGCCCGTGCCACAGCACGGTGCCGCGGCCGGCGTCCTGCCCGCGGCCGAGGACGAGCCGCGCCATGTTCCGGTGCGTCACGGCGAGTGCCTCGTCCTCACCGGCCGGTCCGCAGCCGTACAGCACGGCCAGCAGATTGTCCTGCCGGACCGGGACCGGGACCTGTGCCGCACCGCCGCTGCCGTCCTCGGCGACGGTGTCCCAGCCGGTGGCGCAGAGGGCGCCGAACTCGATCACCGGTACGTCCAGGTCCGCGGAGAGCACCCCGGCGGTCGCCGCGTCGGTGAGCAGCGCGCGCGCCGAGGCGTCGCCGAGCCGCGGCCCGATCCGCTCCGCCGGGAGCGCCGGGTCGACCGGCAGGCAGGCCCCGCCCGCCTTCACCACGCCGAGCAGGGCGACGGCCAGGTCCACCGACCGGGGCAGCGCCACCGCCACGACCGTCTCGGGTCCGACATCCCGCCGTCGCAGGGCCGCGGCCAGACGGCCGGACCGCTCGTCCAGCTCCTGGTACGAGACCGTCCGGTCGCCGGACACCAGCGCGACGGCCTCGGGGTCCCGCTCCACCTGCCGGGCGAACAGCTCGGGAACCGTCGGCCCCGGCGCAGCGGTGTCGTCCGGTGCGACCGGCTCCCGGTCGCGCCCGGCGCCGCCCGTCACGTCCAGCGCGCCGACCGGCTGCTCACCGGCGGCCACCACCGCGCGGATGTACGCGATCAGCTCCTCGCCGATGAAGCGCAGTTCCGCGCGGGAGTACAGGCTCGCGGGGGCGTCGAGCCGGACGAAGAGGTCGCTGTCGGCGCTCCCGTCGCGGTAGACGCCGATCGACAGTTCGTCGAAGGTCCCGGTCGTCGCGCCGGAGTAGCGCGCCGGGCTGTCGGCGAAGCGGAGCTGCTCCGCGAACTCGACGACGTTCACGACGGCGCCGAAGCTGCCGCGGCCGCTCAGGGCGGTCCCGCTCGCGCGCTGGATGTCGGAGTAGTGGCAGGCGGTGTGGTCGAAGATCTCGTACGTCTCGTCGCCGATCGCGTCGGCGACCTCGGTGAAGGCCGCGCCGAGCGGGACCCGCACCCGCACGGGCACCACGTTCACGGCCAGGCCGGGTGTCCTGCTCGCCACGCCGACCCGGTTGCCGACGGCCAGCGACAGCAGGAACTCGGGGCGGTCGCAGCGGTGGCGGAGGTACACGGCCACCGCTGCGGTCAGCATCGACGACGTCCACACGCCCAAGGACTTCGCGTGCTCGGTCCAGGCGTCCGCCTCGGCGCGCGGAACGGTCAGGGTGCGGCTCGCCATGCCGATGGCGCCGGCCACCTCCGACCAGCGGTCGGCGCTGCTCAGCGGTTCGTCGAGCGCGGTCCGCGCCGGGCCGGACAGGGGGACGCGCGGAATCTGCGCGGGCGGGGGCGCGTCCGTCAGGTAGGTGCGCCAGAACTCCTCGTCCTCGGTGGACCTCGGGGAGGCGAGGTACTCCACCGCCTCGGCCGCGAACGACTCGGCGTCCCACGGGTGCGGCAGCGCCGGTGCCTCCGTCCCCCGCACCAGCGCCGTGTACACCTCGGCGAGGCGCCGCGACAGCAGGCCGCCCGCGCCGAACCCGTCGGATATGAGGTGGTGGTAGGCGATCACCAGGAGGGAGCGGGTCCGCGAGAGTCTGACCGTGCCCAGCCGGAACAGCAGGTCCCGCGCCAGGTCGAACGGCTGCCGCACCAGGTCGGCCAGGGCCTCGCGCGCCGCCTGCTCGGGATCGGCCTCGGCGCGCAGGTCGAGGAGGAACGGCCGCCAGTCCCCCAGTTCGCGGGGCACCAGACGCAGTCCGCCGCCGTCGTCGACGAAGTTGACGCGCAGCACCTCCGCCTCGTCCATCACCCGCAGGAACGCGGATTCCATGACCGCCGTGTCCAGCTCGCCGTCCACGTCCCACATGGTCAGCGCATGGTTCGGCGTGTCGGGAGCCATTTCCTGCGCTCTCCACATGCCTTGATGCGCAGACGACACACCGAACGAACGCACAGAGATCAACTCCTCGGCAGACAGATCCGGAATTCGGATGAATGCGCAGATCACCCCCACTCTCAGGGGTGTGGGTCAGCCGTTCAAGACAGCCGGCCGCCCGGCGGGACAGGCCGCTGCCGCTCTTGCGGTGTCCCGCCGGCGGGACACTTCTACGCGGCTGCCGAGGACACGATGTGCTCGGCGACCAGCCGTGGTGTCGGCTGCCGCAGCACCAGGTTCGCCCTCAGCCTGAGGCCGGTCGACACGGTGAGGCGTTTGCTGAGCTCCACCGACAGCAGCGAGTCGAATCCGATCTCCTTGAACTCCTGGTCGGGATCGAGGGACTCGGTGGAGGGGCGCCCGAGGACGACGGCGACCTTCTCCAGGACGTGTGCGAGCGCGAGCGTCCGGGCCTCTCCCTCGGGAAGGGAGGAGATCCTGTCGCTCAAGGGGGCGACGGGATCGTCCTGCGCGGCGGGCTGCCCGGCCGGGGGCACCTGAGCCGTCACCGCCGTGTGCGCGGGGTTCAGCCAGTACCGCTGCCGCTGGAACGCGTACGTCGGGAGGTCCACCCGCCGTCGTGTGCCGGACAGGGCGCCCCAGTCCACGGACCCGCCCCGGACGTGGAGCCGGGCCAGCGAGCCGAGCACGGCCTCCACCTCGTCGCGGTCCCGCCGCGACGACGACAGGACCAGGGCGTCGTCCATGTCCTCGGTCGTCTCCTGCACCGGGACGGTCAGCACGGGGTGCGGGCTCATCTCGACGAACACCCGGAAACCGTCCTCGGCCAGCCGCCGCACGGAGGTCTCGAAGAGGACCTTCTCGCGCAGGTTGTCGTACCAGTAGCCGGCGTCCAGCCCCGCGGTGTCGACGAAATCGCCGTGCAGGGTCGAGCAGAAGGGCAGCGCCGACGACACCGGACCGATGTCGGACAGCGGGCCGGTCACCCGGTCGCGGACCCGGGTCACCTGAGGGGAGTGGGAGGCGTAGTCGACCGGGATCCTCCGGGCCTGGACGCCGTCGGCCTTCATCCTCGCGACGAACTCGTCGAGTGCGTCCGGGTCGCCCGACACCACCACCGAGCGGGGTCCGTTGACCACGGCGACGGTCACCCGGTCGCGCCACGGGGAGAGCCGTTCCGTCACGACGTCCGCGGACTCCGCGACCGACGCCATCCCGCCGTGCCCGATCAGTTCCACCAGGGCCTTGCTGCGCAGCGCCACGATCTTGGTGGCGTCCCGCAGGGACAGCGCGCCGCACACGTGGGCGGCCGCGATCTCGCCCTGGCTGTGTCCCACCACCGCGGCCGGTTCCACGCCCCAGGACCGCCACAGGGCGGCCATGGACACCATCACCGAGAACAGCGCCGGCTGGACCACGTCGACCCGCTCCAGGGCCGGTGCCCCCTCCGCCCCGCGCAGCACGTCGAGCAGCGACCAGTCGACCCACTCGGCCAGGGCGGCCGCGCACGCGTCGAGGCTCCGCGCGAACACCGGGAAGGTGTCGTACAGCTGCCGGCCCATGCCGGCCCACTGCGAGCCCTGGCCGGGGAACACGAAGGCGACACCGCCGAGGTTCCCGGCCGTGCCCCGCACCACCGCGGGGGACTCCGTGCCCCCGCTCAGCGACTCCAGGCCGCCCAGCAGTTCGTCCCGGCCGCGTCCCAGCACCACCGCACGGTGCTCGAACCGCGACCGGCCCGACACCAGCGACCAGCCGATGCCCAAGGCATCCGCACCCGGATCCGCCGCCACATGGTCGTACAGCTTCCGCGCCTGCTCCCGCAACGCCCGCTCGGACCGCGCCGACAGCACCCACGGCACCGGCCCGTCACCGGCGGCCGGATCCGCACCGGACTCGTGCTCCTGCGGCGGCGCCTCCTCCAGGATCACGTGGGCGTTGGTGCCGCTGACGCCGAACGACGACACCCCGGCCCGCCGCGGACCGTCCGAGGCAGGCCACTCACGCCCCTCCACCAGCAGTTCGACACCGCCCGAGGACCAGTCCACGTGCCGGGTGGGCGTGTCCACGTGCAGGGTCCTCGGCAGGTGTCTGTGGCGCAGGGCCATCACCGTCTTGATGACCCCGCCGACCCCGGCGGCGGCCATGGAGTGGCCGATGTTCGACTTCAGGGAACCCAGCCGGAGCGGCCTGTCCGCGGCCCGGCCCTGCCCGTAGGCCGCCAGCAGGGCACCCGCCTCGATGGGATCGCCCAGTCTGGTCCCGGTGCCGTGGGCCTCGACCAGGTCCACCTCGGACGCCGGGACGCCCGCGTTCGCCAGCGCCTTGCGGATCACCTTCTCCTGGGCGCGGCCGTTGGGGGCGGTGAGCCCGTTGCTGGCCCCGTCCTGGTTCACCGCGCTGCCGCGCAGGACGGCCAGCACCGGGTGACCGTGGCGGCGGGCGTCGGACAGCCGCTCCAGCAGCAGCACACCCACCCCCTCGGCCCAGCCGGTGCCGTCGGCGCCGTCCGCGAAGGCCCTGCACCGGCCGCCGGCCGACAGAGCGCCGAGCCGGGAGAACTCCACGAACATCGCGGGCGTCGAGATCACCGACGCCCCGCCCGCCAGCGCCAGGGAGCACTCTCCCGAACGCAGTGACTGCACCGCCGTGTGCAGGGCCACCAGCGACGACGAGCACGCCGTGTCCAGCGACACCGCCGGCCCGGTCAGCCCCAGCTCGTACGCCACCCGGCCGGAGGCGACGCTCAGCGCGCTGCCGTACAGCAGGTAGCCCTCCAGCTCCTTCGGGCTCCCCTCCAGGAAACGCCACCCGTACTCGGTCGAGCTCACGCCGGTGAACACGCCGACCTCGGTGCCGCGCACGTCGGCGGGCACGATGCCGGCCCGCTCGAAGACCTCCCACGACGTCTCCAGCAGCAGCCGGTGGTGCGGATCGACCGCCAGCGCCTCACGCGGGCTGATGCCGAAGAAGTCCGCGTCGAAACCCGCCACGTCGGCCAGGAACCCTCCCCGGCGTGTGTACGAGCTGCCGACGGCGTCGGGATCCGGGTCGTACACGTCCCGCCACCCGCGGTCCTCGGGGAAGTCGCCCACGACGTCCCGGCCGTCGCGGACCACGTCCCACAGCTCCTCGGGCGTCGACACCCCTCCCGGGTAGCGGCACGCCATGGCCACCACGGCGATCGGCTCGCCGCGGCCGGCCTTCAGGGCGTCGTTCTCCCGGCGGAGCCGGTCACGCTCCTCCAGCAGCGTGCGCAGCGCCCGCTGCACCCGGTCCGCGCCCTCCGCCGTGCGATCCGCGGAGTCGGTCATGCCGCTCACCTCTTCTCGTCCAGAGCCATGTCGACCAGTGCTTCCAGGTCCAGGTCCGTCAGTTCGTCCGCGCCGGTGTCCGTGTCCGTGTCCGCCGCGGGTGCGCCGCCGTCCGGCGGGCTCTGGGCGGCGCATGCCAGGACCAGTTCCAGTACGCCCGCGCTGCGCAGGCTGTCGACCGAGACGTTCCGGAGCACCCGCCGGATCTCCTCGTCCTCGTCCTCGGCCGGGCCGGTCCGCGGTGCCGGGCGCAGCAGGCCGTACAGGTGCTCGCTCAGCTCGCACGGTGTCGGGTAGCTGAAGACGAGGGTGGTCGGCAGGCGCAGTCCGGTCGCGGCGGCCAGGCGGTTGCACAGTTCGACCGAGGTCAGCGAGTCGAATCCGAGGTGGGTGAACGCCTGGCCGGTGTCGACGACCGCGCCGGACGGGTGTCCGAGCACGACGGCGACCTGGTCGCGGACCCAGTCCAGCAGGACCGTCTGTGCCTCGTCCGCGGGGAGGGAGAGCAGCCCGGCCGGCAGGCCCGCAGAGCCGCCGTTCCCGGCCGTGCCCGTCCTGTCCCGGCGCGGACGGGCGCCGGCGGCGAGGTCGCGCAGGAGCGGGGGCAGTTCGCCGGCGGCCCTGCCGCGCAGCCCGGCGACGTCCATCCGGGCCGGGACGAGGACCGGCCGGTCGATCGCGCACGCCGCGTCGAACAGGGCCAGTGCCTCGGCCGTCGGCATCGCTGCGACGCCCGCCCGCCGCAGCCGGGACAGATCGGCCCGGTCCAGGTCCCCGGTCATGCCGCTGCTCTGCTCCCACCAGCCCCAGCACAGCGAGGTGCCGGTCAGGCCGGACGCCCTGCGCTGCGCCGCCAGGCCGTCCAGGAACCCGTTCGCCGCGGCGTAGTTCGCCTGTCCGGCGGTGCCGAGCGTGCCCGCGAGGGCGGAGAACTGGACGAACGCCGACAGGGTGCGGTCCCGGGTCAGTTCGTGCAGGGCGACCGCACCGCCGACCTTGGCGTGCAGCACCCGGTCGAGGCTCTCGGCGGTCAGCGACTCGACGGTGCCGTCCGCCAGCACGCCCGCCGCGTGCACGACCGCCGTCAGCGGGTACCGGCCGGGCAGGTCCGCGAGCAGGTCCGCCATAGCGGCCCGGTCCGCGACGTCGCAGGCCACGACCCGTACCGCCGCGCCCGCGGCCCGCAGGTCCGCGACCAGCTCGCCGGCCCCGTCGGCCGCCGCGCCCCGACGGCTCGCCAGCACCAGGCTGCGCACACCGTGTTCGGCGACGAGGTGCCGCGCCACCAGCGAGCCCACTCCCCCGGTCCCGCCGGTGACCAGCACGGTCCCGCCGCCGAAGCCGTCGCCCACCTGGAGGACCAGCTTGCCGACGTGGCGGCCCTGGCTCATCTCACGGAACGTCCTGCGGGCGTCGCGGACGTCGCGGACGGAGACCGGGGTCGGCCGCAGCCGCCCGTCGGCGAACAGCTCCATGACGTCCCGGAACATCGCCCGGATCACGTCCGGGCCCGCCGCGTAGAGGTCGAATGCCTCGTAGTCGACTCCGGGACGGCCGGCCGCCACCTGCCGGGGGTCGCGGATGTCCGTCTTGCCCATCTCCACGAAGTTCCCGCCCCCGGGGAGCAGTCGCAGCGAGGCGTCGACGAACTCGTGCGCGAGGGAGTTCAGCACGACATCCACACCGCGGCCGCCGGTGGAGTCCAGGAACTTCTCCACGAACTCCAGATCGCGCGACGACGCCAGATGCGCGTCGTCCAGTCCCAGGGCGCGCAGGGCGGGCCACTTGGCCGGGCTCGCGGTCGCGTAGATCTCGGCGCCGATGTGCTGCGCCAGCTGGACGGCGGCCATTCCGACGCCGCCCGCCGCGGCGTGGACGAGGAGCCGCTGTCCCTTGCGGAGCTTGGCCACATGGCGGAGCGCGTAGTGGGCGGTGAGGAAGACGCTCGGCACGGACGCCGCCTCGGCGTGGCTCCATCCGTCCGGGACGGGCACGAGCAGGCGGTGGTCCGCCACGGCCACCCGGCCGAACGCGCCGGGGAAGATGCCGGTCACCCGGTCGCCCGGCGCGAAGCCCGTCACGTCGTCCGCCACGTCGAGCACGACGCCGGCGCCCTCGCTGCCGAGCCCGGCGTCGAAGGCCGTCCTGTCGATCAGTCCCAGGGCGATCGTGACGTCGCGGAAGTTGAGGCCCGCGGCCTGGACGGCGATGCGGACCTGCCCGCTCGTCAGGGGCTCCTCGACCTCGGGGCACGGGACCCAGGCCAGGTTCTCCAGCGTGCCCCGGCGGGTGATGCCCAGCCGGTGGGCGCCGTCCGCCGGGGGCTCGGCCAGGTGGTCCGCGGGCGGGACGGGTGCCATCCGGGGGACGAGGTACGCGCCGCCGCGCAGCGCCAGCTGCTCCTCGCCGAGGGCGAGCGCGTCCGGGAGGCGTGCCCAGGACGTCTCGTCGTCGTCGATGTCCACCAGCAGGAACCTGCCGGGGTGCTCGGTCTGCGCGGACCGGACCAGGCCCCACACGGACGCGCCGGGGAGGCTCTCGACGCGCTCTCCCGAACCGGTGTCGAGGGCCAGGCGGGTGAGCACCACCAGCGTGGATCCGGCGAGCGCGTCCTCGGCGAGGAACCGCTGGACCCGGTCCAGCACATGCTTGTCCGCGCCGGCGACCGCGGCGAGCACATCGGCGCCGGGGGCGACGAAGTCGTCCAGGCACAGGACGACGTGCCGGGGTGCCTCTGCCCGGAGGACCTCGTCGAGGGACCCGTGCAGGACTGCGCCCCCGCCGGCCGCCCCGGCCAGCCGGGACGCCAGACCGTCGCCCGTGCCGAGCACGCTCCACGGCCCGCGGCGGGTCTCCCGCCCGCGCTCCCCGGCCGGCCGCCACCGCACCTCGTACAGCGGCTGCTCCTGCCCGCCGCGTGCCGCGCGCACCTGTTCGGCGCTCGCCGGCCGGAACGTCAGCGCCTCGACGCGGGCGATCCCGCGGCCGTGCTCGTCGGCGACCGCCACGGACACGACGCCTTCGCCGGCCGGGGAGAGCCGGACCTTCACGGTCGGGCCGCACACGCCGGTCAGGGTCGCGCCGGACCAGGAGAAGGGCATCCAGCCCTGCTCGCCGGTCACCCGGACGACGCCGCCGGCCACCACCGCGTGCAGGACGGTGTCCATCAGCGCCGGATGCAGTCCGAACCCGTCGGCGGCAAAGCCCACGGCGGTCTGCGGCAGGGTGGCGAGGGCGAGGAGGTCGTCGCCGTGCCGCCAGACCTCGCGCAGTCCGCGGAACGCCGGGCCGTAGTCGAAACCGCCGTCGGCGAGGGACTCGTAGAGACCGTCGAGGGCGATCCGCCGGGCGCCGGCCGGCGGCCACACGGCCGGGACCCGCGCGGCATCGGCCCCCGCGGCCGCGGGCGGTGCGTCCGGAGCCAGGTTCCCCCTCGCGTGACGGGTCCAGCCGCCCGCCGCCGCACCGTCCTCGGCGGGGCGCGCGTACACGTCCAGGGCGCGTCGTCCCGTCCCGTCCGCCGCCCCGACGACGGCGCGCACCTGCACCTCGCCCCGGTCGGGAAGGACGAGGGGAACCTCCAGGGAGAGTTCCTCGACCGCGGCGCACCCGACATGGCCGCCCACGGACAGCGCCAGATCCAGGTAGGCCGTCGCCGGCACGACGGCCGCGCCGAACACGGCGTGATCGGCCAGCCAGTCGTGGGTCCGCAGGGACCACAGGCCGGTGAACACCGTCTCGTCGGTGCCGGGGTGGTCCACCACGGCACCGAGCAGCGGGTGCTCCGGGGCCGACAGACCGGCCGAGGCCACGTCCGCGGACGCCGTCCCGGCCAGGAAGTCCATCCAGTACCGCTGCCGCTGGAACGCGTACGTCGGCAGGTCCACCCGCCGTCGTGTGCCGAACAGGGCGCCCCAGTCCACCGACCCGCCCCGGACGTGCAGTTCGGCCAGCGCCTCCACGATCCCGCGGTCCCGCCGCGACGGCGACACGACCACCGCGTCGTCCACGCCCGTAGCGGCGAAGGCGTCCTTGGTGATGCCGACGAGGGTCGCCCCCGGCCCGACCTCGACGAAGACGTCCGTCCCGGCCTCGCGGGCGCGTTCCAGCGCGTCGTGGAAACGCACGGGCTCGCGGACGTGGCGCACCCAGTGCCCGACGGACGTCAGTTCCTCCGGTGTGGCCTCACGGCCCAGCAGCGTCGAGACGACCGGGACCGAGGGTTCGCCGCCTTGCGGGAGCGCGTGGAGCGCCTGCGCGAACTCGTCCAGGACCGGGTCCATGAGCGGGGAGTGGAACGCGTGGCCGACCGGGAGCAGCTTCGCCGGCCTGCCGTCGGCGAGGAGCCGGTCCCGCAGGTCGTGGACCTCGTCGCGCAGACCCGAGACCACCACCGACTCGGGGCCGTTGACGGCGGCGACGCCGATGCGGCCGTAGCGGGCGAGCAGCGTGCGCACCTCCTCCTCGCAGGCGCGTACCGCCAGCATGGCGCCGGGTTCGGTGACGGTCTGCATGACCCGTCCGCGGGCGGCCACGAGCCGGGTGGCGGTGTCCAGGCCGAGGACTCCGGACACATGGGCGGCGGCGATCTCGCCGACGGAGTGACCGATCAGCCGGTCCGGCGGCGGGCAGTACTGCGTCATGAGCCGGTACAGGCCGACCTGGAGGGCGAACAGGGCCGGCTGCATGACGTCCGTGCGCTCGCGTTCCGCGGGCTCGTCGGCGAGGAGCAGGGGCTTGAGGGCGTAGGGGAGACGGGTGTCGAAGTGTGCGCAGACCTCGTCGAGGCTTTGCGCGAAGACGGGGAAGGTGTCGTACAGCTCCCGTGCCACTCCGGTCCATCCCGCGCCCTGGCCGGGGAACATGAAGACGGAACCGCCGAGTTCCCCGGCCGTGCCCCGCACCACCGCGGGGGACTCCGTGCCCCCGCTCAGCGACTCCAGGCCGCCCAGCAGTTCGTCCCGGCCGCGTCCCAGCACCACCGCACGGTGCTCGAACCGCGACCGGCCCGACACCAGCGACCAGCCGATGCCCAAGGCATCCGCACCCGGATCCGCCGCCACATGGTCGTGCAGCTTCCGCGCCTGCTCCCGCAACGCCCGCTCGGACCGCGCCGACAGCACCCACGGCACCGGCCCGGCGATGTCCGGCGGTGCCGCCGTCGCCGTCTCCTCCTCGGGAGCCTCCTCCAGGATCAGATGCGCGTTGGTGCCGCTGGCCCCGAAGCCGGAGATCCCGGCCCGCCGGGGGCGGCCCGGCACGCCCGGCCACTCCCGCGCCTCGGTCAGCAGCTCCACCGCCCCCGCCGACCAGTCCACGTACGACGACGGACGATCCACGTGCAGCGTCCGCGGCAGCACCCCGTGCCGCATCGCCATGACCATCTTGATGATCCCGCCGACCCCCGCCGCCGCCTGCGTGTGCCCGATGTTCGACTTCAGCGACCCCAGCCACAACGGGTCACCCGCATCCCGCTCCCGGCCGTACGTCGCCAGCAGCGCCTGCGCCTCGATCGGATCACCCAGCGTCGTCCCCGTCCCGTGCGCCTCCACCACGTCCACATCACCCGCACGCACGCGGGCGTTCGCGAGCGCCGCCCGGATGACGCGCTGCTGCGCCGGCCCGCTCGGCGCGGTCAGGCCGTTGGAGGCGCCGTCCTGGTTGACGGCCGAGCCGCGGATCACCGCCCAGACCCGGTGCCCGTTGCGCCGGGCGTCCGACAGCCGCTCCAGCACCAGCACACCGGCGCCCTCGGCGAAGCCGGTGCCGTCCGCGGCGTCCGCGAACGCCTTGCACCGGCCGTCCGCCGCCAGACCCCGCTGCCGCGAGAACTCCCGGAAGACCTGCGGCATCGCCATGACGGTGACGCCACCGGCCAGGGCGAGGCCGCATTCGTCCTGGCGCAGCGACTGCACCGCCTGGTGGACGGCGACGAGTGACGACGAGCACGCGGTGTCCACCGACACCGCCGGGCCCTGAAGGCCCAGCGTGTACGCCACCCGGCCCGAGGCCACGCTCAGCAGGGAACCGGTCTGCGCGTAGCCCGAGACGGCCTCGGGGGTGAAGAAGTGGTTGCCGTATCCGAAGTAGGCGATTCCGGCGAAGACGCCGGTGTCGCTGCCGCGCAGGCTGTGCGGGTCGATGCCGGCCCGTTCCAGGGACTCCCAGGAGGTCTCCAGCATCAGCCGCTGCTGCGGATCCATCGCCAGCGCCTCGCGCGGGCTGATCCCGAAGAACTCGGCGTCGAAGTCGCCCGCGTCGTGCAGGAACCCGCCCGAGCGCGTGGAAGAGGTGCCCGGCCGGTCCGGATCCGGGTCGTACAGGCTCTCCAGGTCCCAGTGACGGTCCTCCGGGAAGTCCGACACGACGTCCGCGCCGGCCCGCACCAGCTCCCACAGCGCTTCCGGTGATGCCGCCCCGCCGGGGAAACGGCAGGCCACGCCGACGATCGCGATCGGCTCGGCGGCGGCTTCCGTCACCTCCTGGAGGCGCTTGCGTGTCTCGATGAGCTCGATCGACGTCCGCTTGAGGTAGTCGAGAACATCGGCGTTGCTGTCGTTCGTCATCGCTCTCCCCTAGCCGAGCTCTTTGTCCAGTAGCGCGAGAAGCTCTTCCGCCGAGGCGGCGCCGATCCGGTCGGCGATGCCCGCCTGTTCCGCGGCGCCCGCCTGTTCCGGGGTGCCCGCCTGTTCCGGGGTGCCCGCCGGCGGACGGAACCGGTCCTGCAGTGCGCCGAGCAGTGCCAGGACGGCGGCCCGGTCCTCCGCCGCGAGCGCGGTGAACGCGCCCTCCAGCCGGGCGCCCAGTCCCTCGATCTCCTCGACCAGGTGAGCGGCCCCGGATCCCGGGCCGGTGTCGGGGGCGAGGCTCGTGTGCAGGAACCGCGCGAGAGTGCCGGGGTCCGGGTGGTCGAACACGAGCGTGGCGGGCAGCTTCAGGCCGGTCACCGCCGCCAGCCTGTTGCGCAGCTCCAGCGCCGTGAGCGAGTCGATCCCGAGTTCCCTGAACTTCGCGGTGGGGGCGATCCTGCGGGTGCCGGGGTGGCCGAGGACGGTCGCGGTCTGCGTCCGTACGGCGTCGAGCAGCGCCGCCTGCGCCTCGGCCGGTGGCAGGGACGTCAGCCGCCGCGCGAGTCCGGTGCCGGCGGGCTCCCGGCTCCCCGGGCCTGCGGGGCCCGCGGACGTGCCGGTCAGACCGCGCAGGAGCGGCGAGACGGTGTCCGGTGCCGTGAGGTCCAGCCGGGCCGGCACCAGGACGGGTTCGTCCGGCGAGACCGCCGCCGAGAGCGCCGCGTCGAAGAGCGCGAGCCCTTCCCGGGACGCCATCGGCAGTACGCCCTGCCGCCGCAGGCGGACGACGTCCGTGTCGTCGAGGCCGGCGATCATCTCGCTGCGTTCGGCCCACAGGCCCCAGCACAGCGAGGTGGCGGGCAGGCCCTCGGCCCGGCGTGCCTGTGCGAGGCCGTCGAGGAAGGCGTTGGCCGCCGCGTAGTTGGCCTGTCCGGCCGTCCCGAGCACGCTCGCGACGGAGGAGAACAGCACGAACGCGGACAGGTCCAGATGCCGGGTCAGCTCGTGCAGGTGCCAGGCGCCGCGCACCTTGGGTCCGAGGACCGTGGTCACGCCGTCCTCGGTCAGGGCCTCGACGACGCCGTCGGCCAGCACGCCCGCGCAGTGGATCACCGCGGTCAGCGGATGCCCGGACGGGATCGCGGCGATCAGCCCGGCGACGGCGTCGCGGCTGGTGACGTCGCAGGCCACGATCTCGGCCCGGGCTCCCGCCGCGGTCAGCTCCTCGCGCAGCGCCGCCGCGGCCGGGGCCGTCCCTCCCCGTCTGCCGGTGAGCACCAGGCTGCGCACACCGTGGCGGTGGACGAGGTGCCGGGCCAGCGTCGCGCCCAGACCGCCGGTGCCTCCCGTGATCAGCACGGTCCCGGATCCGAGAGGGGGCACGCCGCGCGCCCCGTCGAGGGGTCCGCGCGCGGCGGACGCGTCGAGGGCGCGGACCAGTCGCGGGGTGCTCACGGCACCGTCCCGGATCCTGAGCTGGGCCTCGCCGGTCTCGGCCGCCGCCGGGACGAGGGCCCACGATCCGGGCCGGTCGTCGATGTCGACGAGTGTGAACCGGCCCGGGTTCTCGGTCTGCGCGGTGCGCACGAAGCCCCAGACCGCGGCCGCGGCGGGGTCGGTGCGGGGCACCTGCCCGTCGGCGGACGCCCCCCGCGTCACGACGACCAGGCGTGAGCCGGAGAACCGGTCGTCGGAGAGCCAGTCCTGCGTCCACCGCAGCACCCGGTGGACGGTGCGCTCGACGGCGTCGGGCAGACCGGCGCCGTCCGCGTCCGCACGGTCGACGGCGGCGATGACGACAGGAGGTGTCTCCCCGCCGGAGGCGGCGAGGTCCCTCAGTCCGGCGAGGACCGCGTCGCCCTGTCCCGGGGACGCGGTGGCCGCGCCGGATGCGGTGACCGCACCGGGCGCGGTGACCGCACCGGATGCGGTGACCTCACCGGATGCGGTGACCTCACCGGGCGCGTCGCCCTGTCCCGGGGGCGCGGTGACCACGCCGGATGCGGTGACCACGCCGGGCACGGTGACCTCACCGGATGCGGTGGCCTCACCGGGCGCGTCGCCCTGTCCCGGGGGCACGGTGACCTCGCCGGGTGCCGCGAGGACCACGTGGTGGCTGCCGGTCCCGCCGGACGGGACCTGGAGGGGGACCCAGTCGGTCCGGAACAGCGCGTCCCGGTGGTCGAAGCTCAGCTCGGCCAGTCGCCCGACGTCCACGGGCCGCAGGCTCAGCGACGCGATGCCGCCGACGGGCGTTCCGTGCCGGTCCGCGACGGTCACGGAGAGGGTGTCCTCCCCCGCGGGTGCGAGACGGACGCGCAGCACGCCCGGTCCGGCCGGGTGCACGCGGACGCCCGTGCAGCGGAACGGCAGCAGGCCCTCGGACCGGGAGGGGCCGGCGAGCGGCCCCGGGCCGGCCGGGAGCAGCGCGGCGTGGAGCAGGGCCGGGTGGATCCGGAACCCGCCGTGGCCCGTGCCGTCGGACGCGGGCGGCTCCACCTCCGCGAACAGGACGTCGTCGCGGCGCCACACCGCCTTCAGACCGCGCGGCAGCGGCCCGTGGCCGGACCCGAGGGCGGCCGGCCGGGTGTGCTCGTCCTCGAAGGGCACGCCGGCCGCGCCCGGGGGAGGCCACGCGGCGAGGTCCTCGGGGGCGGAGGGCTCTCCGGTGCCGGACCCTGCGGTGCCGACGGCGTTGCGCGTCCACCCCTCCTCGCCCTCGCCCCGTGAGTGCACGCTGATCGCACGCCGGCCGTCGATCACGACGCGGATCTCACGGCCGCCGGTGCGGGGCAGCACCAGCGGTGCCTCGAAGGTGAGTTCGTCGACGGCGTCGCACCCCGCCCTGTCCGCCGCCCACGCCGCCATCTCCAGCAGTACCGTCGCCGGCACCAGGACGGCGCCGTGGACCACCTGGCCGGCGAGCCACGGGTGGCGTTCCGGCGACAGGTGCCCGCCGGCCACGACGCCGCCGTGCCCCCCGTCGTCGGGCAGATCGATCACGGTGTCGAGCAGCGGGTGGTCCGACGTGCCGCGGGCGGTGCTCTCGCCGGGTGCGTCCAGCCAGTGGCGCTGCCGCTGGAAGGCGTAGGTCGGCAGCTCGGCGCACGGGCCGTCCCGGTCCGGGAACGCCGCCGCCCACGTCACCCCGACGCCCGCCACGAATGCCTCGGCCGCCGACCGGTACAGCCGTGCGAGGCCGCCCTCGCCGCGGCGCAGCGTGCCCACGACGACGGCGGCCCCGGCGTCCGCGCCGTCCAGGGTCTGTTCCACGCCGACCGTCAGGACCGGGTGGGCGGACACCTCGACGAAGCACCGGAAACCCTGCCCGGCCAGGGCCCGGACCGTCTCCTCGAAGCGGACCGTCCGGCGCAGGTTGGTGTACCAGTACTCGGCGTCCAGCCCCGTCGTGTCCAGCCGGCCGGCGGTCACGGTGGAGAAGAAGGGGACTTCGGCGGTACGGGGCCGGAGTCCCGCCAGAGCGCGGAGCAGTTCCTCGTGGACGGCCGTCACGTCGTCGGAGTGCGAGGCGTAGTCCACCGGGATCCGGCGGGCCCGCACCCCGTCCGCCTCGCAGGCGGCCAGCAGCGCGTCCAGTTCGGCCGGGTCGCCCGACACCACCACGGACGACGGCCCGTTGACCGCCGCGAGCGACAGTCCGTCCGTCAGCCGTGCGCGCACGTCCCGCACCGGCAGCGCGACCGACACCATGCCCCCGCGCCCCGACAGCGCGAGGATCGCCCGCGACCGGAGGGCGACCACCCTCGCGGCGTCCTCCAGCGACAGGGCGCCGGCGACGCACGCGGCGGCGATCTCTCCCTGGGAGTGGCCGACCACGGCGTCGGGGGTCACCCCCAGCGACCTCCACACCTCGGCCAGCGACACCATCACGGCCCACAGCACGGGCTGTACGACATCCACGCGTTCGAGCGCCTCGGCGTCCCCGAGCACATCGAGGAGGGACCAGTCGACGTACGGCGACAGGGCGTCGGCGCACTCCCGCATCCGCTTCGCGAACACCGGGGAGGACGCGCACAGTTCCTGGCCCATCCCGGCCCACTGCGATCCCTGGCCGGGGAACACGAAGACCGTCCCGCCGACCTCGGCGGCGGCTCCGGACACCACCGCTGCGGCGGGGGTGCCCTCTTCTCCGGCGGCGACGGCGGTCAGGGCGGCGAGCAGTCCGTCCCGGTCGGCGCCGATCACCACCTGGCGGTGCTCGAACAGCTCGCGTGAGGTCACCAGCGCGTGCCCCACGTCGGCGAGCGGCAGCTCCGCGTCCGCGGCCACGTGGTCGTGCAGCTTCCGCGCCTGCTCCCGCAACGCCCGCTCGGACCGCGCCGACAGCACCCACGGCACCGGCCCGCCGTCGGCGGCCGGATCCGCACCGGACTCGTGCTCCTGCGGCGGCGCCTCCTCCAGGATCAGATGCGCGTTGGTGCCACTGATCCCGAAGCCGGAGATCCCGGCCCGCCGGGGGCGGCCCGGCACGCCCGGCCACTCCCGCGCCTCGGTCAGCAGCTCCACCGCCCCCGCCGACCAGTCCACGTACGACGACGGACGGTCCACGTGCAGCGTCCGCGGCAGCACCCCGTGCCGCATCGCCATGACCATCTTGATGATCCCGCCGACCCCCGCCGCCGCCTGCGTGTGCCCGATGTTCGACTTCAGCGACCCCAGCCACAACGGGGCACCCGCATCCCGCTCCCGGCCGTACGTCGCCAGCAGCGCCTGCGCCTCGATCGGATCACCCAGCGTCGTCCCCGTCCCGTGCGCCTCCACCGCATCCACATCACCCGCTCCCAGCCCGGAATCGGCCAGGGCCGCCCGGATGACGCGCTGCTGCGCCGGCCCGCTCGGCGCGGTCAGGCCGTTGGAGGCGCCGTCCTGGTTGACGGCCGAGCCGCGGATCACCGCCCAGACCCGGTGCCCGTTGCGCCGGGCGTCCGACAGCCGCTCCAGCACCAGCACACCGGCGCCCTCGGCGAAGCCGGTGCCGTCCGCGGCGTCCGCGAACGCCTTGCACCGGCCGTCCGCCGCCAGACCCCGCTGCCGCGAGAACTCCACCAGGAGCCCCGGGGTCGACAGGGTCGACACCCCACCGGCCAGCGCGAGGGTGCACTCCCCGGAACGCAGGGACCGTACGGCCTGGTGGACGGCGACGAGCGAGGACGAGCACGCGGTGTCCACCGACACCGCCGGGCCCTGAAGGCCCAGCGTGTACGCCACCCGGCCCGAGGCCACGCTGGTGTAGGTCCCCGTGCTCGCGAACCCCTCCACCTCGGCCGCCGCCCCGCCGCCCATCCGGGGGCCGTAGTCGACGGCGTAGAGCCCGGTGAACACCCCGGTCGCCGAACCCCGCAGGCCGGCTGGGGCGATGCCCGCCCGTTCCAGCGCCTCCCACGACGTCTCCAGCATCAGCCGCTGCTGCGGATCCATCGCCAGCGCCTCGCGCGGGCTGATGCCGAAGAACGACGCGTCGAACTCCGCGAGATCGCGCAGGAACCCGCCCGAGCGCGTGTACGTCCTCCCCCGTGCCTCGGGGTCCGGGTCGTACAGCGCCTCCACGTCCCAGCCGCGGTCCCGGGGGAAGTCGCCGATGGCGTCCACCCCGTCGGACACGACTCCCCACAGTTCCTCGGGGGACGTCACCCCGCCCGGGAAACGGCAGGCCGCGCCCACGACCGCGATCGGTTCACGAGCGGACTCCTCCAGCTCGCGCACCCGCTCGCGCAGTGCTTGCGCGTCGCCGACGGCACGTCGCAAGTAGGACCGGAGCTTGTCGACATCCTCCACCAGGGCCTCCCCCAAAGGTTGCTCGGAAGAACAGGTGCGGCTGCACGCCGCGGAGCAGACGGCTACACGTATCCGCGGTCGATCAGTTCGTACAGGTCGTCGTCACTGCGGACCTCCGGACGCGTCTCCTCCGCCGGTTCCGGGGCGCCGGGCGTCCGCGGCCGCACGGTCTGCGGCTTCAGCAGGGAGAAGACGTGGAGGGCGAGGGCGTGCGGGGTGGGGTGGGTGAACGCGACGGTGGCCGGGAGCCGCACTCCGGTCGCCGTGGTGAGCCGGTTGCGCAACGCCACGACCATCGAGGAGTCGAAACCCAGTTCCTTGAACGTCGCGGTCGGCCTCACCTCGGCACCGGCGCCCGTCGGATCCGCGTCCTGCGTGCCCAGCAGCGCTGCCGTCGCGGCGCACACGAGGGTGCGGACCGCCGCTTCCGAGTCCAGGCCCGCCGCTTCCGGGTCCGGGGCCGCCGCCGTGGCGCCCGTGTCCTCCCCGGACGCCGTCAGCCAGTACCGCTGCCGCTGGAACGCGTACGTCGGCAGGCCGATCCGGCGCGGCCGGTCCCCGGCGAACAGCGCCTCCCAGTTCACCGGCACACCCCGCACATGCAGCTCGGCCAGCGACGACAGGACCTCGGCCGCGCTTCCGTCGTCCCGGTGCAGGGTGCCCGCCACCACCGGCGGGTCCGCCAGCGTGTCGGCGATCTCCTCCATCGCCACCTGGAGCACCGGATGCGGGCTGACCTCCACGAACACGCCCCCGCGCTCGCGCATCAGGCGCTCGACGACCTCGCCGAAGCGCACCGTGGAGCGCAGGTTGTCGTACCAGTACGCGCTGTCGAGCGCGCGGGTGTCGAGGACACCGCCGGTGACCGTGGAGTGGAACTCCACCGCCGACTCCCGGGGGGCGATCCCGGCGGTCGCTTCGAGGATCCTCCGGCGCAGGGGTTCGACGTGGGGGGAGTGCGAGGCGTAGGCCGCCCTGATCCGGCGCACCCGGACACCGTCCTCGGCGGCCGCCTCGGCGAACCGGTCCAGCGCCTCGACGTCGCCGGCGATCACCACGGACCGCGGCCCGTTGACCACGGCCGTGCACAGCCGCCCGGGCCACCGGGTCAGCCGGTCCTCGACCCAGCGGGGGGACGCGGCCACGGCACTCAGCCCGCCCGGGTCGGGCAGTTCGTTCGCGAACCGGCTGCGCAGGGCGACGATCCGCGCCGCGTCCTCCAGGCGGAGCGCGCCGGACACGCACGCGGCGGCGATCTCCCCCTGCGAGTGCCCCACCACGGCGTCGGG
This sequence comes from Streptomyces sp. NPDC093094, assembly GCF_044754345.1. Lineage (NCBI taxonomy): Bacteria > Bacillati > Actinomycetota > Actinomycetes > Kitasatosporales > Streptomycetaceae > Streptomyces > Streptomyces sp. NPDC093094. Next base: position 6,196 of record NZ_JBIVOX010000042.1, on the reverse strand, counting down.
GACCACGCCCAGCGACCGCCACACCTCGGCCAGCGACACCATCATCGCGAACAGCGCCGGCTGGAGGACGTCGACCCGTTCCAGCGACGCGGCGGACTCCGCACCGGTCAGCACGTCCACCAGCGACCAGTCCGTCCACGGCTCCAGGGCCTTCGCGCACGCGTCGACCGAGCGTGCGAACACGTCCGACTCCGCGTACAGGCGCGCTCCCATGCCCGGCCACTGCGCCCCCTGGCCGGGGAAGACGAGGACGACCGGTCCGGCCGGCCCCGTGGCCGTGCCGCGCACCGCCCGCGCCGAGTCACCGCCCGCGGCGACCAGGCCCAGACCGGCGAGCCGCTCCTCACGGTCGCGGCCCAGCACGACCGCCCGGTGCGCGAACAGCGACCGTGTCGACACCAGCGAGTGCCCCACGTCGGCCGCCGGCAGGGACGGGTCGGCGACGACCAGTTCCCGCAGCCGCGCCGCCTGTTCCCGCAGTGCGGGTGCCGTCCGCGCCGACAGCACCCATGGCACCGCGCCGGGGACGCCCGCGAAGGCCGGGTCCCCGTCCGCGGCACGGGGCTCCGGCTGCCGAGGGGGTGCCTGTTCGAGGATCACGTGCGCGGTCGTGCCGCCCAGTCCGAACGAGGACACCCCGGCCCGTCGCGGCCGGGTGGGCCCGCCCGGCCAGGGCCGCGCGGCGCGCAGGACCTCGAAGTGCTCGTGGAAGTCCGTGACGGCGGGGTTCGGTGACCGGAAGTCCGGTTGCGGCACCAGGTGCGCGCGGTCGACGCAGAGCGCCGCCTTCACGAAGCCGGCGATCCCCGCGGCCGGCTCCAGGTGTCCGATGTTCGCCTTCACCGAGCCGAGCACCAGGGGGCGGCCGCGGCCGGTCGCCCGGAACACCTCGCGCAGACCGGACGCCTCGGCCGGGTCGCCGCGCCGTGTCCCGGTGCCGTGGGCCTCGACGTAGTCGATGCCGTCGAACGGGACATCGGCGCGTCGGAGGGCGGACAGGACGGCCGCCGCCTGCCCGGCGGGGCTGGGGTCCGGTATCCGGGAGGACGCGCCACCGCTGCTGACGCCCCAGCCGCGCACCACCGCGTAGACGTGGTCACCGTCGGCGACGGCGAGGTCGAGCCGTTTCAGCACGACGAACGCCCCGCCCTCGCCGCGGACGAACCCGTCGGCCCGTTCGTCGAAGGGGAGACAGCTGCCGTCGGGCGACAGGGCGCCCAGATTCGCCAGGGCGGCTCCCGCCTCCGGGTCGACGATCAGCTCCACGCCGCCCGCGATCGCCGTGTCGACCGCGCCGCCGCGTATCCGGTCGCAGGCCAGCGCCAGCGACACGAGTGCGGAGGACTGGCCCGAGTCCGCGCAGAAGCTCATGCCGCGGACGTCGAACAGGCTCGATATCCGGTTCGCGATCAGCGCGCCGCTCGAACCGAGCGCGGCGTAGTGGTCGTCCTGGTCGCTGCCGGACAGTCTGCGCAGCAGCTCGTACCCGGAGGGCGCGCTGCCGACCACGACGTCGATCTCACGGCCCGCGAGCGCCGTCGCCGGGATGCGGGCGTCCTCGACGGCCTCCCAGGCGAGTTCCAGCCCGAGCCGCTGCACGGGGTCCATGGCGGCCGCCTCCGCGGGGGAGGTCCCGAAGAACTCCGCGTCGAAGCGGTCGACGGACTCGAAGAACGACCCCGCGCCCAGGGTGGCCGCGTCCGGGTGGGAGGCGTAGGACGAGTCGCCCGCCCGGCCCGCGGGGAACGTCCCGATGGTCGACCTCCCGTCGAGCAGCAGGCGCCAGAACTCGTCCAGGCCGTTCACACCGGGGAAGCGGCACGACATCCCGATGACGGCAATACCGGTGGCTGCGCCACGCATACGCATTCCTTCCGCTTCCCTCGGCCTGCGGCTCCTACGGGGGGCAGTGCTGTCAGCGCCAGGAGGCCAGCAGCTTCAGCAGTTCGTCCGGCGCGTCCATGAAGTCGTGGCGGCCGCCGTCGACGGTCCGGATCTCGACCGAGTCCGCGTACGGGCGCCATCCCTCGAGCGCGTCGAGGCTCACGTCGGTGTCGTCCCGCCAGTGCAGTACGACGACGGGGCAGGGCAGCGCGACCGGCTTCTCGCGCCGGTACCCGGCCGCGGCGGCGCGGTCGCGCAGCAGCACCATGAGGCCGAGGTCGACCATGTCCGGGCGCGGCTCGATCCCGCGGCCGCGGAGGAACGACTCGACCTCGGCGCGCAGTTCGGGCTCGGTCATGGTGAGCATCCGGTCGCGCGAGGCGTCGTGCGGGGCCGGCTGGCCCGACACGAAGAGGCGGTCCGGGCCGGGCAGTCCGCGTTCGGCGAGCCGGAGCGCGGTCTCGTAGGCGGGCAGCGCGCCCGCGCAGTGCCCGAAGAACGCGAACGGCCGGTCGAGGAGCGGCTCCAGCGGTCCGACGAGACCGTCGACGAGGTCGCCGTAGGTGCCGTAGTGGGGATGGGCCAGCCGGTTCTCGCGGCCGGGGAACTGCACGGGGCAGACCTCGATGCCGTCGGTCACGGCCGGCCAGGCGCTGAAGGCGGAGGCCCCGGACCCGGCGAAGGGGAAGCAGAACATCCGGGCGGGGTGGTCGGGGGACGGCGGCCGGACGAACCACGGCGAGGCGGCGGCGGTGCAGGAGCCGGTTGTCATGGCGTCCTTCGTTTCTGGGCGACGACGGGGAGGTGGGTCATCCCGGCGATGAAGTACGACCGCAGGTGCTGCGGTTCGCCGGCGAGCTCGATCGACTCGAAGTGCCGGAGCAGTTCCTCGAAGAAGACGCGCAGGGTCATCCGGGCCAGCGGCGCCCCGACGCAGAAGTGCGGCCCGAACCCGAAGGCGGCCTGGCGCCCGGCACCGGCCCGGGTGATGTCGAAGGTGTGCGGGTCGGGGAACAGGGTCTCGTCCCGGTTGGCCGAGCCGATCCACGCCACGACCGCGCCGCGGGCGGGGATCGTGCCTCCGGCGATCTCGACGTCGTCCACCGCGTAGCGCATGAAGTTGCACGCGGCCGACGTCCAGCGCAGCCCTTCCTCGACGAGGTTCGGGACCAGTGTCGGGTCGGCCGCCGCCTTCTCGAACTGCTCGGGGCGTTCGGCGAGCGCCTGCACGGTGCCCGAGACGGTGTGCGGCGTGGTCACGTTGGCGCCCAGCAGGATGCTGTAGCCGTCGAGGGCGATCTCCTCGTCGCCGAGCGGCGCGCCGCCCGGGCGGACGCTCATGAGGTGCTGGAGGAGGCTGTCGTCCTCCTCGCCGGTCGCCCGGCGCGTCCTGACCCACTCCTTGACGTAACCGACCAGCTCGTGGTGGGCGATGGCCAGCGTCGCGGCCTCGCTGCCCAGCAGGAAGTGCGGGTCGGAGGGGGCCGTGACCATCGCGGTCAGCCGGACGAGTTCCTCCCAGTCCTTGTGCGGGATCCCCAGCAGGGGGCCCGTGACCATCGCCGGGAGGAGCAGGGCCTTCTCGGCCAGGTCGAAGACCTCGCCGTCGAGCGCAGGTTCGAGGAAGCGGACGACCGTCGCGCGGATGCTGTCCTCCCAGGACCTCACCGCCCGTGCCGTGAGCCGGGAGCCGAGCGGCCGGCGGACCTCGGTGTGCCGGGGCGGGTCGGTGGACGTCATCAGCACACCGGCCGCGACGTCGTCCGTCCCGAGGTGGGTGGGGACGGTGCCGCGCTCCGAGGTGAACTCCCGGTGGTCGCCGAGCACCCGGCGGACGTCCTCGAAGCGGGTCACCGACCAGAACTCCCGGCCGTCCGGCAGGACCTGGTGGTGCAGGGGCGCCCTCGCCCGCATCACGTCCCAGACCGGGTGCGGGTCGCCGAAGGCGTAGAGGTCCAGGTCGAACAGGTCGACGCCGCCGAGGTCGATGTCGCGCGCGGGGCCCGGCGTCAGCCTCATGTCCCCGCCCTCCCCCGCTCGATCAGTCCGGCGACCCGGGCCGGGGTCTGTGCCAGGTAGAAGTCACGCACGGACAGCTGGACGCCGTAGTCCTGCGCCACCCGTTCGATGATCTTGATTCCGGCCAGTGAATTGCCGCCGAGCGCGAAGAAGTCGTCGTCGACCCCGATCTCGGCGGAGTTGAGGTATTCCGCCCACAGCTCCGCGATCTCCTGTCCCAGCGGCACCGGCGCGCTCGAGAGCGCGGCATTTCCTTCCATGGCCAGCCTTTCCTTTCTGCGCCGACCGGGCATTCCCGTTCGACCACCGGGTCTCTTCGGCGCTGTCCCGCCGGCGAGACACATTCTTCGAATGGCGGAGATCGAGTGTGGCGTCGATCCGCTCCGGCTCCCACCGTGTCGGCGGTGTCCGGTGCCCGCCGGCCCGCGGGGGTTGAGAGCGGGTTGGTACGTCTCCACGTTCGCCCTCGCGGAGCGCCCGGGGGACCGTCCCGCCAGCGGGACACGGCAAGCCCGCCGACGGCTTGCCCCGCCCCCGCACCGGTGCTCGTTGACCGGCCGGTCCCCGCTCCGTGAACGTGAGCGACGACGTCACAGGCGCGGTGGAACGAAGGGGAGACGACGTGGCACACACGGACATGGACGCGGACGTGGTGGTCGCGGGCGCCGGGCCGACGGGCCTGATGCTCGCCTGCGAGCTGCGGCTGGCGGGGGCCGACGTGACGGTGGTCGAGCGGCTCGCGGAACGCACCGGCGAGTCACGGGCCGGCGGGATGCACTCGCGCACTTTGGAGGTGCTGGACCAGCGCGGAATCCTGGACCGTTTCCTGGCGGCCGGCGAACTCCAGCCGGTGGGCCATTTCTCCGGCCTCTATCTGGAGTTCGACGAGTCCGAGTCGAGACACCCCTATCCGCTGATGATTCTCCAGTCCGACATCGAGCGGCTGCTGGAGGAGCGGGCCGCCGAACTCGGCGTGCGGGTGCGGCGGTCGGCCGAGGTGAGCGGGATCCGCCAGGACGAGGCCGGCGTGACGGTCGAGCTGCGCACCGGGGACACGGGGACCGCGGCGCTGCGCGCCCGCTACCTCGTGGGCTGCGACGGCGGGCGCAGCACGGTGCGCAGGCTGGCGGGCATCGGCTTCCCCGGCACCGAGGCGACGATGACCGCGCTGATCGGCGACGTCGAGCTCCCCGGTCTGACCGAGGACTACATCTGGGTGCGGCGCCGCGCGGGCGGCGACTACTCGGCGATCGCCTTCGAGCCGGGCTGGTACCGGGTGATCACCTCCGAGTACGACCGTGTCGTGGACCGCGACGAGCCGGTGACGTTCGAGCAGCTGCGGGAGTCGCTGGTCAGGCTCGCGGGCACCGACTACGGCATGCACAGCCCGCGGTGGGTGTCCCGGTTCAACGACGCCGCACGGCAGGCCGCCTCGTACCGGCAGGGCCGGGTGCTGCTCGCGGGCGACGCGGCGCACATCCATTTCCCGGCCGGCGGGCAGGGGCTGAACATGGGTGTGCAGGACGCGGTCAACCTCGGCTGGAAGCTCGCCTCGGTGGTGCGCGGCCGGGCGCCGGAGGCGCTGCTGGACAGCTACCACGCCGAGCGCCACCCCGTCGGGGAGCGCGTGCTGCACAACACCCGGGCGCAGTCGGCCCTGGCCCGCCCCGGCGCGCAGACGGACGCGCTGCGCGAGGTGTTCGGATCACTCATGGTGTTCGACGACGTCAACCGGCATCTGCGGAGCATGCTGACCGCGCTGGACATCCGCTACCCGGTCGGCGGTGACCACCCGCTGGCGGGCCGCCGGGTCCCCGACGCCGATCTGAAGACGTCCGACGGTGCCACCCGGGTGTACGAGCTGCTGCACGCCGCCCGCCCGGTCCTGCTCGACCTGTGCGGCGACGGCGGGACGGCAGCGGTCGCCGGGGGCTGGGCCGGCCGCGTCGATCTCGTCCGGGCGCACAGCGAGGACGACGGCTGGTCCGTCCCGGGCGTGGGTGAGATCCCCGTGCCCGCCGCGCTCCTCGTGCGCCCCGACGGGCATGTCGCCTGGGCGGTCTCCCCCGGCGACGGACCCGGCACCGCCGCGCTCCGCGAGGCCCTCACCACCTGGTGCGGTCCGGCCCGCCGGGGGTGAGACACCCGCTCCCGCACGGCGGGGGGGGGGGGGGGGGGGGGGGGGGGGGGGGGGGGGGGGGGGCGGGGCCGCCGCGGGCGGGGGGGGGGGGGGCGGGGGCGGGGGGGGGGGCGGGGGCGCGCGCGGGGGGGGCGGCGGGCGGCGGCGCGCGGA
>NZ_JBIVOX010000041.1:18937-34695 GCF_044754345.1 Streptomyces sp. NPDC093094 | reverse complement strand
ACGACCAGGTCGATCGGCTTGGTGCCGTGCAGGGCACCGGTGGTCTTGCCGCGGCCGCGCGGGGTGCGGATCGCGTCGTACACGTACGCTTCGGTACTCACGTCAGGCGCCTTTCAGGGGTCCGGTGAGGGAAAGGGGTCAGGCGAGCAGCGAGCGGCCGATGATCTCCTTCATGATCTCGGTCGTCCCGCCGTAGATGGTCTGGATGCGGCCGTCGACGAATGCCTTGGCGATCGGGTACTCGGTCATGTAGCCGTATCCGCCGTGCAGTTGGAGACAGCGGTCGGCCACCCGCTTCTGGAGCTCGGTCGCCCACCACTTCGCCATCGAGGCGTGGACGGCGTCGAGCGAGCCGTTCGCGTGCTCCTCGATGCAGCGGTCGACGAAGGTGCGGGTGACGGCGCACTCGGTGGCCATCTCGGCGATCTCGAAGCGGACGTGCTGCAGCTTGGCGAGCGGGCGGCCGAACGCCTCACGCTCCTTCACGTACCGGGTGGTGATCTCCAGCAGGTGTTCCGCCCCGGCGACGGCGGCCACGGCGATGGTGATCCGCTCCTGCGCGAGGTTGGTCATCAGGTGCAGGAAGGCGCCGTTGAGCTCGCCGAGCAGGTTCTCCTTGGGGACGCGGACGTCGTCGAAGAACAACTCGGCGGTGTCCTGGGACTTCTGGCCGATCTTGTCGAGGTTGCGGCCGCGCTCGAAGCCCTCCATGCCCCGCTCGACCACGAGCAGCGACATGCCGTGGGCTCCGCCCTCCGGGGTGGTCCGGGCGACCACGATCACCAGGTCGGCGTTGATGCCGTTGGAGATGAAGGTCTTGGACCCGTTGAGCACCCAGTGGTCGCCGTGGTCCTCGGCGGTGGTCCGGATGCCCTGGAGGTCGGAGCCGGCGCCGGGCTCGGTCATCGCGATGGCGGTGACGATCTCGCCGGAACAGAAGCCGGGAAGCCAGCGGCGCTTCTGCTCCTCGGTGGCCAGCGAGGTGAGGTACGGGCCGATCATGTCGTTGTGCAGGCCGATGGCGAAGCCCGGGGTGTAGGCACGGCCGAACTCCTCGGCGAGGACGGCGGCGTACCGGTAGTCGCGGTTGCCGCCGCCGCCGTACTCCTCGTCGACGGCGAGACCGAGCAGGCCCTGCCGGCCGGCGGCCCGCCACACGTCGCGGGAGACGATGCCGTCCTTCTCCCACTGCTCGTAGTGGGGCAGCACCTCCTTGGCGAGGAAGGTACGGGCGATCTCACGGAACGCCTCGTGGTCGGCGGTGTAGAGCTCGCGCTTCATGCGGAGTGCTCCTTGCTGTCGGGATCGAGTGCGGGTACGGGTACGGGTACGGGTACGACCCGGTCACGGGCGACCTCGCCGGTGCCGGCGCCCGGCAGGGCGGGCCCGGTGCGGACGGTGCGGGGGGTGGCGGAGAGACGGGACGCGGGTGCGGGTGCGGGCCGGACGAGTCCGCCGCGTCCGGCGAAGGTGCCGGGGCCGCGAGACGCGGACGGGCGGGTGCCTCGCGCGGGGACGCGCGGCCGGGCACGGGTCACCGTCCGGCCGGCGCGCGGCCGGGCGCCGGTCACCGTCCGGCCGACGCGAGGAAGCGGCCGGCCTCCTCGATCGCCCGGACGCTCTCCATGGAGCCTCCGCCGTCGCAGGGGACGACCGCGCCGGAGATGTACGCGGCCGCGGACGACGACAGGAACATCGCGAGGTCGGCGATCTCCTCCCGGGTGCCGAAACGCCCCAGCGGCACACTCTTCACCGACCTGTCGCCGTTCGGGTCGTCGCCCGGCGAGAGCCGCGAGAGGCCCTCGGTCCCGGCGATCGGCCCCGGCGCGATCGCGTTGACACGGATACCCCTGCCGCCCCATTCGAGGGCCAGCACCCGGGTCAGCTGGTCGACGCCCGCCTTCGCCGCGCACACATGTGCCTGGTACCGCACGGGGATCCATGCCTGCGGCGCGGTGATGTTGATGACCGAGGCGCCGGGAGCCAGGTGCTCCAGCCCGGCCCGCAGCACATGGAAGGTGCCGTTCAGGTCGATGTCCACGACGACCTTGAAGCCGTTCGAGGACAGGTCCTGCGCCTCGGCCAGGAAGTTGCCGGCCGCGCCGGAGACCAGGATGTCGACGGCTCCCCACTCGGAGGCCACCGCCGCGAACACCGCGGCGACCGAATCCATGTCGCGCACGTCGGCCACGAGGCCGAGGACCGGGCCCCCGTGTGCGCCGAGCTGCTTCACGGCGGCGTCGACGTTGGCCTGCTTGCGGCTGGCCACGGCGACCCTGGCGCCGCGCGCGGCGAAGGCTTCCGCGACGGCGAGGTTGATCCCGGTCGTTCCTCCGAAGACCACGGCCGTCCTGCCGCTGAAATCGAACTGAATGTCCATGTGTATGACTCCCTGGGCGGGCGCTTCGAGTGACACCACTGCACCGGTCACCGGCGATCCGTGGTGACGGCAGAGTCAATCAACCTGACAAAATAGTCAAGTCTTGGAATCGGCTTCGCTCGGCACGAATCATCGAACTGGCACGAAGAAGACCACTGTGACGATCGCCTCAGTCGACATAATTGTCAGATCGAGCCCTTGAAGCGATTATGCAACTAGTTGCACAATCGGCCGACGCACTCCTCCGCCGACGCACTCCCCCGCGAGGGCGCCGCGCCTCCGCCGGTTCCCCGCCGTCGCGGAGGGCCGCCCGAAGACCGCCGAAGGATCTTCCATGCCGCTTCCTCCCGCCCTGTCCCGCCCGCTGACGCTCCCCGTCGTGGGCTCACCGCTGTTCATCGCCTCGGGGCCCGAACTCGTCATCGCCCAGTGCCAGTCCGGTGTGATCGGCTCGTTCCCGGCGCTCAACGCCAGGCCCGCCTCGCTCCTGTCCGACTGGCTCGACCGCATCGCGGAGGAGAACGCCTCCTTCGCGGCCGCCCACCCCGGCGCCGTCGTCGCCCCCTTCGCGGTGAACCAGATCGTGCACCGCTCCAACGACCGCCTGGAGCAGGACATGGAGGTGATCGTGAAGCACCGGGTGCCGATCGTGATCACGTCGCTCGGGGCGCGGCCCGAGATCAACGACGCCGTGCACTCCTACGGCGGCGTCGTTCTGCACGACGTCACCACCGACGAGTTCGCGCACAAGGCCGTCGACAAGGGCGCCGACGGCGTCATCGCGGTGGCCGCGGGCGCCGGCGGGCACGCGGGCACTCAGTCGCCCTTCGCCCTGGTCCAGGAGATCCGCGCGTGGTTCGACGGCCCGCTGCTGATGTCCGGCGCCATCGCCCACGGACGCTCGATCCTGGCGGCCCTGGCCGCAGGCGCGGACCTCGCGTACATCGGATCGGCCTTCCTGTCGACCACCGAGGCCAACACACCGGCCGACTACAAGCAGATGATCGTCGACAGCACCGCCAAGGACATCGTCTACAGCAACCTGTTCACCGGTATCCACGGCAACTATCTGCGCGGCAGCATCGCCGCCGCCGGACTCGACCCCGACGACCTTCCCGAGTCCGACCCCTCCGCCATGGACTTCGGCTCCGGCGGCAACACCGAGGCCCGCGCGTGGAAGGACATCTGGGGCTCCGGCCAGGGCATCGGCGCCGTCCGGCGGACCACGACCGTCGCCGGCCTGGTCGCACAGTTCAAGGAGCAGTTCGACCAGGCGCTGCTCACGCTCACGGAGCGGACCGCCCCGTACCGCGCGGCCGGCCCGCACACCGTCTGAAGCAATCCCCCGCCCCTGAAGCGCTCCCCCGCCGCCCGCGCGGGAGGGCCGCCGCGGAAGCCAGGAAGGACCCCCTTGTCGAACACACCTGTCGTCACGCACTCCGAGGGCGACGTCCGGACGATCCGGATCGACCGCCCCGACCGGCTGAACAGCCTCGACCTGAACACCAGGACACACCTGCTCGCGGAACTGCGGGAGGCGGCCGGCGACCCCGCTGTCCGCGCCGTGGTGCTCACCGGCACCGGCCGGGCGTTCTGCGTCGGCCAGGACCTCCAGGAAGCACAGTCCGTACCGGACGGACCCGCCAAGGGTCAGGCGGTCCGGGAGCAGTACGCCCCGCTCGTGCGGACCCTGATGACGATGCCCAAGCCCGTGATCGCCGCGGTGAACGGTGTCGCCGCCGGCGGCGGCATGGCACTGGCCCTCGCCTGCGACGTCCGGATCGCCGCCGCGTCCACGACGTTCACCACGGCCTTCGCCGGCATCGCCCTGTCCTGCGACACGGGGATCTCCTGGACCCTGCCGCGCATCACCGGCCGGGCGACCGCCATCGACCTGCTGTTCCGGCCACGTGTCGTCGGTGCCGCCGAGGCCCTCGGACTCGGACTCGTCAACGAGGTCGTCCCCGACGAGACGCTGGAGGCCCGCGTCCGCGAGAGCGCGGCCGCCCTCGCCGCGGGGCCGACCCGGGCGCTCGCCGCCATCAAGGCATCGGTGAACCTCGCGTCGGAGTCGACTCTCGACGCGGCCCTCGAACACGAGGCGGCACAGATCGCGCTCACCGGTGCGACCCAGGACCATCGGAACGCGCTGCACGCCTTCCTGGCCAAGCGGAAGCCGGCTTTCGAAGGCCGCTGACGCCCTGGGCGGGACGGAGCACGCGCCGCGCGCCCGTCCCGCCGTACACACCTGGGCCGGCCGCGCCCCGCCGCGGACGTCAGTCCGCCGCGGACGTCAGTCCGCCGCGGACGTCACCGGAAGCCGGACGGCCGACGGCGGTCCAGCCCTCGTCCGGCGCCCCCCTGAGGCCGATCGCGGCGGCCCACAGACGGGACAGATGGTCGACGACCGCGTCCTCGTCGTACGCCTCGGCCAGCGTGTCGACGACATGGCCGACCTGTTCGACCATCGACCCCAGCGCGATGGCCGTCAGCCGGGGGTCGAGCCGCGGGTTCGCCAGACCGGCCTCCTGGAGCCGCCTGATGCCGTCCGTGCTGCGGCTCACGTAGAGCTCGCGGATCTCCAGGACCGTCCGGCGCAGCCCCTCGTCCGCGACCGCTCCCTGCTCCACGACCCGCATCACCTTGGACGCCTGGTCCCAGGCACGCAGGTAGCGGCGGTTCGACTCCACGAGCCGGGTGTACGGGTCGTCGGTCGTGTCCGGCGGGACCAGGCTCGACGTGAACATCTCACCGGCGACCGAGCGGAGCACGTGGTGCAGCAGGTCTTCCTTCGACTCGAAGTAGGTGTAGAACGTCCCGTACGAGACACCTGCCGCCTGCGCCACGGCCTCGGGGGTGAAACCCGACCACCCCTGGCGTTCCAGGACCTCCCGCCCGGCGAGGAGCAGCCCCTCGCGCGTGCGACGGCCACGCAGGGTGGTCGGCGGCTTCGGGGCGGACTTGGTCCTCGGACGTCCCATGCGGACCATCATGGCATGTCCCGAACCAGCCCCTGACGTGCCGCTCTCCCGCCCCGGAGACCAGGGCCCTAGTGCCCCGCGTCCGGCTTCCAGTCGCGGGCGAGGAGACCGAGCACGACCTCGTCGAGGAACTCGCCCATCACCCACGCCGAGGAGCGCAGCACGCCCTCACGGACGAAGCCGTTGCGCTCGGCGGCACCGAGCATCGCCGCGTTGTCGGCCAGCGTCTCGATCTGGAGCCGGTGCAGGCCCCGTACGACGAACCCGTAGTGACACAGCACCGCGACCACGTCGGCGCCGTAGCCCTTGCCGCGGCAGGAGGGCCGCAGTCCCAGCCCGATGTGCGCGAAGCGGTTGTGCGTGTCGATGCCCCACAGGGTCGCCGTGCCGACCAGGGTGCCGCCGTCCAGCTCGACCACGGAGAACGGAACGTGCCTCTGTTCCGTTTCGTCCACCACGAGCCGCGGGTCCTTCGACCCGGGTGTGATCGGCCGCCACGGCCCGCCCTCGGCCCGCGAGGCGTTGACCACGTCGTCGTAGAGCTCGGCCCTCAGGACCGGGACGTCTTCCTCGTGCCGGGCCCTCAGCCCGACCTTGTCACCCCTCAGCATCCCGACTTCCTATCCGAGCGGACGCTCCGGCGGCAAACGAATATGCGAGTACGGTGTCGAGAAGATCGTCCGTGGCCTTCGTGTCCATGAGTCCTGGAAGGAACCAACGAGATCATGCACGTCATCGTGACCCGGGGTCCGGCGGAGGCGGTCCGGTGACCGACGTCCTGTTCCACACCAGCGGCCGGGCCGCCTGCGTCACCCTCAACCGGCCCAAGGCCCTCAACGCCCTCACCCACGAGATGGTGCTGCGCATCGACGAGGCACTCACCGCCTGGGAGCACGACCCGGCCGTCGAGACCGTCGTCGTCACCGGTGCCGGCGAGCGGGGCCTGTGCGCGGGCGGCGACATCCGCGCCATCCACGACGACGCCCGCGACGGTGACGGTACGGCGTCCGCGGCGTTCTGGCGCGACGAGTACCGCCTCAACGCCCGCATCGCCCGCTACGCGAAGCCGTACGTCGCCGTGATGGACGGCATCGTGATGGGCGGTGGTGTCGGTGTCTCCGCGCACGGCAGCGTCCGGATCGTCACCGACCGGTCCCGGATCGCCATGCCGGAGACCGCCATCGGCTTCGTGCCGGACGTCGGCGGCACCCACCTGCTCGCCCGGGCCCCCGGTGAACTGGGCACCCACCTCGCACTGACAGGCGCGCACATCGGCGCCGCGGACGCTCTGCTGTGCAGACTCGCGGACCACTACATGCCGGCCGCCGCGCTGCGTGACTTCGTCGACGACCTCGCCGGACTGCCCGTCCGGGACGCCCTGGCCCGCCATGTGCAGGACGCGCCCGAGGGCAGCCTGGCCGCACAGCGGACCATGCTCGACTCCTGCTACGCCGCGGACACGGTCGAGGAGATCGTGAGCAGACTCCTCGCCCACGGCACCCCGGCCGCCGAGGAAGCCGCTGGCACGCTCCTGTCCAGGTCACCGACCTCCCTGAAGGTCACCCTGGCATCCCTGCGCCGCGCCCGTCACCTCGGTGCCCTGGAGCCGGTGCTGGACCAGGAGTACCGCGTCTCCTGCGCGGCCCTCGCCACGCCCGACCTGGTGGAGGGCATCCGCGCCCAGGTCGTCGACAAGGACCGCAGCCCGCGCTGGTCGCCCGACACCCTCGCCGCGGTCACCGACGCGGACGTCGAACGCTTCTTCACCCCGCTCGGCGTGCGCGAACTCGGGCTCGCCGCCGGAACCGGCCCCAAGCCCTGAACGGTCCCGGTCCGTCCGTCCGTTCCCTCGTGGTCCGTTCCCTCGTGGTCCGTTCCCTCGTGGTCCGGTCCCTCGCGGCCCGGGCCCTCGGTTCGCCGCCGTCCCGGTGCCGGTGACCGTACGGGGGAACGACGGCCGGCCTGTGCCGCGATCACCCGGTGAGCCTCGTGAGTGGTCACGCGGCACTTCTCCCCCGGGAGAAGTGCCGCACCGGCGAGCACCGCGGTCGGGCCACCGAAAGTTCCCAGCATTGCCGGAACATCACCCCTGCACCAAGACCATGGGCGCAGTCAGTGAGTTCACTCCCCCGGCTGCACCCGCCCGCCCGTCCTGCCTCTGCCGTGTTTCAGCCATATGCCCTCTCACCACACCGTCACTTCCGTACGATCACTCCAACGCAACTGTGCGGTCGTAACTGCATCCGCTCATGAGGAACCAGGGGATGGCGGCAGTCGCGTCCGTATTCGCAAACGTCATGGGTCAGTTGACCACTGACTCGGGCGCCCAGAGAGGGTGTGAGCATGGTGTCCGAAACGACAGTCGAAACCACCGATGTGACGTCGCAGTACAGCGCCCAGGTGACCGGCGACCTGGAACGCAACATCAAGGAGCAGGAACGTATCAGCGGTGAAGTCGAGTCACTGCAAGCCCAGTTGGCGGCCTTGCAGCGTGACCAGGCCATCCTGGTGAGTGTTCAGCAGGCTCTCGGCATCCCGTCGGCTCCGGCCGTGCCTGCCCCCGAACCCGCGAAGACCGTGCCCGCTCCGCGCAAGAAGGCCGCTGCCGCGTCCCGGGCGGCCGGGCCGGCGAAGGCCAGGAAGGCGGCCGCCGCCCCGGCGAAGAAGCGCACCGCGGGCAAGAGCACGGCGAACAAGAGCACAGCGAAGACGCCGGAGGCACAGCCCGCTCCGGCCAAGCTCGTCGACATCGTCCGCGAGCATCTGGTGGCGCAGAAGGAGCCCCGCTCCGCCACCGAGATCGCCACCGCGCTGGGGCAGCAGCAGCCGGAGCGCAGCTTCAAGACGACCGTCGTGCGCTCCACCCTGGAAGGGCTCGTGGCCAGGAACCAGGCCCAGCGCACCAAGCAGGGCACGTCCGTCTTCTACGTCGCTCCCGGCGCGGCCGCCGAGCCGCCCGCCGAGGCGGAGGACACCGCACCGACCGCCTGACCCGCCCGGGCACGGCCCGCCCTGTGTCACACCCGGGTGGGCCGCTGCCCGCACATGTCAGTCACCTCGGGCCGTCTCGGCCGCGTTCTCGCGGAGGTGCCGTACCCGCTCCGGGTCCGTGCGGGGTGAGGCGGCGAGTGCGTCGAGGACGGTGACCGCGGCCGGGTCGTCCGGGTGCTCGGCCAGCCATGCCTCGGCCGCGTCGGTGGCACGCGCGAGGGCCCCGGTTCCGCACCTCGGTGACGACACCAGGCTCCTCAGCAACTGGGGCGTCCAGGTCGGCCCCGCGCGGGGAAGCAGGCGCAGGGCGAGTGCGACGGCCTCGTCCGCCGTGGCCCCGTCCGCGTCGGTGGCACCGATCAGCGCGCGCAGCAGCCTGATGTGGTCGTTGTGGTGACGCGGGGCTGCGCGCAGGTGCGCGAGAGCCGTGCCGAGGGCCGGGGCCCGGACGGACACGGGGACCAGGGCACCGGTGACGAGGGCGGCGAGGATCCGCAGCGCGTGTGTCTCGCTCCGGTTGCGGTGCACCCACGCCAGGGCGGCCTCGGCCACCGTCCCGTAGACGTCCTCACTGATCTCCGGGCGCCGTACGAGGATGTCGAGCAGCGGGCCGCTGCGAGGCGAGTCACGGTGCTCCCCGGCCCAGCTCAGCACGGAACGGGCGAGCAGGTCGCTGCGGGCGGTGTCGCCGTGTCCTGTCACGAGCAGCGCCTTGGCGACGGCCGCCCAGGCGTCGTGGCGGCGGTGGTCCGGGAGCCACGCCAGGGCGAGAACCTCGGTGCGCCGCCGGACGGTGTCGGGCAGCGCAGGCTGACTGAGCAGGGTGCGCAGCAGGTGGGGCGAGACCGCGGCGGGGGCCGCCTCCGCCCGCCGGAGCAGCCAGTCGGCCACCTCTGCGCGCGCCTCACCGGCGTTGGGGCTGCCCAGCACGGACCTGGCCAGCGCGTGGGCGCCCGGTTCTCCGTCGGCGAGCCAGGAGAGTGCGCGGGCCAGGAGCGGGGCGACGGCCCCGGTGGTGGCGCGGGTGTTCCCGATGGCCGCTCGCAGCATCTCGGCGAGCAGGCGCCGCTGCCCGGCGGACCGGAAGTCCGGATGGCCGCGGCGGTGTTCCACCCACCGTGCGGCGAGACCGACGGCCCGGTCCGCCTGGGCGGCGTCCAGTTCGTTGTTCGCCAGCAGCGCGCGCAGCCGTGCGGAGGCGGTGGGGGCCGCGATGTCGGCGGCGACCTCGTCGAGCGACACCGCCGCGGACGCGAGGCCCACGGCGGGCGCTCTCCTGCCGAGCACGTTCCGCAGCAGCGCCGCCTGTCCGGGGTCCGCTGCCGGGGTGACGGTGTCCCCGGCGGTGTCCCCGGCAGGGGTGAGCCAGCTTCTGGCGGTGTCCGCCGCCTCCGAGAGCACCGGCCCGGGGACACGGGGGCAGTTCAGTACCGCGTGCAGGACTTTCGGGCCCGGGCCGCCCGGGTCCGGGTGCGCGCGGGCCCAGGCCAGGGCGGCGGCCCCGATGCGCCCCATGCAGGCGGATCCGCAGCGGGTCGAGCCGAGCAGACCGCGCAGGGTCTGCTCGGCGGCGGGCGATGCCGGGTGGCGGGCGAGCCACCGCAGGACGCCGTCGGCCGCCTCGTCGGCGATGTCGGGGTCGACACGGGTGCCGCACGCGACGACGACGAGCAGCTGCGTGTCCGGCCGAGCCGGGTCGCGCAGCGCACCTCGGACGATCTCCCGGGCGGCCCAGCGCGTGTGCGGTCGGCCGAGGCGGGGCGCGTTGAGCATGGTCCGCAGCAGCGGGGGCGTGCGTGTGTCGTGCGGTCTGGCCGTGGCCCACTGCCGGGCCAGGAGGGCGGCGGCGTCGATGTCGTCGGAGGTCACCCAGGCGCTGCCGATCAGGGAACGCAGCAGGAGGGGTGCCCCGTGGTCGCCCGGGTCGGCGCGCACCCGCTCGACGGCGACGCGGGCGGCGGCCTCGACGAAGCCGGGGTCGGCGCCGGCGCTGACCAGGCGTCGCAGCAGCATCTGGGCCGTGGGGGACGCGGGGTGCGCGCGGATCCAGGTGAGGACGAACCACAGCACGTCGTCGGGACCGGTGGTGTGCGACCAGCCGCTGACGAGATCGTGCAGCACGACACCGGCGTCGACACCGAGCCGTTCCACCGTGTCCTTCATCATGTCGAGCGCCTGTGCCCTGCGTTCGGCGGGGAGCGCCGGGTGGCGCAGCACCATGGCCGACAGGCGTGCCCCGGGACGCGGGTCTTCCTGTGTGCGCGCCAGCTCCTCGCCTCGTGCGAGGACGAGGTCCACCTGGGCGGAGGAGAGCCTGTCGTTGTCGAGCAGTTCGCGCAGCGGGGTCACCACGTTCGCGTTGCCGGGATGGCGTTCGATCCAGGCGAGGCACACGGCGACGGCCTGCTCGCGCCGTTCGTCCGAGAGCAGCGGGAGCCCGGCGGCCCTGATCAGCAGGTCGAGATGGGCGAGTTCGGTCCGGTGGGCCAGCCAGTCGAGGGCCACGGCGAGGACCCGGTCGGTGCCGAGGGGAGTGGCCGCGGTCTCGAACAGCAGGTTGAGCAGGGCGGGGGCGCCCTTGCCGGTCCCGCCGTCGGCGAGCGCCCGTCCGGAGCAGGCCACGAACGCGTCGCGGAGCCCGCCGTCCAGGAGCGCTCCCCGGGCCAGTGCCTGACGCAGCCCGAGGCCGTGCTTGCCCGGTGCCTCCACGAGCTGCCGCACCAGGCAGTCCAGTACGGTCTCGGCCAGCTCCCCGTCGTCGGTGACGGAGTCCAGGCAGCGGGCCATGGTCAGCAGCACCTGGCTCCGCCCGGTCGCGGTGAGGGTGGCTCCGTACGTGCCGAACCAGTCGACCGCCGTCCGCAGGTGCCGGGCCGTGGCCTCGCGGGACACCCCGGGTGACTGGAGCAGCCGGGTGAGGAACCATGCGGCGTCCGGGTGGTCCGGGTGGGCGGCGAGCCAGGTCTCCAGGAGCAGCAGCAGCCGCTCGTACTGCGGGTTCCTCGGATCGAGGCGGGCGAACAGGGGACGGAAGACCTCGGCGGTGGGCAGGCGCCGCAGATGGGACTCCAGCCAGGCCAGGGAGTGCGCGACGACCGTCGTCCGCTGGTCCGTGGTCAGGTTCGGGCTGCTGAGCAGGACCGGCAGAACCGCCCGCACCCGGGGATGGGCCCCGTGGACCCCCAGCCACCGCACGGCGTGGCCCGTGGCGGTCGCGCCCTGTTCGGGGGTGAGCAGGGGCGCTTCGAGCAGCGGCCGGACGACGAACCCGGCGGGCAGGGCGGTGGCGTGCCCGGCGAGCCAGTCCGCCGTGATCTCGACGGAACGCCGGTCGAGTTCCGTCGTGCCGGTGGGGTGGGCGAGCAGGCCGCGCAGCACCACGGTGACGTCCTCCGCCGTCTCGACGGCGCCGGAGGCGGCCCAGTCCTGGGCGCGGCGGGTCGCGGCACCGCGCTGCCCGTGGTCGAGGTCGGTGCGCCACAGCAGGCCGGCCAGGACCGGCTCCACCGCGGCGGGGTTCCCGGCCAGCCACACCAGGGCGGCGGTGACGGTCGGCAGCGCCTCCCCGGCGGGCAGTCCGGTCAGGGCGTAGCGCAGGAAGCGGCTGCGGTCGGTGTCGGGGACGGCGGTGCGCAGCCAGGGTTCGACGACGGTGTCCCATGCCTGCCCGACCGGGCTCCGCCAGGGCTCGGCGTGCAGCAGGGTGTAGAGGGTGTGGCCGCCCTCGGGCGCGCTCGCGCACACGTCGCCGATGTGGCGGGCCCGGGCCGCGATCCACTCCCGGCAGGTCCTGTCGAACTGGTCCCGCTGCGCGGTCCTGTTCAGTTCGCCGTACAGCCGGGCGGCGTTGCCCGCGAGGTGGTCGAGCACGTCGGGCCGGTCCACGGCCCGGTCGAGCAGGCCGGTCAGCTCGGTGTCGCGCACGCGCAGGCCGGTGCGGGGGACGACGACCTCGCCGAGCAGTTCGTCGGTCACGAGGTCGTGGGTCACGTCCAGACGGTCGCCGACCTGTTCGAACCAGCCCATCACCAGGAGGTTGTCGATCAGGGCGCGGGCCCGGCCCGCGCGTGGCGCCTCGTCCAGCACGGGCTGCACCAGTGCCTCCAGCCGCGCCCTGGGCAGGGGGCAGGCCGCGGCGGCCAGCGCGCAGGCGCGGACGGAGTGGCTGATGTCGTCGCCGCCGGACAGCCGGTCCGTGTCGTCGCCGGGAGCCCGGGGCGCGGGCACGACGCTGTCCTGTACGAGGCTGGCGCGCAGCCAGCGCATCAGCCGGCTGGGGCCCCGGCCCGGGGTCGCGTCCTTGCCCGCCTGGATCCGGCGTTCCGCGTCCCGGGCGATGAGCAGGGCGATGACCGGGCGGTGTCCGCAGATCTCCGCCATCCGCGCGGGTCCCAGCCGCTCCAGGGCCAGGGGCGCGACGGACGCGAAGATGCGTTCCGCGACGGCGCCGTGGTAGGCGGGGTCGAGGCGCAGTTCGACCTCGGCCAGATCGTCGACGGCGCCGCGGGCGGCCAGGTGGGGCACTCTGCTCTGCCGGCTGGTGGCGAGGACGGCGAAGTGCCCGTCGGCGGTCTGCCGGGCCGGGATCCGCTCCAGCAGCCCGGGCAGGTCCAGGCCCGCGCAGACCTCCAGATAGTCGATGAGCAGCAGGGTCCGGGCGCCCGGTTCGGCGAGGACGGCCTTCTCCACGTGGGTGTCGGCGGTCTCGCTGTCGGGCCGTACGTAGAGCACGCGCCAGCCATCGCGTTCGGCCAGCGTCGCGACCTCCACGAGGGTGCGTGTCTTGCCTGCTCCGGCGGGCCCGGTGAGCAGGACGCCGGGGCTGTCCTCCAGCAGCCCGAGGACGTTCGCGGGCGCGGCGGGATGGCCGGGCCCGGGGTCGAGGAAGGCCAGCTCCGACTCCAGCAGATGGCGGGAGCGCGCGGTGAGTTCCCCCACGGCTCGTCCTGCGGACACGACCCGGTCCTCCGCGGCGCGGTCCTGCGGTGCGGCGGCGGCCTGCGGGGGCTGCCACGGTTCGATGCCGTGGTGGCGCATGATCGCCACGTCGAAGGCGAACGTCATCGGCGGGTCCGCGGACAGGATCCGCCGGCGTGCCACGTCGACGGCCGTGTCGAAGTCCAGGAGCCCGTCGTCCGTGCGCCGGCCGAGGGCGAGCGTGTCCTCCCCGGTGCCGTGCGTCCGCTGCGGGAGCGGCCTGGGTCCGCTGTCCCCGAGGCCGTGCTCGGGGCCGCCTGCGACGCGGGCGAAGCCGGTGCATTCGACGGGGACGAACGCGTCGGACCCGACGAGCGCGCGGACCACGGACGGATCGCGGACCACGCCCGCCTGGAACTCCTCGTAGCCGGGCCGGTAACCGGCCCACTCACGCAGTCCGTGGTCGCGGCAGACCAGCGTGACGGCGTGCTCGCCCTGTGCCACGACGACCGGCAGGAGTTCGTAGTCGAGGAGCAGTCCCGCGTACAGCAGGGCCAGGTCCAGACAGGTGCCGCGGCGGCCCGGGGAGCCGAGGATCTCGGCGGGCGTACGGATGCGCTGGACATGGTCCGACGGGGTGTAGCCCTCGACGTCGTAGTACAGGCCCTGCGAGGCGAGTTGCCCGTAGAGCGCGCGGGCGAGGGCGAGACGGCCGCCGGGGCCTTCGCCGATCCCGCGCCGGTCAAGGCCGGGGGCCAGCAGCTGTTCGGCCCCGCTGACCACGTAGCGGGCCAGCCCCGACTGGTCGGAGGTGGACCACAGCGGCCAGGTCATGCACCGGCCTCGCTGACCTCGAACAGGTCGTGCACCGGTGGGGGCGGCACCGCGGCACCGCGGGCACCGACCTCCAGCCGGTACACCCCGGGTGCCAGGCGCGGCAGTTCGGCCTGCCACGTCCCCCCGGTGCGCTCGCCGTCCGGGGCGGACACCAGGTCCACGGTGCAGCGGGCGCCGGACTCGGTGTGCTCGGCGACGGCGGTGACCTTCTCGGGCCGGTCCGGCGCGAACACCTCCGCCTTCACGACGACGGGCTCGTCGCCGGCGTACTGGTCCGCCACGTCCACGCCCAGCGCGAGTTGGCCCGTGTCCGCGAAGGGCTCGGGGCCCCGGAGCTTGGGCGGGACACGGGCCTGCATCTTGGTCAGCCGGCCCAGCAGGGTGTTCAGGACGTGCGGGTTGTTGTGGAGGTTGCTGTGCTTCTCGGCCTGGAACACGTCGGCGAAGACGTCCAGCGGGTCGGCGGGGGCCGCCGAGGAGATGCTGACGGTGCCGTCGCCGTCGCGGCCCCCGTCGCCGAAGTAGCGGTGCACACCGTCCGGGAGGTCGCGGCTGAGGGACACGCCGGAGCCGTCGTACACGGCGGACTGCCAGGTGCGCTGATGGGTGCCGACCACGGGCAGGACGGCGTACCGGGAGCCCTCCCGTGCCACGGCCTGCGCCCCCGTGGCGATCTCGCGGTGGAACTCGGCTGCGTCGGCGGCGAGCACCGGATCGACTCCGGTGATCGGACCGACCTCGGCGATCCGGCGCGGCACGGCGGTCCCGGGGTGCGTGGCCGTCGCGTCATGGACCACCGGGTCCGCCGGCATGAGCTGGTGGACGGAAGGGAACGTGCGCATCACATCGGTCAGGTCCAGGGTCGCCTTCCGGTAGCCGTCGGCGAGGTAGCCGAGCGCGTCCAGCGAACCGCCGAACGGGGTGCCGAAGGTGACGAGCGCCCGGGTCAGGCGATGACCGCCGAGCACGTCCAGGAAGTACCGGGCCACCAGGCCGCCCATGCTGTGCGCCACGACGACCAGTTCGGCGTCCGGGACGTTCGCGTGGCGCCGCCAGTCGGCCAGGGCCCGCTCGGCGACCGTGGCAAGGCGGCGGGCGGTGACACGGTTGTCCAGCCGCCAGTCGTAGGGGAACTCGATGAGGTTGGACGGCGGCAGCGTCCCCGTGCCGGCCGCCACCGCGTGCCGCACGTCGAAGTGTGCGGCCAGCGCCCGGGTCAGCCGGGAGTAGCCGTCGACCTTCACCAGTCCCGGCACGAGGCAGGCCCGCGGCAGCAGCGCGTCCGCGGTCAGGGGGCCCTCGTCGAGGGCGAGGGCCCGCACGGTCTTCTGCCGTTGCAGCACGGACTTGCCGATCAGCCGGTAGGAGGCGTCCCACACAGGGGTGCCTCCACGGCTGAGCACGGACCCCGTGATGCCGGGCAGGACGATGATCACGTCCCGAAGCCGCTGTCTCATCGCACTGCTCCAGGTCCCCCGGCGTCACGTCTGATCGGCGTTGCGTACAGCGCAGGCTACGGGATCGGCCGGGTCCGGGAGCCCTGTTCGGCGAGTCGTCAAGTGGCTCTGGTGTCAGGTCCGTTCACCGCACGGCGGCCGGTACGGGGCCGCCGTGGTGCCGGGCCGGGCTCGCCGGCCCCGGCGACGCCCGGG
>NZ_JBIVOX010000041.1:0-18838 GCF_044754345.1 Streptomyces sp. NPDC093094 | reverse complement strand
GAGGCCGGGAGGCCGGGAGGCCGGGAGGCCGGGAGGCCGGGAGGCCGGGAGGCCGGGAGGCCGGGAGGCCGGGAGGCCGGGAGGCCGGGAGGCCGGGAGGCCGGCTACTCCGGCTCGACCGGTTCGGGAAAACCCAGTTCGTCCAGCAGCTCGCCGAAGAGGTCCTCGGCGAAGGTCTCCCGCGAGCGCAGCACCTGCTCGATCCGGGACCGCCGCCCCGGTACGGCGACGCCGGCCGCCGCGGCCCAGGCGAGGGCGCCCTCGGCGTCGGACGGGACCTCCGCGTCGAGTTCGGCGCGCTTGCGTGCGACCGCCTCCTGGAATTCGGGGGAGTCCTCCCAGAGGCTCTGGTCGTCCAGGTCCTCGGGTTCGTCGGCCAGGAGCACCGCGGCCCTGTCCAGGTTGAGCCATGCCTGCCAGCGCCGGCCGCCGGTGCCCAGTCCGGTCACGAGGGCCAGGTCGCTGTCGGAGACCTCGGCGACACAGACCGGCGCGCCGGTCCATTCGACCAGGGCCTGCAGGTGGTCTTCCTCCCACAGTCCATGATCGACCAGGACGGTCTGCCAGCCGCCGGGGCGCGGCCACCACTCGTGCACCGCGTCCTTCCGTTCTCGGCCGATGCCGTCGAACACGGGGGCTGACGGCAGTGACTGCTCGCTGCGAGCGAAGACCAGATGACCCGAGAATCCCAACGGAGCTCCTTCTCAGAAACGTTCCGCGCACCCTACGGCCCGCCACTGACAGAGCAGGGGCAGGGCCCGTCGGCTCCGCTCCCGGTGGGCGGGGCCGCCGTTCCCGGGCGGGGTGCCGTGAACGGCCGACGGCTCCGCAGGTCTGCGCCGGCAGGTCTGCGCCGGGACGACTGCCGGACGACCGGGAGCGCGACCGTAAGGTGGGACAGGACCGGATGCCTTCGGCGGAAGGGGAGACGTGGAGAGGGAGAGTCTGCGGGATCTGCCCGGGTCGACGACCCGGGCCGACGGTTCCGTGGTCGTGCGGGTGCTCGGTTACAACGTCCGCTCCATGCGCGACGACGTCACGGCGCTCGCCCGGGTGATCCGGGCCTGCCGGCCCGACGTCGTCTGCGTCCAGGAGGCGCCGAGGTTCTTCCGCTGGCGCAAGGCCGCCGCCCGCCTCGCCCGGACCTCCGGGCTCGTGTACGTCTCGGGCGGCGCCACCGCTTCCGGCCCCATGATCCTCTCCTCGCTGCGCGCCCGTGTGGAGCGCACCGAGGACGTCCTGCTGCCCCGCACCCCCGGCCTGCACCAGCGCGGCTTCGCGACCGCCGTGCTGCGGTTCGGCCGGGCCCGCCTCGGGGTGCTCAGCTGTCACCTGAGCATCGACGCCCGGGAACGCCACACGCAGGGCCTGTTGCTCCTCGACCGGCTGGCCGCCCTCGACGTGCCGTACGCCGTCGCCGCGGGCGACCTCAACGACCGGCTCGACGGCCGTACCTTCGGCCTGCTCGCAGAAGCCCTGCAGGACGGCTGGGCGACGAGACCGTGGGGGCGGGAACACACGACCCGGCTGGGCGACCCGCTGCAGCGGATCGACGCGGTCCTCGCGACGGAGGGGGTGGAGGTGCTGGGGTGCGGCGTGCCGATGGGGCTGCCCGGTGTCCTGGAGCAGGACCTCCGGGCGGCGACGGACCACCTGCCGGTGCTGGCCGCTCTGCGGGTGCCGGCCGCGTAGACGGGGTTCCGCCCCGGGCTCCCGCCCCGGACATCGGCCCCCGGATTCCCCGCCCCCGGGCTCCCGGTCACCGCTGCGAGGCGCCCCGGACGGTGACTCCGAAGCGGGTGCGCAGCCGACGGATCTCCCAGGCCGAGACCGCGGTCACCGACAGCGGTCCGCCGAGCAGTGAGCAGTACTGGACCACCGGCGGGCCCGGCGGCATGCCGTTGCCGACGAGGTTGAACACCGCCAGCACCCACACCAGGATCCCGGTGACCACGGGCGGCAGCATGGGGTGGACATGGGCGGTGTTGAAGGCGCTGCGCGCGGAGTACAGCGACGCCAGGAAGAGGAAGGGCAGTCCCCAGAAGACGGCGGCCGTCACGGCGAGGGCGAACGGCAGCATCTGCCAGCCGTGCAGGTTGTCCTTGAGTCCGGTCCGGCCCGCGACGTAGAGGGTCGCGACGAGGACGACGAGAGTCAGCACGTACCAGCCGACCGCCTTGAGCGGGGCACCCAGCCGGGACCGCAGACGGGGTCGCAGGTGCGGGGGCGCGTAGAGGATGAATCCTCCGATGACCAGCGGCCCCGCGCAGATCAGCAGCAGCGGCGTAAGCATCGCGTTGCCCAGGCCCTCCTCCGCCGCGTCCCCCCAGCGGTCCTTCTCCGCTCCGTAGACCAGGACCAGCGCGAGGCCGGCCAGCACGCCGAGCACCGTGCGGACCACCTGGACCCGGTCCACGGTGCGGTCCACTATCCGGTCCCCGCTCCGGTGCACGAAGAGCCTGGTGGCCACGCGGTGTGCGGAGCGGACGACGACGAACGCGAGGAAGAGGGGCGAGAGGTACCGCAGGCAGCCGCGGCGGCGTGCGGCCGGAACGGGTGCACCGGGGTGCGGGCCGTACGGGTGCGGGCCGTACGGGTTCGCGTTCGGATACGCGTACGGGTTCGCGTTCGGATACGGGTTCGGGGCGGACGGACCGTACGGGTTGCCGCCGTCGCCCGGCCCGTAAGGGCTGTGGGGGCCATGGGGCGCCGGCCCGTACGGAGCACCCCAGCCCTGTCGGCCCGGTCCGTTGCCGCCGGGTCGCCCCGCGCCGGATCCAGGACCCCGTCCCCCGGTTGCCATGGCCTCTCCCACCGTTCGTTTCCGGCCAGTTGCCGTGTCGGCCGGTGACTCGGCGGCAGTGTAGCCAAGGAGTCGCAGGGCGGACTGCGGTCCGGCGGGCGGCAGTCCTGGCGGGTGGCGCCGCTGGTCAGATGCCGCTCCGCTCCGTCTCTCGCTCACGCGTCCGGCCCGGTGCGGTACGCAGGACTCCTCCGGCCGCCGCGGTGATCACACACAGCAGGGTCAGCAGAAGGAAGGCGTGACCGAGCGTCACGACATGGGTCAGCCAGCCGATGACGGCGGGGCCGGCGAGCATACCGACGTAGCCGAGTCCGGCGACGCGGGAGACGTTGGCGCCGGCCGCCGCGGGGTCGGCGTGCCCGGCGGCGCTGAACAACTGGGGCACGCAGCCGGACAGCCCCAGTCCGAACAGCGCCCAGCCCGCGAACGCGGACCACACCCAGGGGGCGACGGCGACGATCGTGATGCCGACGGCGGCCAGGGCCGCTCCCTGGCGCAGGACGGCCGGGGGACCGAACCGGACGACGACACGGTCGGCGAGCAGCCGGCCGACGGTCATCGTCGCCGCGTACGTGCCGTAGGCGAAGGCGGCGGTCGTCGCGGGTGCGCCGAGGACGTCCTTCAGGTGCAGGACGCTCCAGTCGTTGGCGGCTCCCTCGCACAGCATGACCATCGCGGCCAGGACGGCGAGGATCCAGATACGCCCGGGGGCACCGCCCGGCTTCGCCGCCGGGGCGTTCTCGGCCGGATCGGCGGCGTCCGGCGGGATCGGTGCGGCCGGCAGCAGAGCGCGTGCCGTCGCCAGGGCGATCACGGCGCCGAGGGCCCCCGCGGCACCCATGGCCGCGGCCGGGCTCATGCCCGCGCTCGCGGCACCCGCGGCGACGAGTGCGGCGAGGACGCCGCCGACGGAGAACGTGGCGTGGAAGGCGGACATGACGGGCCTGCCGTACGCCTTCTCCACGTGCACGGCGTGGGCGTTCATGCTCACGTCCAGGCAGCCGTTGAAGAAGCCGAAGGCGAGCAGGGATCCCGCCAGTGTCCAGGGGTCCTGGGAGATGCCGGGCAGGACCAGTGTCGCGCTGCACAGCACGCCGGAGGCGGGGACCACGGCACGCGCCCCGAGCCGGTCGGTCAGACGCCCGGCCAGCTGCATGCCGGCGAAGGCCCCGAGGCCCAGCAGGACGAGCAGCCCTCCCAGCGTCGCGTGACTGATGCCCACGCGCTCCTCGATGGCCGGGATGTGCACCACCCAGATGCCCATCAGGGTGCCGCAGAGGACGAAGAAGACGAAGGTGGCCGCGCGTGCGGCCCGAAGAGAACGTTCCACACCGGCACCGTAACGAACATTCTCGATGTCCGAAAGGCCGAAGAACGAACAGATTGAATGTTCGTTCCAGGGTGGTGTTCAATCACGGTATGAGCAACGCAGACCGTCACGGGCTGATCGTCCATACCGTCAGGGAGTCGGGCAGCGTCACGGTCCAGGAACTCGCCGAGCTGACCGGCGCCTCGGAGATGACCATCCGCCGCGACCTGGACACGCTGGCCGCGCAGGGGGTCCTCGAACGTGTCCGCGGCGGGGCGCGCACCCTGCTGCTCAGGGGCGAGGAGCCGCCCTTCGCGCTGCGCACGCGCGAGGCCGTCGAGGCCAAGCGCCGGATCGCGGCCGAGGTGTCCTCGCTCGTCGCCGACGGCGAGACCGTCCTGCTGGACAGCGGCACCACCTGTCTGGAGGTCGCCCGCCTCCTGCGGCAGCGGCCGGTGACCGTGATGCCTCTGTCGCTCCAGGCCATCCAGCTGTTCGCCGAGACACCGGGTCCGACCACGCTGATGATCCCCGGCGGGCAGCCCCGTGCCGCCGAGGGGGCCCTCACCGGCCCCCTCACCCTCGCCTCCCTGGCGGCGCTGCGCTTCGACACCGCCGTCGTCGGCTGCTGCGGGCTGAGCGCGGCCGAGGGCCTCACCGCGTACGACCTCGACGACGCGGCGGTGAAGAAGGCGGTCATCGCCTCCAGCCGGCGCGTCGTCGTCGCGACGGACGGGAGCAAGCTCGGCCGCACCGCCTTCGCCCACGTCGGCCCGTCCTCGCTCCTGCACACCCTGGTCACCGACAGCACGGCGCCGGCCGAGGAGGTCGCCGCCCTCGAAGGCGCGGGCACCGTCGTGAAAACCGCCTGAGAAGGGGATCGGCCCACCGGACCGCGGCGCGGGAAAAACGGCTGGCTCCACGGCGCCGACGGTCACTAGCCTTGCCGACCATGAAACTGCGGCGCCGGAAGAAGCTCTCCCGTCAGCTCGTGGAGGCGATTCTGGGAGCCGATCCCTCACGTGTGAAGGCACTTCTGCGGGCCGGGGCGGACCCCGGGCAAAGGGACTCCGAGGGCACCACTCCCCTGTACCTGGCGGCCGTTCAGGGCGAAGCGGAGATCGCCCGCCTGCTCATGGAGGCAGGGGCCTCCCCCGACACCGAGAGCAGGGGCGCCGGATCGGACGGCACACCGTTGTGCGCGGCCGCGTGCTGGGGGCACACCGGGGCGGTGCGCGTACTGCTGGCGCACGGGGCCGACCCGAACCTTCGCGAGGACCACGGAACGGGCTGGTCGCCCTGGGAGTGGGCGAACCACGGCCCCCACCCCGAGACCGTCGAACTCCTCGTCTCGGCCGGAGCGAACCCCTCGGACGTCGACGAGGCCGCGGTGCGGCTCCGGGAGGCCGTCCGGCGCATCGAGGACGCCACCCGGGACCGTGCCGCCACGGGGCGCGGCCCCGAGGAGGCCGATGACGTCGTCGGCACGTTCGCCACGGACGGCGCGCTCGGCTTCGACCCGTTCCCCTTCCTCCGCGCTCTGTACGAGGCCGGATCGCACGCGGTGGTCATAGGCCAGGTCGCCGGCATCATGCACGGCTCGCAGGAGCCGACCGGCGACCTCGACCTGCTGTGGGACGGCACACCGGAGCAGGCGCGCGCCCTGCGGACCGCGCTGACCGACGCCGGCTGCGTCGACCTGCCCGACCTCGACCGGCCACAGGCCGCCTACCGGGTGACCGGGGCGAGCGGCGACCTGTGCACACCCGCCCTGCCCTGGGGCGACATGGACGTCGCCCCCTGTCTGTCCCGTGCGGTGAGCACCCGGGCCCCGGCCGGCTTCCCCGTCCGGTACGCCGCTCTGGACGATCTGATCCGTATGCGGCGGGCCCTCGGCCGCCCCAAGGATCACCGTCGCGCGGACGAACTCGAGCGCCTGCGCCCCTGAGGGGACGAGGCGGGCCGGCGGAGAGCGGAGTACGCCCGGCCCGGCTCAGCCGTCCACGTCGGCGCAGACGGCGTAGAAGTGCCCCTCGGTGCGGGGCATTCCGGCAGAACCGACGACCGAGGCTCTCCAGGCGGTCGCGTCCAGGGTGGGCGCGGACTCCACCAGATCGAGTGCGGTGAGGTCGCCGCTGTCCGCGTTGACTCCTCCGCCGAGGACCTTCTTGCCCGCGGGACAGGCGAGGGTCACCTTGGCGACCCCCTGTCCCTCGATGGCGAACGAGCTGGTCACGACCTCGTACCCGCTGATCGCGGTGGCAGCGGGAGACGTCGTCGACGGGCAGGACGTGGTCTGGCCGACGATGTTGTCCACGGTGCCCTGGACGCCGCACAGCAGCGGTGACACAAGTCCCAGAACGGGGCCCAAGGGGCCGTCCGCCGCCTGGGCCTGCCCTGCTCCCACAGCCGTCAGAGCCGTGGACGCGGCCAGTGTTGCGATGATCCGACCGGTTTTCCTCATCGGGAACTCCCTGTCCGGTGAAGCACTGGGGTGATCAGTCGGAAAATCTACGGTCGGACCGCCGCGCCCCCGCGAAACGACATGAAGCGTTCAGCCATTAGGCCGCCGGACGCCCGGCCGGCCGGGCGTCCGGGAGCGACGGCGGCACGCTCAGCCCGCGCCGGACTCCGTGATCATGTACAGCACCGAGCCCACGACGAGGACGACCAGCGGCCAGCGCAGTTCCTCCCAGCCCCACCGGTTCGTCCTCGGCGGAGGGTCGGACGCGCCGAACATCAGCCCGCACCTGCGGCAGAAGCGCATCCCGGGTCCGTGGACCCTGCCGACCAGCCCGCACCGTCCGCACTTCACCGTCACCATGCGTCGGACGCTACGACAACGCCGCCCGCCCCGGGGCCGTTTCCCGGCCTCTCGCCTCACCGGCGCCCGCCGGCAGGCCGGGGACCGGGAACGCGCCGCACACGCACGTCCGGCGACGACTCGTCAGATCGGGGCGGAGCCGTCGGCCGGGAACGGGCCGCCGTGGCCCGGGACGATCAGGTCGGCGGCGGCGAGGACACGCAGGCGGGAGGTCCGCAGGGTTCCGGGGTCGGGGGCCACCGGGTCCTCGACGGGCCCGTCGGGGCGCCACCACAGGTCGCCCACGAAGGCCACCACGCCCTGCTCCGTGCCCGCGAGGAGCGTGATGTCCTCGGGGCTGTGCCCCGGTGTCCGGATCAGACGCAGCGAGGGAGTGAGCTCATGGCCCTCGGCGTCGCGGTCGAGCCACTGGTCGGCCCGGTAGACGGCCTTGTGGTCGTGCACACGGGCCCGGCCGAACAGGCCGACGTTCATGGTGTTGTCGGGGTGATGGTGGCTCAGGACCACGTCGGTGATGTCGTCGGGTCCGAGGCCGAGCCGGGCGAGCGGGCCGAGGATGCGGTCGCGGGACGCCACCATGCCCGGGTCGACGATCACATGGCGGTCCGCGTCGTGGACGTAGGAGACGGTGGCGGCGACGCCGGGGCCCGTGGACAGGGTGTAGCCGGTGGTGAGGACCGTGAAGGCGGCGCTGCGGCCGAGCGGGGCGTCGGTGCGGTTCCGGGTGGTGATCGCGTCTGTCATGGTCGAGATCCTGTCGTGCGGGCCGCCCCGCGACGAGTGGCACGGATGCCATTGATCGCAGGAAACGTGCCACTCGTGCCACACTCCCCCCATGCCTGCCTTCCGGACCGTCGCCGCGTACGCCCCGCCCGGAGTCGGCATGCTCGCCGCCGGTCTCGTCTGCGAGGTCTTCGGGCCGCACGGGCCGCAGATCCCCGGCTTCGGTCTCGACCTGTGCAGCGACCGGCCGGGCCCCGTGCGGACCGACGCCGGTGTGCCGCTCGCGGTCGGCCACGGACTGGACCGGCTGGCCGCCGCGGACCTGGTGCTCGTCCTGCCCGGGGCGGACTTCCGCACGCCGCCCGCCCGGGAGGTCCTGCGCGCGCTGACCGCCGCGTACGAGCGCGGGGCACTGGTCGCCGCCCACTGCGTCGGCACCTTCGCGCTCGCCGCCGCGGGGCTGCTGGACGGTCACCGGGCCACCACCCACTGGCGGTTCGCCGATCTGCTGGCCCGCCGCCATCCTGACGTCGTCGTCGAACCCGATGCGCTGTACGTCGACGAAGGGCGGATCGTCACGGGTGCGGGAGCCGCCGCCGGGTTCGACCTGTGTCTGCATCTGCTCAGACGGGAGCACGGGGCCGCCCTCGCCAACGGCGTGGCCCGTGACCTGGTGCTGCCCTCGCACCGCGACGGCGGTCAGGCCCAGTACCTGGCCGCCCCCGTCCCCCCGGACGGCGAGGACACCCGCCTCGCCGAGCTCCTGGCGTGGGCCCGCGAGCATCTGCACGAGCCCGTGTCGGTCACCGAACTGGCCCGCCGGGCCATGATGAGCAGGCGTACCTTCGCGCGGCGCTTCACCGCCGCGACCGGCACCACCCCGCACGCGTGGCTGCGCGAACAGCGGCTGAGCAGTGCCGAGGAGCTCCTGGAGACCACCGGCCTTCCGGTGGAGGAGATCGCACGCCGTGTCGGCTACGGCAGCGCGGCCGTGCTGCGCGAGCAGTTCGTACGCCGCCGCGGGGTACCGCCCCGCACCTACCGCCGGACCTTCACCCACACCCCGTAGCCGAGGCGGCCCCGGATTCCCCTCCGTCATCGGTCGTCAGCCGTCGGGCACCGGGCGGTCACGCCCCTCGCGTCAGGCCCTCCGGGACCATGTCCCGCGCCACGAGAACGACGGGTCAGAGCCGGACGACGACGAGGGCGACGTCGTCCCTCCCGCCGCTGGCCACCCCCAGACGGGCCAGCAGGGTGTCGGCGAGCCGCTCCGCACCCAGGCGGCTGCACCTGGCGAGCACGCTCCTCAGACGGTCCAGGCCGGCGTCGATGTCCTCCTCCCGGCGTTCGATGAGCCCGTCGGTGTACAGCACCAGGGTGTCGCCCGGCCTGTAGTGCACGCTGGCCTGGGGGCGGGGCACATGGTCCGGGCGGGCGGCCAGCGGCGGATCGGTCGCCTGGTCCAGCAGTTCCGTGCGGCCGTCGGCGTGCAGCAGGACCGGGGGCGGATGACCGGCGTTGCTGTAGCTGATGAGCTGGCTGCGCCGGTCCACCATCGCCTTGACCGCGGTCGTGCCCAGGGCCCCGTCGATCGAGCGGGCGTACAGGCCGAGGACCTCCAGCGCCTGGGCGGGGCGCTCCAGGGCGCGGATGGCCGCCGACAGGGCACTGCGCAGCATGCCCATGACAGCGGCAGCCTCCAAGCCGTGGCCGATGACGTCGCCCACGGCCACGGCGAGCCGGTCCGGGGGAATGTCGACCACGTCGTACCAGTCACCGCACACGTTCAGCGAGCCGACCGCCGGCAGATAGCGCACCACCACGTCCTGCGGGTGATGGGCCAGGTCCGGGGCGTGCAGCATGGCCTCCTGCAGGGTGACGGCGACCTCCCGTTCCCGGGTGTGGGCACTGCGCAGCTCCTCGTTCAGACGCTGGAGCTCCCGCGCCCGCGCGTACAGCTCCGCCTCCAGCGACTCGGCCACCTCCAGGCGCCTGCCGACACGGACCCGCATGGGCTCGTCGGCCTGGTGCGCCTTGACGAACGCGGTCACGTCCTCCACCCGGTGGATGATCCACGCCACCTGTCCGTTCCGGCCCAGGACGGGTGTGTTCACCGGGGACCACCAGCGCTCCTCGAACACCCCGGGCCGGCTCACGACCGGGATGTCGTACTTCTGCAGGGCCATGGTGTCCTGCCGGCGCGTGGCCAGGACCCGGTGCAGGGAGGCGTTCAGATTCCGCACCCCGTCGGCGTCGGGGTCTTCGGGGTTGTCGGGGAACGCCTGGAAGACGTGCTGGCCCATGAGGTCCTCGCGGGTACGGCCGGTCGCCGCCAGATAGGCCCGGTTGACGTCCACGATCACCAGGTCGGAGCCCAGGACCAGATACGGGCTGGGCGTGGCGGCGAACAGGGCCGCATGATCAACCTGCGCCGCCATCTCGCCGCTCCTCCGCCCGCTGCCGCCGACCTGCCTTCCAACCTAGGCCCCACCCACGTCAGGCGCCCATCCGGCGTCACCTGCTCGGCCGAGCCCGGCCCTGGCCCGCGCACCCGGTGAGAGGGAAGCACCGCGGGGACGGCCGCGTCCCAGAAGTGCCGGCACCTGCGCCGGGCACGGCGTGCTGCCGGGGCCGGCGCAGGTGCGTCAGAAGAACTCGCGGTCCGGATCGGCCGTCGCGTCAGAGAGGCAGACCTCCTCCGAGGAGACCCTCGAGCAGGCTGCTGACACCGGCGAGAAGGGAGGAGAGTGCGTCCATGGAAGGCTCCTTGGGTCGTGGGAACTGTGTCCTGATGACGACCGAGCCGCTGTCCGGAGACGGCCGGGAAGCCGCTGTCACTCTCTCGGGCGTCGGCCACTGGTCCTGTCGTACGCATCGGCGGGGACGGGGCCCTCAGCGGGCCCCGGTTCCGGGGCGGCCTCGGTGAGTTCGGGCTCCAGGCCCTCGCCCACCGGTGCGCGACCGCGGCCGGCGTCGACCCGCCACGCCTCGAAGGCCCAGGCCGTGAGGGCGACCACGGCCAGGCCGAGGAGCCAGCCGCCGATGACGTCACTGAACCAGTGCACACCGAGGGCGACCCTGGTGAAGCCCACGCCGGCCACGGAGAACACGGCGGCGCACCAGCACGGGATCCGCCACACCCGCGGGATCAGAGGCAGCAGCACCAGCAGGAACACGGCGAAGGACGTGGTGGCCGTCATCGCGTGGCCGGACGGGAACGAGTACCCGGGGGCGTGCGCGACCGGGTCCTGCAGCGCGGGCCTGGCCCGCTCCACCACCACCTTGACCAGCAGCCCGGTGAGCCCGCCGCCCACGGCGGTCACCGCGGCCCAGGCCGCCAGGCGCCACGCCCGCCGGTGCAGCAGCCACACCGTCAGCACCGCGACGGCCGCACGCAGGGTGAGGGGATCCCACACCTGGTCCGACAGCAGCCGGAGCGTACTCGTCCACGCGGGGTGGCGGACGGCGATCTCGTGCAGGCTTTGGGCGGCGTGCGCGTCGATCCGGAGCAAGGGCCGCCATCGGTCCTCGACGAGGACCAGGAGCAGACCGAACGGAACCGCCGTCACCGCGGCGGCCACCGCCGCGGCCGGCAGACGCGCGCCGAACCGCCGGTCGGCCCACCGGCGACGTCCGCCCCGGCATTCACCACGACGTCCACGACGGTGCTCGGGGAAGTGCCGTGCTGCCTCTCGTCCGCGCATTCACACTCCAGGATCGGCTCGGACCGGCCCCGGGCTGCGGCCGCGCGCCGCCTCCAACCGCGCGGCGAAGGACAGTCCGAGGAAAACAGGGGGCGACGGAGGTCAGACCGGCCCACAGCAGCAGATGCACGGCGGCGCCGAACGCCAGCCGGGTGCAGCCGGTCACCGGTCGCGGGCGGGGCCGGTGGCCGGCAGGCCCAGGCCCGTCATCAGCCCTGCCTGACAGATCGCCAGCACGGCGGTCCGCCGGGCGGCCCGGGCCGCGGGGTGGTGCGGTACGCCGGCTCCTCGCCGGTGCGGGGACTCGGCCGGGTCTTTCACCGGGTGGATTCCGCGGGCTCTCCGGGGCAGCGGTGGGCATACGTCCTCTCCTGCTCGGCTCGGCTGAGCGATGTCGGGCCGGCGGGTACGGATGCCGGTCCACCGCCGTATGCCCGCTCGGCGGAGAAGCAGACGGGCCGGCGGTGCGGTCGCGCTCCGGTCGGCCGGCCCGGGGCGGGACGCACGGGGCGGGACGCACGGGGCGGGACGCACGGCGCCGGCGGCCGCAGCCCCCTCTCCCGGGCCGGGGAAGCGGCCCGGGGCGCCCCGGGCCGGCTCCGCGGGCGTCGTACGGATGCCGGCGAAGTCCCGCCGCTGTCCCGCCTTTTCGGACAGCCTTCCTCCCGCCCGATTCCACATCGTGCCCGGACTGCTACTTTCCGTGCATGCGACAATTCACCCTGGTTCACGAGGTGTTGGGCACGCCGCGCGCCTTCCTCACCTGGTTCCTGGACGACAGGCGCGAAGAGGACCTCTACAAGGGCGCGCTGCGCTACGGCGAGTACACGACGACGGAGGCCCGGGAGACCGACACCGTCGCGTACCGCAGAGCGGTGTTCAGCCGGCCGCTGGATCTGCCGGGCGCGTTGGCGAAACTCGTCGGCGGCGGCCACCGGGAATCGCAGG
Organism: Streptomyces sp. NPDC093094; assembly: GCF_044754345.1. Taxonomy (NCBI): domain Bacteria; kingdom Bacillati; phylum Actinomycetota; class Actinomycetes; order Kitasatosporales; family Streptomycetaceae; genus Streptomyces; species Streptomyces sp. NPDC093094. The sequence continues at coordinate 6,527 of NZ_JBIVOX010000041.1, read as the reverse complement.
ACGGCAGGCTCGACAAGGCGGCCGGCGTCTGGAGCTGGAAGATCGCCCCCGGCGCTCTGGCGGACAAGATCCGCCAGGAGGGCACCCTCCGTCTCGAACCGCAGGGCACCGACCGCACCCGCCTGATCTCCGAGCACGAGATCGAGGCGAAGATCTTCCAGGTGGGCGGCCTCTTCGAGACTTCCCTGGAGAAGTACACCCGCCAGGAGTGGGACCGACTCACCGCCTTCTACGGCAAGCCGCACGACTGAGCCACGGCGTCCGGGCCCGCCGCGGCCGCGTCACCACGGCTCACGTGCGACGGGCGTCCGTCCGCCCGGCCCGCCGGTCCGGGGTGTGGCCCAGTTCGTCGGACATCGCTCTGGTCGAGCGGAGGAGTTCCTCCGAGAGCCGGGCCAGGTCCTGCTCCGTGATCCCCCGTGCGGGCATGACCAGGGTGACGACGAGAGGGAAGGACTCGCCGACCGAGAACACCGGGGCCGCCACCGAGGTCACGCCGGGGATGAGGCCGCCGACGGTGCCGGCCACGCCCTCGCGCAGCACGTCCTCCCTGATGGCGTCGACCCGTTCCCGCGTGGCCGTGTCCAGCGACTCCAGCTCCAGCTGCCCGCACAGCACCGGCTCGGTGAGCTGGAGGGGCAGATACGCGAGGAACGCCCCTCCGATCGCGGAGTTCAGCAGGGGCATCGTCGCGCCGACCCGGACGGTGATGGGCAGGGCATGGGCGCCGTACTCCCAGCGCACGACGACAGGTCCGTTGTCGCCCCACACCGCGAGGTTCACCGCGTGGGACGTACGGTCACGCAGTCCGGGCAGGTGCTCGCTCACCAGCGCGACCTCGTCCATGCGCCGCAGTGACTCGGCGCCGAGGCGGCGCATGGCGGGCCCCATGTCGTAGCGGCCGGAACTGGGCGACTGGGCGACCAGGCCCGTCCTGGCGAGGCTGACGAGGTAGCGGTGGACCTTGCTCGGCTGCATGCCGCTGGCCGTGGCTATCTGTGTCAGGCTCATCGGGCCCCGCCCCTCTTCGAGGGCTCTCAGCACCGTCATGGCCAGTTCGACGGACTGGATGCCCTGCCGCGCCGGCGATGCCTCGGTGTTCTCGGACTCGGAGGGGAGCTGAGCTGTCACAGGGGCGATCATAGTGACTCCGGCGGTGAGTGCGTCCAGGAGATCCCGTGGTGTGCGGGAGGTCAGGCGTCGGTGCGGCCGGCCGGAGGCACCTCGCTCCTCGTCGCGCCCGGCAGTTCCCCGGCCAGGCTCCTCAGCGCACCGGGTCCGCCGCGCTGCCGTTGCAGGACCCGAAGGCGGCCGCGCGGGAACCGGAGCGCGCGGTGACCGGGCCGGACATGCGCGGAGCGCTGGTGAACGCGCACACCCAGGGCCGCTACCTCGACGATCCGCAGCTGCGCGTCGTGCGGGAGCGCGCCGAGGGACTCGACGTGCCGCTCCACCTCCACCCCGCCGACGGGGTCGGCACCCCGCACGTGATGGAGGGGCACCCGGAGCTGACCGGGCCGATGTGGAGCCGGGGGACGGAGACCGCCTCGCACGTCCCGCGTCTGGTGTTCGGCGGCGTCTTCGCCGGCTTCCCCGAGGCCGAGCTGCTGCTGGGACACATGGGCGAGGGCCTGCCGTACGTGCTGTGGCGGCTGGACTCACGCCGGGGCTTCCACAACCACCACGGTGTCGAGCTCGCCCGCGAGAACCCTTCGGAGTATCTTCGGCACAACCTCTGCATCACGACCAGCGGCGTCTGCTCCGCCGCCCCCCTGCTGCGCGCGCTGCTCGCCCTCGGCCCGGAGCACATCCTCTTCGGCACCGACCACCCCTTCGAGGACATGGCCACGGCGACGGAGTTCCTGCGCACCGCCCCGGTCAGCGGGGCGAACCGGGAGAAGATCGCCCACCTCGACGCCGAGCGCCTGCTCCGCCTGTGAGACCGGCCGTCCACGCCTCCGGGCGGCGGCCCCCCGCACACCCGGCACCGCACACCCGGCCCCGTGGACACGGCCCTCGTGGACACGGCCGCAGACCGGTCCCCGTGGACGCCGGGCACCGGACCCCCGTTTCCGCTTCCTCCCCACCCTCTCAAGCAAGGAGTCGCCGACATGACCCGAGAGAACACCGCACGGCACTGGATCGACGGCGAGTGGGCCGACTCCCCTCGGGTCTCGGAGAGCGTCGACCCGGCGACCGGCGAGGTGATCGGCACGTACACGGAGGCCGACACCGAGGTGGGCCGGGCGGCGATCGACGCGGCCGCCCGCGCCTTCGGCGAGGGCTCCTGGCGTCTGGACCCGATGGTGCGGGCCACCGCGCTGAGCCATCTCGCCGACGCCTACGACCAGCGCATGGGCGAGGTCGTCGACACGCTGTGCCGGGAGAACGGCAAGTTGCGGCGCGAAGCGGGCTTCGAGGCGCACTTCATCTCCCGCGCGCTGCGTTTCGCCGCGGGTCTGGCCCTCCAGCCGCACGGCCGGGTCACCGACACCCACCCGGGCCGGCAGGCCATGTCCATCCGGCAGGCCGTCGGTGTCGCCGGGATCGTCGTGCCGTGGAACTCCCCCGCCTACCTCTGCATCCGCGCGCTCGCCCCGGCCCTGGCGGCGGGGTGCACGGCGGTCGTGAAGATGCCCGGCCAGGCGGCCCGGACCGCCGCCCTCATGAGCGACATCCTGGCGTCCGTCCCCGAGCTGCCGCGCGGCGCGGTGAACGTCGTCATCGAGTCCGGCTCCGACGTGGCCCGGCTGCTGGTCGAGTCGCCGCAGGTGCCCGTGATCAGCTTCACCGGCAGCACCGCCACCGGGCGGCTCGTCGCCCAGGCCGCGGCGGCCCGCTTCAAGCGGGTGGGACTGGAGCTGGGCGGCAAGACCCCTCACCTGGTGTTCGCCGACGCCGACATGAGCGCCGCGGTGGCCACCGCCGTGCAGTCGTCCACCGTCTTCGCCGGGCAGTTCTGCATGACGGGCAGCCGGCTCCTGGTGCAGCGGGAGATCGCCGACGAGTTCACGGCCGCGCTGGCCCGGCGGCTGGAGAGCGTGCGCCCCGGCCCGGCCTCCGACCCGGCCAGCGAGATCGGCCCGCTGATCGACAAGGCGTCGGTCGCCCGGGTCGACGCCGCCGTGGAAGCGGCGATCGCGGCCGGCGCCAAGCCGATCGTGCGCGGCGGCCCCAGCACGCGGCCCGAGCTCGCGGGCGGAGCCTTCTACCACCCGACACTGCTGTCGGTCCCCGACTCCTCGCTCCCGATCGTGCAGGAGGAGACCTTCGGCCCGGTGCAGACGGTCCAGGTCTTCGACACCGAGGAGGAGGCCGTCGCCCTCGCCAACGACACCGAGTACGGCCTCAGCGCCTGCGTCTGGAGCCGCGACGCCGACCGGCCGGTGCGGGTGGCACGTCTGCTCGACGCGGGCCTCATCTCCGTCAACAGCTGGGCGAACCTGACCGTGGAGTTCGAGGAGGGCGGATTCAAGTCCAGCGGGGTCGGCCGGCTCGGCGGCCTCGCCTCCGTGGAGGACTTCCTGGAGTACAAGCAGATCACCCAGGACTACGTGCCCCACGGCGGCTGAGCCGACGGGAGGGCGGACGCCCCCGGACCGGCCCGCCCTCCCCCGCCGTCCCGGCCCGACCGGCCCGCTCCGCATCGGCCGCGCCGGTCTCATTTCCTGATCGGGCCGGTCCGACCCCTTGCCGCTATCACATATCACAGACATCGCCCTCCGCATGCCGCACCCTCTCCCCCACCCCGGCACACAGACACCCACCCACACCCACACCGGACAGGAGGCCACCGATGGCCGAACAGCGCGACCTTCCGACCTTCGAGGTCGACAGACACAAGATCACCACCCTCAGGGACGGTGACCTTGACGAGCGAGGACTCCCCGTCCTTGATGTAGACGACGCCGACGGCACCCTTGGCGATCTCGCCGGCCTGACGGTCGCGGACCTTCGGCTCGGGGGCTTCGGTGAGGAGGATGGTGGCGGCAGAGGTCTCGACGCGGATGGTGCGCACGGAACAGTCCTCATCTACTCGTCTATACATGTAGCGGTCTGCGAACCCGATCTCCCGGGGTCGCGACGGCCACCTTGCCACACAACTTGCCCACTCATCTATACGAGTATGCCTGTTGGGGTGTACGAGTTCGGACCGGCGTCCCCGCGCACCGCCACCGCTCACCCGCTCATGTGGCCGGGAGCTGGTACGAGAGGACGTAGGCATCGGCCGCCATGACCGTGTCGCAGACCTCGACAGCTCGCCCCTCGGCGTCGAAGGCCGTCCGGATCAGGTGGATGACGGGCACACCAGCCGCCAGGTGGAGCGTCTTGACCTCTGCGGGCGAGGGCATCCGGGCGCGGATCTCCTCCTCGAAGTGGTCGAGGCGGTGGCCCAGCTCTTCGAGGCGGGCGTAGATGCCGCCGGGGCCGGGGTTGGGTTCGGCGATCGGTGTACCGCGGGCGATGTCGAGCGGGAGGTACGAGGTGGCGAACTCCACCGGCCGCCCGTCGAGCAGGTACCGGCGCCGGCGGGCGAGGACGCGCCGCACGGATCCAAGCCGGGTGGAGATGTCCTGGCTCGCCTTCTCCTCCTTGACCTCCAGGCTGTCGACCGTGGGGTGGCTGCCGGCCGCGTCGGCTTCGACGATGAAGGCGGACTTGCCCTGCTCGCGGTGGCGCCGGGCGAACCGGTCGGAGGCGAGCCGCCGAACGGGCGGGCGTGGCCGGACGAAGACACCCTTGCCGTGCTCCGCGTGCACGAGTCCCTCGCCCTGGAGGACGGAGAAGGAGTTCCGGACGGTCATCCGGGACACCCCGTAGTGCTCCACCAGCTCCGCTTCCGAGGGCAGCTTCTCGCCCTCGCGGAATCGCCCACGGTCGATGGCTTCACGCAGCTGGTCGGCGATCTGCCGGAAGACCGCACGATCGCTCGTGGGGTCGAGATCGCCGAGCAGGCCCGAGGAAAGAGGGCTCACGTGTACTCCTTTAGGTATCTAGACGAGTGGGCGAGTCTTGTTGCTACGGTGGAGAGCCTAGCCAGCCGAGAGGGCCGAGGTACGTGAGCACAGAACGCCCGCACTCCGTGAGCGTGGCCGGGGTCGTCGTCGACGACCAGGGCCGGGCCCTCTTGATCCAGCGCCGGGACAACGGCAAGTGGGAGCCTCCGGGCGGCGTCCTCGAACGCGGGGAGACCATCCCCGAGGCCCTCGGACGCGAAGTCCTCGAAGAGACCGGCATCAAGATCGCACCTGCCGTGTCCCTCACCGGCGTCTACAAGAACATGACCGGCCTGATCGTCTCGCTGGTCTTCCGCTGTGAGGCCGCCGACGGCACGCCCACCACCGGTAGTGAGACCCGCGCCCTGCGCTGGGCCACTCGTGAAGAGGTCTCCGAACTCGCCGACGAGGCATACGCGATCCGCGTCCTGGACGCACTCGACGCGGCGTCTCCGCCGGCCATCCGCGCCCACGACGGCGTGAAACTCGTCTAGCCCGAACCCGCCGCACATGGCGGCCTACCAGCATGAAGGAACTTGTATGCACGAGTATACGAGTACGGTCCGGGTCTGGGGACTCACTTGCCCAGGATTCCCGGAAGAGGTCAGCCGGGCCCGCCGCTGGACCCGTGACATCCTGCGCGGTTCGCCCTTAGCCGAGGACGCGGAACTGATCGTGAGCGAGCTGAGCGCGAACGCGGTCCTCCACACGGCGAGCGGCCGGCAGTCCGGCAGCTTCCACCTGGCCGTCGCCGTCTCGGCGCAGGTGGTCGCGGTATCGGTGACCGACGACGGAGCCACGGGCACGGCCCCGAAGGTCGAGCACCAGGACCAGGCGGACGAGTCCGCCGAGCACGGCCGGGGCCTGGGCATGGTCAGTGCCCTCGCCCACCGGGTCGTCATCCACGGCAGCGACCAGGGCCACACGGTCACCGCGGAGCTCTACGCGGACGACCGGCAGAGAGGCCACCCGTGCTGAGGAAGGAACTCCGCCGCGGCTACTGGTGCGAGTGCTGGACGGAAGACGTCATCGGCCGGCAGCCACGAACATTCGTCGCCTCGTTCGACGCCGATACGGCAGCCCAGGCAGACAGGTGGGTCGCGATCATCCTCCGCAGCATCACACCCCTGCTCGACACCGACGCATGCGACGAAGCCTGGGAGTGGCTCTACGACGGCCGCGTCACCACCCGTCAGGCACTCCTACGGGCAGAACCCTGCACAGTCACGGTCACGCAGGCCGACGTACGCGTCACGTGGGCAATCCGCCCAGCGCTCTTCCTTCCGATCGCAGACCGCGAAGGCGCCGAACTTCCGGCATGTGCATACGACTTCAGGGCCCTGGCAACCGTGTCTAGTCCCAGGTGATGTTTGACGTTCTGGTCCCAGCTGCTGCTTGACGGTGGGCCTAGACAACATCGGAAACCTTGTGGGGCTTGTGAACCGTTCCGGGTTCGGTAGGGACTCGATCATTTGAGAGGATCGAGTCATGGCACGTCCTTCCCAGTACCCGCTTGAGCTGCGCCGTCGT
>NZ_JBIVOX010000040.1:0-35738 GCF_044754345.1 Streptomyces sp. NPDC093094 | reverse complement strand
CGCCCATCGAATACGAGAACAACCACTACCTCGCAACCACGAAACCCCAGGTCACAACCAACATCTGAGATCTCTACCGAACCCGGAACGGTTCAGGGCGCACTTGAGGGAGGGGGCTAGTGCCATGTTGAGACGGTGGGCACAACGGCGATACGAGAAAGCGCAGGCGGCGTACTGGCAGAGCATTGAGCCCGTGCTTGAGCCCGGGGAACGTAAGATAGCCAGTTCGCCCGCGCGGAACCTGTGGGACGGACCTCAGGATGGCGTCCTCTTCCTCACCGACCGGACCATCTACTGGGGCGCGTGGTTGGGACAGGGGAGGCAGACCAGACCCATGTTCGCCCAAGAGCTCCGTGAGTGTCCGAGTGCACGCATCAGCGAGCACGGCACCTTGGACATAGCCATGGGTGGCGAGCGCGTCGGATCGTTCGCTTCGTTTGCACCAGCTCCCGGCGCCCAGTGGAGCTTCACAGAGTTCTGCAAGAGCTTTGGCCAGGCCTTGGAAGACATCCGCGAGTTGCCACCCGCCGCAGGAACACCGCCTGTTGACTCGGCAGGTTAGGTGGCCACAGCGGGATGAAGGCCAGCCATCTCCCAGCCCCAGGCGGGCTTCGATGCGAAGGGCCGAGAGTCGTGCCATTCGCATGCCAGATCCAGCGGGGACTCACGGGGAACAGCGTGGACCAGACCGCAGAGCCACCGAGGCTGGAAGGCACTTCCGCCGCAGGTCATTGAGGTAATCGGCCCTACAAGACCCAAGCTTCCCAAGCTCAGTGCTCATCTCCCGCGCCGAAGGTTCCCGTGTAGTGCTCGCCGTCATCGCCGATGAGGTTCGCCGACAGCTCTGCTGCAAGGTCGGCCAGGGCTGTCCTGTCGACGTCAGGAGCGCACGCACCGGACAGAGTTACCCGTCCCTCGTACCAGTGAAAACCGACAGCACCGCCTGCCGGACTGATCCAGGTGAACATCGCTTGCCGGCCGATGTCGACGAGGTCGAGGTACCCGTCTTCGCGGAGCAAAGGACACTGATGGGCGAACGCGACCCACTCCTCGAAGGTGATCGGGCGCTCCTCGCTGTCCATCACGTCCGATGCCCGCGTCATGTGAAGTTCGTATCCCATGTCGGAGATCCTCCGCCAAGGGTCTGACAAGGCATGCCTTCCGCTGGGCCCGTCTCAGTTTCCGGCTCATTCAGCGCCGTTCGCGACCGTTCAGGCGAGAGCTAAGGCCGTAGCCGTCACTGCTACCGGCCGACCATGAACGCAGGTGAACAGCCCCGGCCGAGTCGATCAAGGCCACCACCACAGTTGGAAAGCGTGTTGGCATCGGAGTTGGGATACGGCCCTTGAAGGACGGCGATGCGTGATCAGCTTGGGATGTGGAGACCATCATCGCCAGCGGCATAGCCGTCCTGGGTACGCTGCTCGGTTCGGGGATCACCCTGGCGTTCCAGCAGCGCACGGCCGACAGGAGCCACCAGTTCACCCGCCAGGAGAAGCTGCGACAGGAACGCCTCGATGCCTTCTCCGCCTACGCCGGCGCATTGGTCAACTACCGCCGCTGCCTGGTTCACCTCTGGTTCTGCGAGCATGAACAGCCACCACCGGAGGACCCCGACACGGTGCGGATCCGCGCCTACGACCTGCGCTCCAACGCCCAAGAGGCACTGTTCCGGGCACAGATGCTCACCGATGACGAGACGCTGAGCCAGGCCGCGGAGGACGTGCTCGCAGACGTTACGACCCTGTCCAAAACAGACAGCAGAACAGAACTCGACGATGCCAGGGTACGGACCCGTGACGACATCAGCCGACTGGTCAGAGCAGCCAAGCAACACCTTTGAGGCACGTACAGACGCGCCGGTTCGTAGAGCCCCCACGCCGACGGTGACCGCACCACAAGCGCACCAGATCGAGCGGGGAACAGCGGGGAATCACGGTGAAAGCAGTCGAGCCCGCAGAGGTTACGAACCTGCCGTTCAAGCAGGTCAGCGTCAACGACAGGCCCTCGACGCTCGCAGCTTCCCAAGCTGATGGCTCAGCACCGTCGTAGCGACCTGGCCATCGGGGCTGACTCTGGTCGACGGCATTGGCAGCGTGGCTAAGGCCGGTGGGGGTGTAGCGAGGCACACGCGTGCGTGGTCAGTCTGCGCACCCGCCGTCGTGGCTGGCTGTCATCGGCCGAGGTTCAGACAGGGCGCAGCAAGGGCGCCGGCCGTCAGTGAGTGTGGCGGAGTTGGGCCGTCTCCGGGCCGTCCGAGGACGCTCAACAGCGGCCAGCAACGACCAACGACCACCATCAGGCGGACGAGCCCACAGTCCCTGAACAGGGAAAACCCAGCTCGCCAAGATCTCTGGCAAGACCCAGGGCAAGAAGACAGATCATCACTTGCCCCTTGCGACTCCGCCGACTGCTACAACTGCCGCGGGTCTGCCCCCAGGACGGCGGGGTCCTCGGACCGCAGGCGAAACTCTGCGGTTACGCCCAAGCTCTTTCGAGCGGTGAGGTAGAACATGTCACGTTTCTCCTGGAACTGTCTGAAAGCCCGCGTCCAGTCCTCCGGTGTTCCCGAACGCTGGTCACGAGCGAACTTCTCCAGCACCCAGGCATGGCGCTGCAGCGCCCTGGCGGCCGAGATGGTTTCAGCGTCCCCCATGAGGAGGACGGCCTCGAACGCGTAGCCCCGCTCCAGTTCGGCGTCAGCCAACATCGTCAAGCCAGCTTCCTGTGCGAGCGGCTGGGGAAGATCAAACAGCCCTTTGCCTGCAGCCAGGCGCCCCGCCAAGGACGTGAATCTCTTGATCGCGTCTGCGTACCGGAGGTAGGACTCCAGACGACGTTCATCCCATCGCGTCGAGAGTTGGCGACGCCAGCGCGACCTTTCCATGAGGGCTCCGCCCACGTAGGACGCTGCGGCACCAACGAGCACGCCTATCAACGTGAACAGTTGCCCCGACATGGCCCCCCTGTCGATCGGTTCGTTACCGGGACGACTTTACTGTCAGCTTTGATCGGCTACCCGCTGGCGATCCAGTGGGCCAGCGGGTTCCCTCTCTACGGACATGCCGTGTCAGTCGCATGTCCGAGCGGATGAGAGCCGTCGTCAAGGTGCCCTGATCTCGGAGGTGTCTGAAGCGTGCTGAGTGCCTAACTGCGTGACAACGCTGACGGACAACGGCGGACGAGTACGGACGTCAGCGGACCGTCAGCGCAGCTGAGAGCCGAGCCGGCCCAAGCAGGCAGCTCCACCCAAGTTGCTTCGGGACGAAGAAGTCGTGCGCCCTGTTGCTCGGTCTGGCCGCAGGTGAGCTTGTTCCCACCCGCGTGAGTAGCCCTGACGCCTAGGCCCGCTCGCGCTGCTGCAGACGGGGCCTCCGCCCTGGGCGTCAGTTCCTCCGACGACGACCCTGCGCATAAGGGCCGTGCCGATCATGTTCCCGCCATTCCTCGTCATGAGGATCACGCTCTTCGGCGCCCGCATTGTCTCCGGGAGTCGAGATGTGTTCCCCCTTGTTCACCTTGGCCAGCAGCGAGGCGAGGGGATCGGGGGGACCATCGCTGAAGCGATCGGAGCCGCGCTCGGGCGGCGGCCCCGACTCTCTTCTGTCGTGCCGCGCCCGTGATGTATCGCTCATGAGCAGCCCCCTCCGACTCACTGAGATGCACCCAAGGTCTTTCCCTGGAAGGTCGCGGGTAACCCAGCTTCGCCCTTGCCAGCTGTGCATGACGTCCGTCCAGGCTGTCAGGCCCGCAACCGAGCCTCCAAAGCACGTGATTCTTAAACTGAGGGCTCCGGCCGTCGGCACGGGCCGGCTGTGTCCGCTTGCTCTGATCGACGACAGGCCCCCGTAGCGTGGCTGAGGGCGATGAGGGTGCAGCGAGGCATACGCGTGCGTGGTCGGACAGCGCACCTGCCATCGTGGCTGACTGTCGTCGGCTGAGGTTCGTGCCACGACCGTGCCGGATTCAGCGGTCAGCCACGGTCAACGAGGGTGTCCTACGGTCGCGTTGCCCGCCACCTAACCGGTATCGAAGTCCCAGGTCGGTCCGAGAGTTCTCCAACCGCTCTCACCGCGGCTCCCGCCGCACCGAGCGGCAAGCCGCTGATCGTCGCCCTGCACGGCGGCACGTACACGGCGCACTACTTCGACGTCGCGGGCGGCGCCGACGGGTCGTTCCTCGGCATCGCCACCGCCCACGGCCATCAGGTCGTGGCCCTCGACCGGCCGGGCTACGGCGGCAGCACCCCGCTCGTCCCGGAGAGCAACACCTCAGCCGCCACGCGGAGCTGCTCGGCGGCGCCCTGGTCCAGGCGGTCGAGCACTTCTTCGGCACCGACTGGCCGGCCGCTCCCGAGGCGACGGTGGGCCGCACCGTCGACAGCCTCACGGGCTTCGAGGGGTTCGGTCCCGGACAGCTGACCGGCGTGGAGCGCACCAACGCGACACGCCTGTTCCCCCGCCTCGCCTGAGGCGGTGCCGGCCCGGTACGGCGCGTGGCATCCGGCACGCGCCGTACCGGCATGCCCGGTCCCGCGCGGGGCCACGTGCCGTGCGCGTCAGCCGTGCCGGTCGCCGCCGGGCGTCCGTGACGCACGGGCGGTGCCCGCGACCCGGTGGGTCGCGGGCACCGCCGGTACCGGCCGGGCCGCTTCGGCTACGAGGCGGCCGGGGCCTTCGAGGCCGTGCCGGGCCGCTCGGCGGCGGTGCCGCGCCGGCCCGGCCTCAGCAGGCCGATCAGCACCGCGCCGAGGACCGCGGGGACCACGAAGGCGTAGAACCCGGCCTTGGAGGAGTCGATCAGCACGGTGACGGCGGCCAGATAGCTGGGGCCCGCGATGGCGCCGACCCGGCCCACGCCGAGGCTGAACCCGAGCGCGGTGCCCCGCAGGTCCGCGGGGTGGGAGTGGGCGACGAAGATGTTGACGAGTGCCTGGGTCCCGAGAGCGCCGAAACCGGCGACGGCGGAGGCCAGGAGCAGCAGGGGGCGGGGCTGCGGGGTGCTCAGGACGATCATCGCGACGGCGGCGAGGCCGAAGCCGGTCAGCGTGGCGGTCTTCAGGGCACCGCGGTCGGCGATCAGGGCGGCCCCGACGGTGCCGACGACGGCTCCGGCGTTGAAGGCGATGGAGAACTCCAGGGAGGAGCCCAGGTCGTAGCCCGCGTCGACCATCAGGGCGGGCAGCCAGGTGCTGGCGCCGTAGACGATGACGAGACCGCTGAACGTGGCCGCCCAGAACAGCAGGGTGGAGCGGCGGTACCCCGGTCCGAGCAACCGGCGCAGCCGGCCCGCGTTCCCGTCCCGTGCCGGTGCGTCCGCCGCCGGTCCGTCGGTGAGCGGGGTACGGGCCTGCCGGTCCTGGGCCACCGCGGGCACCATGCGGTACACGACGGGAACGAGCAGCAGGGGGACGACGCCGAAGAGGAAGAGCGTGCGGAAGTCCCATGCGGGGAGCAGGGTCCGGCCCACGACACCGGTGATGATGCCGCCGATCGCGAGGCCGGTCGTGGCGGTGCCGACGTGGAGGGAGTGACGGGCGGGGGTGGCGGCTTCGCTGACGTAGGCGGTGACGAGCGGGATGAGCGCGCCGATGCCCATGCCGGTGAGGAAGCGGGTCGCGGCGAACAGGGAGAGGTCGCCGGCCACGGCGCTCAGCAGCATGCACACCGACAGCCAGGCCAGGCTGACGGCCATGGGGAGGCGGCGTCCGAAGGCGTCTCCGGCCCAGCCGGCCGCTATGGAGCCCAGGGGCATGCCGAGCGCGGTGAGGCTGCCCAGCAGTCCCAGCGTCGACTTGGTGACGTCCCAGTCGGGATGGGCCAGCAGGGACGGGCCGACCGCGCCCAGGATGAAGAGGTCGTAACCCTCGATGCACAGGATGACGAGCCCGAGAGCCACCGCGGGGCCGGGGCGGGGTCCGCTTCTGGACGCGACGGGGGTGGAGTTCATGTCCGTACTCCTCATGGGGAAGTGCACTGGTGGAAGGCCACGGCGGTGCCGGGGACGAGAGGACGCGCGCGATCGGGCGGATCGCGGGAGCGGCGTCGCTGTCCGGCCGCGCGGGGCGAAAATGGGATGGGGTCGCCGCCGCAGCGCAGGTGCTCCCCGCGGGCGGGGGACGCCCGGGGTGGCGGGACTGCGTGCGGGTTCATGCCCGAGAGCGCCGGAGTGCGTGGCACACAACGGCGTTCGTCGTCACGGACGCGTCGCTGGGCGTCGTGGACGGCTCGTCCGGCGGTGCGGTGCGCGGCGGACGGGTGGGTGTCCCGTCCTCCGGCGACGACGCCGCAGGAACTGGCAGTGATGCTGGGGGTCGGTACCGACCGATGTCAATGCCCGTGCCGGGCGAGGTCTTTCGCTGCGTGAGGCGGTCGCGGTCCTTGACCTGCACCTCACCCGTGCAGTATCAAAATAATCATCATGCTGAATTCTTTTTCATGGCGGAAGGGTGCCCCTCATGCGGCTCACCGCGGCGACCGGCACCTCAGGCCGACAGCTCCTGCTCAACCCAGATGGTCTTCCCGCTCGGCCCGTATCTGCTCCCCCACCTGCGGCTGAGCTGGGCGATCAGGAACAGCCCGCGGCCGCCCTCGTCGGTGGTGCGGGCACGGCGCATCCGGGGCTGGGTGTTGCTGGGATCGGTGACCTCGCAGAAGAGGACGTCGTCGCGGATCAGCCTCAGTCCCACCGGCCCGCCCGCGTACCGCACGGCGTTGGTGACGAGCTCGCTCACCACCAGCTCCGTCACGAAGGAGTTGCCGTCCAGTCCCCAGTCGGCGAGCTTGCCCGTCGCCGCCTCACGGGCCGAGGCGACCGCCGCCGGATCCGCGGGGAACTCCCAGGAGGCGACGGCGTCCTCCTCCAGCACCGAAGGAAACGCGAGCAGAAGGGCCGCGTCGTCCCGGTACGGACGCCCGCCGGAGACCTTCATGAGTGCCTGGGCCAGCGACGGAAGGTCGTCCCCGGACTGCCGGCACCGCCCCAGACGCTCCGCGAGGTCGTCGGCGAAACGGCCGGCGTCCGCCCCGTAGCGCTGCAGCAGGCCGTCGGTGTACAGGGCGAGGACACTGCCCGCGGGCATGTCGACCGTGGTCGTCTCGAACGGCAGGCCGCCCACACCGAGGGGCGGGCCCGGCCGCACCCCGACCGGCTGCACAACGCCGCCGGGCAGGGCCATGAGGGGCGGCGGATGACCCGCCGCGGCCATCGTGCAGCGCGCGGTGACCGGGTCGTGCACCGCCACCAGACAGGTGGCACCGACCATGTCCCGCTGCGCCGGACCGGCCTCGCCGGCCAGACGGGCCACCAGGCCGTCGAGGTGCGTGAGGAGTTCGTCGGGCGACAGTTCCAGATCCGCCAGCGTCTGGACGGCCGTGCGCAGCCGCCCCATGGTGGCGGTGGCGTGGAGACCGTGCCCGACCACGTCTCCGACGACGAGCGCGGTCCGCAGCGACGGGAGTTCGATGGCGTCGAACCAGTCGCCCCCGATCTCGGCACCGCCCGCCGCCGGCTCGTACAGCCCGGCGGTCCGCATCACACGTGTGGAGGTGGAAGCCTGCGGCAGCAGACGCCGCTGGAGGGTCACGGCGGCCCGGTGCTCGCGGGTGTAGCGGCGGGCGTTGTCCACACCCAGGGCGGAGTGCGCGGCGACCTGGGTGAGCACGGCCGCGTCCTCGTCGTCGAACGGTTCGGCCTGGTCCGTGCGCCAGACGGCGACCACGCCGAGGACGAGGCCGCGCGCGAAGAGCGGGGCCACGGCGAACGAGTGACCGCCGTCGGGGGCCGCCCGCCCTATGTGCGGCGAATCGCCCGCGCCCCGCAGAAGTGCGGCCCGGTCCACCACGATCGTGCGGCCCTCCTGGAGTGACCGCACCAGGGGCACATCGGGAAGAGGCGGTATGACCTCGCCCGGCTGGACCAGTTCGGCGGGCCACGGGCCCTTCGCACTGCGGACCGCGGTCCGGCGCAGATGCAGGTCGCCGCCTCCGAAGGTCTTCGGCGGTTCGTCACCCGTCAGTACGGCGTCGGCGAGATCGACCCAGGCCAGGTCGGCGAAGTCCGGCACCAGCGCGTCGGCGATCTCCTGGGCCGTGTGGCCGATGTCGAGCGTGCCCCCGATGCCCGCGGCCGCGCGATGGCGCAGTTCGGCCCGGCGCCGGGCGTGCCAGTGTTCCGTGGCGTCGGTGAGCAGGACGGCGACACCCGTGGGTCGTCCCTGCGGGTCCTCCGTCCGTACGGCGGACACGGACAACGCCCAGTCTCCGTAAGGCGGTTGTGCCGCCCTGACCCGGTGCTCGTGCGCGGCGAAGGACTCGCCGGTCTTCAGCACCCGGCGCAGGTCGGCCTCCGTGGAGGCGGCGTCGGGCGGGCTCATCACGTCGGAGAGCCTGGTACCGGCGGGCAGGGGCGGTCCCGGGAACGTGCCGCGCCCCAGGTTGGTCCGCACGACCTCCAGGTCCCTGTCCCGGAAGACCAGCCCGATGCGGTCCTGCGCGAGCAGGGCCCGCGACAGGGCCTCGGCCCGGTCCGTCTCCGACACGCGCTCGGCCGCCACCGCCAGGACCAGGGTCTGCCCCGTGCCCTCCAGAGGGACGGCCCGGTAGCACACGGGGACCGTCCGGCCGGATCCGTCGACCAGGTCGACCGTGCCGTCGTACGACGGCACACCGCCACCGCCGACGGGAGGGGGTCCGGCCGTCAGCCGCAGGACGGAGCGGCCCAGCACCCGCGCGGCCGGCCGTTCCAGCAGGGTCTCCGCGGCGCGGGACCAGCCGATCACGACACCCCGGCGGTCGATCAGCGCGGCGGCGGCGTCCGCCAGCGGGCCACCGCCGGGCGCAGCACGTTCGCTCATGCCGTCCCACCGCCTCTCACCGGGCAGACGATCCCATCATGTCCCCGTGGCGGAGCCTGCGCCCGGCCAGGTCCCCTCCGGGTTCCCCGGCCGGGACGGCCGTAGCGGATCCCTTCGGGGCGAGATCGCCCCGAAGGGTTGCCGTTATCGCATATACCGACTACGTTCCGACGTACCGCACGGCCCTTGTGGCCGGGCCGCCGAGGCCGCGTCCGCCGCACGGCCCTTGTGGCCGGGCCGCCGAGGCCGCGTCCGCCGATGTCTTCCGCCGGCCCGCAGGCCCGAGTTCATCCCACGATGTGCTTCGACGACGGCAATCGGCGTGACTTCCTCAGGACCGCCGCGGCGGCGGTCACCGTCGCCGGTGTGCTGACGGACATCCGCAGTGCGGGCACCCCGGCCGTCGCCCCCGGCAGCCCGCAGAGTCACCTGCCCGCGTTCCCGGCGGACGCGGTCCTGACGGGACCGGAGCAGGCCGGTCGGTTCGTCCGCAACCGGATCGCCGAGGGATCCGACCACATCAAGATCATCGTGGACGAGTCCGGTCCGAGCCAGGAGACGGTCGAGGCGCTGACCGCGGCGGCCCACACGCGCGGCAGGCTCGTCATGGCCCGTGCGAGCACCGCCGTCGCGGCGGACCGCGCGCTGACCGCCGGGGTCGACATGGTCCGTCACGTCCCGCTCGACAGCCCGCTGCCCGACGCCCTCGCGGCGCGCTTCGCCTCGGGCGGGCACGTCGCCGTGCCCACGCCGACCATGATGGAAGGGTTCGCCGCCCTCGGTGTCCCCGGTACGGACCACGCGGCCGCCGAGGGCAGTGCCGCCGCCCTGCACCGGGCGGGCGCGCGCATCCTCGCGGGGACGGACGCGAACTGCACCCCCGGCATCCCCGTACAGTCGGCGTACGGCGTCGGTCTTCACCATGAGCTGGACCTCCTCGTCCAGGCGGGGCTCACTCCGGCGGAAGCCCTGAGGGCCGCCACGTCACTGCCCGCGCAGTCGTTCGGGCTTCGGGACCGCGGGGTCGTCCGGCCCGGCCACCGGGCCGATCTCGTCCTGATCGACGGCGACCCGCTCGCCGACATCGCCGCCACCCGCAGCATCCGGCGGGTCCGGGTCGGCGGGGTCGAGCACGTCCCCGCCGGCCGACCCGCCGGGCGGGTCACCAGGGGCTGACGCCCGCGCCGTCGAGGAAGGCTCCCGTGGGGCCCTCCGGGCCGAGGAGTGCCGCCGCGACGATGGGGGCGGCGCCCTGCTCGACGGTCTGGAAGCCCTGGAACCTGTTGAGGTCGGTGGCGGTCGGGCCGGGGTCCACGACGTTGATGCGCAGGTCCGGGTAGGCGCGGGCGTACTGCACGGTCAGCATGGAGACGGCCGCTTTGGAGACCGGGTACGGCAGCAGGTCCGGCACCCGGGACTCGGCGCGCTCCGGGTCATGGACACGCCCGAAGGAACCGAGGCCGCTGCCGACGTTGACCACATTGCCGTGGTCGCTGAGTTCGAGCAGCGGGAGGAAGGCGTGCAGGACGCGGACGATGCCGAGGACGTTGGTGTCCAGGACGCCGGCCATGTCGGCCGCGGTGCAGTCGGCGAGCGGCCTGGGCCCTCCGCCGTTGATGCCCGCGTTGTTGACGAGGACGTCCAGCACACCGTGTTCCTCGGCGACGTGCACGGCGGCGGCGTGCACGGAGGCGTCGTCGGTGACGTCCAGGACGAGCGGGAGCCCGCCCAGTTCCTTCGCGGCGCGTTGCGCGTTGTCCGCGTTGCGCGCCGCGAGGTAGACGGTGTGGCCCGCGGCGAGGAGCCCTCGGGCGGTCTCGTAACCCAGGCCCTTGTTGGCGCCGGTGATCAGGGAGATGGTCATGGGACCGACTGTGCCCCGGGCCCGGGGGACGGACCAGAGACGCCTCATCCTGGTAACGGGAGTACCAGGCGGCCGTCCCGCGCGAAACGGTGAGGGGCTTCGGTCCGGGCTTCATCAGGGTGCCCGGACCGAAGTCCCCCGGTTCACGCCGCCCGCGGGGCGGCGGTGGGGGCGTCCGCCCGCACCGCGTCGTGCCTCCAGGCCAGCAGGAGGAACCACACGGGCACCAGAAGGCCCCCCGGGTACAGGGCCTCCTGCGGCAGGACGTTGCCGAGGAAGCTGTAGAGGGCCAGCCAGGAGCCGAGGACCACCCCGACGACACGGACGCCGCGAGGCGCGGCCAGCAGGGACGTGGTGATGAACCACATGCCGGCCATCACGTGCCCGCCCAGCCGCACAGCCCAGGCGATGTCGTGAAGCACCTCGTTGATCGTCATCACCGCGGACAGGACGTCGAGGGTGAGCCATCCGTAGCCCGCGGCCCTCGCCCACTCGGGGGCGGGAAGGCGGGCGACGACGAACATGACGGCCAGGTGGAACAGGATGCCCGTGTACTCGACCCCCACCGTCCCCGGAGCGACCGCGAAGGAGACCAGTGTCGGAGTGAACAGAACGGGCGGGAGCACGGCGAGCGTCCGCAGGCCGAGGATCTCGCGGGTGGGTGAAAGCATGGTTCCTCTTGTCCGATGTGAAGTGAGCCGCGCCGAGTGTGTCCCGCACCGGACACCCGCACCAGCTACGTCCCTTCCTGGGAACGACGTTGCCAGGAAGGGACGTTGGGCCTTCCACCGCATCCGTCACGGCCGGTCGGCGTCCAGCCACTCCCAGATCGAGGCGTAGAACGCGGCCAGTTCCTCGGGCCGGTCGTCGCCGAGTTCGTCGGGGGCGGGGGAACGCCCCTCGCGCGCGATGTTCCACGCGAGCACCGCATAGCTCGGCCGGTACCCGGCCAGTTCCTGCGGCGGCACCACGATGCTCTGGCCGGGCACCGAGGGGGTGAGGGTGCAGTACTCGTACACGGCGTCCAGCGAGAGGATCCTCCAGACGTCGTCCCGTCGTTCCAGGCGGTAGTTGAGCCGGGTGCGGGAGACGAGGTCGCCCGTCACCCCGTCCGCCTCGACCTGGAACCGCATGGCCGTGGACGCCTCGACGTACGCCTTGGTGCCGCGTACGTGGACGACCGGCGCGGACATGTGATGGAGGGCCACGGCGCCGCGCTCGGCCATCGCCCTGGACCCCGCCACGAAGCCGGCGCCGTCACCGTCGTACCAGCTCAGCCGGACCGTCGAGTCCGGCCAGTACTGGTCCGCCATCAGGTCCCACCAGCCGCGGTCGCGCCCCTGGCGTTCGGCCAGGACGACCTGTGTCACCAGGGCGACGTCACCGCCGCTGCCGGCGCTGTTCGCCCCGCGCGGGGCGGTGCCTTCCTGCACGGTTCCCATGCGCTGCTCCTTGCTCCAGGGGTCGGACGGCGTTCTCTCGGGGTCAGACGGCCGCGGGACGCAGCTTGCGCGTCAGCCGGGCCAGTTCGTCGAGCATGAGCACCGCGGCCTGGTCCAGGCCGGCGTCCGTCTCCGCCTTGCCCTCGGCGGTGACCTTGTGCATGGCGAAGGGGATGTTGACCGACTCCAGCACCGGCACCATCCGCAGCGTGGTCACGACCTGCTTGAGCTGCTGCACCGCCCGGGTGCCCGCGCCCACGCCGCCGTAGCTGACGAAACCGACGGCCTTGTCCGCCCACTCGTGGCAGAGGTAGTCCAGCGCGTTCTTCGTGACCGCGCTGTACCCGTAGTTGTACTCCGGGGTCACCATCACGAACGCGTCGGCGCGGTCCACCGTCGCGCTCCAGTCGCGGGTGTGCTGCCGGGTGTACTGCCGCAGCCGCGGGTGGTTGGGCTCGTCCAGCAGCGGCAGACCCACCTCGGCGAGGTCGATCACCTCGATCTCGAACGTGGCGTGCTGCTCGGCGACCTGGGCGAACCAGTCGGTGAAGGCGGGAGCTATCCGGTTGGGCCGGGTGCTGCCGATGTGGATCTGCAGAACGGGGCGGGTGGTGCTCGGCATGGTGTTCCTTACGGTTCGGCAGGGGGCGTGAGGGTCCCTGGGTGACCGGCTGCGCGGGCGGCCGGCGGTTCGACGCGAGCGGGCCGGCCGGGTGCGGCACACCGGAGGCCACCTGTGCGGGAGAGGCGGAGGACAGGGAAAGCCGTCGCCATGAAGATAAAGCTGTTATATCATATTGCAACAGTGAGGCATGAGCGATGCCCGCGGTGACGACCGAGAGCAAAGGCGGAAGCGGATATGAAGCGTCCCCTCCAGCCGATCGAGTCCCGATCGATCCCGGAGATGGTGACCACCGAGCTGCGCCGCTCGATCGTGTCGGGAGACCTCCCGCCCGGCGAGACCTTCTCGCTGCGCAAGATCGCCGCCATGCTCGACGTCAGCTTCATCCCGGTGCGCGAAGCGCTGCGCAGCCTGGAGAGCGAAGGGCTCGTGATCACCCGGCCCGGCCGGAGCGCCTGTGTGGCACCGCTGCATCTGGACGACCTCCAGGGCATCTACCGGCTCCGCCGCAGTCTCGAACCCGACCTCGCGGCACGCTCCAGCCTGCTGATCTCGGACGCCGCTCTCGACCGGCTGCAGGCCCAGGCGGAGGACTTCGGGCACGAGCGGCACACCATCCAGACGGTCTACGACGCGCACCACGCGTTCCACGCCGCGCTGCTCGCTCCCGCCGCCACCGCCTGGGACATGCGCGTCCTGAACTCCCTGTGGCGGGCCGCCGAGCGCTACATCCGGATCGGGTTCAGCAAGCTCGACCCCGACCCGCGGGACAAGTCCCGCCGGCAGCACGCCCACGAGACGCTCATCGACACCTTCCGGCAGCGCGACCCCTATGCCGTCGCCGACGCCGTCCTGGTGCACCTGAAGCGGAACGAGGCGACCGCGCTGCGCGCGCTCAGCGACGACCCGCGGGTCGCGACCGACGACGGACCGGGCACCTGATCCGGGTCCTGGTGCGGCCGGGGGGGGGGGGGGGCCCCCGCCCCCCCCCCCGGGGGGGGGCGGCGGCCCCCCCCCCCCCCCCCCCCCGCCGGGGGGGGGGGGCCCCCCGGGGGGGGGGGGCCCGCCGCGGCCCCCCCCCCCCGCCCGGGCCCCGCGCGGGGCGGGCGGGCGCGGGCCCGGGGGCCCCCCCCCCCCCCCCCCGCCGGGGCGCCCCCCCCCCCCCCCCGCCCGCCCCGGACCGACGCCTAGATCATGTGGGTGATCCGCTCCTCGGAGCCGACCAGCGCCTTGCCGTAGATCTCGTAGCAGACCATCGGCAGGATGCCGGCGTGCCGGGAGGCGACCTCGGAGTCGCGCCAGATGCGCTGGAGCGGATTGACCTCGGCGAAGCTGCCCGACCCGTGCGCGTACAGCAGGATGTCGATCGCCTTCACGACGTTCTCGATCGCCCAGCCGATGTCGGCGCGGACCCGGGCTCTGTCCAGGAGCTCCAGCCTGCGGCCCTCCGCGGCGGCCGAGTCGATGTCCTCGGTCACCCGGTGGGCGTGGAAGTGGGCCGTGTCGAGCAGCATCGTCGCCTGCGCGAGCTGGATCTGGAAGGCCACCGAGTCGGCCTGCCGTGTGTAGACGGTGTTGGCGATGCCCTTGGTGGCCGCCTTCTCCTTCACGATCGCCAGTGCCGCCCGCCCGAGGCCGAGCTGCGGTCCGACCATGCCCACGGCGAAGAACGGCCCGAGGGGCGAGCGGTAGAGCAGCTCCTCGGTGAACTCGGTCGGGAAGTCGCCCTCGATCGCCGGGCCCACCGACATGATCCGGTGCTCGGGCACGAACACGTCGTTCGCGATCAGGCAGTTGGAGCCCGAGGCGCGCATGCCGGCGACGAACCAGGTGTCCTCCAGGTCGAGCTCGGCACGCGGCAGCAGGGCCATGGCCATGTCGACGACCGTGCCGTCCTCGTCGGTGACGGGCATGCTGAGCACGCCCCAGTCGGCGTGCCAGGAACCGGAGTTGTAGAACCACTTGCCGGTGACCCGGTAGCCCCCGGGCACCTTCTTCGATTCGACGAGCGGCGAGAACACGCCCGACACCAGCGCCCCGGGGTTCGAGCCCCAGACGTCGTCCTGCGCCTGCTTCGGGAAACAGCTCGCCAGCCAGGCACCCGAGTTGAGCAGCGACACCACCCAGGCCGTGCCGCCGTCGGCCTCGCCCACGGCCGCCGAGACGTCGACCAGGGCGCGCATCGATGCCTCGGAACCGCCGTAGCGCCGTGGCTGGAGGACCCTGAAGAGTCCCTCCTGCCGGAGGGCGTTGATGCTCTCGTCCGTCACGCGCCGGTCCCGCTCGCCCTGGGCCGCGTTGGCGCGCAGCAGGGGTTGCAGCCCGATGGCACGGGCGACGAGGTCGGCGGCCACATCCGGCTCGGCGGTGGGGGAAGTGGTTTCAATCGACGTGGTCATGCGTTGTCCTCGGATATCAGCGCGCCGTCGTCGGCGCGGTGTCTGCAGGTTCCGGCGGGCGGCCCGTCGCCGGGCCGGCCGGGTCACCGCGAGCGCTCGGGCGGGTCAGGCCGCCGCGTCGAGCTCGCGCACCACGTACTCGCGGAGTGTCGTCGGGGGCCGGCCCAGCAGCCAGCCGAGCACGTTCGGGTTGCCCGTGATGCCGTAGCGGCTGTAGTGGCCCCACAGCCGGTACATGGCGTCGTAGGGGAACTCGTCCTCCGCGCGCGCCTGGCGCTCGCTGCTCGCGAAGTCGCCGATCGGCTGGAGCTCGGTCGTGACGGGCACGCCCGACACCTCTTCGATCAGGGCCGCGATCTCGTGGCCGTTGACATGGTCGGACCCGCACAGCTCGTAGGTCGCCCAGTGGTGCGCGGGGTCGCCGGCGACCTTCGCGGCGACGGTCGTGACGTCCTCCAGGTCCACCTGGGCCAGCCGGGTGTCGTGGGAGAAGGGCTTGCGGTGCACCCCGGTCCGGACGGTCCTGGCGACGTCGATGTTCTGGAGGTAGTGCATGGGCTGGAGGATGGTGAACGGGATCGGGGACTCGACCACGACACGCTCCACGGCCAGCTTGGCCTGGTGGTTCAGGAGCGCCTCGATCTGCGGGTGCACCACGGAGAACTGCACGAAGTGGCCGACACCGGCGCGACGCGCCTCGGCGACCACGGCGCGGCCGATGTCCGCCTCACGGTGGTGGAACAAGGGGCCGATGTGGACGACGGTGTCGACGCCCGCCATGGCCTTGCGCAGGTCGGCGGGTTCGAGGAGGTCGGCCACGACGGTCTCGTCCGCGCCGTGGTCGCGCAGTTCGCTCACGGACGGCGCGATGTCCGCGGCCCTGACGGACTTGCCTTCGCGCGCGAGCGCTCTCACCAGACTGCGGCCGGTCCGGCCGCTCGCAGCGGTTACCAGAATCAAGAGAACCTCCGGCGTACGTCGCCCACGCACGGCCGGACGGACCGGACGTGACGTAGAGCATATGTTATAACGGTTAGTTTTGAAATGAACGATCCGGCTCGACCTGCTCGGTCAGTAGGCGACCGTGAAGCGCGCGCGACGGTGCGCCGGGGTCTCGATCTCGTCGACGAAGGCCGCGGCGAAGTCCGCCCCGGAGATGAAGGAGCGCCCCTCCTCGTCGGCCAGCATGACGTCGCGGCCCAGGCGGAACGTCCCGACCGGCTCGCCGGGGGCGTAGTGCCCGAAACCCCGGGGCGGGCTCAGCACGAACCAGTCGAGGCCCGGGTCGCTGTCGCGCAGCCCCTGCAGGACCTGGTCGCTGATGCGGGCGTAGCCCCGGAACTGCTCGGGGAACTCGGGTGCCTCGTAGACCTTGGGCCCCTCGGGCCCGGTCAGCAGGGATCCGGCGCCGCCGACCACGCCGAGACGGGCACCCGCGGTGCGGGCGAGGTCGGCGATCTCCTCGTTGAGCTTCACGAAGCCGTCCGCCAGGTCGCCGCTCGGCGCCAGGGCGACGACGATCACGTCGGCGCCGGCCGTGGCACGCTCCAGGTCGGCCCGGTCCTGCGCGGAACCTGTCACGGGCACGACGCCGGCGATCGTGTCGCCCGACGCGCTGCGGCTGAAGGCGACGACCTCGTGTCCGCGCGCGGCGGCCTCGCGGGCGATGGCGCCACCGGCGTATCCGGTGCCGCCGAGAACGGTGATGCGGGCCATGAGAACTCTCCAGTGGTGTGCGTCGGGGACTCTCCCCCACGCGGACCGCCCGGCCGTGCCATCGGGATCACGGCGGGCTCCCGGGACTGCCGAAGGCAGCCGGCGACCCGGGGCTCGCACTCCGGCTGCCTTCCGCCGTCGGTCAGCTGCCCTCGGCCGGGGCGCCCTGGGACACCACGAGCGGCTCCGACGTCAGCTCGGCGTAGGCGTCCCGGACCGCCGGGACCAGTGCCCTGGCGCGCTCCGGGTCGGCCTGCTCGCCCCTGAGCTTGAGGATGTCCCCGCCGCGGCGGTCGGCGGGGATGTCGGCGGTGCGGGCCGCGACCAGGGCGTGGAAGTGCGGGAACGCCTCTCCGAACATGAGGATGTACGTGGCCTCCGCGCCGGTGGCGTGGGTGACGGCGGCGACCAGGTCCCGCGCCCGGCGGCCGAACGTCTCCTGCTCCCGCTCGTTCAGGCCGGTGATGCGCTCGGCGTGGCGCCGGGCGCGCAGGAAGAACCATCCGGGGACGTCGTAGGACGGGACGATCTCCGCGGCCCAGAGCTCGTCGCGGAAGACCACGTCGGTCTCCTCGGACTCCTCCAGTCCGCAGATCAGGCAGTTCTGTTCCATGTGCTGTTCCCCTCCGGGAATGTCGTCGATGTGTGGTGCGGGGGCGCCCGGGGCGAGAGCCCGTCAGCACGCGGCGCGGAAGCCCGTGCGGATCGTCCCGATGCCCTGGACGGTGGTGACGAGCTCGTCGCCCGGGCCGATCAGGACCTTGGGCTCACGGGCGAAGCCGATGCCCGACGGGGTGCCGGTGAAGATGACGTCGCCGGGCGCGAGGGTGACGGTCTGCGACAGCCGCGCGATGATCTCGGCGACCGGGAAGATCATGAGCTTGGTGCGCGACTGCTGCATCGTCACGCCGTTGAGGGTGCAGCCGATGGCGAGGTCGTCGGGGTCGTCGAACTCGTCGACGGAGACGACCGCCGGCCCCATGGGCGCGAAGCCGGGGAAGGACTTCCCCATGTTGAACTGAGGGGTGGGCGGCCGCAGCTGCATCTCCCGCTCGGAGAGGTCCTGCCCCACGGTCAGGCCGGCCACGCGGTCCCACGCCTCGGACGCGTCGATCCGGTGGGCGTGCCCGCCCATCACGACCACCAGCTCCGCCTCGAAGTCGACCGAGCCCTGCGGCAGCTCGACCTCGGCGTCCGGTCCGGTGATCGACGACGGGAACTTGGTGAACACGACCATGGAGTCGGTGGACACGTCCAGTCCGGCCTCCTCGGCGTGGTCGAGGTAGTTGAGCCCGATCGCGAAGACCTGGCCCGGCCGCGGCACCGGGGAGTCCAGCCGCACGTCACCCACCGGCCGCGTCGGAGCCCCGGCCGCGCCGGTCGCCGCCCAGTCCTTGAACTCCGCCCACCGGGCGTAGACGGCCTGGACGTCCGGGGAGAACAGGCCGCCGCTCGCCTGGGCGACGTCGACCACCCCCTCGGCGGTCAGCAGGCCCAGCCTGCCCGCCGCGTTGACGATCTGCATTCCTGGCTCCTCACGTAGAGAATATATGTGATAACGATAGTACGGAGGTGCAGCCACCTCCTGTCCCGGGCCCTCCCGGCCGGCCTCTCAGTCGGCCATCGGGTGCGGCAGCTCGGGGCTGGTCCTCAGCGCCCACGCCCGGGTCTGCAGCTCGGCCGCCGGGGTGCCGGCCCGGCGTGCCTCCACCATCAGCTCGGGCCGGTAGCGCACCCCGATGGGATCGGCGTCGTACTCCGCGCCCCGCATGTAGGCGGTGGCCTCGTCGGCCGTGGCGAAGTTGTCGACCTGGAGCTCCACGTGGTTGCCGTCCGGGTCCTCGTAGTACAGCGAGGTCGTGACGCCGTGCTGGACCGGCTTCCAGGGTTCGATGCCCTGGGACAGCAGCTCCAGATAGCGCTCCAGCAGCTCGTCGAGCGAGTCGAAGGTGTACGCGACATGGTTCACCAGGGCCGTCCTCGCCGACTTGCGCTCCAGGTCGGGGATGTGGGCCAGGGCGATGCGGTGGTGCTCCTCGTCGAAGGTGATGAAGGTCAGACCGTGTCCCTCGTAGACGACGTGGGCGCCCAGCAGCGCGCAGTACCACGCGCGCATGGCGTCGGGCTGGGACGTCTGGAACACGACGTGGGCGAACTTGGGTGTCGAGGTCATGCTCGTCTCTCCTGTGCTGGTGCGGCGTGTCCGGCCGGTGGCGGGCGCCCTTGTGGGGTGAGCGCCCACCCCTGTCATCCCGCGACGGCGTCGAGCTCGGCGACGGCGTCGTCCGGGAGTTCCACGGCGGCGCCGGCGACGTTCTGCCGCAGGTGCGCGACCGAGGAGGTGCCCGGGATCAGCAGGATGTTGGGCGACCGCCGCAGCAGCCACGCCAGCGCCACGGCCCTGGGGGTGGATCCCAGGCGCGCGGCGACGCCGTCGAGGACGCCGGACTGCACCGGGCTGAATCCGCCGAGCGGGAAGTAGGGGACGTAGGCGATCCCCTGGGCCGCGAGGCTGTCGATCAGGGCGTCGTCGCCCCGGTTCGCGATGTTGTACAGATTCTGCACACACACCACGGGCGCGATCGACCGGGCCTCGGCCACCTGCTCCGCGGTGACCGTGCTCAGGCCCAGGTGCCGGATGAGGCCCTGCTCCCGCAGCTCGGCGAGGACGCCGAAGGGTGTGGTCACCGATTCGCCCGGGCCGCCCACCCTGAGGTTCACGACGTCGAGGGTGTCCAGGCCGAGGCGGGTCAGGTTGTCCTTGACCGCCTGGCGCAGCTGGTCGGGCTCGGCGGCCTGCGGCCAGCCGCCCTTCTCGTCGCGGGCGAAGCCGACCTTGGTGACGATGTGCAGGTCCTGCGGGTAGGGGTGCAGGGCCTCGCGCAGGATCTCGTTGACGACGTACGGGCCGTAGTAGTCGCTGGTGTCGATGTGGGTGATGCCCAGCTCGACCGCCTCGCGGACGACCGCGACCGCGGCGGCCCGGTCGGCCGGCGGCCCGAAGGCCATCGGTCCGGTGAGCTGCATGGCCCCGTAGCCCGTCCGGGTCACGGTGAGGTCGCCGCCGAGGAGGTAGGTACCCCCGGCGAGGGAGTGCGGCATGTCTGCTTCTCCAGGTGGATCGGTGGTGGGTGCCTGCGGGCCCGCGCTGCTCAGCTCGCGCCCCACAGCTGGGCGTAGGTCTTGCGGAACGAGCCGTCGGTGAACCAGGCCCCGTTCTTGAACTCGTCGACGCTGCGGCCGTTCACGGAGCCGATGTTGCTCTTGTTGAAGATGCGCCGCGGGATCGTGTAGGCCGAGGCCGCGGGAACGTCCGTCTCCGTCATCATGCGCAGCAGGCGGTCGGTGTTGTTCCACGCCACGAGCGCGGGGTCGACCGCCACGTCCGCGAGCTGCTTGCCGCTCGCCAGCCGCTGCATCGCCGTGACGTCCGATCCGTATCCGACGAGCTTCAGCTCGTCGGCACGCCCGGACAGCTGCATGCCCTGGATGGCGAGGGGGGCGGCGGGCTGGTCGTAGCTGACGTACACGTAGTCGATGTTCCGGTCCGCGTTGAGCGCGACGCTCACCGTGGTCGGGATCTTCTGGACCGCGGTCGGCTCCCAGGCGGCCGTGGTGACCCTGCAGCCGGGACACTGGGTCCTGAACTCGTCCAGGACGGCGTCCGAGGACCGCTTCGTGGTGCTGGTCGAGGTGGTGTTCACGAACAGCACGTCGGCGTCGCCGCCGGAGTCGGCGATGATCGCGTCGGCCATCAGCCGGCCGCCCACGTCCTGGCCGTTGTCCGTGGTGGCCATGTGGCCCTCCCACTCCGCGGGCACCGGGTCGGAGACGTCCGACGCGACGACCGGGATGTCCGCCTTGACGGCCGCCGCGTAGGCGTTCCTGGCCAGGGCGAAGGGGACCGAGTCGGTGATGATGCCGGCCGAGCGGGCCGCGACGGCCTGGTTGATGCACTGGGTGGCCACGGTGGGCTGCGCCTGGGCGTCGCAGACCTGGACCTTCATGCCCAGCAGCTCGGCGGCCTCGGTGATCTGCTCCAGCTCGGCCTGGAAGTAGGTCGCCTTCAGGGTGATGGGGACGTAGGCGATGGTGCGGCCCTTGAAGCCCTCCAGGCCGGAGATCTCCCGCCCCGGTGCCACGAACTGGTCCAGGGCCGGGAGGTGCTGCTCGACGGCGGCTTTCGCGTGGGCGACGCCCTCGGCGCTCGCCCGGGGACTGCCGGTGCCGTCGGACGAGTCGGATCCGCCGCAGGCGCTCAGGCTCGCGGTCGCCAGTGCGGTGACGGCGAGCAGGGCCCACTTCGTGCGGCCCGTCGCGGCTCTTGACGTGTGGTTCATTTCCGGTTTCCTCTCGGTCGCGTTGCGGATCGGCCGCCACCACCCGCCGGTGGCGGCCGGGCATGAGGGTCAGGAGTGGCGTCGGTCCCGGCGGAACAGCGTGGAGAGGACGATGGCGATGATGAGCGCCGATCCGTAGAAGACGTCGCTGATCCAGCCGGCGAAGCCGAGAAGCTGGAGGCCGACGATGCCGGTCGCCAGGAAGTAGATGGCGATCATGCTGCCGGCGGGGTTGAACCGGCCCGGCTGGATGACGGCCGTGCCGAGGAACGTCGCCGACAGGGCCGGCAGCAGATAGCTGGACGCGCTCGCCGGGTCGAATCCGCCGACGGTCCCGACCAGCAGCACACCGCCGATGCCGCACAGCAGCGACGAGGAGATGTACGCGCCGACCCGGATCCGGTTGACCCGCACCATGGCGAGCCGGGCGACGGAGCGGTTCGAGCCGACGAAGAGCATGTGCCGGCCGAGCGGCGTGGACGTCATCACGTAGGTGAAGACGGCGGCCACCGCGAGTCCGTAGTAGAAGCTGATCGGCAGCCCGAGCACATCGGTCGCGGCGACCTTGTACAGCGACTGGCTGTCGAGGAAGACGCTGCCTCCGTCGGAGATCCGGGAGGAGACACCCGTGAGGAGGGTCGCCACGCCCAGCGTCGTCACGATGGGATTGATCCCGATCCTGATGATGAGCAGGGCGTTGAAGGCCCCCACGCCCACCGCCACCGCCACGGCCACCAGGGCGGCGAGCCAGACGTCGAGGCCCTGCTCGCCGACCAGGACGGCGACCAGGGTCGCGGACAGTCCGGCGACCGCCGCGACCGAGAAGTCGAACTCCCCGACCGCGAACGCGCACAGGGCTCCGAGGGCGATGAACACCAGGGCCTGCTGCGAGCCGAAGATCGTCTGGAAGGTGCCGACCGTGAGGAACTGGTCGGGGCTGAGGGAGCCGAAGATGATGAAGAGGGCGATCCAGACCACGATCAGGCTGCCCCGGCGGGCCACGTCCGCGGCGACCTTCTTGCCGTGGCTCGTGCCGGTGGGCTCGGGCGCCTTCTTCCCGGGTTCGGGTTCGGCGGCCGCCGGCCGCGTCTCCATGGTCGTCGTCGCGCTGTCGTCGGATGTCAAGGCGGTGTCTCCTTCGTCGTGCGCCGGCCGGCGTCGTCGGTCAGGCATAGGTGGCCTTCGTGATCGCCTCGGCCGAGACGTCGTCGGCCAGTTCGAGGTGGGTCTGTCCGGGGCGCAGGACGATGACCCGGTCGCACACGGCGGCGAGGTCCTGCACCTCGATCGAGACGATCACCACGGCCTTGCCCTCGTTGGCGGCGGCCCGCAGGGCCCGCAGGATGTCCAGGCGGGCTCCCACGTCGACGGCCTGGGTCGGCTCGCAGGCGATCAGGACCTGCGGCGAGTTCAGCAGCCATTTGGAGAGCAGGAGCTTCTGCTGGTTGCCGCCGCTGAAGGAGGCGACCGGGGCGTTCGGCAGGGCCGGGGTGATGCCGAAGGTGGCGACCGCCGACCTGAACTCCTCGTGCTGCCAGTTGCGGCCGAGGAAGAAGCGGCCGCGCTTCGTCACCCTCGGCAGCGTCACGTTCGACATGGCGCTCACCTCGGCCGCGAGACCGTCCTGCATACGGTGCTGGGGGATGACCGCCAGGCCCGCCTCGTGCAGGGCGTCCCGGTCGCGCACCGGCAGGGTGAACTCGCTGTCGCCGACCTTGAGCCGGCCGCCGCAGGCCCGGCTGTTCCCGCCGAGGATGTGCTCGACCTCCTCCAGGCCGCAGTCGCCGGCACCGGTGATGCCGATGACCTCGCCGCCGTGGATCCGCAGGTCGATCTCGCCGAGCGTCGCGCCCGACAGGCCGGAGACCTCCAGCGCGATCTCCGGCTGGTAGCTGTCGGGGTCGATCACGGCGCCGATACGGCCGCTGGCCAGCTCGCGGCCGAGGATCAGCCGGCTCAGCCCGGCCTCGGTCAGCTCCGCCACCGGCGTGCCCTCGGCGGCCGTCCTGCCGTCGCGCAGCACGGTCACCCGGTCCGCCAGGCTCATCACCTCGTCGAGGCGGTGGCTGACGATCAGGATCCCGGTGCCGGAGCGGGCGATGGCCCGCAGGATGTCGTAGAACTCGGGCAGGGTCTCGCGCGGCAGGGACTGGGTCGACTCGTCGAACACGATGCAGCCGGTGCCCGGACGGCGGCCCTGGACGGCCCGCGCGATCGCGACGACGGCCCGCTGCCCGGCCGGCAGCGAGCCCAGCCGGGCGTCCATCGGCAGGGAGACGTTGAGCCGTGCGAAGGTCTCCTC
Organism: Streptomyces sp. NPDC093094; assembly: GCF_044754345.1. Classification (NCBI taxonomy): domain Bacteria; kingdom Bacillati; phylum Actinomycetota; class Actinomycetes; order Kitasatosporales; family Streptomycetaceae; genus Streptomyces; species Streptomyces sp. NPDC093094. The sequence continues at coordinate 12,199 of NZ_JBIVOX010000040.1, read as the reverse complement.
CGCCTCGCGGCGCTCCTGCGCCCAGTTGATCCTGCGCGAGGTCCGCCCCGGCCGGTACTGGCCGACGCGCACGTTCTCGACCACGGACAGGTCGTCGACCAGCCCGAGGTCCTGGTGGACGAAGGCGAGGTCGTGCTCGCGCAGGTCGCCCGGCTGCACGGGGCTGGACAGCGCCCGGCCCCCGACCCGGATCTCTCCCGCGTCGGCGGTGTGGACACCCGAGAGGATCTTGATCAGGGTCGACTTGCCGGACCCGTTCTGTCCCACGAGGGCGTGGATCTCGCCCGGCTCGATCGTCAGGTCGACGCCGTCCAGGACGGTCGCGCGCCCGAAGCGTTTGGTGAGGCCCCTGATCTCGACGGCTTCACGGCCGTGCGTGTCACTCGGAGGCGTTCCCGAGCCGGTCGACCTCCGGCCCGGTGCATGTGTGCTCCGCATCAGTACTCCTGCCTGACGTGGCCGACGCCACCTCAGAATTGCTAGTTGATATATGTGATATCAGCTGAGGCCGCAAAGGACCCTGCGCCGGAAGGGACGATGGACCCGGGCGGCGGGCCTCAGAGCATCGGGGTGATGTTCCCGTCCTCGGCCAGCAGTGCCGTGCCGTACATCTCCAGGCTCACACCGGGGACGATGTAGGCGTGCCGGGCCGCCACCGCGGAGTCGCGCCAGTGCCGCTGGATCACGTTGTTCTCGCCGAACCCGGCCGCACCGTGGGCGAACAGCAGCAGGTCGATCGCCTTGGTGACGTTCGCGACCACCCAGCCGGCGTCCGCACGGGCGCGGGCGCGCATCAGCTCGTCGGGGTACGTTCCCTCGCGCGCGGCCCGGTCGATCGCGTCGACGGCGCGGTAGGCGTGCAGACAGGCCGAGTCGATCAGCATCGCGGCCTCGGCGATCTGGTGCCTGAAGACCGGCGACTCCGCCTGGGTCGCGTAGAAGGTGAAGGTGAGCGGCTTCGCCGCGGCCTTCGCGCTCACCAGCTCCAGCACCTTCTTCGCCATGCCGAGCTGCGGAGCGGCGATGCCGAGGGCCAGCACCGGGGTGAAGGCGCTGCGGTAGAGCACCTCCTCGGTGTGCTCGGTGGCCACCTCGCCCGCCCATGCCTTCGGCGCGGAGATGATCCGGTGCTCCGGGACGAACACGTCCCGGGCGATGAGACAGTTCGAGCCCGAGGACTTCATCCCCGCCACGAACCAGGTCTCCTCGAAGTCGAGGTCGGACCTCGGGACGAGGGCGATGCCGTGGTCGATCGTCTCACCGGCCTCGTCGACGACCGGCATGCCCAGCACGGCCCAGTCGGAGTGCCAGGAACCGGAGTTGTAGTACCAGCGGCCGTTCACGACGAATCCGCCGTCGACCTTCACCGACTCCGAGCTGGGAGTCACCACACCGGAGACCTTGGCGTCGGGGTTGCTCTTCCAGACATCGTCCTGGGCCTGCTCCGGGAACAGCCCGGTCATCCAGGCGCACTGGTTGACGAGGGTGACCACCCAGGCGGTCCCTCCGTCCGCCTCGGCGACCGCCGCGGAGACCTCGATCTGGGTCCGTACCGGCATCTCGTAGCCGCCGTAGCGCTTGGGCTGGGCGACCTTGAAGACACCGGCCTCGGTGAGTGCCTGGACGGTCTCCTCCACGACGCGGCGGTCCTGCTCCCCCTGCGCCGCATTCTTCTCCAGCAGGGGGTGGAGCTCCCTGATCCGGGCCACGAGCTCCTCGGTGCTCGGTTCGCCGCCCGTGACGGGCACTTCGGTCGTTACGGATGCCATGGTGCGTTCCTTCTCGTGTCAGGGGATCGTCAGCGGGCCAGCGCGGCGATGGAGTCGATGATCGCGGGGCGGCGGCGCTCGTCGTAGCGGGAGTGGGTGCCGAAGGTGCGGTACGCGTACACGAGCGGCGGCAGCTCCGCCCGGCTCGCGCCGACGACATGCCCGAGCAGCAGCAGGTGGTCGCCGCCCTCCACGGCCTCGTACAGGTCGCATTCGAGCCAGCCGGCGGCGCCGTCGAGACGGGGCAGACCGTCGTCGAGGTGCCAGTCGGCCTGGGCGAAGCGGTCCGCGTCGCGGCTGGCGAACAGCATCGCCAGATCGGCCTGGGCGTAGCCGAGCAGGTTCACACCGAACCGCCGCTCCTCCAGGATCTGGGCCAGTACCCGCGAACCGCGGTCGAACGCCACGGTCACCAGCGGCGGGTCGAGCGACAGCGAGGCGAAGCTGCTCACCGTGGCGCCGGACGGACTGCCGTCGTTCGTCGTGGTGACCACGGTGACGGGCGCGCAGACGCCCGCCATCATGTCGCGGAAGGTCTGCGGCGCTACGCTCCGCCTCTCGGTCCTCATGCTGTGTTCCTTTCTCGGAGCGTGCCGTGTCCGTGTCCGGCCGGGGTACGGCCCGGTGTCACTTCAGGCCCTCGATCTCACGCAGACCGACGGCGTCGATCATGTCGGCGAGGGCCTTCAGGGCGTCCTCCCCCGGTTCGAGGTACGGCTTGCGGGCGTGGCCGCCGGGAAGTCCCATCAGGCGCAGCATCGCCTTGTAGACGACGACCCTCGGCACCGCGTGCCCGGCGGAGAACCCGGAGATCCCGCTCCACAGCCGGGTCACGGTGCGGTAGGTCTCCCCCGCCGCGGCGAGGTCTCCGCGGTGGAGTTCGTCGTGGAGGGCGCGGCACAGACGGGGGGCGACGTTCTGCAGGTTGTCCAGCTCGGCCGTGGCTCCGACGGAGTGGGAGAACATCAGCCGCTGCGTCATCGTCAGCACCGTCGTGCGGGGCGCGAACCGTGCGACGAAGTCGGCCACGTTGTGCTGGTCGGGGTGGTGCTTGAACACCCCGACGACCTGCGGGTGCACGGTGACCAGACGGTCGAGGACGGATGCCGGGACCTCGAAGCCGGTCATGAAGTTGCTGGAGAGCACCACGGGCGCGTCGACCGCCGACAGCACCTCGTCGTAGAACGCCTGGAACATCGCGGTGTTCGGCACGAAGGAGTGGCCCAGGGTGGGCGGGTAGAGCTGTACCGCGTCGGCTCCCCGCTCCACCGCCTCGGCGGCGAAGCGGATGTTCTGCGCGGCGGTGGGGAACTCTCGGTTGCCGGCGACCACCGGGCTGCGGCCCGCGGCCTCCTCGGCCGCGATCTCCACCACCCGCAGGATCTCGGTGTCGGTCATCTGCGAGCCCTCGCCCGTGGCGGGGCTGGCGGGCCAGAAGCCGACGTCCTCGCGGAGCATCCACCGTACGTGCTCACGCAGGGCACCCTCGTCGAGGGTGCCGTCGTGGTTGAACGGGGTCAGTCCCATGACGTAGGAACCGGCCGGAAGAGCCGTATGCCGAACGGCTCGTCGGTCTTGCTTCATACGTTCGCAGCCTTCAGCTTCCGTCGCCCATGAGCACGAGCATCGGGTCGGGCAGGCCGGACTTGAGCGCCCAGGCCCGGTCGGAGAGCTCCTCGGTGGTGGCGCCGCCGCGCCGGGCCTCCAGCATCGCCTCGGGGTCGAAGGAGGGACCGACCGAGTCGGCCGCGTACTCGGGCCCCTTCATGTAGGCGGTGGCGTCGTCCGGCTCCGCGTACCGGTCGATCTGCATCTCCACGAAGTTCCCGTCGGGGTCGCGGTAGTACATCGAGGTGGTGACGCCGTGCGCGATGCAGACGGCGGGCAGGACGCCCTTGTCGCGCAGCAGGACGTACCGGTCGAGCAGGTCGTCGATGGAGTCGAACGTGTACGCGACGTGGTGCATCGCGGCCGTGTCGGGCGTCTTGCGCTTGAGCTGCGCCGGCGGGTGGATGAGCGCCACCCGGTGGTGCTCCTCGTCGAACGTGATGAACGAGAGGGCGTCGTCCGTGTAGACGACGTGGCCGTCGAGGACGGTGCAGTACCAGTCGCGCATCTGCTGCGGCTGGGCTGTCTGGAATACGACGTGGGCGAACTTCGGGCTCGCGGACATGCGATTCTCCCTGGGACTCTGACGTCGGACCGGCCGGAACGGCGGCGACGGAGCTCTGTGCTTCGAGAGCCTCTGATGCGCACCACCGTAGCGGTGATATGTGATAACAGAAACCCTCTGAGGCGAGTTCTTTTACAAGACGGGGGTTTCCGGCCCGTTGACGACGGCGGTCGGTCGTGTGTCGGCGGCGTGACAGACGGCCCCTGGGCCGCTGAGCCCGCGAGAACGGTGCTCTCACGCTACGCCAGGTGTGTCACCGGCGCACGGGCCGGACGCCCGGGCCGGCAGGACGACAACGGCGGCACCGCTCCACAGGAGTGTGCCGCCGGAGTCGACGAAAAGGGAAGAGGTCGGCCAGGTGGGCGTGCGGTCGGCACGGGGCCGGCACGGGAACGGCTCAGTCGGCGACGGCCGCGATGCCCTGCTGGGCGATCTGCTCGTTGACGTCCAGGTGGTGCATGACCGCCTGGGCGGCACGGCCCGGGTCCCGCTCGGCGACCGCGGCGAGCAGCTCGGCGTGCGCCGCCTCCCGTCTGCGGGGCTCTTCGGGATCGCTGTCCCGGCCGCCGAACGCGAGCCGGACATAGCGCTCGGCCGCGTGCCAGAGCATGCCCAGGATGCGCAGGTCCCACTCGGTGGCGGCGGGGCGCAGCAGATCGAGATGGAACTCGTGGTGGGCCTCGTAGATCTCGTCGAGGCCCAGGTGCTCGTCGCCGAAGGTCGCCAGATGTGCCGCCAGCCGGGCGTGATCGCGGCTGGTCAGCAGCAGACAGGCCCGTCCGGCGAGCTCCGGTTCGATTCTGCGGCGGAGCCGGTAGATGGCGTTCAGGTCGTCGTGGCTGAGCGGGGCGACGACGGCGCTCTTGCCCCGGGCGGTGATGACGAGCCCCTGCCCCTCCAGATGGCGCAGCGCCTCGCGTACCGGGATGATGCTGACACCGAGGCGGCCGGCGATCTCACGGAGCGAGAACTCCTGGCCGGGACGCAGGTCGGCGGCGAGAATGGACCGGCGGATCTCCCTGGTCACCTGCTCGACCACCGACTGCGGCTGCACACGCCGTACACCGGTCGTGCTCACTCCAGCCACGGGGTCCTCCTTGGGGCAGCGTCCACAGATATCGCCGACCATCTACGTTATCAGCGATATCAAGACCCTGTCCCCTCATCGCGCGGCCTTCGCCCCGGCCCTCTCCCCCGTCGGCCTTCCCCGCGCCGCCCTCACTGCGCGGAGGCCGCCCGCCGCAGCAGCGGAGTGACGCGGTAGTCGACGAGCTGGCGCATCACCAGAGCGGTGTTGGTGCGCTCCACCCCCGGGTGGTCGAGGATCTGGGCCGCGATGCGGTACAGGTGCTCGGCGTCCGCGGCCACGACATGCACCAGCAGATCGCTGTCCCCGGTCAGACCGTGCACCTGGAGGACCTCGGGAATGGCGGCCAGCGCCCCCGCGACCTCGTCGAGCCGCCGCTGGACGACCTTGGTGGTCACGAAGGCGGTCAGCGGATAGCCGAGTGCGGCGGGACTGACCCGGCGCTCGAAGGATCCCACCCCGTCGGTGCGTTCCAGCGCGGTCAGCCGCGTCTGGACGGTGTTGCGGCTGAGCCCGGTCCGCTCGGCGAGCGCGACGGCCGTGGCGCGGGGGTGCGCGGACAGGGCGAGCAGCAGCCGGGCGTCGGTGGAGTCGATGCGCGCGGTACCGGCTCGCGCGGCGTCCGTCCGCGCGGTACCGCCTCGCGCTGCGTCTGCTCGCGCCGTGTCCGTTCGCGCTGTGCTTGTTCGCGCTGTGCTTGTTCGCGCTGTGCTTGTTCGCGCTGTGCTTGTTCGCGCTGTGCTTGTTCGCGCTGTGTTGGTTCGCGCTGTGTTGGTCACGATGCGCACCTTCTCGGGGGTCGGGGGTGGGATTTTGAGCATCCTGCACTGTTATCACACAACCTCTTGCGCACATTCTTGTCAGGTGGTGTGCTCCACCGCAACGACTGCTCGCACGGTGACCCGCCCGCGGCCGCGCAACCCGGCCGCTCCCACTCCGGCACACCGGCCGGAGCAGTTTCCCGTTCGTGCCGTGCCCGGCGCGCTCCCCCGTTCGCTTCCCGACCCTGCGGCTCGCTCCCACGAGCGGCAGGTCCAGAGGAGGTCCGTGTCACATGACCACTGCCCCAGCTCAAGCCGCCGCGCACCGCACCGCCGCCGAGGGCTCCTTCGACACCCTGCGTGAGATCGAGGACCGGGTGCTGTGGCTGTCCAGCGCCATCGTCCACCACGCCAACCGGGTGCGTCCCAATCCCGGCGGGCTCAAGGTCGGCGGCCACCAGGCGTCCTGCGCCTCCATGGTGTCGATCATGACCACGCTGTGGTTCCGTCATCTGCGCCCCGAGGACCGCGTGTCGGTCAAACCGCACGCCTCGCCGGTCCTGCACGCCATCAACTACCTCCAGGGGAACCTGGATCCCGCGTACCTGCCGACCCTGCGCGAGTTCGGCGGACTGCAGAGCTACCCGAGCCGTTCCAAGGACCCGGACCCGGTCGACTACTCCACCGGCTCCGTCGGCATCGGCGCCACCGCCACCATCTGGGGCGCCATCGCCCGGCGTTTCACCTCCGACGACGCCGGCACCCCGGCGGGCCGGCAGTACGCGCTGGTCGGCGACGCCGAGCTGGACGAGGGCGCGATCTGGGAGGCGGTGCTCGACCCGCAGGTCTCCGAACTCGGCGAGCTGGTCTGGATCGTCGACCTCAACCGGCAGTCGCTCGACCGTGTCGTGCCCGACATCGCCGCGGACCGGCTCCAGGGCATGTTCGCCTCGGCCGGCTGGCAGGTGCTCACCCTCAAGTACGGCAAGCTGCTGGAGGAGCTGTTCACCCGCCCCGGCGGCACCGAACTGCGCCGGCGTCTCGACGCGATGCCCAACCCGGAGTACCAGCGGCTGCTGCGCTGCCCGGCCGCCGAACTGCGCAAGCGCCTGCCCGGCGAGGGACCGGACGCCGCGCCCGTCGCCGCACTGCTGGAGCAGCTGGACGACACGACGCTGGTGCGGGCGCTGAGCAATCTGGGCGGTCACGACCTGTCCGCGCTCGACAACGCGCTCGCCTCCGTCGACGACCACCGTCCCACCGTCGTCTTCGCCTACACCGTCAAGGGCTACGGCCTGCCCACCCAGGGACACCCGCAGAACCACTCCTCGCTGCTGACCACGGCTCAGATCGACGAGCTGGCCGCCCGGATCGGCGCGGATCCGGAGAGCCCGTGGGACGCCTTCCCCACGGCCTCGCCCGCCGGACGCCTGTGCGCCGAGGCCGGGGCGCGGCTGAACCGGGACCCCGCGGTCGGCGCACCGCCGCCCTCGGTGCCCAGCGACATCGGCCGCACCCCCACCGGCACCGCGACCACCCAGGCCGCCCTCGGCCGGGTGCTGCTCGACCTGACCCGTGCCGCCCCGGAGACCGCCGCCCGCGTCGTCACGGTCAGTCCGGACGTCAGCTCCAGCACCAACCTGGGCGGCTGGGTCAACAAGGTCGGTGTCTGGGCCCCGACCGAGCGCGTCAACTGGTTCCACGACGACGCCGAGACCCTGCTGCACTGGCGTGAGAAGCCCACCGGCCAGCACATCGAACTCGGCATCGCCGAGACCAACCTGGTCGGGCTGCTGGGCGAGCTCGGCGCGACCTGGAGCCGCTGGGGCAAGCCCCTGCTGCCCATCGGCGTGCTCTACGACCCCTTCGTCCAGCGTGCCCTGGAACCCTGGTCCTTCGGTATCTACGCCGGTGGCCAGTCCATCCTCGTCGGTACCCCCTCCGGAGTGACCCTGGCCCCCGAGGGCGGCGCCCACCAGTCCATCACGACGCCCTCTCTCGGCATCGAGCAGCCCGGCTGCACCACCTGGGAACCGGCCTTCGCGCTGGACACCGAGTGGACCCTGCTGGCCGCGCTGTCCCGGCTGGGCATGCCGGGCGGCGGCTCCGCCTATCTGCGGCTGTCCACCCGCCCGGTCGACCAGAGCCTGGCCCAGGTGCCCGAGGACCCGGCCGCACGCGAACGCCGCCGCCGTCAGGTCGTCGCCGGCGCCTACCCGCTGCGCCGCACCGAACAGCCCCGGGTCACCATCGCCGCGATGGGCGCCATGGTGACCGAGGCGCTGGAGGCGGCCGAGCGCCTCGGACAGCAGGGCGTCGCGGCGGACGTCGTCTGCGTCACCAGCCCCGGCCTGCTCTTCCAGGCCCTCGACGCCCGCTCCGGCCACGGCCACGCCGACACCTGGATCCTCGACCAGGTCTTCCCGGCCTCGCGCGCCGCCCCGCTGGTCACCGTCCTGGACGGCCACCCGCACACCCTGGCCTTCCTGGCGAACATCAACCGGGTCCCGCTGAGCGCGCTGGGCGTGTCGCGGTTCGGCCAGTCCGGCTCGCTGGAGGACGTCTACCGCTACCACGGCATCGACACCGACAGCATCGTCCGCGCCGCCCTCGACCTCACGGACTGAAGCCCCGTTCGGTCTTCGCACCCCCGAGTCGCAACGCAAGGGAGGAACACCTCATGAAAGCTCTGAGCGGCGTGGAACGCGTCTGGTCCGGGGCACCCGCGCAGGAGCGCAAGGAGCCGCCCGTCCCGCCGTCCCGCCATCTGGCACCGGGCGGCAGGATCGGCATGGTCATGCCTGCCGCATCCGGCGACGGAGCGGACGTCCGGCGGCCGTCGGACGAGGCGGCGGGCGCGCGACGGGCTCCGTCCCCGTCGCCGTCCTCGCCCCGGTCGCCGTCGATGCCTCCGTCCCCGGCGGCCGTCGCGGCGGGCGCGCGACGGCCGGCCGTCGCCGCCGCCCGCCGTGCGGACCGTGCGAACGACACGGCCCGTGCGGCCCGTACGGACGACACGGCCCGTGCGGACGACGGCACACCGTGATGCCCCGGCACAGACATCGCTCCGACGAGAAGGATCGCAACGATCGTATGGACAAGGCATTCGCGTCCGCCGCGGAAGCGGTGGCGGACATCGCGGACGGCGCCTCCCTGGCCGTGGGCGGATTCGGCCTCTGCGGCGTCCCCGCCACGCTGATCGCCGCCCTGCACGACCAGGGCGCGAGGGAGCTGCGGGTCGTCTCCAACAACTGCGGCACCGACGGCAACGGCCTCGGTGTCCTGCTCGACGCCGACCGCATCGCCCGCGTCACCGGCTCCTACGTCGGTGAGAACAAGGAGTTCGCCCGCAGATACCTGTCCGGAGAGCTGGAGGTCGAGCTGGTGCCCCAGGGCACGCTGGCCGAGCGTCTGCGGGCCGGCGGCAGCGGGATCCCCGCCTTCTACACGCCCGCCGGAGTGGGGACTCCTGTCGCCGACGGCGGCATCCCGTGGCGCCATCGCCCCGACGGCAGCGTCGCCGTGGCCTCCCCCGTCAAGGAACTGAGGGCCTTCGACGGCCGGCAGTACGTGCTGGAGGAGGGCATCACCTGCGACTTCGCCCTGGTGCGCGCCGCTCGCGCGGACCGGTACGGCAACCTCGTCTTCCACAAGTCGGCCCGGAACTTCAACCCGCTCGTCGCGATGGCCGGCCGTGTCACCGTCGCCGAGGTCGAGGAACTGGTCGAACCCGGCCGTCTCGACCCCGACGAGGTCCATCTGCCCGGCGTCTTCGTGCAGCGGGTCGTCCTGCTCACCCCGGAACAGGCAGCCGTCAAACCCATCGAGCGGCGCACGGTCGCCGAACCCCGAACCGGCAAGGCGGTCGACTCCTGATGCCCTGGACCCGCGCAGAGATGGCCGCCCGCGCGGCGGCGGAACTCGAGAACGGCTCGTACGTCAACCTCGGCATCGGACTGCCCACCCTGATCCCCGGCCATCTGCCGCCGGACGTGCACGTGGTCCTGCACTCCGAGAACGGTATCCTGGCCACCGGCCCCTATCCGGCGGAGCACGAGGTCGACCCCGATCTGATCAACGCGGGCAAGGAGACCGTCACCGTCCTGCCCGGTGCCTCGTTCTTCGACTCCGCGCTGTCCTTCGGCATGATCCGGGGCGGCCACCTCGACACCGCGGTGCTGGGCGCCATGCAGGTCTCCGCCCAGGGCGATCTGGCCAACTGGATGATCCCCGGCAAGATGGTCAAGGGCATGGGCGGCGCCATGGACCTGGTCCACGGGGCACGGCGGGTCATCGTGCTCACGGAGCACAACGCCAAGGACGGCTCGCCGAAGATCGTCGACGAGTGCACCCTTCCGCTCACCGGCCGTTCCTGCGTGCACCGCGTCATCACCGACCTCGGTGTACTCGACGTCACCGTGCACGGCCTCGTCCTGGTGGAGACGGCACCCGGGGTCTCCCCCGCCGAGCTGGCCGCCAGGACGGGTGCCCCCGTCCTCACGCCCGAGCTCGGACGCATCGCCTGAGCGGCGCCCCACGCCGCACAGCGACACCCCCCGACCGCGCAGGGCGCTCCATCCCCCCGGTGCCCCGCGCCGGACGCGTCCGCCCGGGGACCGCTCGTCGAGGGTCCCCGGGCGGACGCACCCCCCGCACGCACAGCAAGGAGTCCCACGATCATGCCGGCCTCAGTCATCCTGCCCTCGCTCGGCGAGAGCGTCACCGAAGGCGTCGTCACCCGTTGGCTGAAGGCCGAGGGAGATCATGTCGAAGCCGACGAGCCCCTGCTGGAGGTGTCGACCGACAAGGTCGACACCGAGATACCGGCCCCCGCCTCGGGAGTCCTCGTGTCGATCGCCGTCGGCGAGGACGAGACCGTGGAGATCGGTGCCCTGCTGGGGCTCATCGCCGAGCCGGGCGAGGCCACCGCCACACCGCCGCCCGCCCCTGCCGCTGCTCCTGCTCCTGCTCCTGCCGCACCTGTTCCGGCCTCTACGCCCGCTCCCGTCGTTGCGGTCTCCTCGCCCGCGCCCACGCCCGCCGCTCCAGGGGCGGACCGTACTCCCGTGGTCCTGCCGACGCTCGGCGAGAGCGTGACCGAGGGAACCGTCACCCGCTGGCTCAAGAACGTCGGGGACGCGGTGGCGGAGGACGAACCCCTGCTGGAGGTCTCCACGGACAAGGTGGACACCGAGATCCCCGCACCGGTCGGGGGCGTCCTCCTGGAGATCCTGGTCGGTGAGGACGAGACCGCCGAGGTCGGTTCCCGGCTCGCTGTCATCGGTGTGTCCGTTCCCGCGACGGCGCCGGCCGCCGGCAGCCCGGCCCCGGCGGAGACCCCGGCCCCCTCGATCACACCGCCCGCTCCGGCCCCGGCGCCCGCGCCCGCGCCCACACCGGCTCCGGCTCCGGCTCCGGCTCCGGCGGCCGGCTCCTCCCCCGGGACCGCGGGCTCCTCCCTGCCGCGCGGACGGACCGAGCCCCTGAGCCGTATGCGCAAGGTCATCGCCGAGAACATGGTCCGGGCGCTGCACACCTCGGCCCAGCTCACCTCGGTCGTCGAGGCGGACGTGACCGCTCTCATGAGGCTGCGCGACCGGGTCAAGGACGCGTTCGCCGCCCGTGAGGGCATCAGGCTCTCGCCGATGCCCTTCATCGTCAGGGCCGCGGTCGAGACGCTCGTCGAGCATCCCGTCCTCAACGCCAGCATCGACACGGACGCCGGCACCATCACCTACCACGACGCCGAGCACATCGGCATCGCGGTGGACACCGAGCGCGGCCTCATGGTGCCGGTCATCCACGACGCGGGCGGCCTCGACGTCCCCGGGCTCGCGAAGAGGATCGCCGACCTCGCCGCCCGGACCCGGCAGCAGAGGATCAAGCCGGACGAGCTGTCCGGAGCCACCTTCACCGTCACCGACACCGGCTCCCGCGGCGCCCTGTTCGACACACCCGTCTTCACCCCGCCGCAGGTGGCCATCCTGGCCATCGGGGCGACCGTGAAGCGGCCGGTCGTGCGGGAGCACCCCGAGGCCGGCACCACCATCGCCGTGCGCGACATGGTGTACCTCTCCCTGTCGTACGACCACCGCCTGGTCGACGGCGCGGACGCCGCACGCTTCCTCTCCGCGCTCAAGGGCCGCCTGGAAGCAGCCGACTTCGACGGCTCCTTCACTCTGTAGCCCTCCCGGAAAGGAGCCGGTCGTGTCCGCAGTCGCACCCGACGGACGCAAGATGCTGCGCCTGGAGGTCCGCAACAGCCAGACCCCCATCGAGCGCAAGCCCGAGTGGATCAAGACCCGGGCGAAAACGGGCCCCGAGTACACCAAGATGCAGAACCTCGTGAAGGGCGAGGGCCTGCACACCGTGTGCCAGGAAGCCGGCTGCCCCAACATCTACGAATGCT
>NZ_JBIVOX010000039.1:0-37039 GCF_044754345.1 Streptomyces sp. NPDC093094 | reverse complement strand
GGTGAGGTGTTCGAGCCTCGTCTGTCCCGGGTCCCCGTGGGTGAGGGCGAGGAGGGTGGGGTGTCCTTCGGCACCGGCACCGTCCTCCTCACCGGCGCCGGCGGCACCCTCGGCCGGCTCGTCGCCCGCCGCCTCGTGACCGACCACGGCGTACGGCGTCTGGCCCTCGTCTCCCGTCGCGGTGCCGCGGTGCCGGGCATGGACGAGGTCGTGGCCGGGCTGAAGGAGGCCGGTGCACAGGAGGTGCGGGTGGATGCCTGCGACGTCGCCGACCGCACGGCACTGGGCGAGCTGCTGGAGCGGCTGGCGGACGACGGCGAGCGGGTGACCGGGGTTGTCCATGCGGCCGGTGTCCTCGACGACGGGGTGATCTCGTCCCTGACGCCCGCACGCCTGGACGGCGTACTGCGGCCGAAGGTCGACGCGGCACTGAACCTGCACGAACTCACCCTCGGCCTCGACGCCTTCGTCCTCTTCTCCTCCGGAGCCGGCGTCCTCGGCAGCCCCGGCCAGGGCAGCTACGCGGCCGCCAACACCTTCCTCGACGCGCTCGCCGAGCACCGCCGCTCCCAGGGACTGCCCGCCCAGTCACTGGCCTGGGGTCCCTGGGCCGACGACGCCGGCATGGCGGGCGACCTCAGCGAGGCCGACCGCCGGCGCCTGAACCGGGCCGGCGTCCAGGAACTCGGCGAGCAGGAGGGCCTGGACCTCATGGCGACCGCCCTCACCCTCGACGATCCCGTACTGCTGCCGATGCGGCTCGACCTCAAGGGCCTCGGCCACGACGAGGCACCGCCGCTGTTCCGCAGCCTCCTGCCCCGCCGCACCCGACGCCCCGGTACGGGCGCCGGCACCGACGACGACCTCGGCCGACGCCTCGCCGCCCTCGGGGAGACCCAGCAGGAACGGGTCCTCCAGGAACTCGTGCAGACCCACGCCGCCGTCGTCCTCGGCCACGACAGCCCCGACGCCGTCGACATCGACCGCGACTTCCTCGAAGCCGGATTCGACTCCCTCGGCGCCATGGAACTGCGCGCCCGGCTCCAGAAGGCGACCGGACTCACCCTCCCCGCCATGATCGTCTTCGACAGCAGGACCCCGAGCGGTCTGGCCCGCACGCTCCGCCTGACCTACGAGACCCGGCCCGCCCGCGCGGCACAGGCGGCTCCCGGCGCCCCGCGGCCCGCCGCCCACGGCGAGCCGACCACCCAGGACCTGTTCCGCGACGCCGTGCTCTCCGGCAAGTCCGACCAGGGATACGCGCTGCTGCGCGCCGTCGCCGACCTGCGGCCGACCTTCACCTCGCCGGACGACCTGGAGCGGCTGCCCGCCCCCGTGACCCTGGCCGACGGACCGGCCCGCCCACGGCTCATCTGCCTGGCCACGCCCATGGCCATGGGCGGCGTCCACCAGCACGCCCGCTTCGCGTCGAGGTTCCGTGGCGCACGGCACGTCTCCGCCCTCCCGATGTGCGGCTTCGCCCCCGGCGAGCCGCTGCCCACCAGCGCGGAGGCCGTCACCCGGGTCGTCGCGCAGAGCGTGCTCGCCGCTGCCGAGGGCGAACCGTTCGTGCTGCTCGGCTACTCCTCCGGCGGCATCGTCGCCAACTCCGTCGCCGCGCACCTCGAACAGAGCCTGGGCACCCCGCCCGCCGGCGTCGTCATCGTCGACACCTACCAGGTGAGCGGCGTCGACCGGGCCACCGCACGCGTCATCGAGGAGATGTCGGTGGCCCTGATCGAACGCGACGCGGCCTTCGGACTCTCCGACAGCGCGGCCCTGTCCGCGATGAAGGCGTACCTCGACCTGCTGCACAGCTTCGGCCTGCCGCACGTCGAGGCGGACACCCTCTTCGTCGGCGCCGACGAGTCCTTCTTCCCCAGCACCGACGCGTCCGTCCCCGACACCGGCGAATGGCGGGCCCAGCCCTGGGACCCCGCCCACCACTACCGGGCCGTCAAGGCGGACCACTTCACCATCATGGAGGACGCGGCCGAACCGACCGCCGCGGTCGTCGCCGACTGGCTCGACACCCTCGACCGCGCACACACCCCGGCCCCGGCCGGCGCCGCCGCCGAAAGGTGATCGAACGCATCCTCCCCTCCGGCGTGGCCACCGCCGTCGCACACGACGACACGGCCACGCCGGACGGGCTTCTGCCCGAGGAGGAGACATACGTCCGCCACGCCGTGCCCGCGCGGCGCCAGGAGTACACGACGGCACGGCACTGCGCCCGCCGCGCGCTCGCCGGCCTGGGCCTGCCCCCGGCGCCCGTCCCGTCCGGCCCGTCGGGGGCACCCCGCTGGCCGGACGGGGTCACCGGCAGCATCACCCACTGCCGGGGCTACCGGGCCGCCGCGGTCGCCCGCACCACCGGCACGGCAGCCTTGGGCATCGACGCGGAAAGCCACCTCCCGCTGCCCGACGGCGTGCTGGAGACGATCGCCCGCGCCGAGGAACTGCACTGCCTGGCACCGCTGGAGCGTGCCCACCCCGGCATCTGCTGGGACACCGTGCTCTTCAGCGCCAAGGAGGCCGTCTACAAGGCATGGTTCCCGCACTTCCGGCGCAACCTGTCGTTCGAGGACGCGTCGCTGGACTTCCGCACGGACGCCGGCGGCACCACCGGCACGTTCACCGCACGCCTCCTCGTGCCGGACTCGCCGTACCGCCGCTTCACCGGTCGCTGGATCGTGGCCGACGGTCTGGTCGCCACCGCAGTGCACCTGCCTGCCGCGTCCCCAGAGCAGGTCGACCACCGCTCAAGTCCTGCCCGGTTGGGTGGTGAAGTCCCTGGCTTGTCCCTCCGGGACGTCGTTCGCTCGCGGTGACAGCGCAGAGAGGCTCGAGGTGTCGATGTCGAACCAGGACCGGATGGAAGCTGCTCTTCCTGCGATTCGTGCGTTGCAGAAGCGTGCGGCGGATCTTGAGGTGCGTCAGGCGCGGTTGCGTGAGCCGGTCGCGGTGGTGTCGATGGCGTGCCGGCTGCCGGGCGGTATCGACAGCCCGGAGGGGTTCTGGGAGCTGCTGGCCGGTGGTGGTGACGCGGTCGGCGGTCTGCCGTCGCGCTGGGAGGGGCTGGGTCTTTATGACCCGGACCCGGAGGCGGTCGGCAAGAGCTATTCCCGCGAGGGCGGCTTCATCGAGGGCGTGGAGGGTTTTGATGCCGCGTTCTTCGGGATCTCGCCGCGTGAGGCGCTGTCGATGGATCCGCAGCAGCGGCTGGTGCTGGAGGCGTCGTGGGAGGCGCTGGAGCGTGCGGGGGTGCGTCCGGATTCGCTGGGTGAGAGCCGTACGGGTGTGTATCTGGGGACGATGAGTTCGGATTACGGGGATCTGGGCCGTGATCTGGATGCGCTCGACGGTTATGTGAGTACGGGCAAGGCGTCGAGTGTGGTGTCGGGCCGGGTGTCGTACACGCTGGGGCTTCAGGGTCCTGCGATCACGGTGGACACGGCGTGTTCGTCGTCGTTGGTGGCGGTGCATCTGGCGGTGCAGGCGTTGCGGCAGGGGGAGTGTGAGCTGGCTCTTGCCGGTGGTGTGACGGTGATGAGTGCGCCGTCGTTGTTCGTGGAGTTCTCGCGGTTGAAGGGGATGGCGGCGGACGGCCGCTGCAAGTCTTTCTCGGCCGCCGCGGACGGTGCGGGCTGGGCGGAGGGCGTGGGTGTCCTGGTCCTGAAGCGGCTGTCGGTGGCGGAGCGGGACGGGGACCGGGTGCTGGCGGTGATCCGGGGTTCGGCGGTGAACCAGGACGGGCGCAGTCAGGGTCTGACGGCGCCGAACGGTCCCTCCCAGCAGCGGGTGATCCGGGATGCGCTGGCCGCGGCGCGGCTGGTTCCGGCGGACATCGATGCGATCGAGGCGCACGGCACGGGGACGTCGTTGGGTGATCCGATCGAGGCGGGTGCGCTGGCCGAGGTGTTCGGTCCGGGGCGGGATGCCGGGTCACCGGTCTGGCTGGGTTCGTCGAAGTCGAACATCGGGCATGCGCAGGCTGCGGCCGGTGTGGTCGGTGTGATCAAGATGGTGCTGGCATTGCAGCACGGGGTGCTTCCGAAGACTTTGCATGCCGGTGAGCCCAGTCCGCTGGTCGAGTGGGACCGGAGTGGTCTTGCGCTGGTGCAGGAGGCGCGTTCCTGGGAGCGGGACGCCGCGCGTCCGCGTCGTGCGGGTGTGTCGTCGTTCGGGCTGAGCGGCACCAACGCCCACGTCGTCCTGGAAGAGGCCCCGGCCGTCTCCGAGTCGGCCGCCGAGCCGGTCGCCGAGACCGGCCCCGGTCCGGTGCCGGTGGTGGTGTCGGGTCAGGGCGAGGAGGCCCTGAGGGAGCAGGCGGGGCGCTGGGCGTCCTGGCTGTCCGCCCGCGAGGACGTGGCGCTCGCCGATGTCGCCGTCACGGCGGCCCGGCACCGTACGCACTTCGAGTCGCGGGCCAGCGTGGTCGCGGCGGACACGACCACTCTCGTGGAGGCGCTGGAAGCTCTCGCCGAGGGTCGTGCTCATGACGCGGTGGTGACCGGTGCCGCCCAGCGGCGCGGGAAGGTCGTGTTCGTCTACCCGGGCCAGGGCTCGCAGTGGGTCGGCATGGGCCGTGGACTCCTGGACACGAGTGAGGTGTTCCGGGAGACGGTGGAGGCGTGTGACGCGGCGCTGCGCCCGTTCACCGGCTGGTCGGTGCGGGAAGTCCTGGCCGGTGAGGAGGGAGACCACCCGCCCTTCGACCGCGTCGACGTGGTCCAGCCGGCCCTGTTCGCCATGGGCATCGCCCTGTCCGCGCTGTGGCGCTCTCTCGGTGTCGAGCCTGCCGCGGTGGTGGGTCACTCGCAGGGCGAGGTCGTCGCCGCGGTGGTCAGCGGGGCGGTGTCGCTGGAGCAGGGCGCGCAGATCGTCGCGGCCCGCTCGAAGGCGGTCCTGGCCTGTGCCGGTCAGGGCGGGATGGCGCTGATCGAACGCCCCGTCGCCCAGGTGGAGGAGTTCCTCGCCCCCTACGGGGAGGCCCTGTCGGTCGCGGCGGTGAACACGGCGGGTTCGACGATCATCTCGGGTGAGGCGGACGCCATCGCCGGGATCGTCGCGGAGCTCCAGGCCAAGGACGTCTACGCCCGCAGGATCAATGTGGACTACGCCTCCCACAACGCGCAGATGGACCCGCTCCTGCCGGGCCTGGCGGCAGAGTTCGAGAACCTCACGCCGCAGACGGCGCAGATCCCTCTCTACTCGACCGTGACGAGTGAGATTGCCGACGGCACGGAGCTGGACGGCGGTTACTGGTGCCGCAACCTGCGTGAGCCGGTCCGCTTCGACCGCGCCCTGAACAGGCTCCTCGACGACGGCCACACGGTCTTCGTCGAGATCTCCGCCCACCCCGTGCTGTCCATGCCGCTGACCGACGGCAGCGCCGACCGCGGCGGCATCGTCGTCGGCTCCCTTGCCCGTCAACAGGGTGGCTTCGAGCGTCTGCTGCGCAACCTGGGCCTGCTCCACGTCCAGGGCCACCAGCTGGACTGGGACAAGGTGCTGCCCACCGGCTCCCTCCTTCCCCTCCCCACCTACGCCTTCCAGCGTGAGCGCTACTGGATCGAGACCGCGAAGCTCGCGGGCGATGTGCGCTCGGTGGGGCTGAGGGCGTCCGAGCATCCGTGGCTGGGTGCGGTGACGGCGACGGCGGCGGACGACGGCTATCTGTTCACTGGCCGTCTGTCGCTGGCGGAGCAGCCGTGGCTTGCGGAGCATGCCGCGTTCGGGACGGTTCTCGTGCCCGGCACCGGTCTGCTCGAACTGGCCCTGACCGCCGCCCATCACGTCGGTGCCGAGCGGGTCGAGGAGCTGACCCTCCTGGAGCCGCTGGTCCTGGCCGAGGACGGGGCCGTACGCCTTCAGGTCGTCGTCGGCGCCCCGGAGGCCGAGGGGCGTCGTCCCGTGGCGGTCTTCAGCCGTTCCGAGGACGACCCCGAGGACACGGCCTGGCGCCGGCACGCCGCGGGCGTGCTGGCCGAGACGGTCTCGGAGCCGGACGCCCCGGTGCTCGCGGAGCTTGCGCAGTGGCCGGTGGCGGGTGCGGAGCGGGTGGAGCTGGACGGTTTCTACGAGGCTTTCGCCGCCCGCGGACTGGTCTACGGCCCGGCGTTCCAGGGCCTGACCGAGCTGTGGCGCAAGGGCAGCACGGCCTACGGCGTCGTACGCCTTCCCGAGGGCATGAAGGCCGACGGCTTCGGCGTGCACCCCGCCCTGCTGGACGCCGCCCTGCACGGCCTGGTCAGTGTGCAGAGCGCGGACCCGGTGCTCACCGGGACGGCTCTCCTGCCGTTCGAGTGGACGGGCGTGGAGCTGTACGCGTCGGCGACCGACGAGGTACGGGTCGCCATCGAGCTGGACGACACGGCCGGCACCCTGCGGGTGACCGTGGTGGATCCGGCGGGCCGGCCCGTAGTCCTGGCCGACGCCCTCACCCTGCGTGAGGCGTCGGCGGATCAGGTGCGGGCGGGTGGTTCGGCGGGTCATCTGTACCGGGTGGAGTTCCGGGCGCCGCGGGTCCTGGAGGACGGCCCGGACGTCGAGACGGTGGTTCTGGGCGGGGCCGGGGAGCTGGCTCGTGCTCTGGACGCCGAGGTGTTCGCCGGGCTGGAGGAGGGTTCGGACGCTCCGGGCCGGCTGGTGGTGGATGCCACCGGGCCCGTGGCCGGGGCGGGTGCGTCGGAGTCGGCAGCCGGTGCGCTGGGGCTGGCGCGTGAGCTGCTGGCCGAGCCGCGGCTGGAGCGGGCCGAGCTGGTGTGGGTCACCCGGGGTGCGGTGGATGCCGGTGACGGCCGGATCGGTGATCTGGCTCATGCGGGTGTGTGGGGTCTGGTGCGGGCGGTGCGGGGCGAGTTCCCGGACCGGTCGATCCGGCTGGTCGACGTGGAGGACCTGTCCGCCGACGGGGTGGAGCGGGCGCTGGCGGTGGCCGGTGAGCCCGAACTGGCCGTGCGGGACGGTGAGATACGGGTCGCCCGCCTGGTCCGCGCGGACGCTGTTCCTGCCGGTGTGGGGTTCGCGGACGACGGCCGGGTGCTGGTCACCGGCGGCACGGGTGAGCTGGGCCGGGCGGTGGCCGGGCATCTGGTGCGTGAGCACGGGGTGCGGCACCTGGTGCTGACCTCGCGGCGCGGCCTGGAAGCCCCCGGCGCGCGGGAGCTGGTGGCGGAGCTGACCGGGGCCGGTGCGGAGAGTGTGCAGGTCGTCGCCTGCGACGTGTCCGACCGCGCCCAGGTGCGGGCGGTCCTCGGTGACGGTGGGCGGCCCTGGACGGGGATCTTCCATCTGGCGGCCGTGCTGGACGACGGTGTGCTGTCGGCGCAGTCGGCCGAGCGGCTGGCGGGGGTGTGGGGTCCGAAGGCGGCGGGTGCGGAGCACTTGGACGTCCTCTCGCGTGAGCTGGGCCTCGATCTGGCGGCGTTCGTGCTGTTCTCGTCGGCGGCGGGTGTCCTTGGTGGTGCCGGGCAGGCGAACTACGCGGCGGCGAATGCGTTCGTGGACGCGCTGGCCGTGCGGCGTCGGGCGGACGGTCTGCCGGGTACGTCGTTGTCGTGGGGGCTGTGGCAGCAGGCCGGTATCGGTCTGACCGCGTCGCTGGGGCAGGCGGAGCTGGCGCGGCTGCGTCGTTCCGGTGTGGGTGCGCTGAGCGAGCGGCAGGCGCTGGCCGCCCTGGACGCGGCGCTCGCGAAGGCGGCGCCCGCCCACCTCGTGCCCGTCAAACTCGAACTCGCCTCCCTCCAGCGGGCGGTGGACGGTGGAGAGCCGGCCCCTGCCCTCTACCGGAACCTTCTGAAGGCCCGCAGGAAGCGTGCCGACTCGGCAGCGGGCGCGCCGTCCGGCCTGCGGGAGCGGCTGGCCGCGCTGGCGGGTGCCGAGCGGGTGCCGTATCTGACCGGGCTGGTGCAGCGTGAGGCGGCCGTGGTGCTCGGGGTCGGCAGTGCCGACGGGATCGGTGCCCAGCAGGTCCTCAAGGAGCTCGGCATCGACTCGCTGATGGCGGTCGAACTGCGCCGCCGTCTGTCCGCCGAGACCGGACTGACCCTCCCTTCCACCCTCGCCTTCGACTACCCGACCCCGGCCGCGATCGCCGGACTGCTGCTCGACAAGCTGGACCTCACGCAGGCCGTCCCCGCCCGGTCCAGGAACACAGGACGCAAGCGGGGGGCCGCCGAGACGAACGAGCCGATCGCGGTGGTGTCGATGGCGTGCCGGCTGCCCGGTGGCATCGACACCCCGGAGGGGTTCTGGGAGCTGCTGGCCTCCGGCGGCGACGCGGTCGGCGGCCTGCCCTCGCGCTGGGAAGGGCTCGGGGTCTACGACCCGGATCCGGAGGCGATCGGCAAGAGCTACTCCCGCGAGGGCGGCTTCATCGACGACATCGAACAGTTCGACGCCGCGTTCTTCGGGATCTCCCCGCGTGAGGCCGTCTCGATGGACCCGCAGCAGCGGCTCGTCCTGGAGACCGCCTGGGAGGCGCTGGAGCGCGCGGGCATCCGCCCCGACTCGCTCGGCGGCACCGACGCCGGTGTCTATCTCGGCGCCATGACCTCCGACTACGGCCACCAGGGCCATGACCTCGACGCCCTCGACGGCTACACCAGCACCGGCTACGCCAGCAGCGTCGTCTCCGGCCGTGTCTCCTACACCCTCGGGCTCCAGGGCCCGGCGGTCACCGTCGACACCGCCTGCTCCTCCTCCCTGGTCGCCCTGCACCTCGCCGCGGGCGCCCTGCGCTCGGGCGAGTGCGACATCGCCCTCGCGGGCGGTGTGACGGTGATGAACACGCCCGCCCTGTTCGTGGAGTTCTCGCGGCTGAAGGGCATGGCGGCGGACGGCCGCTGCAAGTCCTTCTCGGCCGCCGCCGACGGTGCGGGCTGGGCGGAGGGCGTGGGCGTCCTGGTCCTGAAGCGGCTGTCGGCCGCGGAGCGTGACGGGGACCGGGTGCTGGCGGTGATCCGGGGTTCCGCCGTCAACCAGGACGGCCGCAGCCAGGGTCTGACCGCGCCGAACGGCCCGTCCCAGCAGCGCGTCGTCCAGGCCGCGCTCGAAGCCGCCGGCCTCTCGCCGGCGGACATCGACGCGATCGAGGCGCACGGCACGGGCACGTCGCTGGGCGACCCCATCGAGGCGGGCGCCCTGGCCGAGGTCTTCGGGCCGGGACGGGACGCCGGGTCACCGGTCTGGCTCGGCTCGTCGAAGTCGAACATCGGACACGCGCAGGCCGCCGCCGGTGTCGTCGGCGTGATGAAGATGATCCTCGCCCTCCAGAACGACACTCTGCCCAGGACCCTTCACGCCGACGAGCCCAGCCCGCACATCCAGTGGGACGGCAGCGGCCTCGAACTGGTGCAGGAAGCGCGGCCCTGGACGGCGCAGGCCGGCCGCATCCGCCGTGCGGGTGTGTCGTCCTTCGGCCTCAGCGGCACCAACGCGCATGTGATCGTGGAGGAGCCGCCCGTCTCCGAGCCGTCGTCGTCGGACGAGGTGCGGGGTCCGGTGCCGGTGGTGGTGTCGGGTGGCAGCGAGGCTGCGGTGCGGGAGCAGGCGGGGCGCTGGGCGTCCTGGCTGTCCGCCCGCGAGGACGTGGCGCTCGCCGACGTCGCCGTCACGGCGGCCCGGCACCGTACGCACTTCGAGTCGCGGGCCAGCGTGGTCGCGGCGGACACGACCGAGCTGGTGGAGGCGCTGGAGGCCCTTGCCGAGGGTCGTGCTCATGACGCGGTGGTGACCGGCACCGCGCAACAGCGCGGAAAGGTCGTCTTCGTCTACCCCGGCCAGGGCTCGCAGTGGGTCGGCATGGGCCGTGAACTCCTGGACACGAGTGAGGTGTTCCGGGAGACGGTGGAGGCGTGTGACGCGGCGCTGCGTCCCTTCACCGGCTGGTCGGTGCGGGAGGTCCTGGCGGGTGAGGAGGGTGAGCACCCGCCGTTCGACCGGGTGGACGTGGTCCAGCCGGCCCTGTTCGCGATGGGTATCGCCCTGTCGGCGCTGTGGCGCTCTCTCGGTGTCGAGCCGTCGGCCGTCGTCGGTCACTCGCAGGGCGAGGTCGTCGCGGCGGTGGTCAGCGGGGCGCTCACCCTGGAGCAGGGTGCGCAGATCGTCGCGGCCCGTTCCCGGGCCGTCTTGGCGTGTGCCGGGCAGGGCGGCATGGCGCTGATCGAGCGCCCCGTCGCCCAGGTGGAGGAGTTCCTCGCCCCCTACGGGGAGGCCCTGTCGGTCGCGGCGGTGAACACGGCCGGTTCGACGATCATCTCCGGCGAGGCGGACGCCATCGCCGGGATCGTGGCGGAGCTCCAGGCCAAGGACGTCTACGCCCGCAGGATCAATGTGGACTACGCCTCCCACAACGCGCAGATGGACCCGCTCCTGCCGGGCCTGGCCACCGAGTTCGAGGGGATCAGTCCGAGCCAGGCGCAGATTCCCCTCTACTCGACCGTCACGAGTGAGGTCGCCACCGGCATCGAGCTGGACGGCACGTACTGGTGCCGCAACCTGCGCGAGCCGGTCCGCTTCGACCGCGCCCTCACCAAGCTCCTCGACGACGGTCACACCGTGTTCGTGGAGATCTCCGCCCACCCGGTGCTGTCGATGCCGCTCACCGACGGCAGCGCCGAGCGCGGCGGTATCGTCGTCGGCTCGCTCGCCCGCAACCACGGCACCCACGCCCAGCTCCTGCGCAACCTGGGCCTGCTCCACGTCCAGGGCCACCAGCTGGACTGGGACAAGGTGCTCGGCACCGGCACGGCGATCGCCCTCCCCACCTACGCCTTCCAGCGCGAGCACTACTGGCTGGAGACAGCCAAGTCGTCCGGTGACGTGCGGTCCGTCGGTCTGGAGGCGTCCGAGCATCCGTGGCTGGGTGCGGTGACGGCGACGGCGGCGGACGACGGCTATCTGTTCACTGGCCGTCTGTCGCTGGCGGAGCAGCCGTGGCTTGCGGAGCATGCCGCGTTCGGGACGGTTCTCGTGCCCGGCACCGGTCTGCTCGAACTGGCCCTGACCGCCGCACACCACGTCGGTGCCGAGCGGGTCGAGGAGCTGACCCTCCTGGAGCCGCTGGTCCTGAGCGAGGACACCCCGGTGCGCCTTCAGGTCGTCGTGGGCGCCCCCGACGCCGAGGGCCGCCGCCCGCTCGCGCTGTACAGCCGCGCGGAGGGCAACGACCAGGCCGAGTGGCGGCAGCACGCCGCCGGTGAGCTGGGCGAGGGCGCTCCCGACCCGGACACCTCGGCGTTCGGCGAGCTGGCGGCCTGGCCGGTGGCGGGTGCGGAGCGGGTGGAGCTGGACGGTTTCTACGAGGCGTTCGCCGCACGCGGACTGGTCTACGGCCCGGCGTTCCAGGGCCTGACCGAGCTGTGGCGCAAGGGCAGCACGGCCTACGGCGTCGTACGTCTCCCCGAGGGCATGAAGGCCGACGGCTTCGGCGTGCACCCCGCTCTCCTCGACGCCGCCCTGCACACCCTGGTCGGGGTGCGCCGGGAGGAGGGGACCGAGCGGCCGGTGTTCCTGCCGTTCGAGTGGACCGGCGTGGAGCTGTACGCCGCGGGCGGCACGGAACTGCGGGTCCGCATCGACCTGGAGGAGTCCGGCACCCAGGCCCGGGTCCAGGTCGCCGATCCGGCGGGGCGGCCCCTCGCGCAGGCGGACGGGCTCGTGATCCGGGAGGCCACCGCGGAGCAGATCCGCGCGGGTGAGTCCGCCGAGCACCTCTACCGCGTCGACTTCCGGACGCTGCGTGTCCTGCCCGAGCAGGAGACACCGGCCGGCGGCACGTGGGTCCTCGGCGGGGACGCCGGGGTGTCCGAGACCCTGGAGGCCGACCATGTGGCTGATGTGGATGTACTGCTTGCCCGCCTCGACGACGGGGCCGCGGCGCCCGCCCGGCTGGTCGTCGACGCGACGACGCCGGTGGCGTCGGCGAGCGGTGACGGTGACATCGCAGGTGCCGCGCTGGAGCTGACCGCTGCCGCACTGCACACGCTCCAGCGTCTGCTGGGCGAATCCCGGCTGGACGGCACGGAGCTGGTGTGGGTCACCCGCTCGGCGACAGGCGCTGACGACGAGACCCGCGAGCTGCGCACGGCGCCGCTGTGGGGTCTGCTCCGCGCGGCGCGCGGCGAGTACGCCGAGCGTGCGATCCGCCTGGTGGACCTGGGCGAGGACCCCGCCGGCAAGGCACTGCTGTCCCGGGCCGTCGCCCTGACGGACGAGCCGGAGACCGTGGTCCGCGACGGCGCGATACGGACCGCCCGCCTCGTACGGACGGCGCAGTCCGGCCCGGACGGCGAGACGCGGCCGGTCGCCGGTGCCCTCGACCCCGACGGCACGGTGCTGGTCACCGGTGGCACGGGTGAGCTGGGCCGGGCGGTGGCCGGGCATCTGGTGCGTGAGCACGGGGTGCGCCACCTGGTGCTGACCTCGCGGCGCGGCCTGGAAGCCCCCGGTGCGCAGGAGCTGGTCGCGGAGCTGACCGGGGCCGGTGCCGCGAGCGTGCAGGTCGTCGCCTGTGACGTCGGCAGGCGCGAGGACGTCGCCATGACCCTGGCCACGGCGGACGCGAAGCACCCCTGGACGGGCATCTTCCATCTGGCGGCGGTGCTGGACGACGGTGTGCTGTCGGCGCAGTCGGCCGAGCGGCTGGCGGGGGTGTGGGGTCCCAAGGCGGCGGGTGCGGAGCATCTGGATGCGTTGTCGCGTGAGCTGGGCCTGGATCTGGCGGCGTTCGTGCTGTTCTCGTCGGCGGCGGGTGTCCTTGGTGGTGCCGGGCAGGCGAACTATGCGGCGGCGAACGCGTTCGTGGACGCGCTGGCCGTGCGGCGTCGGGCGGAGGGTCTGCCGGGTACGTCGTTGTCGTGGGGGCTGTGGCAGCAGGCCGGTATCGGTCTGACCGCCTCCCTCGGCCAGGCGGAACTGGCGCGGCTGCGTCGTTCCGGTGTGGGTGCGCTGAGTGAGCGGCAGGCACTGGCCGCCCTCGACGCGGCACTGGGCCTTCCCCACCCGCACGTCGTCCCCGTGAAACTCGAACTCACCTCGTTGCAGAGGCAGGCCGACAACGCCGGCGGTGTCCCCGTACTCCTGCGGAACCTGCTGCGCGCCCCGCGCCGCCGGGCCGGAGAACCGGGCGGCGGCGGCACTCCCTCCGGACTGCGCGAGCGGCTGCTCGCCCTGCCGGAGACCGAACGGCTGCCGCACCTGACCCAACTGGTCCAGCGCGAGGCGGCGACCGTCCTCGGGCTGTCCGGCACGGACGGTGTCGGCGCCCAGCAGGTCCTCAAGGAACTCGGCATGGACTCGCTGATGGCGGTCGAACTGCGCCGCCGTCTGTCCGCCGAGACCGGACTGTCCCTGCCCTCCACCCTCGCCTTCGACCACCCGACCCCGTCCGCCGTCGCGGCCCTGCTCCTGGCCAAGCTGGCCGTCGCCTCCGGCGGCACGCAGGCCGGAGCGGGCGGCACCCAGCGCCTCACCCGCAACCAGATCGACAGCCTCGTCGAGCTGCTGCGCGCCGCGGCCCCGTCCCAGCTGGAGGAGCAGGGGCTCGCGGCCGGACTCCTCGCCCTGCGGGACGGCCTGGCCAAGAACGCAGCCGCCGTGGGCGAACAGCCGGAAGCCGAAGCCGAGATCGACACCGGCAGCACCGATGACCTTCTTCAGTTCCTGGATCGCAAGCTTGGAGTGAGCGAATGAGCGCGTCCGAAGTCGGGAAGCTCGAAAAACTCGAGGCGTATCTGCGGCGCACGGCGAACGCGCTCGTCGAGACCGAGAAGGAACTCACCGCCGAGCGCGCGGCCCGCACCGAGCCGATCGCGGTGGTGTCGATGGCGTGCCGGCTGCCCGGTGGCATCGACACCCCGGAGGGGTTCTGGGAGCTGCTGGCCTCCGGCGGTGACGCGGTCGGCGGTCTGCCGTCACGCTGGGAAGGGCTCGGGGTCTACGACCCGGACCCGGAGGCGGTCGGCAAGAGCTACGCCCGCGAGGGCGGCTTCATCGAGGGCGTGGAGGGCTTCGACCCCGCGTTCTTCGGGATCTCGCCGCGCGAGGCGCTGTCGATGGACCCGCAGCAGCGGCTGGTCCTGGAGGCGTCCTGGGAGGCGCTGGAGCGTGCGGGCATCCGCCCCGACTCGCTCGGCGGCAGCCGTACCGGCGTCTACCTGGGCACCATGAGCTCCGACTACGGCAACCAGCAGGGCCACGACCTCAACGCCCTCGACGGCTACGTCAGCACCGGCAACGCCAGCAGCGTCGTCTCCGGCCGTGTCTCCTACACCCTCGGGCTCCAGGGCCCGGCGGTCACCGTCGACACCGCCTGCTCCTCCTCCCTCGTCTCGGTCCACCTGGCGGTACAGGCACTGCGGCAGGGCGAGTGCGAGCTGGCTCTTGCCGGCGGCGTCACCGTGATGAGCACACCCGCCCTGTTCGTGGAGTTCTCGCGGCTGAAGGGCATGGCGGCGGACGGCCGCTGCAAGTCCTTCTCGGCCGCCGCCGACGGTGCGGGCTGGGCGGAGGGCGCCGGTGTCCTGGTCCTGAAGCGGCTGTCGGCCGCGGAGCGTGACGGGGACCGGGTGCTGGCGGTGATCCGCGGCTCGGCGGTGAACCAGGACGGCCGCAGCCAGGGGCTGACCGCGCCGAACGGCCCGTCCCAGCAGCGGGTGATCCAGGACGCGCTGGCCGCGTCCCGGCTCACCCCCGCCGACATCGACGCCGTCGAGGCGCACGGCACCGGCACCCCGCTCGGCGACCCCATCGAGGCGGGCGCCCTGGCCGAGGTCTTCGGGCCGGAGCGGGCCGCGGACCGGCCGCTGTACCTGGGCACGTCGAAATCGAACATCGGACACGCGCAGGCCGCCGCCGGTGTCGTCGGCGTCATCAAGATGGTCCTCGCTCTCCAGAACGGCCTTCTGCCCAGGACCCTTCACGCAGACGAGCCCAGCCCGCACATCCAGTGGGACGGCAGCGGACTGGCCCTGCTCGACGAGGCCCGCACCTGGGTGCGGGACGCCGCGCGTCCGCGTCGTGCGGGTGTGTCGTCGTTCGGGCTGAGCGGCACCAACGCCCACGTCGTCCTGGAGGAGCCGCCCGTCTCCGAGCCGTCGTCGTCGGACGAGGTGCGGGGTCCGGTGCCGGTGGTGGTGTCGGGTGGCAGCGAGGCTGCGGTGCGGGAGCAGGCGGGGCGCTGGGCGTCCTGGCTGTCCGGCCGCGAGGACGTGGCGCTCGCCGACGTCGCCGTCACGGCGGCCCGGCACCGTACGCACTTCGAGTCGCGGGCCAGCGTCGTCGCCGCCGGTACGACCGAGCTGGTGGAGGCGCTGGAAGCCCTCGCCGAGGGTCGTGCTCATGACGCGGTGGTGACCGGCACCGCGCAACAGCGCGGAAAGGTCGTGTTCGTCTACCCCGGCCAGGGCTCGCAGTGGGTCGGCATGGGCCGTGAACTCCTGGCCACCAGCGGTGTGTTCCGGGAGACGGTCGAGGCATGCGACGCGGCGCTGCGCCCCTTCACCGGCTGGTCGGTGCGGGAAGTCCTGGCCGGTGAGGACGGGGAGCACCCGCCCTTCGACCGGGTCGACGTGGTCCAGCCGGCCCTGTTCGCGATGGGCATCGCCCTGTCCGCGCTGTGGCGCTCCCTCGGTGTCGAGCCGTCGGCCGTTGTCGGTCACTCGCAGGGCGAGGTCGTCGCGGCGGTGGTCAGCGGTGCGCTCACCCTGGAGCAGGGCGCGCAGATCGTCGCGGCGCGTTCGCAGGCGGTCCTCGCGTGTGCGGGTCAGGGCGGGATGGCGCTGATCGAGCGCCCGGTGGCGCAGGTGGAGGAGTTCCTCGCCCCCTACGGGGAGGCCCTGTCGGTCGCGGCGGTGAACACGGCGGGTTCGACGATCATCTCCGGTGAGGCTTCGGCGATCGGGCAGATCGTCACCGAGCTCCAGGCCAAGGACGTCTACGCCCGCAGGATCAATGTGGACTACGCCTCCCACAACGCCCAGATGGACCCGCTCCTGCCGGGCCTGGCCACCGAGTTCGAGAACCTCACGCCGCAGACGGCGCAGATCCCTCTCTACTCGACCGTGACGAGTGAGGTCGCCACCGGCATCGAGCTGGACGGCACGTACTGGTGCCGCAACCTGCGTGAGCCGGTCCGCTTCGACCGCGCCCTGAACAGGCTCCTCGACGACGGTCACACGGTCTTCGTCGAGATCTCCGCCCACCCGGTGCTGTCGATGCCGCTCACCGACGGCAGCGCCGAGCGCGGCGGTATCGTCGTCGGCTCGCTCGCCCGCAACCACGGCACCCACGCCCAGCTCCTGCGCAACCTGGGCCTGCTCCACGTCCAGGGCCACCAGCTGGACTGGGACAAGGTGCTCGGCACCGGCACGGCGATCGCCCTCCCCACCTACGCCTTCCAGCGCGAGCACTACTGGCTGGAGACAGCCAAGTCGTCCGGTGACGTGCGGTCCGTCGGTCTGGAGGTCGCCGAGCACCCCTGGCTGGGCGCGGCGCTCGGGCTGGCGGACGGAGAGGGACACCTGCTGACGGGTCGTCTGTCGCTGGCGGAGCAGCCGTGGCTTGCGGAGCACGCCGCGTTCGGGACGGTTCTCGTGCCCGGCACCGGTCTGCTCGAACTGGCCCTGACCGCCGCACACCACGTCGGTGCCGAGCGGGTCGAGGAGCTCACCCTCCTGGAGCCGCTGGTCCTGAGCGAGGACACCCCGGTGCGCCTTCAGGTCGTCGTGGGCGCCCCCGACGCCGAGGGCCGCCGCCCGCTCGCGCTGTACAGCCGGGCGGAGGACGCTCCCGAGGACGCGGAGTGGCGCCGTCATGCGACGGGTGAGCTGGCCGATGTGCCCGCGGAGCCCCCGGTGCTCGCGGAGCTTGCGCAGTGGCCGGTGGCGGGTGCGGAGCGGGTGGAGCTGGACGGTTTCTACGAGGCGTTCGCCGCACGCGGGCTGGTCTACGGTCCCGCCTTCCAGGGCCTGACCGAGCTGTGGCGCAAGGGCAGCACGGCCTACGGTGTCGTACGTCTTCCCGAGGGCATGAAGGCCGACGGCTTCGGCGTGCACCCCGCTCTCCTCGACGCCGCCCTGCACACCCTGGTCGGGGTGCGCCGGGAGGAGGGGACCGAGCGGCCGGTGTTCATGCCGTTCGAGTGGACCGAGGTGGAGCTGTACGCCGCGGGCGGCACGGAACTGCGGGTCCGTATCGAGCTGGACCCCGCCACGGACAAGCACCTCTCCCTGACGGTCGCGGACACCGCCGGCCGACCGGTCCTCAGTGCGCGGGGTCTGCGCATCCGTGAGGCGTCGGCGGATCAGGTGCGGGCCGGTGGACCGGCCGGGCACCTGTACCGGGTGACCTTCGAGGCGCCGCGGGCCCTGGAGGAGGGTTCGCAGGGCGACGTCTGGGTCCTCGGTGGGGCGGGCGAGCTGGCACGTGGCCTGGGCGCGGAGGCGTTCGCCGGGTCGGCTGAGTTGTTCGCCGGGCTGGAGGAGGGTTCGGACGCTCCGGGCCGGCTGGTGGTGGATGCCACCGTGGCCGGGTCGGGTGCGTCGGAGTCGGCAGCCGGTGCGCTGGGGCTGGCGCGTGAGCTGCTGGCCGAGCCGCGGCTGGAGCGGGCCGAGCTGGTGTGGGTCACCCGGGGTGCGGTGGATGCCGGTGACGGCCGGATCGGTGATCTGTCCCATGCGGGTGTGTGGGGTCTGGTGCGGGCGGTGCGGGGCGAGTTCCCGGACCGGTCGATCCGGCTGGTCGACGTGGAGGAGCTGTCCGCCGACGGGGTGGAGCGGGCGCTGGCGGTGGCCGGTGAGCCCGAGGTCGCCGTCCGGGACGGTGAGATACGGGTCGCCCGCCTGGTGCGTGCGGACGCCGTCCCGGCCGGGGCGGGGTTCGCGGACGACGGCCGGGTGCTGGTCACCGGTGGCACGGGTGAGCTGGGCCGGGCGGTGGCCGGGCATCTGGTGCGTGAGCACGGGGTGCGGCACCTGGTGCTGACCTCGCGGCGTGGCCTGGACGCGCCTGGTGCGCGGGAGCTGGTGGCGGAGCTGACCGGGGCCGGTGCGGAGAGTGTGCAGGTCGCTGCCTGTGACGTGTCCGACCGTGAGCAGTTGCGGGCGGTCCTCGGTGACACCGGTCAACCCTGGACGGGGATCTTCCATCTGGCGGCGGTGCTGGACGACGGTGTGCTGTCGGCGCAGTCGGCCGAGCGGCTGGCGGGGGTGTGGGGTCCCAAGGCGGCGGGTGCGGAGCATCTGGATGCGTTGTCGCGTGAGCTGGGCCTGGATCTGGCGGCGTTCGTGCTGTTCTCGTCGGCGGCGGGTGTCCTTGGTGGTGCCGGGCAGGCGAACTATGCGGCGGCGAACGCGTTCGTGGACGCGCTGGCCGTGCGGCGTCGGGCGGAGGGTCTGCCGGGTACGTCGTTGTCGTGGGGGCTGTGGCAGCAGGCCGGTATCGGTCTGACCGCCTCCCTCGGCCAGGCGGAGCTGGCGCGGCTGCGTCGTTCCGGTGTGGGTGCGCTGAGTGAGCGGCAGGCACTGGCCGCCCTGGACGCGGCGCTCGCGGAGTCGGCGCCCGCCCACCTCGTGCCCGTCAAACTCGAACTCACGGCTCTGATGCGGCAGGAGGAGGTGCCGAGCCTGCTGCGTGGCCTGGTCCGTCCGGCGCGCAGGCGTGCGGGTGAGGCCGCCGTGGCGCCCTCGGGCCTGCGGGAGCGGCTGGCCGCGCTGGCGGAGCCGGAGCGGGTGCCGTATCTGACCGGGCTGGTGCAGCGTGAGGCGGCCGTGGTGCTCGGCGTCGGCAGTGCCGACGGGATCGGCGCCCAGCAGGTCCTCAAGGAACTCGGCATCGACTCGCTGATGGCGGTCGAACTGCGCCGCCGTCTGTCCGCCGAGACCGGACTGACGCTGCCCTCCACCCTCGCCTTCGACTACCCGACACCGGCCGCGATCGCCGGACTGCTGCTCGACAAGCTGGCGCCCGCGCAGGGCACGGGCCGCACCAAGGCCGCCGTACGCCGCAAGGCGGTCGGAGCCGACGAACCGATCGCGGTGGTGTCGATGGCGTGCCGCCTGCCCGGCGGCATCGACACCCCCGAGCAGTACTGGGACCTCCTCGCGTCCGGCGGCGACGCCGTCAGCGGGCTGCCCCCGCGCTGGGCGAAACTCGACGTCTACGACCCCGACCCGGAGGCCGCCGGCAAGAGCTATGCCCGCGAGGGCGGCTTCATCCATGACGTGGAGGGCTTCGACGCCGCGTTCTTCGGGATCTCCCAGCGCGAGGCGCTGTCCATGGACCCGCAGCAGCGGCTCGTCCTGGAGACCGCCTGGGAGGCGCTGGAGCGCGCGGGCATCCGCCCGGGCACGCTCTCCGAGAGCCGCACCGGCGTCTACCTGGGCGCCATGAGCTCCGACTACGGTGAGCAGGGCCGCGAGCTCGACGCCTTCGACGGCTACGTCAGCACCGGCAACGCCAGCAGTGTCGTCTCCGGCCGTGTCTCCTACGCGCTCGGTCTCCAGGGCCCGGCGGTCACGATCGACACCGCCTGCTCCTCCTCCCTGGTCGCCCTGCACCTCGCCGCGGGCGCGCTGCGCCAGGACGAGTGCGAACTCGCACTGGTCGGCGGCGTCACCGTGATGAGCACCCCGCGGCTGTTCGTGGAGTTCTCCCGGCTCAAGGGCATGGCGCCCGACGGCCGCTGCAAGTCCTTCTCGGCACTGGCCGACGGCGCGGGCTGGTCCGACGGCGTAGGCATTCTCGTGCTGAAGCGGCTGTCGGCCGCGGAGCGCGACGGTGACCAGGTGCTCGCGGTCATCCGCGGCTCGGCGGTCAACCAGGACGGCCGCAGCCAGGGGCTGACCGCCCCCAATGGCCCGTCCCAGCAGCGGGTGATCCAGGACGCGCTGGCCGCGTCCCGGCTCACCCCGGCCGACATCGACGCCGTCGAGGCGCACGGCACCGGCACCCCGCTCGGCGACCCCATCGAGGCGGGCGCCCTGGCCGAGGTCTTCGGGCCGGAGCGGGCCGCGGACCGGCCGCTGTACCTGGGTTCGTCGAAGTCGAACATCGGACACGCGCAGGCCGCCGCCGGTGTCGCGGGCGTGATGAAGATGGTGCTCGCCCTCCAGAACGACACTCTGCCCAAGACGCTCTACGCCGACGAGCCGAGCCCGCACATCCAGTGGGACGGCAGCGGGCTCGCCCTGCTCGACGACGCGCGGCCCTGGGCGGCGCAGGCCGGCCGCATCCGCCGTGCGGGTGTGTCGTCGTTCGGCCTGAGCGGCACCAACGCGCACGTCGTCCTGGAGGAGGCCCCGGTCCGCGAGGCCGCCGAACCGGTCGCCGAGGCCGGTCCCGGCCCGCTGCCGGTGGTGGTCTCCGGCCGTGACGAGGCGGCCCTGCGCGCCCAGGCCGGACGCTGGGCCGACCACCTCGACGCCTCCGGTGACACGGCCCTCGCCGACATCGCCGCGACCGCCGCCCTGCACCGTACGCACTTCGAGCACCGGGCCGGCGTCACCGCGGACGACACGGCAGACCTTGTCGTCGCCCTGCGGGCGCTGGCCGGGGGCCGGGCGCATCCGGATGTGGTGGAGGGTGTGGCTGTCGCCGGTGGTCTGGGGGTGTTGTTCACGGGTCAGGGCAGTCAGCGTCTGGGGATGGGGCGTGCTCTGTACGGGGTGTTCCCGGAGTTCCGGGAGGCGTTCGACGGGGTGGCTGCCGCGCTGGATCCGCATCTGCGGGTGCCGTTGTCGGCGGTGCTGTTCGCGGCCGGGGACAGTGCGGATGCGGAGCTGGTGCATCAGACGGAGTTTGCTCAGCCGGGGCTGTTCGCGGTGGAGGTGGCGTTGTTCCGCCTGTGGCAGGCGTGGGGGATCGTGCCTGCCGCGGTGGCGGGGCATTCGGTGGGTGAGCTGGCGGCCGCGCATGTGGCGGGGGTGCTGGATCTGGCGGATGCGGCGCGGCTGGTGGCGGCGCGGGGCCGGCTGATGCAGGCGTGCGAGGCGGGCGGCGCGATGGCGTCGGTGGAGGCGCCGGAGGCGGAGGTGGCCGGGGTGCTGGCCTCGGTGGGGGGCCGGATCTCGGTGGCCGGGCTGAACGGGCCTGCGCAGACGGTGGTCAGTGGTGACCGTGCGGCGGTGGAGGCGGTGGTCGCGCACTTCGCGGCGGCCGGTCGCCGCACGCGTGCGCTGGTGGTGTCGCATGCTTTCCATTCGCCGCACATGGACGCGATGCTCGCCGCGTACGAGCAGGTCGCCGCCTCCTGCACGTTCGGTGCGCCTGTGATTCCGCTGGTGTCGACGGTGACCGGTGGCTGGGCGGGCGTGGAGGAGCTGGCCGACCCGGGGTACTGGGTGCGTCAGGTGCGTGGGGCGGTGCGGTTCCTGGACGCGGTGCGCACGCTGGAGGATTCCGGTATCGCGCGGTATCTGGAGTGCGGTCCGGCGGCGGTGCTGTCGGCGATGGGTGCCGGGTGTGTGGAGGAGGAGGCGGTGTTCGTCGCCTCCCAGCGTGCTCCGCGTTCCGACGGCGATGCCGTGGACGAGGTCCGTGCCCTGGTGCGTGCGCTTGCCGCGCTGCATGTGGCGGGTGAGGATCTCGCTTTCGACCGGGTGCTGGCCGGGGGCCGGGCCGTCGCCCTGCCCACCTATGCCTTCCAGCGCGAGCACCACTGGCTGGAGACCACCCGCGGTGGACGCTCCGGCACCCGGAACACCGGTCTCGTACCGGCCGAACACCCTTGGCTGGCCGCCGTCGTGGCGCTCGCGGACGGCGAGGGCCATCTGCTGACCGGGCGGCTGTCGCTCGCCGACCAGCCGTGGCTCGCCGACCACTCCGTCTTCGGCGCGGTCATCGTCCCCGGCACCGGACTGCTGGAGCTGGCGTTCACCGCGGCCCGCGCCGTCGGTGCGGCACGCGTCGCCGAACTCGCCCTCACCCAGCCCCTCGTCCTCACCGAGGACACCCCCGTACGGCTTCAGGTGCGGGTCGGGGCGGCGGGTGAGGACGGCCGCCGGACGTTCACGATCCACTCCCAGCCGGAGACGTCGGCGGAGCCCGGCGCATGGACCGCGCACGTCACCGGTGAACTGGCCGACGACACCGCCGACGGGCGCCACGAGGGCCTCGGCGAGCTGCTCGACTGGCCGGTGCCCGGCGCCGAGCCGCAGCCCCTCGAAGGGTTCTACGACACTCTCGGCGGCCAGGGTCTGCACTACGGACCCGCCTTCCGCGGGCTGGCCGGCCTGGCACGGCGCGACGGCGTCGCCTACGGGCGGATCGTCCTGCCCGCCCCGCAGAGCGGGGGCCCCGGTGCCGACGACGGCTTCGGGATCCATCCGGCCCTGCTCGACGCCGCCCTGCACACGCTCGCCGGGGTGGACACCGGCGAACGGCCCGAGGACACGGTGCTGCTCCCGTTCGCGTGGACGGACGTCACCCTGTACGCGACCGGCGCCACCGAGCTGCGCGTGCGCGTCGAGCTCACCGGCACCGGTGGCGAAGGCGGCCTCGCCGTCACGCTGCTGGCGACCGACCCGGCCGGCGAGCCCGTGCTGTACGCGGCGGGGCTCCAGGTCCAGCAGGCGAGCGCCGAGCAGCTGCGGGTCAGCGCGCCGGCCGCCGACGACGACCTGTACCGCGTCGACTTCCAGCCGGTGGACCCGCCCGCGGCGGACGCCGTGCCCGAGGGCACCGTCGTGCTGGGCGGCCCCGACACATCCGTGGCGGCCGCCCTGGGCGTGCCGTGGTGCGCGGACCTCGACGAACTGCTGGCTGTCCGGCCGGACGCCCCGCTGATCGTCGTGGACGCGACCGCCGGGGCCGGTACCCCGGCCGATGACGACGTACAGGCGTCCGCGCGGGCCGTCACGCTCGGTGCGCTCGGCACACTCCAGGGGCTGCTCGGTGAGCCGCGTCTGGAGCGGGCCCGGGTGGTCTGGCTGACCCGGGGCGCGGTCGCCGCCCGCCCCGAGGACACCGTCGGCGACCTGGCCGCCGCTCCGCTGTGGGGGCTGCTGCGGGCCGTACGCGGCGAACACCCGGACCGGGTGCTGCGGCTGGTCGACCTGGACGGCACCGAACCCGGGTCGGGTCCGGCCGCCGGTGTGCTGGCGCTGGACGACGAGCCGGAACTGGCGGTGCGCGCCGGCGCCGTGTACGCGCCGCGGCTCGTGCCCGCGCGGCGCGGCGGGGCGCTCACCCCGCCCACCGGCGGCGCCTGGCACCTGGACATCCGGGAGAAGGGCAGCATCGACAGCATCGAAGCGGTGCCGGTGGACTCCTCCCGGCCGCTGGGCGAGCACGACGTGCGGGTCGCGGTGCGCGCCGCGGGCATGAACTTCCGTGACGTGCTCAACGCCCTCGGCATGGTCGAGACGCCCGCGCTGGGCCTGGAGTTCGCGGGCGTCGTGGTGGAGACGGGCGCCCGGGTGAGCCATCTGCGTCCCGGCGACCGGGCGATGGGTCTGGCCCTCGGCGCGTTCGGCACCGAGGTGTGCGGCGACGGACGGCTGATGGCGCCGCTGCCGGACACGCTCACCTTCGAGCAGGGCGCGACCGTCCCGCTGGCGTTCCTCACCGCGTACTACGCGCTCACCGAGCTGGGCGCGCTGCGCGCCGGGGAGCGGGTGCTGGTGCACGCGGCGGCCGGCGGCGTCGGCATGGCCGCGGTGCAGCTCGCCCGTCATCTGGGCGCCGAGGTGTACGGCACGGCCAGCCGCGGCAAGTGGGCGGCGCTGCGCGGGCTCGGCCTGGCCGACGACCGCATCGCCTCCTCCCGTGACACCGGATTCGAGCAGCTGTGGCGGGACGCCACCGGCGGCGAGGGCGTCGACGTCGTCCTCAACTCGCTGGCCGGGGAGTTCACGGACGCCTCCCTGCGGCTGCTGCCGCGCGGCGGGCGGTTCCTGGAGATGGGCAAGACCGACATCCGCGACCCCGGGCAGATCGCCGCACAGCACCCCGGTGTCCGCTACAGCGCCTTCGACCTGATGTCGCTGGAGCCGGACCACATGCAGCGGATGTTCGCCGAACTGTCCGCCCTGCTGGGCGAGGGCACCATCGAGGCGCTGCCGTATCTGGCGTACGACGTGCGCGAGGCGCCCGCGGCGTTCCGGTACATGGCGCAGGGCCGGCACACCGGCAAGATCGTGCTGACCGCGCCGCCCGCTCTCGACCCGGACGGCACCGTGCTCGTCACCGGCGGCACCGGCGAGCTGGGCCGCGAGGTGGCCCGCCGTCTGGTGGCCCGTCACGGCGTACGCCATCTGGTGCTGACCTCCCGGCAGGGCGGCGCCGCACCGGGTGCCGCCGAGCTGGCCGACGAACTGCGGGCCGCGGGCGCCGAGTCGGTGCGGCTGGCCGCCTGCGACGTCGCCGACCGCGACGGCGCCGCCCGCGCCCTGGCCGAGGTCGCGCCGCAGCACCCGCTGACCGGTGTGGTGCACCTCGCGGCGGTCCTCGACGACGGCGTCGTACGCAATCAGACCGCCGGACGGTTCGAGCGGGTGCTCGCGCCCAAGCTGTCGGGCGCCTGGCATCTGCACGAGCTGACCCGTGAGACCCCGCTCGCCGCGTTCGTGATGTTCTCCTCGGTGGCCGGCACCCTCGGCTCGCCCGGACAGGGCAACTACGGCGCCGCCAACGCCTTCCTGGACGCGCTCGCCGCGCACCGCCGCCGCCAGGGCCTTGCCGCGCAGTCCCTCGCCTGGGGCCTGTGGGCGCAGGGCGGCAGCGGCATGACCGCCACGCTCGGCGAGGCCGAACTGGCCCGCATGCGTCGTCAGGGCGCCCGGGCGATGACCGTGGAGCAGGGGCTCGCGCTCCTGGACGCGGCCCTCGTCCGGCCCGAGCCGCACCTGGTGCCGGCCCGGCTCGACCTGGGTGTGCTCCAGCGGGCCGGCGAGGACCGGCTGCCCGCTCTGCTGCGCGCCCTGGTGCGGCCCCGGCCCAGGCAGGCGGGGCAGGCGGTGGAACAGGCGTCCGCGTTCCGGGACCGGCTGGCCGGCCTGCCCGAGGAGGAGCGCGCCACCTCGCTGCGCCGCTTCGTCCAGCAGGAGATCACCGCGGTGCTCGGTCTCACGGCGCCCGTGCCGCAGGACAAGCCGATGCGGGAGTTCGGCTGGGACTCGCTGATGGCGGTCGAGCTGAAGAACCGCATCGCCAAGCACACCCAGGTGGCCGTGCCCAGCACCCTGGCGTTCGACTATCCGACACCGCGGGCCATCGCCGACTTCCTGCACGGCCGGCTCGCCCTGACGCCGTCGACGTCCGCGGCGGCGGGAACCGCCGTCTCCGACGTCCCGCCGTCCGATCCGGCGCAGGCCGCCCAGTGGGCGCTGGCCCGGGTCACCCCGGAGCGGCTGCGGCAGAGCGGTCTGCTCGACCGGCTCCTGGAACTCGCCCGGCCCGACGCGGCCCCTGCCGCCGGCGCCGACGACGCGCTCCAGGCGGCCGGGGAGCTGTCGGCCGAGGACATGGACAAGGCGCTCGACGCCGTCCTCGGCGGCCTGTGATCCGGCTTCGGGGCCCTCGTCGTCCGCGGCGGCCCCTCTCGCCCCGGCCCGGCCCGGGGCACGTCCCCCCACCCGACCGTGTTCCTACGGGAGTTGATCAAGTGACAGTGTCAACGACAGAGACCGCACCGGCGCAGGCGGGATCCCGCCGCAAATGGGTGGCTCTCGCCGTCGTGCTGCTCGCCGCGTTCCTCGACAACGTCGATTCCACGATCGTCACCGTCGCCCTGCCCAGCATCCAGGACGACCTGGGTGCCGACTTCGCCACCGCGCAGTGGACCCTCGCGGGCTACGCCCTCGCCTTCGCCGTGTTCCTGATCACCGGTGGCCGGCTCGGTGACATCTACGGCCGCAAGCGGCTGTTCATCACCGGCGTCGTCGGTTTCACCCTGGCCTCGGTGGCGTGCGGCGTGGCCGCCTCGCCGGCCATGCTGGTGGGCGGACGCCTGGTGCAGGGTGTGATGGCCGCGCTGATGGTGCCGCAGGTGATGAGCGTCATCATGACCACCTTCGAGCAGAAGGAATGGGTCATGGCGTTCTCCATGATGGGCGCCGTGCTGGGCCTCGGCGGCGTCAGCGGTCCGCTGCTCGGAGGTCTGCTGACCGACCTGGATGTGTTCGGCCTGGGCTGGCGTGCCATCTTCCTCATCAACATCCCGTTCGGAGTGCTCGCCGTCGCGCTGGCCGCCTGGTGTCTGCCCGAGAGCCGCTCCGAGCAGGCACCGCGCCTGGACGTCCCCGGTGTCTTCCTGGTCAGCCTGGCCGCGCTCGGCCTGATGTTCCCGCTGGTGCAGGGACGCGAACAGGGCTGGCCCGCCTGGATGTTCGTCATGATGGGCGTGGGCCTCGCGCTCCTCGTGCCGTTCGCGTTCCACCAGCGCCGCCGGCACGCCAAGGACGCCTCCGCGCTGGTTCCCCCCACCCTGTTCAAGCTCCGCTCGTTCACCGCGGGTGCGCTCGTGGTGATGCTCGCCTTCTCCGGCATCACCTCGTTCTTCCTGGTCCTGACCTACCAGATGCAGCTCGGACTCGGCTGGTCCGCGATCCGTACCGCCCTGGTCACCGTCGCCTTCCCGATCGGCATCACCGCCACCTTCCAGATCGCCTGGCGCAAGGGCACCGCCAACGGGCGGGCGTTCGTCGCCCTCGGCACCACCGTCATGGCTCTGGGCACCCTGCTGATGATCGTGCTCACCAAGACCCAGGGCCCGGACCTGACCTGGCTCCAGGTGGCGGGCGCCGAACTCGTCGTCGGTCTCGGTATGGGCCTGTGCTCGCCGATCCTCACCAATGTCGTCCTCGGTGACGTCCCGCCGCAGGACGCGGGCGCGGGGTCCGGCGTGGTCAACGCGCTCATCCAGTTCGGCACGGCCGTCGGCATCGCCGTCGTCGGCGTGATCTTCTTCAGCCTCTCCGGCTCCGGGCCGGGCAGCACCGCCGAACGCTTCAGCGACGCCACCGCCGCCACGCTCTGGTACAACGCGGGCGTGTTCGTCCTGGTGGCCCTGCTCAGCCCGCTGCTGCCCGCCTCCAAGAAGCCCGACACCGCCACCGCCGACTCCGCCGCTCGTCAGGCGGACCCCGCCGGCGGCCTCGTACCCGATCCCGCGTAGTCCGAATTCCGTTCCCCGTACGGAAAACCTGTCTGGCCGGTGCCGTGATCCTGTGCCAGCCTTGATGTCGCACATTCCCCCCAGGAGGTATGCATGTCGGAAACTCCGGAGACGAATTCCACCGAGAACGACGCCCGGGCCAAATTCCGTGAGGCCCTCTCCCGCAAGGCGGACACCACCCGGGCGCGCCAGGCCCACGAAGAAGGCCGGCTGCGGGTGAAGGGCATGAGCGGGGCCGCGGGCCAGAAGCGCTACTTCCGGCGCAAGACCGGCTGAGCGGCACACCGCACACACGCCCCGGGGCTGCCGCGGGCTCTTTTCGACCCACTGGGAGAAAAGAGCCCGCGGCAGCCCTTTCGCATGTCCGGGATCCGGCCCGGAACCCGCTCCGCCCCGGTCCTCGTGGCCTTCCGGTGATCCACCGCACATCCGGTCGCCCGGCACTCGGAAACCACTCGGAAAACGCTTGAGGAACGGTAGGGAATGCCTGGAATTCACGGTGCTGAGCAGCGAAATCGCGTCAACGTCCGGAACGCCGCCCGCGCCGCGTCTGGATCATGGTTCGAGCGGCGCCCCAGCGGGCCGCGAGGTGCCGCGGCGAAGGTGGCGTACGGGCGCGCGACCGGCCCGTCCCGGACGAAGGAGCATCCCGCGCCATGACCACCACCGCCGAGACCGGACACGCGCCGGGCGCCGCACCCGGCGACTGGGAGGCGGCCGCCGACCTGCGCGCGGCCCGGCTGGAGGCCCGGCTCGGCGACCCCTACGACCCCGCCAACCCGCACGGCCTGCGCGCCCTGTTCGCCGCCGACGACCGGCGCACCCCGCCGCGCGAGACCGAGGAACTCCTCGACGGCGCGGGCCTGGCCGCCGAGTTCGTACCCGCCGAGTACGGCGGCCGGCTCACCCGCGCCGACCTGCTGGCCCGCACCCTGCGCCCCGTCTTCCGGCGCGACGTCGCCCTCGGCTTCGGCCACGGCATCACCTCGCTGTTCGCGACCGGCGCCGTCTGGGCCGCCGGCACCGAGGAGCAGCGCCGTCACGTCGCCGGTCTGCTGCTGGGCGGCGGACGGGCGACGATCCTGCACCACGAACTCGCCCACGCCAACGCCATCCTGCGCCATGAGTTCACCGCCCGCCCCGCGCCCGGCGGCGGCCACCTTCTCGCCGGGCGCAAGGACCTGATCATCAACGCCGCCCGCGCCGACGCCCACATCGTCTACGCCCGCACCGACCCCGCACGCGGACCCCGCAGCCACTCCGTGTTCGTCCTCGACCCCGCCGACGCGCCGCCCGGCAGCATGCGGCACCTGCCGCGCGTGACGACCTCCGGCATGCGAGGCGCCCTCTTCGCCGGACTGGAGTTCGAGGACCGGCCGGTGCCCGCCGACGCGCTCGTCGGCGGCATCGGGGACGGCGTCGCCCTCGCCCTGCGCACCTTCCAGGTCAACCGCAGCGTCATCTGCGGTGTCGTCACCGCCGCAGCCGACACCGTCCTGCACTCCGCGGTCCGCGCCGCCACCACCGGCCGCAGCGGACCCGTCGCCCGCCGCTGGCACAAACCGCTCACCGGAGTCTTCGCCGACCTGCTGGCCTGCGACGCCATGGCCACCGTCGCGCTGCGCGCCCTCGGCCTGCTGCCCGACCGCGCCCATGTGTTCGCCGCCGCCGTCAAGTACGTCGTCCCCGACCTGCTGCGGGAGAACCTCGAAGAGCTCGCCGCCGTCCTCGGCGGACGCGGCTACGAGCACGACAGCCCCGAGTACGGCGCCCTCGACAAACTCGTCCGCGACCTGCCCGTCGCCGGACTCGGCCACGCCGGCACCGCCTCCTGCCAGTCCGTGATCGTGCCGCAGCTGCGCACCCTCGCCGAGACCGCCTGGTTCGCCGAGGAGGAACCGCCGCCCGAGCTGTTCCGCGCCGGCGCCGAACTGCCCCCGCTGGACTACCGGGCGCTCGGCATCGCAGGCGGCGGCGACTTCATGGCCGCCTCCCTGCTCGGCTCCGCCGCCCGGCTCGCCCCCGCCCGCGGCGTCGGCGGGCAGATCGCCGCGCTCGCCGCCCTCGCCGAGGCGTTCACCGCCGAACTGCGCGCCCTGCGCGAGACCTGCCGGCAGCTTCCCCGGCACGGCGGACGGGGCCTGTCCGACCCGGCGGTGGCCGTGCTCAGCGACCGCTACAGCCTCGTCGTGGCCGCCGCCGCCGTCCTCGGCGTCTGGGAGGGCCAGGACGGCAGCGACCCGTTCCTCGCCGACGCCGCCTGGGCCGTGCTCGCCCTGTCCCGGATCGGCGCCCGCCTCGGCATCCCCGTGCCCGACCTGCCCGACGGCTGCATCCAGCAGGTCCTGGACGAACTGGTCCGCCGCTACCGGGCCGGCCTCGGCTGCGACCTGGCCGCCACGGTCCTGGCCCAGTGACGGCCCGTCACCGCCGCCACCGGGCCCGCCCGGACCGCTCACGACCCGCGCGACGACCCACGGAAAGGGGTGGACCGAGGTGAACCCGCTCACCCGCATCGACCCGGCGTGCGTACCCGACGACGCCGACCGCATCAGCGAACCCGTCCACGTCGGCGGCCCCGACGGCCCCTGGCACCGGGTCCACGAGGGCATGCGGCTGCGCGGCAACGCCGTCGTGTTCACCACCTGGGGCGAATGGCTCGGCCCCGCCGTCACCGACCCCGGACTGCGGCCCCTGCTCGGCCGCGACTGGCAGCGCTACCGGCGCACCACCGACCCGCTGGTGCGGTTCCGGTTCGTCACCTCACGCCTCGTCACCAAGTTCACCGCCGCCGCCGCGCTGGGCACCGAGGCCGCCGAACTCGACCTCGCCTACAAGATCGGCGGCCGGCCCTATCTGCGCGGCCTCGACCAGGTCGACATCAGCCTCACCCACACCGACGACCTGATCGCCGTCGGCGTCAGCCGCAACGGCCGCGTCGGCGTCGACGCCGAACCCGCCGACCGCTCCATGTCCTTCGACCTGCTCCACAGCCATGTCTGCACCCCCGCCGAACGCGCCGAACTCGAACCGCTGCCCGAGGAGGAGCGCGCCGCCGGACTGCTCAGACTGTGGACCCTGAAAGAGGCGTACACCAAGGCCATCGGACAGGGACTGCGGCTCGGCTTCACCGAGTTCGGCTTCGGCACCGGCAGCGGAGGACTCCTCGCCCCCGACGGCCGGCCC
This sequence comes from Streptomyces sp. NPDC093094, assembly GCF_044754345.1. Lineage (NCBI taxonomy): Bacteria > Bacillati > Actinomycetota > Actinomycetes > Kitasatosporales > Streptomycetaceae > Streptomyces > Streptomyces sp. NPDC093094. The sequence continues at coordinate 6,735 of NZ_JBIVOX010000039.1, read as the reverse complement.
GCCTCCCGCGGCGAATGGGCCTTCGCCACCCACCGGGTCCTCGGCCGCTACCTCATCAGCACCGCCTGCCACGACGCCGGCCTCGACACCGCCCGCGACACCGCCCCGCACACCATGCTCGACGAGGGCTTCATGGGCGCCGTCACCGACCTGCTCACCCTCTGACCCCACGGCTCCGGGCCCCGTGGCGGCAGCCCGGAGCCCCGCTCGCGCCCACGTCCAGGACCGGTCGAGGAACCGGCGTCGCGCACCGCGCCCCGTTAGCGTTCCGGGCGACGGTTGCGGACGTGAGGGACGAGGAGGCCGTCATGGCAGAACCGGGCTTCCCCGCACGCCGGCCGGTCCGGCGTGCCTCGCTGCACGTACTGCCCGGCCCGCCGCAGACGGCCACCGCCCCGGGCACCCCGGTACGGGTGTACGTCCTCGCCGCGGACGCGCTGGCCCGCGCGGGCATCAGATCCCTGCTCGCGGGCCACCCCGCCGTGCACCTGGTCGGCGACGGGGACCCCGGCGCCCTCGACCTGCTGCCGGCCCTGCACCCCGACGTGGTCCTCGCCCACGGCGACAGCGCGTCCCACCTGTCCCGGCACCCGGCCCGCACCCCGCACCCACGGCTGGTCGTCGTCGGCGGCGCACCCGACGGGCCCGGCACCCCCGCCAGCGGCCGGCTGCCGGACACCGCCACCCCGGACCAACTGGCCTCCGCGCTCGTGCTCGCCGCCGCCGGCTACCGCGTCCAGCCCGACGACCGCCCGCAGGACGACGGCACGGCCGCCGGCGCACCGCGCGCCCAGGACCGGACCACCGTCTCCACCGTGGGCCCCGAGGCGCTCACCGACCGCGAACGGCAGGTGCTGGAGCTGCTGGCGCGCGGACTGACCAACACCGAGATCGCCGGCCGGCTCACCCTGTCCGAGCACACCGTCAAGACCCATGTGCAGAACCTGCTCGGCAAACTGCGTCTGCGCAACCGCGTCCACGCGGCCATCTACGCCTTCGAGTCGGGGCTGCGCAGCCCGGCCTGACCCGGCGGCACCACGGCCGACCACACCGTCCATCACGGTGTCAGCGCCGTATCAGGTCCGTATGGGCGGCCCCGCACATACTCGTTGGGCGCTCGCACAGAGGGGAGGAGGGGGCCTTCGCAGCCGTACGCCGAGGTCGTGCACACAAGCCGTACGCGTCGACCGCACGCCGTACGCGCGGCCACGGAGGTGCGCGCCCCGTACAGCCGATGACCGCCAATCACACCTCACCCCCGCCGGACGGGGAGACGACCTGCGTCGTCGTCGACCTCGGACCGGCCCCCCACGACGAGCCGACCCTCGAACTGCACGGCCCGCTGGACGAGACCCGGCTGGAGGCCGCGCTCGACCAGGCCGCCGTCCGCACCCCCGGCACGCCCGCCCTGCGCCACCGCGTCGACCGGCACGATGCCGGCCACCACACCCTGCGGCTGACCGCCGAGGACCCGGAGCCGCCCGGCGGCCCGTTCCCCTACGGACTGCTCGCCGACCTGCTGACCCGGCCGCCCGCGTCCGGCGCCCGCACCACCCGCGCGCTCGCACCGACCCCGCTGATGCGCGAACTGCTCGCCGACGCCGACGCCCACCCCGGCCGCCATGTCGAGCGGCTGTCGTGGGCCTGGCACGGGCCGCTCGACCCGGACCGGTTCCGCGCCGCCTGGCAGTCCGTCGTCGACCACGAGAGCGTGCTGCGCGCCGCCTTCGACGACGGGCCCGAACCGCTGCTGGTGCTGCACGACGACGTCAGCGCCGACGTGCTGTGGCTGCCGCACGGCTCCGTCCGCTGGACCGACCTGGTCGAACACGACGTACGGCGCGGCCTCGACCCGCGCCGCCCCTGCGGCCTGCGCGTCACCGTCCTCGGCGGCGACGGCACGGCCACACCCGCCCAGGTGCTGCTCACCTACCACCACGCCCTGCTCGACGACTGGAGCGCACGGCTGCTGCTGCGCGAGTTCTACCGCGCCTACCTGGCGGGCGGCCGGCTGCCCGGCGGCGAGCGCCGCCCCGACCTGCGCGACTACGTCCGCTGGCTCGGCCACCAGGACACCGCCCCCGCACAGCAGTTCTGGTCGCGGGGTGCCCCGCCCGCGGACGCGGTCTCGCCCGTCCCGCTCGCCGAGGCACCCGGCCCGGCGCGCACCGGCCGCACCCGGGTCCGGCTGACCGCCGACCAGACCGAACGGCTGACCGCCTGGGCCGCCCGCCTGGGCAGCACCGAGAGCAGTGTGCTCCAGGCCGTGTGGGCGGTGCTGCTGTACCGGGCCGGTGGCGCCGACGGCACCGCACACGTCCGCTTCGGCGTCACCGCCTCCGGCCGCGGCATCCTCTTCGAGGGCGCCGACCGCCTCCCGGCCGCGCTGCGCACCCCGCTGCCGATCGGCGTCGAGGTCGACCCCGGCCGCACCGTGGCCGGCCTCCTCGCCGAACTGCGCGACCGCATCCTGGACATGACCTCGTACGAATGGGTGTCACCGGGCCAGATCCACACCTGGTCCGCACCGAGCCGCACCGTCACGGCGGACCCGGCGGACCCGCGGGACCGGGCACCCGCCGGGAACCTCCCCGCCGACGGCAGCCTCCTCGTCTTCGAGGGCGGACCGCACCCCGCCGACGACCTGACGGAGGAACTCGCCGCGCACGGCGTGCGGGTGGAGCGGCCCGACCCGCTGGGCGCGCGCACCGCCTTCCCCGTCACCCTCGTCGCCCACCCCGGCGACGACGGCGGTCTGGTGCTGACCGCGTCCTACGACCGCGGACCCCACACCGACGCCGCCGAGGTGCTCACGCACAGCGCACTGCTCCTCGGCGAACTGCCCTACCTGCCGGGCGACTCCACGACCGTCGCCGACCTGCTGCGACTGCTGGCCGCCGCGGACGGCACGGCCGGGCGGCGGCCAGCACCGCAGGAGGACCCCGGCCCCGCCGGACCCCGCAGGCCCTCACGGCCCCCGGGGACCGACGAACCGGCCGATCTGCCGCTGGTACCGCTGCGGCTCGCCGCCGACCCGGGCGCCGGAGTCGTCTGCCTGGTGCAGACGCACGGCACCCCCCGCTCCCGCTACGACCGGCTCGCCGCCGCCTACCAGGGCCCCGAGTCGATCGTCCTGCTGCGCAGCGTGCCCGGCGGCGCCCGGGCCCGCCACGAAGCGCTGCGGCCGCTGGCCGGCGGCGCCGGGCTGCTGGTGCTGTGCGCGTTCTCCGGCGGCGGCAGCGCCGCCTACGAGATCGCCCGGCTGATCGCGGCGAGCGGCGGCCGCCCCCCGCTCGTGGTGCTCACCGGCACCACGACCGGCGCCGCCCCGCTCGCCCGGATGCTCGAAACCGTCGCCGCACGAGCCGGACGTCCCTGAACCCGGCCGCACGGCGACGGCGCACGGACGGCCCGCAGGGCCGTCGTGAGACGTCAACCTCTGGAGAGTCATGTCCCGTCGCCTGTTCACCTCGGAGTCCGTGACCGAGGGCCACCCCGACAAGATCGCCGACCAGATCAGCGACGCCGTCCTCGACGCGCTGCTGCGCCAGGACCCCACGTCCCGTGTCGCCGTCGAGACCCTCATCACCACCGGCCAGGTCCACATCGCCGGCGAGGTCACCACGTCGGCGTACGCGCCGATCGCCCAGATCGTCCGCGACAAGATCCTGGAGATCGGCTACGACTCCTCCGCCAAGGGCTTCGACGGCGCCTCCTGCGGCGTCTCCGTCTCCATCGGCGCGCAGTCCCCGGACATCGCCCAGGGCGTCGACACGGCGTACGAGTCCCGTGTCGAGGGTGCCGCCCGTACGGGGGAGACGGACGAGCTCGACAAGCAGGGCGCCGGCGACCAGGGCCTGATGTTCGGCTACGCCACCGACGAGACACCGTCGCTGATGCCGGTCCCGATCGACCTCGCGCACCGGCTCTCCCGCCGCCTCAGCGAGGTCCGCAAGAACGGCACCGTCCCCTACCTGCGCCCCGACGGCAAGACGCAGGTCACCATCGAGTACGACGGCGACAAGGCCGTCCGCCTGGACACCGTCGTGGTCTCCACGCAGCACGCGAGCGACATCGACCTGGACTCGCTGCTCGTTCCCGACATCCGCACCCAGGTCGTCGAGCCGGTCCTGGCCCGCTTCGCCGAGGACGGCATCAAGCTCGACACCGACGGCTTCCGTCTGCTGGTCAACCCGACCGGCCGCTTCGAGATCGGCGGCCCGATGGGCGACGCCGGCCTCACCGGCCGCAAGATCATCATCGACACCTACGGCGGCATGGCCCGCCACGGCGGCGGCGCCTTCTCCGGCAAGGACCCGTCCAAGGTCGACCGCTCCGCCGCCTACGCCATGCGCTGGGTCGCCAAGAACGTCGTCGCCGCGGGCCTCGCCTCCCGCTGCGAGGTCCAGGTCGCCTACGCGATCGGCAAGGCCGAGCCGGTGGGTCTGTTCGTGGAGACCTTCGGCACCCACAAGGTCGAGCCCGAGAAGATCGAGAAGGCCGTCGCCGAGGTCTTCGACCTGCGCCCGGCCGCGATCATCCGCGACCTCGACCTGCTGCGCCCGATCTACTCCCAGACCGCCGCCTACGGCCACTTCGGCCGTGAGCTGCCCGACTTCACCTGGGAGCGGACCGACCGCGCCCAGCTGCTCCGGGACGCGGCCGGCCGCTGAGGCGGTCGGTCCCGACGCCCCCCGAGGAGATCCCGGCATGCGCATCGCTGTCACCGGTTCCATCGCCACCGACCATCTGATGGTCTTCCCCGGCAGGTTCGCGGATCAGCTGATCCCCGACCAGCTCGCCCATGTCTCGCTCTCCTTCCTCGTCGACACCCTCGAGGTGCGGCGGGGCGGGGTGGCGGCCAACATCGCCTTCGGCCTCGGCAGTCTCGGCCACACGCCGCTGCTCGTCGGCGCCGTCGGCGACGACTTCGCCGAGTACGAGACCTGGCTGAAGGCGCACGGCGTCGACACCGGAGCGGTCCGTGTCTCCGGCACCCGCCGGACCGCCCGCTTCCTGTGCCTGACCGACCAGGACGCCAACCAGATCGCCGCGTTCTACGCGGGCGCCATGGAGGAGGCCCGCGACATCGACCTGGGCCAGGTCGACCTGCCGGCCGCGCAGCGGCCCGACCTCGTGCTGGTGTGCCCCAACGACCCCGAGGCGATGCTCCGGCACACCGCCGACTGCCGTCGCCTCGGTCTGCCCTTCGCCGCCGACCCCTCCCAGCAGCTCGCCCGGCTCGGACCCCACCAGGTCCGCGACCTGGTCGACGGGGCGCGCTGGCTGTTCACCAACGAGTACGAGGCCGCGCTGCTGCTGGAGCGCACCGGCTGGACCCGCGAGGGCGTGCTCTGGCGGGTCGGCGCCTGGGTGACCACCCTCGGCGGCGACGGGGTGCGCATCGAGTGCGCCGACCGGCCGACGCTGACCGTGCCCGCCGTTCCCGGGCTGCCGGTGGCCGATCCGACCGGTGGCGGCGACGCCTTCCGCGCCGGGTTCCTCGCCGGTGTCGCCCGCGGTCTGGCCGTCGTCCCCGCCGCCCGGCTGGGCTGCGTCCTGGCCGCGCAGGCTCTCGCCGCCGTCGGCTCCCAGACGTACCGCGCCGACCGCGCACGGCTGCTCGGCACGGCGGCCCGCGCCTACGGCGACGACGCGGCGGCCGAACTCGCCCCCGCCCTGGACCGTATGACCACCGACCGCGGGGCCGTGGACCCCGCACCCGCCCCGGACGGCGTCCGCGCCGCACCCGCCCCGGCCCTGGAAGGTGCCGCATGACCGGGCCCCGTACCCCCGCCGACAGCCGGACCCGCGTGTCCGCGCTCCGCGAGGCGCTCGCCACCCGGGTGGTGGTCGCCGACGGAGCCATGGGCACGATGCTCCAGGACCAGGACCCCACTCTGGAGGACTTCCAGGACCTGGAGGGCTGCAACGAGGTCCTCAACGTCACCCGCCCCGACATCGTGCGCTCCGTGCACGAGGCGTACCTCGCCGCGGGCGTGGACTGCGTGGAGACCAACACCTTCGGCGCCAACCACGCGGCGATGGCCGAGTACGACATCGCCCACCGCGTCCACGAGCTGTCCGAGGCGGGTGCCCGCATCGCCCGCGAGACCGCCGACGACGTCACCGCGCGCACCGGCCGGCAGCGCTGGGTCCTCGGCTCGATCGGCCCGGGCACCAAGCTGCCCACCCTCGGCCACATCGACTACGGCACCCTCCGTGACGGCTTCCAGGCCAACGCCGAGGGCCTCCTCGCGGGCGGTGCCGACGCCCTGCTGGTGGAGACCACCCAGGACCTCCTCCAGACCAAGGCATCGGTCGTCGCCGCCCGCCGCGCCATGGACGCTCTCGGCGCCGATGTCCCCCTGCTGTGCTCGATGGCCTTCGAGACCACCGGCACCATGCTGCTCGGCTCCGAGATCGGCGCCGCCCTGACGGTCCTGGAGCCGCTCGGCATCGACATGATCGGCCTGAACTGTTCCACCGGCCCCGCCGAGATGACGGAGCACCTGCGCTATCTCGCCCGCCACTCCCGGATCCCCCTGCTGTGCATGCCCAACGCGGGCCTGCCCGTCCTCACCAAGGACGGCGCCCACTTCCCCCTCGGCCCCGAGGGACTCGCCGACGCGCAGGAGAGCTTCGTCCGGGACTACGGGCTGTCGCTGGTCGGCGGCTGCTGCGGCACCACCCCCGAGCACCTGCGGCAGGTCGTCGAACGCGTCCGTGACCTCG
>NZ_JBIVOX010000038.1:0-40906 GCF_044754345.1 Streptomyces sp. NPDC093094 | reverse complement strand
CCCATCATGCACACAACAGGACACGGGGGCGGAACCGCCCCATCACCCACGAACGGGCGACACCACATCACCGGAAACGGGACTTAACAGCCTCTCACACATACCTGACAGAGCAGCACACGCGGTACCCCCGGAAATTGGGGGTATCGCATCCAGGAAATCGAGGGCTGACGATTTCATCGCAGGCGGTCGACGCTGGAGGCGTCACAATCTCTGCCCTGGAAGGGACAGCACAGTGAACCTGCTCCACCCCACCGGCCAGCCGATGAACGTCATCGCGGTGTCACCGCACGCAGATGATGCCGAGTACGGTGCCGGCAGCCTTCTCACCGCCCTTTCCGCAAGGGGGCACCGTGTGGGAATCGCCTTGATGACCGGTTCCAACGAGATGCGGATGGCCGAGGCGAAATCCGCGGCATCCATGCTGGGTGCCGACCTCGTCGCGGACGCGTCAGGCCGCGACGGAACGCTCGACGTCACGCCGGCTCGCGTGCGTTGGCTCGAGGAACGGATCTCTGCAGCGGATCTGGTGCTTGCCCCGCACCCGGACGACACCCACCAGGACCACCGCACCACAGCAGCCGTGGTTCGTGCCGCGCTGCGTCGGACACCCGTCAGCCTCGCGTGGTATCGCACCCCTAGCAGCGGTCAGAGCTTCACTCCGACTGCCTTCTCACCCATCACTCCGGAGGGAGCCGAGGGGCGTCGGCGAGCCCTGAAGGAGCACCGCAGCCAAGCTGACCGCACCTACCTGCAGCCCGAGCACCTGGCCCTGAAGGATGCCTGGTTCGGTTGGCTCAGTGGACAACCAGCGGCCGAACCTTTCGAGGTCGTACGGTACATGCTCTACTGACGGCGGCGAGCAGGCACACAGCCCTGCCCGTCCCGGCAGTCGTGCCTCCTCGGGGAAACACTGACTGTAGACGCTGCGCTGGACAGGAGCAGCTTCCCGCACGATGTAGGCAGCCTGGAGTAGTCCTTCGTTCGGGGAGCCCGATGGCAGGCCCGCCTCTCAGGGAGAGGTGGGCCATATCGCTTGATGCGGCGAGGCCGAGGAGACGCACCCACAGCGGGCCTGTCGTGGAGGACGACTTGCCTACCGGTAGTTCGTTGAATCCGGAGGCAGAGGTCGATGCCGTGTCCGGTGGTGACCGCGTCGATCAGGGCCTGGATTTCGGAGGGCGGGTCGGTGTCCGTCCGGGTTCGCCACCACCGGGTGAGGGTGGCGGCGGGGTGAGCCAGGAACGGATGGCTCGTAAGCCCTCGGGCCGGCAGGGCGGTTGGGGCCGGTGGGGCAGGGCCGGTCCCCCTCTCTGGCCCCTCGTCGGGGCATGGGGCCGGCGCGGTGTTGTCCAGGGGTCCGGGTGGGGCGAGCCAGTGGTCCCGGTATAAGAACCTGCCGGAGAACAACGTATAGGCGGACAGCTCGCTGACCTGTAGGTTCAGGTCGCAAAACCCGCAGGTTAATTTCCGGCGGGCCCTTAATCGAGTGCGAGAGTCCCGGTCCGGGTGATACAAGGTCGGCGTGACTGATCATCTCTACTTCCCCACCCTGCTGCGGATGATTGACGAGCGTTCCGCCGCGTTCCGCGCCGCCGTCGCCGCGGCCCCCAGCCTCGACGCCGACGTTCCGTCCTGCCCGGGCTGGACGCTGTACGACCTGGCGAACCACCTCAGTGAGGGGGACCGCTTCTGGGCCTACATCGTGCTGAACACCGCGCCGGGCGACGAGCGGCCGAGCAAGGACGGGCTGGCGGCGCCCAGGGAGCGCGAGGAGCTCATAACCTGGCTGGCCGACTCGACGGAGCAGCTGCTCACTGCTCTGCGCGAGGCCGGCCCGGACCGGGGCTGCTGGGCCTGGTGGGAGCCGCTGGCCTCGCCGCACACGGTGGCCGCCGTGGCCCGCCGCCGCGTTCCGGAGTCGCTGATCCACACCTACGACGCCCAGCTGGCCTCCGGTACCCCGCAGGAGCTGCCGACAACCGAGGCGGTCGACGCCATCGAGGAGTTCCTCGCCACCGTCTGCACCGTCACGGTCCCGTGGCCGGGCGAGCCCGCCACCATGGACTACCACGCAGCCGAGGCCGGCTCCTGGCGCCAGACGGTGGACGCCGCCGGTTCCCGCTTCACCCGCCTCACCGCGGCGGAGGCCGCCGAGAGCAAGCCCACCGCCGCCCTCTACGGCACGGCGAGCGAGATGGCCCTGCTCATGTACATGCGCATCCCGGCCGGTTCGCTGCGGATCGAGGGCGACGCCGACCTGCTCCAGCAGCTGCAGGACTGGGGCTGAGGCCGACCGGCAGATGGATCACTTGAGGCGTCGGGTAGTGGGGCGGCCGCTGGGTGGAGGTCGTGATCGTCATCAGGATGCCCTTCCGGGCGGGGCGGATGCTGTGGGACATCAGGTCACAGAGACGGCGGCGCAGCCCTCGCCCGGTACCCGTCCGGCCCGGCCGCGCCAGGAGGAGGCGTGTCTCCTCCTGGCGCGGCGCCCTTCTCCAGCGCTGCGCGGACCTGCTCTGGGGGTGGCGAACGCGGGTCCGTCGTTCGGGCGGATGACACCCGGGTCCGGTGCGCCGCGGGTGGCGGTGTGGCGGATCACTTCCGTGCACGGTGCCGTCCACCGGTGTCACGAGACTGAGCCTGGTGACCTGGGCTTCAAGGAGTGGCTTCAGGGAGCGCACAGTCCTTTGTCCGTTGCGCACCGAGCCCGGTGAACCGTTGAGATCAGCGCGGGCCTCGGCGTCCCGGCGGGGACGAAGTGCCGCAGCCTGTGCACACTATGGAGACACGCCGCTGAAAAGGCTCTGCGATTCCTCTCGTATCAGGCCGATCGGGGTCGGTCCGGGTTCAGTGGTAGTGGCGGCCGTGCAGGCGGGCGAGCAGGAGGTTGGGGTCTTCGGCCGTGGTGTAGGCGGCGTTGAGGACGTACACCTTCTTGCCGCGCAGCGCGACGGAGGTGGGGTTCTGGAGTCCGTCGTCGGTGTCCAGGACGGTGGTGTGGGTGCCGTCGGGCTGGATGAGCACGACCTTGTTGGGGGCGTTGAGAGTGGCGAGGATCTCGTTGCCGCGGCCGGTGAAGGCGAGGTCGTCGATACCGGTCAGGCCGGTTGCCTTCACCTGCGGCGCTCCCGCCCGGTTCCTGTCGCGGATCGGGATGCGCAGGAGGGTTCCCTTGTCGAGGTTGGTCACCCAGAGCGCGCCCTCGTGCACTTTCGCGCCGTTGGCCCCGAGGAAGCCGCTTGAAGCGAGCTCGGGCGCAGTCGACCAGGCAGTGGGCCGGCCCCCGGAAAGCGGGACGGTCCATACGGTGCCGAGCACTGAGTCGGTGATGTAGAGCTGCTTGCTGTGCGGGTCCAGGGCCAGGCCGTTGGGCAGACTGTTCGGGGGCAGCGCGGCGATGCGCTTCGGTGTTTTGCCGGGGGCCAGCCGCCACAAGCCTGTCAGGTCGGCGGTGCCGGTCGCGTACAGCGCGTACGTGCTTGCGTCCGCAGCCCGGACGATGCCGGTGGTCAGGGGGAATCCCAGGACGGGGGTGTTGACTCCGCCGTCGGCGGGCGCGGGCAGGGTCGCCAGGATGCGGGTGGTGCCCCCGGGGGTGATCCGGGCGATCTGGCGGCTGCCCGCGAAGGTCACGTCGGCCGTGCCGTCGGGCAGCAGGGTGAGGTTCTCCGGCATCTGGCCCGCGGCCAGGTCGAAGTGATTGGCGATCCGGACGTGGCTCAGGGGCTTCGGGACTGCCGGGGTGGCCTCGGCAGGGAGGACCGCCGCAACGGCCGCTGCGGCCGTCGCGGCGGCCGTTGCGACAAGGCTGCTTCGCTTGAGCATGGGTTTTCCTTCTCTGTTTTCGGGCACGCGGGCATGCCGCAGCCACAGGGGTGTGTCAGAGGTGTGCGAAAGCCCGGCGGACGGAGGCGGGACGCGGCGCTGTCTTGCGCATGCTTCAGGCGTCCTCAGCCGCAAGAGGGCTTGGAACCGTGCTTTCCAGGTCAGGAGGGACGGGATGCGGTGCCCTTGCGGGGCTGGGCCGCCTCGCTCGGCCCGCCGGCGTGGGCGAGGAGGCTGAGGGCTGTCGCGGAGGGGGATCCCGGTGCGGCCGTGGCGATCACCACGGCCGGTCCGTTCCCTCCGGGGCTTTGGAGCGTCTGCTGGGTGACGGTCAGGGTCCCGACCGTGGGGTGGTGCATCTCGTAATCGGCGGCATCGCAGGCCAGGATCCGGTGATCGGCCCACATCGCCGCAAACTCCATGCTGCGCACGGCCAGTTCGCCGACGAGTCCGGCCAGCAAAGGATCCTCCGGATGACGGCCGGCGGTAAGGCGCAGGTTGCCGACCACGGCCCTGGCCTTGGCGGGCCAGTCGGTGTAGAGCTCCCGGGTGTGGGCGTCGAGGAACACCAGCCTCGCCATGTTCGGCCGACGGTCCGGTTCAGCGGGGCCGGCCCGGTCGACGTGCCCGGCGAACAGCGCGTGCCCCTGCGCGTTCCAGGCCAGAACGTCCGTGCGGCGGCCCAAGACGATGGCGGGTGTGCCTTCGAGAGCTGCCAGCAACGCGCTGATGGCCGGGGGAACGTGCTCGGGACAGGGGAGAGGTGCGGCCTTGCCTCTTCGCGGCGCACGGGCGAGTTCGTGCAGATGGGTCCGCTCGGACTCGTCCAGGCGCAGGGCGGCCGCGATGGCGTCGAGCACTTCGCGTGAGGCGTTGCGTGACTGGCCCTGCTCGAGCCGGGCGTAGTAGGGCTCACTGATGCCCGCGAGCATCGCCAGCTCCTCCCGCCGCAACCCCGGCACCCGACGCCGCTCGCCGTAGGTCTGCAACCCGACGTCCTCGGGACGCAGAAGACCCCGGCGTGCCCGAAGGAAATCGGCGAGCTGCCCGTGCCTGTCCATGGCCTTGTCCATGGCACCGAGTATGCGCAGTACCGCCGGGCCGAGCCTCACCCTGCCGGGGTGCGGATCCGCAGACTCCGGGGTTGCTCCCCGCACCGGCCTGGACGATGGAGCCGTATGCCCCTCTGCCGTCTTTGCCTCGGGAGGGCCCATGGGCACCGGCATCGCAATGCCCTGGAGCACCGATGCCGGCCCGCGGGATCCCGCTTCACTCTCGCGGGCCCGGTTCCGGGACTGCTGCTGTCCCCTTCCAGGGTCCGCCTGCAGTGCTTCTGGACCGAACGCTTCAGGGCAGTGCCAAGCTGTTGTGGGGGGGTCAGGCCGCTGAGTTTTTCGGGGTTGACCTGGAAGCGCAGGTTCTGGATGCGATGGTCGGCGAGGTCGAACGTGAGGGCGCCGACTGTGTGTCCGCCGAGGGTGGCCAGGATGCCGAGCTCGCCGTTGATGACGGCCGGCTCCATGGTCAGGGTGGTCAGATCGGGCTTGGCCAGGAATCCCACGAGCCAGCGCGCGACGTGGTCGGTGCCGTTCAGAGGGCGGCGGGCCGCGGTGACCTTGCCGCCGCCGTCGGACCAGGCGGCGACCTCGGTGAGCCGTGCGGCGAACCGACCGGCGATCTGCGGGTGGTTGAGGGTGAACGCCTGGGTGTCGGCGCCGGGAACCTTGCCGGTGTCGGTCGAGCTGCCCAGTGCGTAGACGAGCGTGTCGTACCCGAGGGTCTCGGCGTTGTCGACGGTGATCCGCCGGGCCTCGGGGCCGATGGCGGTGGCAGTGCCCTGTACGAACGTGACGCCGGTCCCGGCGAGCAGGTCGGGGATCCGGTGGTCGGCCAGTTTCTGCCCGGTGGCGATCTGGTGCATCCGCAGGCGTTCGACGAACCGGCTCGAGGGGTTGACCAGAGTGATCTTCACGCCGGTCCGGCGCGTGCGGTGGGCCAGCCGGATGGCGCTGAACAAGCCCGTGTAGCCCCTCAACGCGCTGACCCTCGCTCGGCGTTCCGTCCTGCAGGAAGAGCGGCGGCAATTTTGGGCGCAACGCGGCCGGGGCCGGGCGAATCCGGAGGTGCGCGCCTCCACCGCAGATCAGTCGGCCGTCGGTGGGGAATCTCGCAGAGCAGGTCCGTCCACCCCTGGTGCGAGGCGGTGCTGCAGAACCTGTCCTCGTACTTCCGCAGGTACACGCAGGTACACGCAGGTACACGCAGGTGTCCGAGGACGAGGCCCTGCACTGCGCCCGCGCGATGTGGCGCACTGTCAACAAGACCGACCTGGTGAAGAACATCGCCCCCGACCCGGGGCCGGGCCACCCCGGTGGTCCACAAGGGCCCGGTCCACGAGGTCCGGCGGCTGCCCCTGCAAAAGCTCTGAGGGCCGCCTGCTAGAAAGGGCGCATGCTGCACTTGCGTCTGATCACACCGGCCGAGCAGACCGACTCGGTGGTCCGTCTGATCGAGGGGACGGTGGGCACCGCGCACCTCGTGGTGGTGCCGGGCGCGGCCCGCAACCCGGCCGGGGACATGGTGATGTGCGACGTGGCCCGCGAGGCGGCCGACGGGCTGATCGGCGAGCTGCAGTCGGTCGGGCTCGACGCGACCGGCTCGATCGCCGTGGAGAACATCGACCTGTCGCTGTCGAAACGGGCCGACAAGGCCGAGGAGGAGGCTCCCGGCGAGGGTGTCGACGCGGTCCTGTGGGAGCACCTCACCGACGTCACTCACGAAGAGTCGACACTCAGCGTCACCTACGTCGCCTTCCTGACCGTCGCCACGATGCTCGCGGCCTGCGGTGTGATGCTGGACAACGCGATCCTGATCGTCGGCGCGATGGCGGTCGGCCCGGAGTTCGGCCCGCTGGCCGGCATCTGCACGGCCCTGGTGCAGCGCACCCCGAACCTCGTGTGGCGCTCGCTGTGGGCGCTGCTCGCCGGGTTCGCTCTGGCGATGCTGCTGACCGCGGGGTTCGGATGGCTCATGGACCTCTTCGGCCTGTTCAACATGTCCATGATCGAGGGCGCGCGTCCCAACACGGCCTTCATCTGGCAGCCCGACTGGATGTCCTTCGTCGTGGCCTTCCTCGCCGGCATCGCCGGGACCCTGTCCCTGACCTCCGCGAAGTCGGGTGCCCTGATCGGCGTGGCGATCTCGGTCACCACGGTCCCCGCGGCCGCCAACGCCGCGATGGCCTTCACCTACGCCGACTACGCCCAGACCTGGGGCTCCACGGTCCAGCTCCTGGCGAACCTGGGCGGCATCATCGTGGCCGGAACGCTGACGCTGCTGGCCCAGAAGTGGTTCTGGGCCAGGCAGCGACGCGGTTAGGGCCGATCGGCCGAGCGCCGGCTTCACGACGTGGGCCGGCCGGCCCGCCACGGACCGGGCCTGCTCGATGCCGGCCGCCTCGACCATCACCCGGACCAGCGGCCCCGTTTCGGAGGGCTGCAGCAGCACCCGCCCGGTCGAGCCCAGCTCCCGCTCCGCCTCGGACACGGCGTGCGCCGGCTTCGCGGAGGTCTTGATCCGCGGCTTGTCGGCGTCGGGCACATCGACGAGGACCTGCGGAAGCCGCTCCCTGCCGTTCCGGTGGGGCCCATGGCGCTCTCGCCGGGAGCGCAGCTCAGAGCCTGAGGCGGGTGACCTGACGGGTGGGCGGACGGACGTGCAGGACGTCGCCGTGGGCGGGCGGGTCCAGGACCGCGAGTCTGCCCGGCGCTGCGGCCGGCACCGGGTCGGCGGCGGCCTCCTCCCGCCGCGCCGCCCCGCCCCGCCCCGCCCACGGGGACGGGCGTCACGGTCGTGCGGGCAGGCCGGAGACCGGGAACGTCGGCGGTGCCTTCGAGTACGGCGACGGACGGGTTCCATCCGACGGCCGTGTCGTCGCTGATGCGGCGTTCGGTGGTGGTGAAGCACGCGGCCCGCACCGGGCGGCCCTGGCCCGGCTGCTGCGCCGCGTACGCTTCGGCCCGCTTCACGATGGCCTGCCGCCACGCCTGTTCGGTCTCCGTGACAGCCTCAGTGACCAGGGCGCCACCTCCTGACCGGGGGAGCCTGCCGCGCCCCGTGCGGCGCCTTGGCGCACGCCCGGGCTTCGGCCCGGGGCAGTCTTCCCGTCCGCTTGAAGGTTTCTGGAGGCTCCTCGTGCATACGGCTGTATTCCTGCTGCGGAGCGGGCTGGGCCTCGGTGGCGGTCTGGTGTCTGCGCGGGAGCTGAGCCGCCAGGCTTCGGGACCGGGCTGGAGGAAGCCGCGGGTCTTGTCTGCTCTCGTCACGGTGGTTGCCGGACCCAGGAGACCCGCAGGGCCTGAACCGCTTCGATCTCGCGCAGCCAGTTCGGAGCCGTAGGAGTGTGGAGTGCCTCCAACAGGGCGAATCCGTCCCGTCCGACCTGCTCGGAGCACTGTTCACGGACCTCTTCGTCTCTTGGGAAAGCGAATGCCCCGGCGAACGCCTCGTCCTCGGACAGCGGGCCCAACGCCTCCCGGATCCGCACCGCGAGCGTGCCCTTCGGGAATGCTGCCCGCACCATCCGGGAGGTGGATCGTCATGTGCCCTGGTCCTGGGGACGTCTGCCACGGGCGGAAACTCAGGTGATCTCGGCGCACGGTCCGGGCAGGGTCGGGCGATGCCCGAGCTGAAGCGGCTGCATGCCGGTCACGCCCCGGCGGTCCTGGCCTTCGAGCTGGCGAACCGCACCTACTTCGCTGCCTCGATCCCCGACCGCGGCGACGACTTCTTCGACCGGTTCACCGACCGGTACAACGCCTCGCTGGCCGAGCAGGAGGCCGGCGTCTGCGCCTTCTACGTGCTCGTCGCCGAGGACGGCTCGGTACTCGGCAGGTTCAACCTGTACGACTTGGAGGACGGCACTGCCAGACTCGGCTACCGGGTCGCGGAGCGGGCCGCCGGCCGCGGCGTGGCGACCATGAGCGTCCGGGAGCTGTGCCGGACGGCGGCAGCGGTGCACGGCCTGCGCACACTGCGGGCGGCCACCTCCCACGGCAACGCCGCGTCCCGGAAAGTCTTGACCAAGGCCGGGTTCGTCCCGGTCGGCTCTGCCTCCCCGGCCGATCTCGGCGGCGAGTCGGGCACCTGGTACCAGCGCGACCTCCAGCCGTAGATCTTGCTCGGGGCGAGTCGGTGGCGAATCGACCCGGAGATGCGCATACGACATCAACGGACCGGATCACGGAAAGCGGCGGGTTGATTCTCTGCGAGCCCTTACGTCCGGCGTGACAGGTCGTCGACCAGAAGTTCGAGGGACGCTTCCTCATGGAGCGCGATGCCGAGGGCGGTCATGGCCGGGGTGAGATCCGGGTCCCAGTCGGCGCTGACGGGCCGGCCGTCGAGGGCCAGTTGAGGGATGCCCTCGGTCTGGCTGCGAGCGGCGAGGTGTTCGTAGTCCGTTGCGCCCATGCGCCAGGGCAGGGCTTTGTAGCGGCGGATGACCCGGTTGGCCAGGGAGATCCCCGGCCAGTCGAAGTCACCGTGGTAGGCGAAGCGGCAGCCTGTGGCGGCGAGGGCGTCGAGAAGCGTGACGACCACCGTGGCGGCGCTGCCGGAGGTGCACACGAGAGGCTGGACGCAGGCTGCGTCCGCCGCCGCTTCCAGCACGCGCGGATTCTCACAGATGTGGATGAGCGTTCCGGCGGGAAGCCGCAGCCGCAGGGAGCGCAGATCGCGCGGTGTCAGGTGGGCTTCGGCGTGATGCTCGGCCCGTTCCCGCAGCGCATGCTCCCGCCAGCCCTCGCCGACGGGTCGCAGCCCGTACGTCAGCACCGTGCTGGAGACCTCGTCCGGGGTGACGGACACCAGCCGCCACAGGGCGCGTCGGCCGGCCGCGTCGGTGGGGAATTCGGTGTCATGGGCGAGGGCGACGCCGCGTTGGACGAGGCGTGCGAGCCAGGTGCCGTCGTCCAGGCCGTGCGCGGAGCCGGTCGCCTGGGCGGCGAGTTCTCCTCGGCCGAGTGCGCCGCTCCGTCCGGGTCCGAGGAGGGTGGTGAGGACCTGGACCGCCTGCTGGAGTGCTTCTGTCGCTGCTTCCGGCGTCACTCCTCTCGGGACTCCGGCACGGCGCAGCAGGTCGTACCACTGCCGCGGCCATTCCTGGTCGGCGAGAGGGGAGACGTCCAGGGAGGAAGCAAGGGACGACCACACGCGCTCGCGCTGTGCTCTCACGTCCGCGCGGGCGGCACGGCGGTCGATGAGCGGTGGGCCGAGCTCTTCCAGGGTCTGTCTGAGGCCGAGTCCGGCGGCCGAGGCGCGGAGCCGTGCGTCGAGCATGTCGAGCCGTACGGTCACGGAGGTACTTGTGAGGGGCTTTCCCAGCAGGAGAGACAGGTCGCCTCGTTCCTGGGCGTTCATCGCCGTCAGCCGGAGTGATCCTGTGGCCTGGACGCCGTTGCTCTCCAGGCGTTTGCGTATCGCCGCCCAGAGCCGGGCGAGTCCGGGTCCCGTCAGCCAGTCGCGTGTTGCGGTGGGCAGCCCGGTCACAGGGACACCAGGCGCCGGTGCCGGCCGTTCCAGGTGTAGTGCAGGGTGGCCACCCCGCGCACATGGGGGTCACGCAGGCACTCGTAGATGTGCAGCGACGGAACCTCGGGCCAGTTGCCCATGAGCCGCTCGCTGGTGAGGACGAAGTCGAGATCGAGGTCGACCAGGATGCGGCCCAGCCGGCCATGGGTGGGTTCGTCGACCTTGGCGAAGGCGTCGTCCAGGAGGATCAGCCGGGGCGCGTGGGGGGCCGACTCGGCGAGGCTGGTGAAGTGGGCGGCGGCCGCGGCGAAGAGCACGAGGTAGGAGAGCACCCGCTGCTCGCCCTGGCTGAGACCGGTCCGGCCGGTCAGTCTCCTGCGGCGGCCCGGGGCCGCGTCCTCGACCACGAAGGTGTGGAAGCGGAACCAGTCGCGGTAGTCCAGTGCGGTCCGCAGGTGGGCGGCGTATCCGGCTGACGGGTCGGCACGACGGGCGTCCTCGATCCGGCGTTGCAGCACCTCGCGCAGTTGCTCCGTCTGTTCGCGCGTCCTGAGGCTCGACGGACTGCGCAGCAGCTCGACGGCCGCGCGCACGTCCGCGTCCACGTCCTCGTCCAGCTTCCACAGCAGTTCGACACCGAGACCGTGGGACGTGCGCACGGTCCGCAGGGTGTCGTTGAGAGCCGCGATGAGGTTCGCCGCGGTGATGACCTGTGCCGAGAGGTGGTCGCCGAGTTCACCGGTCAAGAAGCGCTGGAACACTTCACGTTCGCGCTCGGTGAGCCGTCCCCGGGCTTCCGCGGCCTGGACCACGATCCGTTCGCCCACGGCCGCGACGTCATGGGTCCCGTGGTCGTCGACCAGGCGGCACACCTTGATTCCGTCGTGTTCCTCCAGCTGTGCGTCGAACCCGCCGGCCAGCTGGTCGCGCAGATCGGTGTGCCGGTTGAGCAGGGTGCTGTCCGACACCTCGCCCTTTGGGCGGCCGAGGGCCTGTTCCACGGCGGCGGCGAGTGAGCGCAGCGCTCTGAGACGGCTGCGGACGTCCGCGCCGGGATCGTCCGACATGTACTCGGGCAGCGAGGACCGGTCCAGCCCGGCGCCGCGCACCACTTCCGGCCGGCCGAGGGCACCGCGAAGAGCGCTGCCGGTGTCGATGACCGCCGCCTCCTGGTCCGCCAGGTTCCCGCGCAGGCGCTTTTCGTCCTCTTCCGCACGCACGCGCATGTCGTGGATCTCGTCGCGGGCCCGCCCGGCCGCGGGGAGGGCGTGGACGGCATTCGCGATGCGCTGCTTGGCCTCGTTCTCGCGGGTGAGGATCTCCTCCTCGGACGACCCGACGGCCTCCTCGCGGGTGCGCAGGTCCTGCTCGGCGGTGCGCAGTCCGGCGAGGTGGAGCCGGTAGCTCTCGTCCGCGGCCACGCGGTCCTCACGGGCGCGTCCGTACCGGTCGGCATCGGCCTGGTTCGCGCCGAGCCGCTCGCCCGTGCCGCCGATGGCCCTGCGCAGATGCCCGACTCCGCTGAGCAGGGCGGCCAGCGCGGTGCGTACGCGGTCCAGGTCGTCGGGGTCGCCGGGAAGGTCGTGGGCGGTCGCGGTGGCATCCGCCTCGGCCCGCGCCGACACCGCCAGAGCGCGGGCCTCCTCGGCCAGCCGTGCCGACCTGGCCGCCTTGGCGGTCAGGTCACGCAGCGTCCGCTCGGCTGATTCGGCCGTGCTCCATGCGCCTGCGAGACCGCGCGCCCTGGGGAAGTCCCGTTCCGCGAGGGTGAGGGCGCGGCGCATGGCATCGGCCACGGCGAGCTCCTCGCGGACGCCGGCCAGCCGCTGTTGCGTCTGCGTGATCCGCTCCTCCAGCTCGGCGAGGGTGCGCCGCCGGGTCTCAGCGCGTGCGGTGGCTCCCACGTACTCGGTGTCACCCTTTTCGTGACGGCCGCTGAGCACGCCCAGACGCCAACTGCCGTCATGGAAGACCGCGTTGTGCGCGGAGGTCTCCTGTGCGGGTGCGAGTGCGACGGTGGACAGCAGGCGCCCCACCTGCTCGGAGGTGACGCCGCAATCCGGTTCAGGGGCCGGGCGCAGGGCCGAGGCGAGCGTCGGCCCGTGGGGCAGCACGGGGCCCGGCTGGAGCAGGGTGTCCTGGGTGCGGGGATCGAGGAGGACGCCGTGCGCACTCACCCATGCGTCCAGGATTCCACTCGCTTCCAGGGCTCCTTCCAGACCGGCTCGTTCGGCCGGGGCCAGGTCGTCCGCGAAGTCCACGAGCCGGTAGAAGGGTGCTCCGCTGCCGGGCGTCCTCGCGGCGGCGCGATGGTGCGGGGCCGGCGGCTCAGGGTCGGTTCGCTGCTCCCAGTCCTGCTTGCGCTCCGTCAGGCGGCCGAGTTCCTCGCCGAGTCGGCCGACGCCCAGTGCCAGGGTGTCCCGGCGTGCGGTGAGTTCCTCGTCGTACCGCTCCCATGCCGTCTGAGCGGCCTGCCACGCCTGGGTGTCGATGTCGGGCGGCAGCGTGCGATCGGCGAACGGTGCCTCGGCGGAGGTCTCACAACGGACCGAGTCGTGGACGGCGTCCAGCGGCGGGCAGTGGGGACCCAGCGCGGTGCGCGTGCGCGACGCCCACTGGGCGACACGGCCGGCGTAGGCGCTGCTCTCCTCGGCGACCTTCTGGCGGCTGCCGTGGAGATGGGCGGCGGCCTCTTCCGCCTCGTCCTCCAGCCTCTCCCGCTCGGCGTCGGCCTGAGCTGCTGCGGCCCGTGCCTCGTGCGCCCGGGAGATGAGGCGGGTCACCTCCTGGACCATCCGGGCCCGGTTTCTCGCGACCGCCTCGGCGTCCTCCAACTGGTTCTGCCAGGACCGCAGTTCTTCCCGCGCCGGGACCGTGTCCGCACGGGCCACCGAGCGGTGCGTCACGGTTCGCGTCTCCCCGTCCGGAGACGTCAGCTCCGTCGCGGCGGCGTGGGCGAGCACCGTGCGCGGAAGAGCCACCGCCTCGCCGAGATGGCCGGTGGGAAGCCCGGCCCTCTCCGCCTGCGCCAGCAGCTCCCGGTGTTCGGTCCCCAGCTCCGCCAGCCGGCCACCGAGGTCTTCGACCCCTTCGGCCAGCCGCTCCGCCGAGCCCTCTTCCGCGTCGTGTGCGTTGCGCAGGGTGGTGAACGCGGCCACGGCGGCGGTGTGCAGCGCCTCCACCGTGCCGCGGCGCTCGGACAGTTCGCGCAGGCTGCGGTAGGCGTGACTGGCGTGCAGGGCGGCCAGGTCGGTCCGGGCCGCCTGTTCCTCCTCGCGCAGGGTCTCCAGCCGGCTCTGTGACTCCTCCTCCTGCGCCTTGAGGTCGCTCGTGCGCTGGGCGGCGTCTCCGGCCGTCCGGCGCCGCTGTGCGAGGACGCCCAGCTCGTGGCTCACTCTCTGCGCACAGGTGCGCAGGACTCCGGCCAGGTAGCCGCGGTAATCGGTGAGGAACGTGCGCAGGGCCGCATCGGTGCGTTCCAGGCGGCCGAGTTCGTCCCGTACGGCGTCGAGGTCGTGGAGGTTGCGCGCCACCTTCTCGACCACGTCCTCGTCGAGCCCCGGCAGGGTCTCGCTCAGCAGGGAGGCCAGGCCCCCGTGCTCGATGCGGTCCCCGACGGTGGGGCGCCGCAGCCGGTGGAGGAGTTGGGTGAGGTTGCGGTAGCGCGTCGTGTCGGTGATGCCGAACAGTTCCCGGGCCACACGGGAGCGGTGCAGGACCGCGCGCTCGGTCGTGTTGTCGGAGCCGACGATCTCCTTGAGCCGGTCGAGAGGCAGCGGCTTGCCGGCCTCGACGAGGTGCAGGTCCTCACCGATGCGCAGCGGGGTGACGAAGAACGTCGGCAGTGCCTTCTGCGTCGACTTCGAGGCGCGGATGGCGGCGCCCAGCGTCAGGTGGCGGTGACCGCCGCCGTCGGTCGTGTCCCGGAACTCCACCCACAGGTATCCGAGACGGTTGGTCTGCTCGAACCCGTCCAGCATCAGCCAGGCGAGTGTGGTGCGGCCGGTGCCTGTCGCGTCCAGGGCCCGGGAGTCGCCGTCCAGAAGATAGGGGAGCAGCATCTCCAGGGCCTTGGACTTGCCTGCGCCGTTCTTGCCGCGCAGCAGCAGTCTTCCTTCGCCGAAGGAGAACTCCTGCTCGTCGTACTGCCAGACGTTCTGGATGCCTGCCCGGTGCAGCCGGAAACGGGCGCCGGCGGTCGTCGCGGGTCCGGAACGCGGCAGCGGAACGAGGCCATGCGTATCGGTGGTCACAGCGGCAGCTCCTCCTGAACATCCGTGCTTCTGCCGGCTGTGGTGGCCGGGCGTACGGTGACGTGGGTGGCGTAGCGGGCCGCTGCGGCCAGCAGCACCCAGCCGTCGCCGTCGGGACGTGCGCCCTGGACACCGGTCACCGTGCGTCCTTCCGGCGCCTCTTCGGCGTACCCCTCCGGCAGTCCTTCCCCCTCGGCGCGCAGCCGCCCGGTGCGGGCGATCAGCCGCATGCGGGCCAGCAGGTCCAGTACGGCCTCTCGCAGCAGGGGAAGGTCGTCCAGATAGCCGCGTTGCCAGTTGCTGCGCTGCCCGTACTCGGCGATCAGCTCGGCCAGCACCTCATCGACCAGGCCGTCTGGGACAGCCACCCCGATGACGAGTGTCCCGCCGGTCGCCGGATGCCCCGGTTCCCGCGGCCGCAGGCGTTCGACGAGCCGTTCCACCAGCAGCAGTGCGGCCTGTGTGACGGTCCCGGTGCCCGGCAGGTGCAGATCCGTCAGCTCGTCCTCGGGGTCCACCAGTGCCACGCCCTCGGCACGGATCTCCGTCTCCAGCCCCAGGAGTTCGGAGAAAGCCTGGGCTTCCCGGCGCTGCCGGGTGCGCAGCCAGTCACGCTCGGCGTCGGTCAGCTCGTCGAGGTGGACGACGGGCGTCTCGACGAGCATCCGGCGTACATAGGTGCGCGGGCCGCCGAATCCCGGGTCCGCTGCCCGCCGGACCAGGTCGGCGCCGTCCCGGGCCTGCGCGAGCGGGCCGGCGACGACCACGCGTGCCAGCTCGCGATCCACCGTGATCAGCGCTTCGCCGCCCGCCTCCTGCGCGATCGCCGCCACCTGGCCCTCGGTCTCGATGAGCACACCCCACTCGACCAGCTGGCGCAGAGCCGCAACCAGGGTCCGCTTCCCGGCCACCCGGCCCGTGTCGTTCAGCTCGATTCCCGCGTCCGCCGCAGCGGCCCTGATGTCGGCGACCAGCTGCGACAGCAGCATCTGCTCGGGCGCGGTCACCAGCACGGACAGCGCCAGCGCGAGGCAGGCGTAGGTGTGCGGGGTGAAGGGGGTGCCGGTGGAGCGCTCCAGCCGGTGTCCTGAGCCCGCCCCCAGCCCCGCCTTGAACAGCCGGGCGTAGGAGCTGTCGACCAGCAGGCGGTAGCCGAGCACCTGCTGGAACCGTTTGCCCAGCCAGTCGGCGTGCCTGCGGATCAGCGGGAAGAGGTCGGCATGGGGGCCGTCCGACGCGACCAGGGGGTGAGCGAGCAGCAGCCGGGCGGCAGTGCGGCGCTCGGCTGCCAGGGCCACGTCGTGCGTGGAGGGAAGGGTCATGACACGCTCGCCTCCGCTTCGCTTCCACCTGCGGCGGAGATACGGCCGACGTCCAGCTCCAGGTCGTCCAGCAGCAGGTCACCGTCGGCCGAGTGCAGCACCGTCTGCGTGCCCACCGTCCGGCGCACGGTGAGGCGGATCTCCAGTTCGGCGTCCTCGCTGCGCGCCGAGTCCAGGCCGAAGCCCGCCGTCCCCTCCCCGTCCGTGCCGGCGCGTCGTGTGAGCTGAGCGTTTCCGAGCGCCGTGGCCAGCAGCTCCAGGAGCAGACCGAGCGCCGCCGACGTGAGCCGTACCTCGGCGAACCGGCCGGAGGCGCTGCGCAGTTCGTCCGCCGCTGCTGCCCGGGCCGCTGCCCGGTGACGGGCGGCCTTCCTCAGCAGCTCCTTCTGCACGGAGTGGTCCTCCACCGCTGAGGCCCGGCCGCGCTGGGCGCGGCTGCCCCTTTCCCGCAGGGCCACCGGCACCTCGACCACCGGACCGGTCCACCAGCTTGTGTAGGCAGGCACCACCTCGTCGGTGGCCGGAGGTATGCCCAGATGGCGGGCACCGTACAGTCCGAAGGCGGCGACGGCGATGTCGTGTGCGTCGCTCGGAGCCGCTTCGTCGAACCAGCGGGCCAGCCGCAGCAGATCCTTGCGCCGGGACATCTCCCCGGTGGCCGACCGCAGCATCCGCTTGGCGTTGGCAAGCAGCGACTGCAACGCGCGCAGGGTGGCGTCCCGGAGCTGGTCGACCTGGCTGCCCTGACCATCAGGGTCGCTGAACCAGCCGCGCAGGCCCTCCCAGTCCGCGAGCTCGCGCCCCCGGCTGCGCTGGACCCGGATCTCCGTCCGGCTCTCGCCCTGCGCGGACAGCCCGGTGAGCCCCTGGGCGTGGGCGTCCAGCCGGTCCAGCAGGGCCGGGAGGTGCGGCCACAGGGTGTCCAGCGTCGCCGAGATCCTCGGTGCGCGGAACGCCACGTCGTCGGTGATCGCCTCGACGTAGTCCAGGAGCAGCTCCTTGAAGCCCTGGTACTCGGCGCTGTCCAGGTCGTAGCGGGACAGCACCTGGCCGAGATAGGCGTAGAAGTCACGTACGGAGTCCGCGAACTCGGTGAACTGCACGAACAGTGTGCTGATCCGCTCCAGGCCCTCCTGCGGCTCGATACCGCCCGGCGCGGTCACGAGGCCGGCCAGCTCCCGCAGCCCGCGCTCGACCAGGGCCAGCAGTTCGTTGCTCACCTCGCGGGCGGCGTCGGCCTCGGCCAGGACCCCGTCGGCGTCCCGCTGGATGCGTTCCCCCAGCTTCGACAGCTGGTAGCGCGAGCGGGAACGCTGGTACTCGCTGATGCTGGACGCCTTCACCGTGTGGCTGCTGCGCAGCAGGTTCCCCCACTGCACCAGCTGCTCCAGCCGGGCCGTGAGGGTGTCGGCGTCGAGCCCCGCGGCAGAGCCACCGGTCTGGGACAGCTTCGCCATGATGTCCGGAACGGCGAGATCCGCCAGCAGCGTCCCGCAGAAGACTCGCATGATCGCGATGTGCTCCAGCCGCTCGGGCGCGCTGAGATACGCGTACGCGTTCAGCCGCCGCCGTGCCTCCTCTTCTGCGTCCTGAACTGCGTCAGATGTGGATGCCCCCATGCCCGTGAGGTTACGCGGCGCGTCCGGCTGCCGCCGGTGTGTGGCCGAAAATGCCACGGACGTGTGCCAGGGAGCGACCCCGCCGGCGTCGGAGGTCGGCCCGTGCAGACCATCCGGGCCCGCCGCCAGGTCACCACCGATCCCGTGCCCCGGCACACAGTCCGCAACAGACGCCGGTCCTCGCCGTCACCGATCTCACGAACGCGTACTCGTTCCACCACCTGCACAACCTGCAGAGCGAAGGCTCACTGAGCTTCTTCAGCATTGCCGCTCCAGCGTGAGGATGGCCTTGGCGATTGACGTCATGCGGTTGGGGCTGCACCGGGACCTGCGGAAGATCCGCCAGGACTTCAGGCGGGCGACGCCGCGTTCGACAGGCGCCCGCGCTGCGGCCGGAGCCCGATTGCGGGACCTTTCGGCGGAGGTGGGTTCCTGCAGGGGCCTGCGTCTGATGTCAGTGGTCAGCCACGGGCCGGCGCCCTGGTAGGCGAGATCGGCCAGGACGGGAACGTCTTGGCGTTCGCGGATTCGGATGATCCGGTGGGTGAGGGCGGCGGTCAGGCCGTGGGTGCGGCCCGGCAGGACGGGTGAGAGCCACAGCAATCGGCCTCCGGGATCGGTGACGACCTGCATGTTCACGCCGTGGCGCCGGTGTTTGTGGGAGTGGTCGGCCCGGCCGTCGCCGACCCGGTCGTACTCGGCGAGGGTTCCGTCGAGCAGGACGAGGTCGGGATCGTGCTCGCGTAGCGTCTTCAGCAGACCCGGTGCACGTGCGGCGAGCAGGTTGACAACCGTGCCGGTGTAGGCGCGGGTGGTGGACTCGCTGATCCCGAACCCGGAGGCGATCTTCGCGAGAGTGATGTGTTCGCGCAGGTACACCGGTGCCACTGTCGCGCGCTGAGACGGACGGAGCTTGCAGCGCCGGTCGCCCTCACGAGTGACGATCAGCATGGTGACCCGCTCCACGAGTGCATGCGGCAGGTCGAGTGCGGCAGGATGGATCACCGACGAGGCCCCCGAGCAACATGATTGAGACGTCAGACATCTCGATCGGCAGCCCGGGGACCTCGCTCGTTGCGCTTCACGGCCCGTCACCCGATCGGTGGCCAACCCGAAGAAGCCGAGTGATCAAGTGGATCTTCGAGCCGTACTCGCCCCGGTCCGCGGGATGCGGACCCGTCAGTAGCTGTTGTCGTTCCGATCTTGAGGGGCCTGTGTCGAACGGGAGCCTCGATCGGGTGATCCCGGCTGTCCGCGGGCACGAGGACAGAGCCTCATGGTGGACGGGTGTGCCTACACCACGGCGGTGGTCGACGTGCTGAAGAACTCCGGCGATTTCCGTGGCAGGCCCGTACTGCTCGTGCGTCAGCAGTACGGACCTGCCACTGCTGGTCACCTCCCAGGCGTCCGACCGGGCGCGTCGACCGGCCTCGGGAGGTTCAGCAACTTCTGTACGGCCTGCCTCGATCGGTCGTCCGCGCTCGGCCGGGCGGCCGTTGCGGCGCTCGACCGGAGGCTGCCTGCCGGTCGGGGCGCCACCACGCAGTTCGACTTGCCGGATTCGTAGACGCCGTTGACAGCGGTCATGCAGAACTCGTAGTTCCATACTCCGGGGAACAGGAACCCGATTCCCTTGCTCGTGCCCTCGACGATGTCCTCGTCGGCCTTGGAGACACTGCCGTCCTTGACGTCGCCGTTGATGCTGCGGACCCACACGCGGTAGCCGGCGGCCTCGTTCGAGCCGTTCCAGTCCAGCCGGACGGACGTCGCGTCGGTGGAGGTGACCCGCAGATCCGTCGGCGCGGGCGGGGTGCCGGCGCCGACGGTGACCGGGCGGGCCAGGGCGGGCAGGCCGCCGCCGACCGCGTTCCAGGTCGCCACCGCGACGAGGTAGTGGTGACCGGGGATGAGGCCGTCGATGTGCGCGACGGTGCCTCGTGCTCCGGTGCTGGTGAGGAAGGCGCCGGGGGTGTCCTTGTCGTACAGGATGATCTCGTAGCGGTCGATGGTGTCGGTGTGCGGTCCCGTCGGTGGGGTCCAGGCGACGTCGACACCGGTGGCGCTGGGCCGGCTGGCGATGCTGGTCGGTGGCGGTGCGGTCTGTGGATGGGCGGTGGCGCTGACCGTGCCGGACCATCCTGAGGTGGTCTCCGTGCAGCCGCGGGGTTCACGGGGGTCCGTGGTCCAGCGGCAGCCCATGTTGGCCCGCACCTGGTACTCCCAGCCGATGCCGTCGACGGTCCATGTGGTGTCGGTCCGGTTGCTGAAGGACCTGCCCTGGCTCCATGCGGTCTGGCCCGCGATCCGCGACCGGACGTCGTAGTCGACGGCCCCGTACACCGGGTCCCAGGTCACCGTGACGCCGAGCGGGGTGGATTCCGCTCGTACATGGGTGGGGAAGGCGGGAGTGAGCCTTGCGGGCACGGTGGCGGGCACGTCCATGGCCCTGGCGCCGAAGCCGTAGTCCTTGTGCAGGACCTCCGCGAAGGCCGCGGCGAGTTCGTACTCCCCGTGTTCGTTGGGATGCAGACCGTCGTACCCGGATGGGCAGCTCGTCGGAGAGCACGAGTACCGGCCCGCCCAGTCGACGAGACTGATGGTGGAGACGGTGTCGTTCGCATGCCATGTCGCCATGGACTGCGGAAGCAGGCTGTTGTAGTGGTCGGTCTTGGCGATGAGGTCGTCCCGGCCGCCGATCTTCGTGCGCTGCGGCACGTTGGCCAGTGCGAAATCGACGCTCGGGTTGGCGTCGCGGGCCAGGGCGACGATCTGCCCGACGTCGCTCAACGTGCCGTACTCGTTGCTGACGAACCAGCCCATGTCGTTGAAACCGATCGCGAGCAGGATCAGGTCGGGCCGGTAGGTCGCGACCTGTCGCCGGATGTCCAGTTTGACCTGCGCGGCCTGGCGTCCCCAGTGCGCGTAGTGGTCACTGTCGAAGCGGATGTCGGTCGGCCGTCCAGGGGCTGGGCTCTGGGGTTCGCGGATGTCGGCCGCATAGCCGCCCGTGGTGCGCAGGCCCTGGTTGGGCGGAGTCTCACCCGGAAGCAACGGGCGCGAGGGCGGGGCCGACTGGTCGGGGGTGAACGTGCCGGAGTACGGCCCGACGAAGTCGACGGCGACCTTCTGGCTTCGCAGCCACTGCCACAGCCGGTAACGCCAGGTGAAGTCGCCTTCGCGGCCCTGCGTGATGGAATCGCCGACGATCATCACTCGGCGGACCCGGGCGAGGGTCCAGTGCTTGCCTTCCCCCGTGTCAGCTGCCGCTCTCGACTGAAAGGCCCTGCATTTCCGCCAGACGTTCCGGCCCGAGAAGCCGCTCGGCTGCTGCCACTGATAGGACGCGTACAGGCAGTAGTCGGGCTGGGAGAACGACCGGATCTCCACATCGCGCCCTTCGCCGGGAACGTCCGCGTCGACGACGGTCATCTTCTGCTCCGGTGGCACCTGATCCCGCTCCGCGACGCACGGCGCCGTCCTCATGGTGCCGTCCTTCACGAAAACCATGCACCCGATCCGCGGATCGGAATTGGCTATCTGCGCGCTGTCGTCCACCGAGCTGTAGTTCTCGAAGCGCCAGTTCTGCGCGCCGTGCAGATCGTCGTCGAGGGTCGCCTCGGCCGCCGGGCCCGGGACCTGGACGGTGGCGCCGATGCCGGGTGGCACGTCGGTCGCGTTGATCTGGAACTCGGCTGCTGCGGCGGCCAGCGCCGACCCGAACTGCACGGGTGTGTGGTCCGAACCGCCCGGGTTGCGCAGACGTTGCGGGGCGAGGACGCCGGACAGGTCGCCGGAGGTGACCATGTAGTCCAGTTCGCTGCTGTTCTGATACGTCGCCTGCCCCGTGTTCGTCACGATCCCGATGCGGTTGCCGTTGCCGTCGAGCGGCATGTCCCGATAGAGGTTGACCGGATCCCGGTTGAAGTCGCCGAGGGCGACCCAGCTGTTCCCGCCGGCCACGGCTGCGATGTTCCGCAACAGGCCCGGCCCGTCATTGCCGCTCCCGGACAGCGCATGCAAGGTGAAGAACCAGGTCGTACCGAATCTCAGCCCGAACGATTCCCGTGACTCGCCGTTGGAGAGACCTGGCGGAATGATGACCACCTCTTCTGCGATGCGGTCGGTCACCATGGCCAGGTTCACACGGTGCCCGGTCGGGTCCGTCTCCATGAAGTAGACGTAGCGGTAGTCGTCGCTACCGGGTTGCCAGAGACTCTCGGTCACCGTCAGATTCCCCGACCGAGCGCGAACCTCGGGGACCCCGTTCTGGACTGAGGGCGGTGGGGCGCTGCCCGCCTCTTGCAGGGCCACGATGTTGCTCGGAAGCACGGCCCGGTCCGTACTTCCTCGAACCAGCTGGGTGACGCCTGCCGTCCATTTGCTGTCGCGCCCGTTGGTGGCGCCCTGCATGTTCCACGTGGCCAAGCGCAGGTTCGCGATGTCCTGCGGAGCGGCGCTCGCCTCCCGCGCGGGGCTGATCAGTATCGCCATCAGCGTGGCGCACGCTAACACCGTGATCACGGTGCGGAGCGTTCGGGCTCCTTCTCTGTAGCCTCTAACCTCAGGCTTTCGACGCTGAACTGCGTCCATCTCCTGCATTCCCCCATAGAAATGACTTGGCGTTGTAGTCCTTCAGCTCCTGCCCGGTCGGGCCTTCGGGGACGGGGACCGGCACGCTGACGTGGAAACCGATCCGCTTCGCGGTTGCACTCCCGATGCAGTCCCAGGCGCCGGCCGGATGGATCGCTTCTCTGCTTCTTCCTTCGTCCTTGCGGCAGTCTGAATCTTCCTCTGGTCTGCACAGCCCGTGTATCCCCGGCCTTTCGTGCGGCGGGCGACCAACGCCTCGTTTGTCCTGTACAGCAGGACGTCGTGCTGCTCGGAGGTGCCGTAGGCGGACAGCGGCGGCCCCGTCAGCCCGTCGTGTCCGGTGGCAGATGCTGTCGGTGTGGCCGCGATGGCTGGCGGAGCCACGTCCGCGGCGCTGCCCGCGAGACCCCGGTGCAGCCGGTGGCCGACGGCGCTCGCTGCGAAGCATGTCTTGCTCATGCCAGGGTTTCCGCCGCACCTCGCGGCGGGTGTGAGTCGGGCTGGTGCCATGCCGGGGTTTTTGCCTTCCTGGGTACCGGGGTGAGGTCCTGGCCACGGAGGGGCCGTCCCGTAGATCGGCCTGGGCGCGGCGTGGGTGTGCGGTGTGCGCGTGGGCGCGGAAGTACCGCCGGTTGAAAGCGAGTTGGGAGGGACCGGTCACCGTGTCCGGCGAGGTGCCGTGCTTGGATGGCCAGAGCTTGTACCGTGCGGCGTCCCATCCGCCGTTCCACCGGGAGTTTTGGAAGGCTGGGATGTCCGCACCGGCTCTGGCCTGGAGGAACGTGGCGATCGTGGGATGCCGAACGGGATGGAGGACTGGTGGGGGCAGCGGAAGAGACAGCTGATTTCGCCGCACTGCTGCGCGAGTTGAAGGAGCGGTCCGTGGTGTCCCGGCTCAACGCCAACGGCGCCCGCACCAGGTCCGGCTACCACCAGGGCGGTCCCGGTCGGCTTTGAGCTGATGGCCGCCGAGTCGGCGCCGACGGGTCGCCGCGTGGTGCCGGAGCGGACCATGAGCCCGGCCGGGTTCGTCAGGCACGGGGCAGGGAGAAGCGGAACATCTTGCCGGACCAGCTGGCGTAGAGGTGATCGCCGGCGGTGTGCGTCGACCAGGAGCCGGAGCCGCCGCCGGCGGGGTAGTGCCAGACCTGTTCGCCGGTCTCGGCGTGGAAGGCGTAGAGGCCGTTGCTGCCCGCGGCGAGGAAGAGTGCGCGCAGGGTGCCCAGGAACACCGGGTCGCCGAGGCCCGCCCCTGCCCTCCAGCGTTCCGTGCCGGTCTCGGCGTCGATCCCGTGCAGGACCTTCTCGTCCAGGTAGCAGACGGTGGCGCCGGAGCGGGCGTAGCCGCGGTTGCCGCGGGCGGCGGTCCGCACGCTCCACAAGGTCTTGCCCGACTCCGGGGCGAAGGCCGTGAGCAGCCCGCGGGTCGAGCCGTTGGCGCCGGTGCCCGGGTAGCAGAACAGGGTTCCCTCGACCAGGCTGAAAGACCTGTCGGACATGAGGATCTCACTGTTCGTCGGCGGGAGTTTCGTGGGTTCGCTCCAGAGCGTCCGGCCGTCGCCGGGGTCGAGTGCGAGCAGGTTCATGCCTGCGTCGATGCCGTAGAGCACTTTGCTCCTGTCCGGCGAGTAGAGGGTGACAAGGTCCTTGTCCCATACGCGCCCGCCCGACTCCGGGTCGAGAGCGGTGTATCCCCTGAGCATGGCAGCGGGGTTCGTCCTGGAAGGGCTGCCCCAGGCGATCAGGGTGCCGGCCCGGGTGGTGCCGACGACCGCGAGGCCCTCCTTCACGTCGGAGGTCGTCCAGCGCACTTCTCCGCTCGGCGCCTCCAGGCAGTGGACACGTCCACCGTCACTCATCGCCGCGACCAGCTCTCCGTCCGCGAACTCCAGCCGGGGCGCGCTGTCCCCGCCCGGTGCCGAGTCCCACAGCTTCCGTCCGGACCGGCCGTCGAACGCGTGCACTTTCCCGTCGGTGCGCACCGTGTAGACGTGCTTGTCGTCGGCGAGGGCGTCGGTGTTCTGGCTGTCGAGGTCCTTCCACAGGAGCTTGCCGGTGGCCCGGTCGAGGCAGGCCCCCGACGTCTGCCGGGTGCACAGCAGCGTCGAGCGGGTCACCGCGGTCAGGGACATGCCCGGCCGGGGAAGGTCGCGGGCCCAGTCGAGTGCGGGGGCGGCACCGGTGCCTTCGTCGCCCGGCCGGAGGAACCGGGCGGCGCCGCCGGCCGCCGCGGCCACGGCGAGCACCCCGCCGCCGATGAGCAACCGGCGGCGGCCGAGCAGCGGGGGACTCACGGCGTTCTGCAGGGTGCGCTCGTCCTCGGTCACCTGCAGTCCGACGGCGCCGAGCCAGCCCGCTGTGGTCTCCGGGCGCAGCCAGGACTGCAGGTGACCGACGGTGGGACGCCGGGCGGGGTCCTTGTCGAGGCATGCGGTGACGATGCCGAGCAGGCCGTGCGGGACACCGTTCAGCTGCGGCTCCTCGTAGGCGGCCCGGTAGAGCAGGGCGTGGACCCCGCCGGTGCCGAAGGGCGGGATGCCGGTGGCGGCGAGGGCGAGCACGGCGCCGAAGGCGAACACGTCGCTGGCAGAGGTGAGTTCGGCTCCTCGTGACTGCTCGGGCGACATGAAACCGGGTGAGCCGGCGACCTGGCCCTCGGCGGTGAGTACGGTGCCGTCGACGGCCCGGCTGATGCCGAAGTCGATCACCCGGGGGCCGTCGAGGGTGAGCAGGATGTTGGACGGCTTGAGGTCGCGGTGGATGAGCCCCGCGCGGTGGATCGCGGCCAGCGCCTCGGCCAGGCCGCCGCCGAGCACCCGCAAGGTGGCCTCTGGCATGGGCCCATGGGCGTCCAGGGCGTCGGCGAGCGAGGGACCCGGGATGTAGGCGGTGGCCAGCCAGGGCTGCGGCCCTTCGGGGTCGGCGTCGACGACCGGCGCGGTGAAGGCGCCGGAGACCGCGCGGGCGGCGTCCACCTCGGCCCTGAAGCGCCGACGGAAGTCCGGGTCGGCGGCCAGTTCGGCACGCACCACCTTGACGGCCACCGCACGGCCGCTGCGTGACGTGGCGAGGTGGACGCGGCCCATGCCGCCCGCGCCGAGTTCCCGGATCACCCGGTACGGCCCTATGTGTGTGGGGGCGGCAGCGGTCTGCTGGGGCAGTGAGGGCGGCGTAGCGGGCGGCGTGGTCAAGGGGTCTCGCTCCGGAATGCGTAGAGGGTGGTCTCGGACGCGGCGAAGAGGGTGTCGCCGGAGGTCTGCAGCTGCCAGGTGTTCCTGCCCCTGGCTTCACTGCCGGAGGGCTGGTGCGCCCAGAGCTGCTTGCCGTCGGAGGCGCGCATGACGACGAACCCGGGGACCTCACCCGTGGCGAACGTGGCGACGGCCACCACGGACGAAGAGACAGTGGGACCTTGGTCTCCCGAACCGCCGGCAGGGGACAGATTCAACGGACTCGCGCTGTGCCACACCTGATCGCCGCTGCGCATGTCCAGCGCGAAGACGGTGTCCTGCGCGTCGTGGACGTAGGCCCGCTCACCGCGGACCGTGGCCGGGCTGATGTCGGTCGTCTCATTGACGGCGGTCCACAGTTTCCCGCCGCCGGAGGCGCTGAACGCCTGCACCTTGACGCTGACGACGAGCAGCGCCGTCCCGTCGGTGGCCAGCTGCGGATAGGCACCGGGCTCGACGACGTCCCGCACCTGCCACCGCTCGGTGCCGGTGCGCAGGCCAAGTCCGCTGAGCGTGCCGTTGTCCTGCACGTAGCAGAGGCGACCGTCGGTCCGGGCCTGGAAGTCGCTGCCGCGGACCGTGCGCGACCACAGCACCTCGCCCGAGGTGAGATCGACCGCGCGCACCCCGTAGCCGGCGTCGCCGCCGGTGCCGAGGACGGCGACCGGTCCGGCGACGCACATGACCTTGTCGACGAAGTCGGCGTCGCGGCCGTCGGCGCCGTACCTGGTGACCGCGTGGGAGAACTTCTGCCTGCCTGTGGCGTCGACACCGAACAAGTAGCCGTGCTCACCGGTCCAGCCTTCGGCGTACAGCACGGACCCCTGAACGCCGATCCACTTCGGATCGCCCACGACGTCGGACGGCGGACGGAGTGAACCAGTCCAGCGTTCCTCGCCGGTCGCGGTGTCGTAGGCGGTCGCGTGAGCCGTGTCCCAGTGCACCAGGGTGTCGCCGAGAAGACGAAGCCGTCCGTTCTCCGACTGCTTCAGCCTGGTCGACCACTGTGGCTTCGGACCTGCCGGAACCGTGGGCTCGGGCCGGGCCGTGGCGCCCGTGCCGGCGCCGGACCGCACCGGGTCCTTGCCGGGCCGCGACCGCCCTCCGATCAGTGCCGCGGCTCCTGCGGCCACGGCGACTCCGGTCCCTGCCGCGGTGATCCACAGGAGTCCGCGGCGGCTCGGCCCCTTCGGTACGACCGTGTCGGGCGGGGTGAGGGGCGTGGCGGGCATGGGTGGTGCGGCCACCAGGACGGCGGCGTGTGCCGCCCGCCGTGCGAGGTCCTGCCGCAGGCCCTCGGTCAGCAGCGCGGCCGGGTCGGCGGCCCCGAGCGCGGCCAGCACCGACTCGGCGGGCGGCCTGCGTGCGGGGTCCTTGTCCAGGCACGCTCCGATCAGCGGGCCCAATGCCGCGGGCACGCCCTCCAGTCGAGGCCGATGGTGGACGGCCCGGTAGAGGATCTCGGCCGTGCCTCCGGCGCCGAAGGGGCTCCGGCCGGTGGCCGCGAAGGTGAGGACGCAGCCCAGGGAGAAGATGTCGGCCGCCGGTCCGGCCTCGCGGCTCGACACGATCTGCTCGGGCGCCATGAACCCGGGCGTCCCCATCACCGTCCCCGTCCGGGTCACCCGGGTCGCGTCCACCGCCCTGCTGATGCCGAAGTCGATGACCCGGGGCCCGTCCTCGGCGACGAGCACGTTGCCGGGTTTGAGGTCGCGGTGCACGATCCCGGCGGCATGAATGGCCAGCAGCGCCTCCGCCAGGCCCGTGCCGAGGGCCCGCAGGGCCGCCTCGGGCAGTGCACCGAAGCCGCGCACGACATCGTGCAGCGACGGTGCGGGGACATAGGCCGTGGCCAGCCAGGGCTGCGGGGCGTCGGCGTCCGCGTCGAGGACCGGTGGGGTGTAGAACCCGCTGACCCTGCGGGCGGAGTCGGCTTCGCGCCGGAAACGCCCGCGGAAGTTCGGAGTCTCGGCGTACTCGGGCCGGATCACCTTCAGGGCCACCAGGCGCGATCCCGGTGACCTGGCCAGGAAGACCCTTCCCATGCCGCCTTCGCCCAGGAGGTGGAAGACCTCGTAGGGGCCGATACGGGCGGAACTCTGCTGCCGGGGGACCTGGCTGTGCGGCTGGGCGGATGTGTGCACGTCGTCGCCGCGGCGGTCAGCTCAGGGAGCCGAGAACATCACGGGCGGCGGCGATGGCGGCCTCCTCGGCCTGCTGCTGGGTCGTGGTGGAGTCCTTCCGGCTGAACGTGTAGTCCGCGGTGACCGTGGCGTTGCCCTCGCGGACGATCGCCTGGGCGGAGGCGAGGCCCCCGTCCGTGTCTCCGCCGTAGACCATGAACGCTTCCTCGCCCAGCCCGCTGACAGGCCGCGAGCCGATCACCTTGTACAGCTCCCCCCGGTCCTTGAGGGCGACCTTCTTCTCCGTGGCGTACGTCTCCTTCGCTGCGGGCATGACAACGACGTGCGCGTCCAGACTCAGAAACGGACTGTCGTAGCCCTGGCTCTCCCACCTCGGTGACCTGGTGATCATCGTCGCCAGATCCGCGTCGTCCATCAGCCCGGGTGTGCACTCGGTTCCGGGCGCGATCCTCTCGATGGTGGACGCCTTGATCAGCTCGCACCCCTCGGGCACCTCGGTGAACGCCTTGCCCGGCTCCTCCGGCTCGGCTGCGCCGCCCGGGACACCCGGTGGTCTGCCTGTGGCGGCGTCGTTGTCGTCGCCGCCTGACGTGGCGATGATCACGCCCGCGATCACGGCCACGGCCAGGGCCGCGGCGCCGGCGATCAGCCAGTTCCGCGAACCGCTGCCGCGCGGAGCCTCGCCCGGTCCGCCCGCCGGAACCGGCTGGGACCAGGGCGAGACCGGGGGAGGGGCCTGACCCGGCATCGGGGGCGGCACCTGACCCGAGCCCTGTGCCGCGGGCCCCCAGGCCGGTGCGGCCTGCCCGAGCGGCTGGGTGGGACGGCTCTCGCCGAAAGCCTGCCGCGGATCCACCTGCGGGGTCTCACTCACGTGACAGCCCTCTCTCCTCGTACGGTTCACGTCCGCGGGGCCGGCTCGGACCCGTCCCGCGCGCCGAACTCTTCCGCGAGGCGATGCAAAGCCGATGAAATCCCGCTGAAGCGAGGAGCCGGCCGAACTCTCCGGGGACGGCCGCGGTGTGAACCGAGGTGAAAGCTGTCTCAGATGTCTTCCTCCGGCGGGAAGCCGATGCCGCTGAGCCCGTCGCGTGCCTCTTCGACCTGCCGTGGATGGTCACCGGCTCCGGGCAGGGAAAGGGCGGTCTGGAACTCCTGCCGGGCCTCGGCGTTGCGACCCGCCGCCGCGTAAGTGCTGCCGAGGCGGATGCGGACCGCCATCTCCAGCCCCGCGCTGGTGTGCTGGGTGAGCGTGGCGAGCGCCTGGTGGTGGGTGTCCACCGCGGCGTGCAGGCTGCCCTGGATGTGTTCCACGGTCGCGAGGCGCGAGAGGCTCGCGGCGCGCAGCGGCAGGTCCTCGGCCTCGCTCGCCAGCTCGGCCGCCCGCCGCAGCAGGTCCTTGGCCTCCGGGTACCGGCCGACTGCCAGGTGGGTGTCGGCGGAGAAGCACAGTGTGTTGCTGATCGCCCTGGGCCTGCCGTTCTTCTCGGCGATGGTCAGGGCGGACGCGTTGAGCTCGAATGCCTGCTCGTGCCGCCCTTGCTGGGAGTGGATCGCGCCGAGGCTGCAGACCGCTATCCCGGTCAGCCAGTCGTCGCCGAGCCGGTCCGCCAGCTCCACCGCCTCGTCCAGATGAGCGATCGCGTCCTCGATGCGGCCCAGCATCCACTCGGCGACGCCCATGCCGGCGCTCGCCCGGGCCCGTTCCCGCAGATCGTCAGGGCCGCAGCCGTGCTGCACCGCTTCGGTGAACCAGGTGTGCGCTTGCTGGAGCCGGCCCTGGTAGAGGTCGATCATTCCCATGCAGTTGCGCAGCGCGGAGGGCATCCGCCGGTCGGTGGCCAGGTCCGCGCAGGGCAGCGCGATCTCCAGTGCTGCCCGGCACTCGTGGTACTGGCCCTGGTGGACCAGATGGTCGATCAGGGCCTCGGCGATCCAGCAGGCGTGGTCGAACTGGCCGGCGGCGGCCGCGTGAGCGACCACGTCGACCAGTTCTCCGCCCGCCGCGGTCAGCCATGCCGAGGCTTCCCGCCCGTCGCGGAAGGGGAGGCAGGGGATGTCAGGGCCGGTGGGGAAGGCACCGGGACCCTGGTCGCCGGCGATGCGGCCCGCGGTTGTGTAGAGACTCAGTACGGCGGCGCGGTCGGCGGCGGCCTGCTCGGGCGCTTCGGTGGCGAGGCGCCACGCGTGTGCCCGTACGAGGTCGTGCAGCCGGTAGCGGCCCGGATGCGGCTGCTGCAGCAGACTCGCGTCGACCAGGTCCTCCAGAAGATCCCCGGCGTCCTCAGGGGAACCGCCCAGCACGGCGGCGAGGGTGAGCTCGTCGAAGCGGGCCGTCGGAGCCACGCCCAAGGCACGGAAAGCACGGCGCAGTTCGGAGGTGAGCTGGTCGTACGACAGCCGGAAGGCGGCCTCCACGCTGCGGTCCTCGGCCCGCAGTTCGCCCAGGCTGCGCGAGCCGTCCGACATCCGGCCGGCGAGAAAGGCGAGCGTCCAGGACGGACGATTCTGGAGCCGGGCGCCCGCGATGCGCAGCGCCAGGGGAAGTCCGCCGCACCGCCGGGCGAGTTCGAGAGCCGCCTGGGGTTCGCGGTCCGCACGGGACTTCCCGAGGAGTTCGCGGAGCAGTCCGACCGCCTCGCCGGTGCCCAACGGCTCCACGGTGAGCCGTAGATCGGTGTCGAGGCCGGCCAGCCGCTGCCGGCCCGCCACCAGGACCCGGCTCCCCGGGCCGGCGGGCAGGAGCGGGCGTACCTGCTCGGAGCTGCGGGCGTCGTCGACCACGAGCAGCAGCCGTAGTGCGCTCGTCGCCGCGCGCCAGGCCGTGACCAGTTCCCCCAGGTCGTCCAGGTCGTCAGGCACTTCGTCACCGCCGTCGTGGACCGCACGCAGCAGGCGGCGCAGTGCGCGCCGTGTGTCGCCGCTCTCGTGGAGGGCGCTGTGCGTGTGGAGGTCCACGTACAGGCAACCGTCGGGGTAGGCATCGGCGAGCGTCCAGGCGGCGCGTACCACCAGGGCGGTCTTGCCGACCCCCGCCGTGCCGTCGACCGCGACCACGGACACGGCCCCTGGGGCCATGGGGGCGGTGAGCAGGGCGAGTTCCCGCTCACGGCCGACCAGGCAGGCGCTGTCGCCCGGGAGGTCGTTTCGGCGGGGGCGGGGGGCGCCGGTGTGACCGGACCCGTTGGAGAGACGAGGCGCGGGAGCCGGTTTCCCGGCCCGGCTGTCCTGGGGAGCGGTGGGGGCGTCGGCCGCCCGCCGCTGTGCCGGCCGGCCGAGGAGGAGGCGGTCGTCCCGGCGCAGTACGGCCTGATGCACAGTGCGCAGTTCCTCGCCGGGCTCCACACCCAGGTCGTCGCGCAGGCGGCGGCGCATGTCCTGGTGGACGGCCAGCGCCTCGGCCTGTCGGCCGCTGCCGTACAGGGCCCGCATCCGCAGTGCGGCGAGCGGCTCGTCGTGAGGCTGGACCAGGGGCGCGGCCATGAGTTCGTCCAGCGCTTCCTGGTAGCGGCCGAGCAGCATCAGGCACTCCACCCGGTCCTGGTGCAGCATGCGCCGCTGCCGGGCGAGGCGTTCTCGCTCGCTGTCGGCGAGGGGACCCGGAAGACCCGGCAGCGGTTCCCCACGGAACAGCTCCAGCGCCCGGCCGCCGTGCTCCAGTGCGGCGTCGAGATCGGCGGAGGCCCTCGCTCGCCGGGTGCGGGAGACCTCCGCGGCGAGATCCGCGAGGTCGGTGCGCGCTCCGTCGGGTACGAACCGGTAGCCGCCGCGCCCGCTGTGGATCACCGACCGGCGGGAACCGGCGGCAGGCGCTCCGTCGAGCGCCTTGCGCAGCGCGTAGGTGTAGCTCGGCAGGACCCGGTGGCCCGTGGCCGGGAGATCATCGCCCCACACGTCGGCGAGGAGTTGCTCATACGTCACGAAGCCCGGCGCACGCAGGATCAGAGCGGCGAGAACCGCCTGCCGCCGCACCGGGCCGAGCGCGAGCGGCGCATCACCGCGACGGGCCCGGACCGGCCCGAGCAGGTCGATCCGCAGGTCCCCGCTTCCATCCCCGCTTCCATCGGTCGCGCTCCCGCCGGATTCCTCGGAATCCATGCCCATGGCCAAGCCCCCGTGTCCCCGTACAACCCGTGCCTGCCCGGTCTCTCGAAACCCTGGTTCATGAGGATTTCACCGGCCTTGCAGCGCCTCGCGAAAGAGTCTGCCCGGTTGCGTCGGGTGCCGCCGCCGAACCCGGCGCGGAGCGAGCGACCCGGCGGCGTGACATCCGCCACGCGGGCCTGCAGCCGACCGGCCGACACGTCAAGGAAAGAGGAAAATCCGCAATGTCTCATGCCAACCACGCACCCGCCGCAGGGCCCACCCGCCGCACCGGACGATGGGAACGCTACCGAGTCACCCACCCCTTCTCGCCCAAGGACCAGGCAGCCCTGTGGGGGGCGATCGCGGGCGTCCTGGCACTTGCCGTACTGCTCGGCTGGGCACTCGACATGAAGGGTGGTGTGGTCGTCGTCGCGGCAACTCCCTTCATCGTCTCCTGGTTCGAGAAGCGACGCACTGCGTTCCAGTTCGACGCCGCCGGTGCCCGGTTCGGCGGCACGCTGCTGCCGTGGTCCGACGTCACGCAGTTCGTCGTGGCCACACCGCCGGACGGTCCGCACACGCTCATCGGTGCGAGGCTGCGCCCCGGCGCGACCTTGCCGACGGGAATGAACGTCCCGCCCCACCGCCCCGACATGCCCGCACCCGTCCATGTGCCCGTCCTGCGTTCCAAGTTCGACCTGGCGAAAATGGTCGGCAAGGCGCGCAGGTACGCCCCGCCGCACATCCAGATCGTGGTTGTTGAACCGTCGGGTGAACGCATCGCGACCTGACTGTTCCAGCCCTTGGAGAGCCTCTGAAGGGCCTGTTCGGGCAACCGCTCGGCACACCGGTCCGCGCGACGCCATGGCGGACGCCCTCGGCCGCGTGCGCGGTCATCTCCGCACGATCTCTCCGCGCTCGGCGGTCTCGCGCCGCGCGAACCGACCCCACTGCTCCTCCGCGGAGGGGCAAGCCTGACATTGCAAGCTCCCCCCTCTCGAGGAGACGGATCGTGCGTGCCCTGACCGTCGGCCGATGTGCAGCCGCTTTCATCAGCCTGGGAACCCTGCTCAATTTGCTTGTGCGTGGCGTGGACAGCGCCTTCGTCGTCCCCGACGCCCTGGTGGGTGCCGCTCTCGCGATCGGGGCGGTCCTGCCTGCCGGCCCGGCGGGCCGGGTGCTGACCAGCGGGTCCGGGGCGGCGGCCGGTGTGTTCAGCGTGGCCACCGCCGAGCACGTCGTCCATGACGAGTCCGCTGTCGGCTCTCTGGTCTTCGCGCTGATCTGCGCAGCGATGACGGGGCTGCTCGTCCGGCGTGCTGAGCTGCCCTCACGGTGTCCGTCCCTTCCTCCGAGGGCGGCGGAAAGCCGCGCCCAGGCGGAATGAGCCCCAGCCCGGCGCCGCCGGCCCGCGACGTCCCCGACCTGCGTCGTCGCGGCCGACTCGGGCGTTCACCCGGCGTCCCGGCCGACGCCGCCGGCCGGGACCGACTCGGGTGACGGTGACGGGGTGACTGCACGAAACAGAACGTTCTTCCGGGAACTCTCCTGGTTTCCGGCCACGAACGGGCCTGAATCTTCCTTCATGCCTCTTTCCCGTCGTATGTGCAACTCGTCCGCCCCGCACGACGGAAGCCGCTCCTCACTCCCTTGGGCCCGGCGGGCTGGCGGCCCTCGCGACCCCCCACGGACAGTGGCAGAAAGACCCCGCCCGGAAGGCCCGCCACCCATGTCCGGACCCATGGAACCCCTGCCCGAATGCGCCGACGACCCCACCGGCGCACTGCGCGCCATGTTCGTGGACCTCGTGCAGGGCAGGCGGATCGCACAGGGGCAGGAACCCGCGCTGCGGCCCGTCTTCCTCAAGGCCCACGGCTCCGCCCGGGGCGTCCTCACCGTCGACGCCGACCTGCCCGAGGAACTGCGTGTCGGCTTCCTGGAGGCCGCCCGCGCCCAGGGCGGGCTGACCGCCTGGGTGCGGTTCTCCAGCGACACCGTGCCCACCCGGTCCGACCTGCGCACCACCCTCGGCATCGGGATCAAGCTCTTCGGGGTGCCCGGCGTGAAGCTCCTGGCGGACGACAGTGCCGCGGACACCCAGGACCTGCTGCTCCAGAACCACGACGTGTTCTTCGTCGACACCGCCCGCGACATGTGCGAATTCACCCGGGCCGGGGTGGTCGACAACACCCTCCAGGCGTATCTGGACAGCCGTCCGGTCACCCGGACGGTCCTCCAGGACATGGCCAAGGCCGAGAAGAGCACGCTGACGGCCACGTACTGGAGCGTGCTTCCGTACGGCTTCGGGGGCGACCGGCACGTCAAGTACAAGCTGGTCCCCGCGGGCTGCCCGGACGGCGATCCGCAGGCCGTGCCGCCCGACGAGGACCCGTCCTTCTTCCGTGGCGACCTGCGGCACCGGCTGGCCGCCGGGGAGGCGGCCTTCGACCTGTTCGTACAGCTGCGCACCGACCCGGACGGTATGCCTCTGGACCGGGCCACGGTCCGCTGGGAGGAGGCGGCGAGCGCTCCGGTGCGGGTGGCCGGGCTGACCCTGCACCAGCAGAACACCGAGGCGCGCGGCCAGGCCGCGTACGGTGAGAACCTCGCCTTCAACCCCTGGCACTCCCTGCCCGAGCACCGCCCGGCAGGCAGCATCGCCGAAGCCCGCCAGGTCGTGTACCTCGCCTCGGCCGCCCGGCGGCGCGACGCCAACGGCATCCCCACGACCGAGCCCGGCCCCGCCCGGCCGGCCTCCACCGAGCCGCCCGGCCGCGACACCCGGATCGTCCGCGCCGCCGTCCACCCGGCGATCGGCGTGGCCCGGGTCGGCGACAGCGCCGAGGGGTTCTTCCTCGCCCCCGAGGTCGACGACGCGCCCACCGAGGCGTCCTACAAGGATGCGACCGGGGCCCTGAAGCGGCAGGCGGTCCGCTTCCGGGTGTACGGCTTCAACGCCGCCGGGGAGCCGGTCGCCGAGCTGACCGCGGACAACGCCGACCTGCGGTGGACCGTGCACGTGGCCAACAAGAAGGCCGCCTGGTACCAGTTCCAGCTCGCCCTGGACATCCCGGAGGCCGCCCAGGCCCCGGAGAGCGGACTGCGCAACGCCACCGTCCGGCCCCGGAGCCGGCTGGTCATCGACCCCGGCTCCCGGTCGGTGCGCGGCCGCGACCGGGCCGGGCTGCCCGAGCTCCGGTTCGACACCGGCACGTTCATGGGCAGCCCCGTCTACCTGGGCGAACTGCGCACCGACCGGGCCGGCCGGCTCCTCTTCCTCGGCGGCCGCGGCAAGGCGGCCTCGGCGGGCAACCTCCCCGCCACCGACTACGCCAACAACGACGGCTGGCACGACGACATCGCCGACGGGCCGGTGCGGGCCGAGGTCCGGATCGACGGCCGGACCGTCCCCGTCGAGCCCGCCTGGGTCGTCGTCGCGCCCCCCGACTACGCGCCCGGCCTCAAGTCCGTCCGCACGCTCCACGACCTGCTCCGCGACACCTACGTGACGGCCGGGCTGCTGCCACGCCCGCAGCGGGTCTCCTTCACCCACGACGTGCTGCCGGTGCTGAGGCGGTTGTGCGACCTGCAGTGGGTCAACCACGGACTTGCCGTCCAGTTCGGCCACGGCGGTCGCGACCATCTGCTGGCGCCCGAGCGGCTCACCCGGCTGGCGAGCAAGGACCCGGTCCACAAGGAGCTGCGGCGCCAGGTCTGGGCATCGCTGCGGCACCTCGACCGCGACGGGATGTCCACCGTCCCCTGGCCCTCGGTGTACGGCGACGCCGTGAATCTGCCGCCGGTCTCCCCGCGCCAGCACCTCGCCCTCTCGCCCCTGCAGTACGACCTGCTGACGCGCTGGATGGACGGCGCCTTCGTCGAGGACTTCGATCCGGCCGCCACGCCGGTGACCGGGCTGGAGGACGTTCCGCTCGCCGAGCGCCCCGCGACGCTGGACCGGGCCGCGCTGTCGTTCTGCCTCGCCGACGCCTTCCACCCCGGCTGCGAGCTCACCTGGCCGATGCGGCACGCCACGATGTACTCGGCGCCCTTCCGGATCAAACACCGCGACCCGGGTCTGCCCGACCAGAGCTACGGCCGAGTCCTCACGCCCCAGGCCGCGCTCGGGGTCGACGGCCCGCTGTACGCGCAGGGGCCCGGCCACCTCACCCGGTGGATGGCCGTCCCCTGGCACACCGACACGGCGAGCTGCCGCTCCGGCTACGACCAGGGCTTCGGGCCCCGCTACGACCCGTACCTGCCCACGTTCTGGCCGGCCAAGGTGCCCAATCACGTCCTGGCCGAGGAGGAGTACACGATCGCGATGGACCCCGCGCGGCCCCAGGAGGAGCGCAGGCTCGCTTTCGAGCGCAGGTCCGTGTGGCTGCGCTGGCTGCCCACCGGCTACGAGACCCAGATGAACGAGATGGTCCGGGACTTCGGCAAGCTCGGGATCGTCGAACGCCGTCCCGGACCGCAGGACACCCCTGGGCTCCCCAAGACCATGCTGGTGGAGTCCGAAGTGACCTTCGCTCCCGAGCCCGCCCCGCCCCGCGAACGCAATCTGATCACCGTGCATGTGCCGGAGGCCGCCGATCCGGAGGTACGGGCCGACACCGTGGCCGTGGCCGCAGCGATGGCCGAGCCGCCCGACGAGGAGGTCTCGGCCGGCTTCATCAACAAGATGACCCGCTTCCCGGGCCGCCCGTGACGGGCGGCTGCGACGCGGTCGTGGCGGGCGCCGGGCCGGCCGGGTCGGTCGCGGCGCTGTGCCTGGCCCGCGCGGGCCGCCGGGTCCTGCTCCTCGACCCCCGGCCGCGGGACCTTTCCGGGCCGCGGGGAACGGGCCCGTACCGGATCGGTGAGACCCTGCCGCCCGCCGCCCGGCCTGTGCTGAGCGACCTCGGGCTGCTGGCCGGGCTCGACGCCGACGGGCACCTGCCCTGCACCGGCACCGACGCCGCCTGGGGCTCGGAGCAGCTGCACGGGCGCGGTCACGTCATGGACCCGCACGGCCACGGCTGGCACCTGGACCGCGTCCGCTTCGACGCGTTCCTGCGCGGCGCGGCCGAGGACGCCGGGGCCCGGCCGGTGCACGGCATCGCGGTGCGCCGGACCGGCCGGCCGGGGGCGTGGCGGCTGGTGGTCCGCGAGCGCGGGGTGGAACGGGAGCTGCCCTGCGCG
The DNA here is from genome assembly GCF_044754345.1 of Streptomyces sp. NPDC093094. Taxonomy (NCBI): domain Bacteria; kingdom Bacillati; phylum Actinomycetota; class Actinomycetes; order Kitasatosporales; family Streptomycetaceae; genus Streptomyces; species Streptomyces sp. NPDC093094. Next base: position 4,122 of record NZ_JBIVOX010000038.1, on the reverse strand, counting down.
TGGCTGGTGGACGCCACCGGCCGGCGCGCGGTGATCGCCCGGCAGGGCGCGGTACGGCTGCGGCAGGACCGGCTCGTCGCCGCGTACGCCCTGCTGACCGGCCCCGTACCGGCCGACCAGGACCTGCGCACGCTCGTGGAGTCGGCGCCGGGCGGCTGGTGGTACACCGCGCGGGTGCCAGCCGGGCGGCTGGTGGCCCACCTCACCGACCTCGACCTGGTCGAGCCCCGGCTGCGCGGCGCCGCCGGGTTCCTGGAGGGGGCGGCCGGCACCCGGCACGTACGGACCCGGCTGGACGGCTACGCCGCCGGGCGGCTGCCGGAACCGCGATGGGCGCCGGCCCATGGGCAGCGTCTCGCCCCGCCGGCCGGGCCGGGCTGGGTGGCCGCCGGGGACGCCGCGCTCGCCTGCGACCCGCTCTCCTCCCAGGGGATCCTCACAGCCCTGCACACCGGCGCCCGCGCGGCCGTGGCCGTCGACAGCTCCCTGCGCGGCGAGGCGGGCGCCCTGGCCGCGTACCGCGCCTTCGTCGACGGGATCGCGGCGCCCTACCTCGCCCTGCACGCCCGGGCCTACGCCGACGAAGCCCGCTGGGTGTCGTCACCGTTCTGGGCGCGGCGCCGCCCGGCGGCGGCAGCCCTGTCCGGGGTCCTCACGCCGGGTTGAGGCAGATGTTCTGCGTGGTGCCGGCCATGGTCGCCCGGTCCAGGACGACGAGCCGGTTGATGTGCCCCTCGCGCATGACGAGCAGCGAGTACGCCGACCGCATGCCGTCGATGAGGGCGGTGAACCGGGCGTTCGCGTCGAAGGCGCATGTGTCGAACCCCTCCGTAACCCAGGACCACGGCAGCAGCCGCTCGTCGGCGCAGTCCTGCAGGACCGGGGCGACGACCCGGGGGGAGGCGGACGTCGAGGCCGGTGGTGTCGTCCCGCTGGGCCCCGGCAGGGGTCCCTCCTCGAAGACTCCGCTCCTGCGCCCGCTGTCGGTGGTCCGTTCCGCGACCGCGGCGAACCGCTTGTGCATCGGGTCCCGCAGCCGCGCGGTCGAGCCGTGGCCCTCGGCCCGGCGCAGGGAGATCCGGACGAACGCGGTGAGTTTCACGACGAGGCCGGACTCGTCGTGGACGGGGAAGAGCTCGGGGCGGTCTGCGCACCGCCTTGTGGAAGCTGCCGCACGGCGACCGGCCGCTCGTGCGGTGCAGCGGGGAGTCCGTGGCGCTCACCGATGCCCTGCGGGTGGACGTCCACGCCCTGCCCGAGATGGCGCTCGGCGTCGTGCGCGCGAAGGCTCCGCCCCCGCACGGCCCCGCGCCACCGGTCCTGCCGGGCGGCGGTGAGCTGCCGCCCGGCAGGGACGAGGAGTGGGTGCCCCTCGAGCGTGAGCGGCTGCGCCGACTGCGGCCTGCACGCGCCGGACGCCCTGGCGGACAAGCTCACCCGGCAGGGCAGCCCGGCTCTGGCCCTGGAGGCGGCGCTTGCGCGCGTACGGACCGAGCTGCTCCGGGAGAGCGCGCACCGGGCGGTCGTGGCGGCGCACCTGTCGGAGGGCGAGGTGATCGAGGCCGCACGGCACCACCGTGCGTACCGGCTGCTCCGGGACGAGCCGGGCCCGGAGCCGTCCGCTCGGCTCGCCCGGATGATTCCGGCGGTCCAGGCGATGACGGCGCAATGACAAGGCGCTGACGGCACCGGCCTACCCTTCTTCATGGACAAAAGGGTGCAAAAACGGCACGGAAGGGGCTGTCCATGACGTCGCTCCTCGAATACCGGAGCAACCGGATCGTCGAACTGATGGAGGAGCCCGCCGAGCGCCGCGACGCCGACTGGCTGAAGGAGTCGCTTCAGCAGGCGATGATGCTGGAACTCGCCACTCTTCCCCCGTACTTGTCCGCAATGTGGTCCATCGAGCCCCAGAGCGGGGACGTGCTGAAGGCGTTCAAGCGGATCGTCTTCGACGAGATGTCCCACCTCGGTCTCGCCGGGAACATGCTCACCACCATCGGCGGAGTCCCCCGCCTCGGCGACGTGCACACGGTGCCGAGGTACCCCGGTCCGCTGCCCGGCGGCGTACGTCCGTCGCTGACCGTCTTCCTGAGCGGGCTGTCGAAGGAGTCCCTGGATCTGTTCGCGAAGATCGAGGAGCCCGACGCCCCGATCGCGAAGGCCCGGTCGCACACCTCCATCGGCGCGTTCTACACCGCGATCCTGGAGGCGTTCCAGGACCACGCGGAGCTGATCACCGGGGCTCACCAGCTCGAACGGGACATGCAGCACCATGGCGAGGGAAACACCCTCGTGGCACTCGACTCGCTCGCCGACGTCGAGGCGGCCATCGAGGTGATCAAGGAGCAGGGCGAGGGCACCGCCGCCTCGCCGCAGAACCCGCACCCCGGAGTGACCGACGAGCTCGCCCACTTCTTCGTCTTCCGGGAGCTCTTCCACGGCCGCAAGCTGGTCAAGGTCGCCGAGAACCCGGACCGGTGGGAGTTCACCGGGGACGTCATCGCGATGCCCGGCACCCGCCCGATGGGCACGGTGCCCGACGGCGGCTGGGGAGCGCCGGGGCAGCCGACCCCCGACGCCGAGACACAGGACCTGCTGGACCGGGGCAACCAGGCGTACAGCCGGATGCTGGACCTGCTGGAGGACGCCTGGCAGGCGAACGACCCGGACACGGCGACCGGCCTCCTCGACGAAGCCGTCTCCAGGATGGCCGGTCTCAAGGGACCGGCTCGAGCCCTGATGCTCCGCGAAGTCCCGGGCGGCGACGGCCAGACCTACGGACCGGAGTTCCGGTACATCGACGGCTAGGACCGATCGGCAGGCCGGCCCGGTGAGGAAGGAGTGCCATGAGCGAGCAGGGCTCGGGCCCGGGTGAACGACCCTTCGAGGTCCCGCCGGATCTGCCTTCGCAAGGCAGCCAGGGCCAGGAACCGGAGAGCTTCCGGGTGGCCCCGTACCCGCCGTCGGAGGCGAGCAGGGCGGCGGTGGAACGGGCGAGCGGTCTGAGCGACTTCAGAATCCGCAGCGTGCGGGACGAAGCCGTGGAGGCGCTGTTCGCCGCTGTGAGAAGCCGGCAGCGGCCGGGGCAGCCACGTCCCGCCGACCATCTGGTCGGTGTGGGGAACGTCCAGGGGCTCGGCTGGGGGCTGAGCGAGCCGGAGGACGAGGCCGTGCCGGGCACGGAGGTGCTGCGCGTCTACGTGGCGGAGCCGGTGTCGGCCGATGCGGCACGGGCACTCGTCGTCGACGGCCTCGGGGTCGGCGCGGCCGGAGACCTGCCCCTGCACGTCGTCCACAGCGGGATCATCAGCCTGCAGAACCTCACGCACCGGCAGCGGCCGGCCGGGGGCGGAGTCTCCATCAGCCATTACTCCGGAGTGCAGGGCACTCTGGGGTTCTTCGGCCGGGGCCGCGCCCCGGCGGATGCCGGCAAGATCTTCCTGGTCAGCAACAACCACGTCATCGCCAACCTGAACTCCGCCGCCAGCGGTTCCTGCATCGTGCAGCCCTCCGGCGCCGACGGAGGCCGCTGCCCTGCCGACCGGATCGCGATACTGGACAAGATCTACCCCCTCGACCTGACGTTCACGGTCAACAACTACGCCGACTGCGCCCGGGCCTGGTGCTACCCCGACCAGGTGGTGCAGAGCCAGCTTCAGGTGCACATGGTGCCCGGGATCGGCCCGCAGTTCTACGGCATAGGGAGTGTGGCCCAGGCGGCCACGATGAACATGTGGGTCGGCAAGACCGGCTGCATCACACAGACCACCTACGGAAAGGTCGAGGACACCTACTGGGGCGGCCTGATCAACGGACTGCCCTTCGACGGGCAGATCGCCGTCAGGAACCCCGGCTACACCTTCTCCACGAACGGCGATTCGGGTGCGGTCATCTGGGCCTACGACTCGACCGTCAACCCGGTGGGTCTGCTGGTCGGAGGAAACCCCTTCGCCCAGATATCCTTCGCCACTCCCATTTTCTGGGTTCTCGACTACCTCGACCTCAACCTGCTCTAGATGATCAATGAACCGTTCCGGGTTCGGTAGAGATCTCAGATGTTGGTTGTGACCTGGGGTTTCGTGGTTGCGAGGTAGTGGTTGTTCTCGTATTCGATGGGCG
>NZ_JBIVOX010000037.1:2377-45551 GCF_044754345.1 Streptomyces sp. NPDC093094 | reverse complement strand
TCGCGTCCCGCAGCCCCGCCACATCCGTCGCCGCCGCCAGCTCCTGCAGCAGCGCGAGCGTCTCGTCGGTGATCAGATGCTTGGAATAGTCGATGCGCAGGTCGCCCACGCGTACGACGTACCGCTCCGCGCGCCCGGGGTCCGCGGAGAACAGCTCGCGCAGAGAGGGCTGCCCCTCGGCGCGGTGGTCCTCCAGGGCGATCCACTCCGGGCGCCGCGTCAGCTTGGGGGAGTCAGACATGGGTGGGGGTCTCCTTGCCGGCCTCGCCGCGCAGGGCGATGGCGTACATCTCGTCGGCGTCGAGGCGCCGCAGCTCCTCGGCGATCAGTTCGGAGGTCTGTCGCACCTTCAGGGCGAGGGTGCGCGAGGGCTGGCCGGGCAGCGACAGCGTGGCCAGCGGGCCCTCGGGACGGTCGATGACGATCTCGCCGTGCTGCGTGCCCAGCTTCACGGCGGTGACGACGGGACCGGCCGTGACCACCCGGTCGACCCGCACGCCCAGGCGTGCCTCCAGCCAGCGGGCGAGCAGCTCGGCGCTGGGGTTGTCCGCCTCGCTCTCCACGGCGGCCGAGGTGATCTGCTCGCGGGCCTGGTCCAGGGCGGCGGCCAGCATCGAACGCCACGGGGTCAGCCGTGTCCAGGCGAGGTCGGTGTCGCCCGGGGCGTAGGACCGCACGCGGCTCTCCAGCGCCTGGAGCGGCCGCTCGACCGCGTACATGTCGGTGATCCGGCGCTGCGCCAGCGCGCCCAGGGGGTCCTTCGCGGGCACGTCGGGGGCGTCCACCGGCCACCAGACGACCACGGGGGCGTCCGGCAGCAGCAGCGGCAGCACGACGGAGTCGGCGTGGTCGGACACCTCGCCGTAGGTGCGCAGCACGACGGTCTCGCCGGTGCCCGCGTCGGCGCCCACCCGGACCTCGGCGTCCAGCCGGGAGGCGGTGCGGTCGCGCGGGGTGCGGGCGTGCCGCTTGATGACGACCAGGGTGCGCGCGGGGTGCTCGTGCGAGGCGTGCTCGGCCGCCTTGATGGCGTCGTAGGCGTTCTCCTCGTCCGTGACGATGACCATCGTCAGGACCATGCCCACGGCAGGGGTGCCGATGGCTCGGCGACCCTGCACCAACGCCTTGTTGATCTTGCTTGCCGTGGTGTCGGTCAGGTCGATCTTCATGGCCTGCGCCAGCTCCGTCCGTCTCGTGCGAGCATCTCGTCGGCTTCCCCGGGGCCCCAGCTGCCCGACGCGTACTGCGCCGGCCGGCCGTTCGTCGCCCAGTGCTCCTCGATCGGGTCGAGGATCTTCCAGGACTCTTCCACTTCCTGGTGACGGGGGAACAGGTTGGCGTCCCCGAGGAGGACGTCCAGGATGAGGCGCTCGTAGGCTTCCGGGCTGGACTCGGTGAACGACTCGCCGTAGGCGAAGTCCATCGTCACGTCCCGGATCTCCATCGAGGTGCCCGGCACCTTGGAGCCGAAGCGGACCGTCATGCCCTCGTCCGGCTGCACCCGGATGACGATGGCGTTCTGGCCGAGCTCCTCGGTGGCGGTGGAGTCGAAGGGGGAGTGCGGGGCGCGCTGGAAGACGACCGCGATCTCGGTCACCCGGCGGCCCAGCCGCTTGCCGGTGCGCAGGTAGAACGGCACGCCCGCCCAGCGGCGGTTGTCGATGTTCAGCTTGATCGCCGCGTAGGTGTCGGTGGCGGAGGCCGGGTCGATGCCGTCCTCCTGGAGGTAGCCGCGCACCTTCTCGCCGCCCTGCCAGCCCTGCGCGTACTGGCCGCGCACGGTGTGCCGGTCCAGGTCCTGCGGCACCTTCACGGCCTTGAGGACCTTGAGCTTCTCGGTGAGCAGCGAGCCCGCGTCGAAGGAGGCCGGCTCCTCCATCGCGGTGAGCGCCATCAGCTGGAGCAGATGGTTCTGGATGACGTCACGCGCCGAGCCGATGCCGTCGTAGTAGCCGGCGCGGCCGCCGATGCCGATGTCCTCTGCCATGGTGATCTGCACATGGTCGACGTACGACCGGTTCCAGATCGGCTCGAACATCGTGTTGGCGAAGCGCAGCGCCAGGATGTTCTGGACCGTCTCCTTGCCCAGGTAGTGGTCGATGCGGAAGACCTGCTCCGGGTCGAACACGTCGTGCACGATCGCGTTCAGCTCGTGCGCGCTCCTCAGGTCGCGCCCGAAGGGCTTCTCGATGACCGCGCGCCGCCAGGAGCCCTCCGGGGCGTCCGCCAGCCTGTGCCTCTTCAGCTGCTGGACGACCTTCGGGAAGAACTTCGGCGGCACGGAGAGGTAGAACGCGTAGTTGCCGCTGGTGCCGCGGACCGCGTCGAGCTGCTCGACCGTGTCGTGGAGCGTCTTGAACGCCGTGTCGTCGTCGAAGTCGCCCGGGATGAACCGCATGCCCTCCGCGAGCTGCTGCCAGACCTCCTCCCGGAAGGGGGTGCGGGCGTGCTCGCGCACGGCGCTGTGGACGACCTGCGCGAAGTCCTGGTCCTCCCAGTCGCGGCGGGCGAAGCCCACCAGGGAGAAGCCCGGCGGCAGCAGACCGCGGTTGGCCAGGTCGTAGACGGCCGGCATCAGCTTCTTGCGGGACAGGTCGCCGGTGACGCCGAAGATGACGAGCCCTGAGGGGCCCGCGATCCGGGGGAGCCGGCGGTCGCGTGCGTCCCGCAGCGGGTTGGACCAGTCCGCAGGCCGGGACGGCAGGCCCAGGGCCGCCGGCACCGCCTCGGTCACCTGTTCGGGACTCTCCTTGCTCATTCCCCGTCAACTCCCTTGCTCATAAGGGACTTCGTCACGGTGTCCAGCAGGTCCTGCCAGGCCACCTCGAACTTGGCAATGCCCTCGGCCTCCAGCCCGGCCACGACCTCGTCGTAGGAGATGCCGAGCCGCTCGACGGCCGCCAGGTCCGCCCGGGCCTGGGCGTAGCCGCCGGTCACGGTGTCGCCGGTGATCCGGCCGTGGTCGGCGGTCGCGTTCAGCGTGGCCTCCGGCATGGTGTTGACCGTGCCCGGCGCCACCAGCTCGTCGACGTACAGGGTGTCCTTGTACGCCGGGTCCTTCACGCCGGTGGACGCCCACAGCGGGCGCTGCTTGTTGGCGCCGGTGCCGGCCAGGGCCAGCCAGCGGTCACCGGCGAAGACCTCCTCGTACGCCTCGTAGGCCAGCCGGGCATTGGCCAGCGCCGCCCGGCCCTTGAGCGCCAGGGCCTCGTCGGTGCCCAGCGCGGACAGGCGGCTGTCGATCTCGGTGTCGACGCGCGACACGAAGAAAGAGGCCACGGACTGGATGCTAGACAGATCGAGGCCCGCGGCCTGCGCCTTCTCCAGCCCGGCGATGTAGGCGTCCATGACCTCGCGGTAGCGCTCCAGCGAGAAAATCAAGGTCACATTGACGCTGATGCCCTGGGACACCACCTCGGTGACGGCCGGAAGGCCCGCCTTCGTCGCCGGGATCTTGATCATGACATTGGGGCGATCCACCAGCCAGGCCAGCTGCCTGGCCTCGGCGATCGTGGCCCCGGTGGCGTGCGCCAGCCGGGGGTCGACCTCGATGGAGACCCTGCCGTCCCGGCCGCCCGTGGCCTCGTGCACCGGCCGCAGGACGTCGGCGGCGGCCCGTACGTCGGCGGTGGTCATCATCCGCACGGCCTCTTCGGTCGTGACCCCCCGCACGGCCAGATCGGCGAGCTGTTCCTCGTAGCCCTCGCCGGAGCCGATGGCGGCCTGGAAGATGGACGGGTTGGTGGTCACGCCCACGACGTGCTTCGTCCCGACCAGCGAGGCGAGGCCGCCGGTCGTGATCCGCCTGCGCGACAGGTCGTCCAGCCAGATGGAGACACCCTCGTCGGAGAGGCGCTTCAGGGCTCCCGCGGCGGCGGTTGCTTCGGTCATTTCGCGATCATCTTCTTTCTGGCGGTCGGACCAACCGCGCGCGGCGGCCGGCGATTCCCGGGCCGCTGCGGCGACGTTCTCGGCGGTGAGGCCGTACTCGGCGGGCAGGGGCTGTGTGCCGGCGGAGGCGCCGGGGCGGTCGAGGGGGACGATGCGTCCTGCGTCACCTACCAACCGGTACCCCGCCGGGCCGATCCCGGTCCCCACCGCGCCGCGGGCTCGCACGGACGGCGGAAGGCCCCGGCCGCGGCAGACGCGCGGCTGCTCCCCGGACCATTCCACGGGCGGCCGTTCCACGGGCGGCCGCTCCTCGGACGGCAGGGACACCGCCCGCGCCGGCCTCCCGGCGGCCCGGAGCGGCTCGCGCGTCCCGGCGGGGAGGCGCGCATCGGCCCCGGTCGCGCTCAGCACGGCCTGCGGGTGCCCGCCCTCGGCCCCGGCAGGCGGCCGGGGGAGGGCACGAACCGGTCGTGGCCGGTCCGGTCCGGGTCCGCCGGGGCATGACGCGTCACCTTCTGAAAAGTCGTGTACGCGGCCGGGGCCGGGCCTGCCGCGGTGCCGGGGCGGCCGCTGCCCGCCTTCCGCACGGCATCGGGCGCCGCAGGACAGGCCGTGTCGACGGCGTGCCGGTCGCGTCCGGTCCGCTCGAAGCCGCCGGGTGGCTGCGTGCTCATCTTCAAGAAGTCCTCTGAAAGCGCGGGATTGCCGGTCGGACGCGTTAGACCTTAAAAGTCTGACTTTTAGGAGGCCAGGTCGGCGTGTGTCAGCCTTTGGTGAAAGTGGGACATCACCCGTACGGACGAGGCGGCACGGATACGACATGGCGGACAGAACCACCCCCCGTCGGGCGGGGACGGGCGACGGCGACGGCATCAGGACCATCGCCTTCCCCGCCGACCGCGGTGTCTGCGGCGTCGGCATGCAGGTCGGCCCGATGGGCGCCGGCCGCGCCTGGCACGCCGACGCACCGCTGGGCAAGGTCCACCGCATCGACTTCCACATGGTGATGCTGTTCTCCGCAGGTCCCGTCCGGCACATGATCGACTTCGCCGAGTACGAGGCCCGGCCGGGCGAGCTGCTGTGGATCCGCCCGGGCCAGGTGCATCGCTTCCCGGCCGACGCCGAGTACCGCGGCACCGTGCTGACCATGCAGCCCGGCTTCCTGCCCCGCACCACCGTCGAGGCCGCCGGGCTCTACCGCTACGACCTGCCGCCCCTGCTCAGGCCGGACGCCGCCGGGCTGGCCGGCCTCACGGCCTCCCTGGAGCAGCTGCGCCGCGAGTACGAGGACACGAGCCTTCCGCCCGGTCCGCACACGGCCGTCCTGCGCCATTCCCTGACCGCGTTCCTGCTGCGGCTCGCGCATCTCGCGGCCAGCTCCGCCGAGGCCGAGCGGCGCCGCTCCGACACCACGTTCACCCTCTTCCGGGACGCGGTCGAGCAGGGCTTCGCCCTCAACCACAGCGTCAGCGCCTACGCCGACGCCCTCGCCATCTCCCGCCGCACCCTGGTCCGCGCGGTCCGCGCCGCCACCGGCGAGACACCCAAGGGCTTCATCGACAAGCGGGTCGTCCTGGAGGCCAAGCGCCTGCTCGCCCACACCGACCTGCCCATCGGCCGGGTCGGCGCGGCGGTCGGCTTCCCCGACGCGGCGAACTTCTCCAAGTTCTTCCACCAGCACACGGACATCAACCCGGCGGCCTTCCGCGCGGAACTCCGCTAGCGCGGCCCGGCCGCCGCCCGGAACATGCCGACGCCCCGAAGGCCCGGGAGAGGGCGGGCCTTCGGGGCGGTCGAGGAGAGGGGCTCAGCGGCCGAAGCTGAACCAGTTGACGTTCACGAAGTCGGCCGGCTGGCCGCTGGTGAAGGTCAGGTACACGTCGTGGGTGCCCGTCACGCCGCTGATGTTCGCCGGGACCGTCCGCCACGACTGCCAGCCGCCGGTGCTGCCCACCGCGAAGCTGCCGATCGGTGTGCTGGTGCGGCTGTCCAGGCGCACCTCGACCAGACCGCTCACCCCGGCGGCCGCGCCGCTCGCCACCCGGCCGTTGAACTGCCTGGCCGCGCTGGATCCGAAGTTCACGCCCCGGTAGAGCGCCCAGTCGCCGTTCGCCAGCGCACCGATGTTCTGGCCGCCGCCCGAGTCCGAGGTGCCCTCGGTCATCACACCGGACTGGGCGTCGTGGGACTCGGCCTGGACGGCGGAGTAGGCGTCGCGGTTGCCGGTCGGCGGCGGTGTGGTGCCGCCCCCGCCGGACGACAGCACCTGCACGTAGTCGACGACCATGGAGTACCCGGGCACGGTGCCCGCGTCCGGGCCGCCGCCGAACGCCGCGGGGAAGCCGCCGCCCATGGCCACGTTCAGGATGACGAAGTAGCCGTGGTTCGTGGCGTTCGCCCAGGTGGTCGCGTCGACCTGATTGGCCCTGACCGTGTGGTAGTTGGTGCCGTCGACGTAGAAACGGACCTCCTCGGGGCTGGTCGAGCGGTCCCACTCCATGCGGTAGGTGTGGAAGCCCGCCTGGCAGCTCGTGCCGGGACAGCTTCTCGAACCGCCGATGCCGGTCGTCTCGTTGCAGGGGCCGCCCGGGCTGGTGCCGCAGTGCATCGTGGCCCATACGGTGTTCAGGCCCTGGACGTTCTCCATGATGTCCAGCTCGCCGACACCGGGCCAGTTCCAGTAGTTGCCCCGGAACGGCGCGCCCAGCATCCAGAACGCCGGCCAGTAGCCCTTGGCCGCGGCGCCCGTCACGTTCGGCATCTGGACGCGCGCCTCGACGCGCAGCTTGCCGCCGGACGGGGGCTGGAAGTCGGTGCGGTTGGTCTCGATGCGGCCCGAGGTCCAGTTGCCGGACGCGTCACGGCGCGGGGTGATGCGCAGGTTGCCGCTGCCGTCGAGCGCCACGTTGCTGGTGCTGGACGTCATCGTCTCGACCTCGCCGGTGCCCCAGTTGGCGGGGCCGCCCGGGTAGGAGGTGCCGGTGGCGTAGCGCCAGTTGCCGGTGTTGACGCCCGACCCGGCCGGCCCGTCGAAGTCGTCGGCGAAGACCTGGGTCCAGCCGGAGGGAGGCGTCGGCGCGTCGGCGCTCGCTGTGGTGGCGGTCGTGGCGGCGGCCGCGGCGAGCGCGAGCGTGCCGACGGCGGCGATCAGGGCCCGCCGTAGCGGGCGGGGTCTGGAGATGCCTGAGGTGCGGCTCATGTGGGGGTGCCTCTCGGGGAACGGATGCGGGGGAGCCTTGCGGACGCTGTTCGGAGCTCCGATTGAGAGCGCTCTCAAGGGTGCGCCCAATGTCCCGTCGGCTGTCGTCGCCGTCAAGAGGTGAAGCAGGTAAATCCCATGGTTCGCGGGCGAGTTCATGACGTGAAGCGGGACAAGCGGTGCGGGCCGCCCACCGGGGACCGGCGAACGGGCCGCCCACCGGGGATCGGTGGGCGGCCCGTGCTCCGGGGGCCGGTGAGCGGCCCGCGCGCCGGGGGAGCGGCCCGTGTTCCGGGGGCCGGTGGGCGGCCCGCGCGCGCCGGGACGGTCCGGCTCAGTGATGCACCAGCTCCCGCTCCGCCGGTGTCTCCTCGCGCAGCCCGATCCGGTCGTGCACCCGGCGCAGCGGGCGCGGGGCCCACCAGGCACGCCGCCCCAGGAGGGCCATCGTCGCCGGGACGAGCAGCATGCGCACGACCGTGGCGTCGATCAGCACCGCCAGGGTCAGCCCGAGACCGATCTGCAGGATCGGGGAGAAGCCCCCGGTCATGAAGGCGCCGAACACCACCGCCAGCAGCAGCGCGGCGCAGGTGACCACCCGGCCGGACCGGCGCAGACCCGTGACCACGGCCTCCGCTTCGCCGGCGCCCTGCTCCCGCGCCTCACGCATCCGGGCCAGGATGAACAGCTCGTAGTCCATCGCGAGACCGAACGCGATCGCGACGATCAGCGGCGGCGCGGTCAGGCTCAGCGCGCCGAGCCCCTCGGCACCCAGCAGCCCCGCCCCGTGACCGTCCTGGAACACCCACACCACCACACCGAGCGCCGCCCCCAGACTGAGCAGGGTCGTGGCGATCGTGCGCAGCGGCAGCAGCACCGAGCCGGTGAACGCGAACAGCAGGACGAAGATCCCGGCCAGCACCGTCAGCGCGGCCCATGGAGCACGGTCGGCGAGCATCTGCCGGAAGTCGACCAGCCGGGCCGCCGTCCCGGTCACCTCCACCGGCTCCGCCCCGCGCATCCGGCGCACCTCGCGCACCAGACCGGTGGCCGCGTCGCCGTCCACGCTCCCGGCCACCGGCAGCGAGACCACGGTGGCACCGCCCGGCAGCTCCCGCGCCGTCGCACCGGGGTGCAGCGCGCGCACCCGGTCGGCCGTCGCCGGGTCGGTGCCGGGCCGCAGCACCACCGTGACCGGGTCGACGCCGCTGCCCGGCGGGAAGTGCGCCCCGACGGTGTCGTACAGCTGCCGGGCCTCGGAGCTCGCGGGCAGCTGCGTGGCGTCGCCGACGGCGATCCGCATCCCCGTCACGGGCAGCGCCAGCACCAGCAGGGCGGGGACCACGACGGCGAGGACGGCGACCCTGCGGCGCGCGGCGAAGCGGGCCACCCGTGCGAAGAACCGGCCCTCCTCCTCGTCCGGCCGCTCCTTCGCCGGAGAGATCCGCCCGCCGAACCGGGCCAGCAGCGCCGGCAGCAGGGTGACCGCGGCCAGCATGTCGAGCACCACCACCGCGGCCACGGCCAGACCCATGCTGCGCAGGAACACGCTGGGGAAGACCAGCAGCCCCGTCAGGCTGACCGCGACCGTCAGCCCGGAGAACAGCACCGTACGGCCCGCCCGTTCGACCGTGCGGCGCACGGCGAGGGCCACGTCGTCGGTGTGCCGCCGTTCCTCGCGGAAGCGGACCAGCATCAGCAGCGCGTAGTCGACCGCGAGGCCGAGCCCCAGCATCGTCGTCACCTGGATGGCGAACACCGAGATGTCGGTGATCTCGCTGAACACGAACAGCGCCAGGAACGCCCCCGCGATGCCGCTCACCGCGATCACCAGCGGCAGCGCGGCCGCGCGCAGCCCGCCGAACACCACCAGCAGCAGCACCAGCACGACCGGCAGGGAGATCAGCTCGGCGTTGCGCACGTCCTCCTGGGCCCGTTCGCCGAGCTGCTGCCCCAGCAGCGGGCCGCCGCTGACGTGCACCTCGGGTGCGTCGATCTGCTGGAGCCGGGCCACGGCCGCGTCCACCGCGGCCTCCTCGGCGTCGTCGTCGAGGCCGCCCTCCAGGGTGACGGGGACGATCAGGGCCCGTCCGTCCTCGGAGGTCAGACCCCGGGTGGTGTAGGGGTCCGGCACCGCGGCGACCCCGGCGACGTCCCGCACGTCGGCGACGGCCCGTCCCACCTGGGCCCGCAGGTCCGGGTCCGCGACGGGCACCCCCTCCACGACCGCGGTCAGGGACTCCCCGGCGGGGTCGGCGCGGTCGAGGTACCGGGCGGCGTGCTCCGACTCGGTGCCCGGTACCTCGGGCACGTTGTCGGACAGTCGTCCGAAGACGCCCGTGCCCAGCCCGAAGCCGAGCAGCAGGAACAAGGTCCACAACAGGATGACGGTCAGCGGGCGGCGGGTCGCCGCCCGGGCGAGCGTGGCGAGCACGGCCCCTCCCGAGTTCGTCCGTTGGCTTTGTCCCAGACTCCCGCCGGACGGGGTACGGGCGGATCGCCGGAGGGAGCGGTTCGCGGGCCTCCGTCGCACGGGGGAGAAGGCGGCCCGGATCACTCGTACGGGGGAGGGGCGAGGGAGTGAGGGAGGGGAAGGACGGAGGGAATCCGGGCACGGGCCCGGTCGTTGAGCCGGTGGATGCCGTGATCACGAAGGAGTGTCATGTCCGACGAACCCGCCGTCCGTGAACTGCGTCTGGTCGTCACCGCCGACGACTACGAGGCCGCCGTGCACTTCTACCGGGACGTCCTCGGGCTGCCCGAACGCGCCGCCTTCTCCTCGCCGGACGGCCGGGTCACCGTCCTGGAGGCGGGCCGGGCCACCCTGGAGCTCACCGACCCCGGCCATGCCGCGTTCATCGACGACGTCGAGGTCGGCCGCCGGGTCGCCGGACACGTCCGGGTCGCCTTCGAGGTCGGTGACTCCGCCGCCGTCACCGCCGAACTGGCCGCGGCCGGGGCCGAGGTGGTCGCCCGGCCGACCCGCACCCCCTGGAACTCCCTCAACGCCCGCCTGGAGGCACCCGCCGGCCTCCAGCTGACCCTGTTCGAGGAACTGGGCGGAGAGGGCTGGGGCCCTTCTGGCGGAGATCCGTCAGACAGGCCCTAGGAGTTGCCCGGCGTGACCAGGCCCGTCTCGTAGGCGGAGATCACCGCCTGCACCCGGTCGCGCAGGCCCAGCTTCGACAGCACGTTGCTGACATGGGTCTTGACGGTGTGTTCGCTGACGAACAGCGTCGTCGCGATCTCGGCGTTGGTCAGCCCGCGGGCCAGCAGCCGCAGTGTCTCCACCTCGCGCGCGGTGAGCGCGTCCAGCGTGCTCGGGGTGACCTCGGAGGCGGCCTCGGCCCTGCGGCGGCGCACCAGGTCGGCGACCAGCCGGCGCGTCACCGCCGGCGCCAGCAGCGAGTCCCCGGCCGCGACGACCCGCACGGCGTGCACCAGGTCGTCCCGGCGCACGTCCTTCAGCAGGAAGCCGCTCGCCCCCGCGCACAGCGCGTCGTACACGTACTCGTCGAGGTCGAAGGTGGTCAGCATGACCACCTTGCAGTCCGACTCGGCGCACACCCGCCGCGCCGCCTCCAGTCCGTCCATGACGGGCATGCGGATGTCCAGCAGCAGCACGTCCGGCTCATGGCGGCGCACCGCCGCGACGGCCTCGGCGCCGTCGCCCGCCTCGGCGACCACCTCGATGTCGGGCTGCGCCTCCAGGATCATGCTGAAGCCGCTGCGGACCAGTTCCTGGTCGTCGGCGACGACCACCCGGACGCTCACGCCGACGCCGTCCGGTCCGCGGCCACCGGCAGCCGTACGACGACCCGGAAGCCCCCGTCCGGGCCGCGCCCGGCCCGTGCCTCGCCCCCGCAGGCGGCGGCCCGCTCCCGGATGCCGATCAGCCCGTGCCCGCTGTGCCCGCCGGGCGCATCGGCCGGGCCGCGCCCGTCGTCGGTCACCCCGATGGTCAAGGCGTCCTCCGCCCAGTCGAGTTCGATCTCCGCGCAGGAAGCGTACGCGTGCTTGACGGTGTTGGTGAGGGCTTCCTGCACCACACGGTAGGCGGCGACCTCGGTGTCGCGGTGCAGCGGCCGCGGGACGCCGAGGGTGCGCAGTTCCACCCGCAGTCCCGCCGACTCCGCCACCTGGCGGACCAGCGCGGGCAGCGCCGCGACCCCGGGCTGCGGCAGCCGTTCGTCGCCCGTCACGGACTGCCCCTGCTTCAGCACGCCGAGGATGCGCCGCAGCTGCGTCATCGCGTCGCGCCCGGTCGCCGCGATCGCGTCGAACGCCGCCTCCGCCCGCGCCGGATCGCTGCGCACCACCACCGGGCCGGCCTCGGCCTGCACCACCATCAGGCTGACCGCGTGGGCGAGGATGTCGTGCATGTCCCTGGCGATCAGGGCCCGTTCCTGCGCCCGGGCCCGCTCGGTGTCCGCCGCCCGCTCCCGCTCCAGCCGCCGGGCCCGGTCCTCCAGCGCGGCCGTGTACGCGCGCTGGACCCGGGCCAGTACACCGACCGCGTACGCGCACACCACGCTCAGCAGATGGAACGCGTACTCGAAGGGCTGGGCGCCCTCCTTCAGCAGCACGGTGAGGAACACGCCGAGCAGCCAGCCCAGCAGCATGAACCGCCGTTCCCAGGGCGGACAGAGCGCGGCGACCGTGTACAGGACGACGAGCCCGCCGTAGATCACGGTCGGCGGCGGGGCGTGGTGGACCGCCATCGCGGTGGTGGCCGCCGACACCGCGCACGCCGTCGCGAAGGGGGCCCGGCGCCGCCACACCAGCGGTACCGCC
Source organism: Streptomyces sp. NPDC093094 (assembly GCF_044754345.1). Lineage (NCBI taxonomy): Bacteria > Bacillati > Actinomycetota > Actinomycetes > Kitasatosporales > Streptomycetaceae > Streptomyces > Streptomyces sp. NPDC093094. The sequence continues at coordinate 33,667 of NZ_JBIVOX010000037.1, read as the reverse complement.
GTCGCCGCGCCGAGCAGGAAGCCCTGCCAGGTCAGCCGGTCCTCTCCCTCGTCGGGGAAGATCCACTGAAGGGACGCGGCGAACAGCACCAGCGCGGCCAGGGCGCCGTCGACGGCGTACGGGTTCGCCGTGCGCAGCCGGGCGACGGCGGGGGTGATCCAGGACCGGGTGGACATGGGCGGCTCCTCGCGACAAGGACCGTTCCAGTATTCAGGCCGGTCAAGACAGGTGCCTCGCCGGTGAGAGGGATATGCGCCGAGGGCGCCTCCACGGGGGAGACGCCCTCGGGCCGTGCCGTGCACGCTCAGCCGGTGAACCCGGCGGTGATCGAGGTGAACTGCCAGTTGTTCTGGCTGATGCCGGAGCAGTTGCTGGTCACGCCGCCGCCCGGGCAGGGCCGGTCACGGTTGACCGACCAGAAGGCGAGCCGGGCGATGTGGTGCGCGTTCGCCCAGTCGCGGATCTGGGTCCAGGCCGCGGTCGAGGTGAGCTCCTGCTGGTCGGACAGTCCGTTCATGCCGGAGATGCCGATGTGCGCGTACGCCGTGGCGTCGTCCCAGCCGAACGCCGACCTCAGCTTGTTCTTCAGCCCCTCGGTCGCGCTCACGGTGCTGCCGTACATGTCGGCGCCGCCGCCGAAGTCGAACGGCATGATCGTGAAGACGTCGATGTCCGCGTTCAGCGCCCTGGCCTGGTCGATCAGCCGGTTGCCCCAGTACGTGGGGCCGGTCGTCGAGGTGCCGAAGGTGAGGATCGTGCGCAGGCCCGGGTTGTTCGCCTTGACGATCTTCAGCGCGTTCAGGACACGGTCCTGCACGACCGCGTTCTCGAACTCGTCCGTGTTCTCGATGTCGACGTCGATCGCCTTCAGTCCGTAGGCGTCGATCACCCGCTGGTACGCGCCCGCGAGCGCCTCGGCCGTCGAGCAGTTCGGGCCGAGCTTGTTGCCGCTCCAGCCGCCGATCGACGGGACGATGTCGCCGCCGGCCGCGCGGACGGAGTTGATGACGCTCTGGTCGTTGCCGCCGGTCAGCGGCCGGCTGCCGTCCCAGGCGGGATTGCAGCCGCCGGAGGAGAGGATGAACGCCATCGTGTACCACTTGATCCCGGTCGCGCTCATCACCGAGCTCGCGCTGGGCGGGTCGCCCCAGCCGAGGTACAGGTACGGCGCGGCCTGCTTGAAGCCGGTCCCCCCGCCGCCGCCCGGGTCCGTGGTGACCGTCACCGCGTTCGAGGCGGCGGAGCTGTTGCCGGCCGCGTCCCGGGCGCGCACGGTGAACGTGTACGAGGTGCTCGGCGAGAGCCCGGAGACCGTGGCGCTCGTCCCGGACACGCTCAGCACCTGGCCGGCACCGCCGTGGACGTCGTACCCCGTGACCCCGACGTCGTCGGTCGAGGCGTTCCACGCCAGCGACACGCTCGACGACGACTTGGCCGTGGAGCGCAGGTTCCCCGGCACGCTCGGCGCCTGGGTGTCGCCGCCTCCGCCGGGCCCGTCGAGGCTGATGTCGTCGGCCTGGTAGGCCCCTTGGCCGTACCAGCCGTGGACGTACACGCGGGCGCTGGTCTGCGAGGCGCCGGTGGTGAACGACAGGCTCAGCCGGCTGTAGGCCGACGGGGAGTTCGTCCAGGTCGAGGCGGATCCGTCCACCCCGAGGTAGACGTAGGAGCCACGGACCCAGCCGGCCAGCGTGTACGTCGTGTTCGGCTGGACCGCCACGGTCTGACCGCACTTGGCGTTGTCGCTCGCACCGGCGGCGCCCTGGAGCGCCCGCGAGCCGCCGTGCACGGGGGAGGAGACCACCGAACCGAGGTTGCCCGTGCAGGACCACGGGGACAGGGCGCCCGATTCGAAGCCGGGGTTGTTCAGGATGTTGGCCGCGTGAGCGGTGCCGGGAAGAGCGACGGCCCCGCCGAGCGCGAGGCCGACGGCGCCGCACAGCGCGAGGAGTCTGCGTCTGGAGCGACTGAGGAGTGAGGAGCGCACGCGATCTCCCTGGGGAATGTGGGGTGTTCGGGAGTGCACAAGGGGTGCGGAGGTGCGGAGGTGCGCCAACAAAGTTGGTATGGACCAATCGCGGTGTCAAGGGGTGACGCGCGATCGGTCCATACCGGTGGGTGATGCGGGGCCGCGCCCCGGCGGTGCGGGGCGCAGGTGCGGGAACCGCGCGGGCGGCCGTTCGCGCCCGCACCCGGCGGGCGGTACCCGGCAACCCCGGGCCCCCGCCGAGTCTGTGCCGTTCGCGCCCGCATCCGGCGGGCGGTACCCGGCAACCCCGGGCCCCCGCCGAGTCTGTGCCGTTCGCGCCCGCACCCGGCGGGCGGCCCGGGGCCCTAGAGCGGCAGCGCCTGAGCCGCCGCCTCGACGGCCCCGGACGGCGCGGGCACGGCCGGCAGCAGCTCCCCGGCCGCCTCCGCCCTCTGCTGCGGCAGGGAGACGGGCCGCAGCGGCCGGGGCCCCGACACCACCGTGTAGTCCTGCCCGAGGAACGGCGGGGCGACCTCGCCCGGATCCTCGCCGAGCGCCAGCTGCACGGCCAGCCACGGCACGTTGATCCCGCACAGCGACAGCTGGTGCAGCCCTCCGGCGGGCCGTGTGTTGACGTCCATCAGGACGGGCCGGTCCCCGAACATCCGGAACTGGATGTTGGACAGGTACCGCAGCCCGAACCCCTCGGCGATCGCCCGCGCCGGCTCCAGCCACTGCTCGTGCAGCGTGAACCCGCGCCGCCGCCCGTTCTTCGTGCGGCCCACGGCGAGCCTCAGCCGGTCGTCCGCCCCGGTGAGGCAGTCCACCGACACCTCCGGCTGCTCCAGCCGCGGCATCACCAGCCAGTCCACCGGCTCCTCGGCCTGCCGCAGCGCCTCGACGACCAGGTCGAGATGCACGTACGGGCCCGGGAAGCCGCTGAGGTGCACGAGCGAGAAGGGCGCGCGGGTGACGACCCGGAAGCCGACACCGCCGGCGCCCGAGGCGGGCTTGAAGCACGCCTTGTGCCCGGCGTCCTCCAACTCCTCCACCGCCGCGACCAGTTCGTCGGCCGTGCGCACCCGCCACCACGGCGGCACCGGCACGCCGATCGCCTGGACGGCCTCATAGGCGACGATCTTGTCCTCGAAGACGGAGATCGCCTCCGGCGGCGGGGCCAGCAGCGCGGTGCCCACCGCGGCGAAGTCCGCGCGATGGGCCGAGACCGCCTCCTGGTGCAGCCGGGGGACGAACACGTCGATGCCGCGCCGGGCGCACTGGTCGAGGGCGAACTCGACGTACGCGGCCGGGGACAGTCCCTCGGGCTCCAGGTCGGCGGTGTCGGCGGCGGCGAGCACCGGCGAGTCGGGGTCGCCGTGCGTGGCGTGGACCTCGACGGCGCGGTCGCTGGGATTTCGGCGCAGCTGCTCAATGAAGAACACGTTCTCCGCGTACGTGCGGTTGAGCCAGACGCGTACGCGAGAGACCATGCAGGCCGCCTTTCACGGTTCACGGGCACGGCGGATCGGCCCGTGCCCGGGCAGGAAGAAGGGAGGTACACCGAACCGCCCTGGTGAAGGGAGTTTCGTGGCGGTGGTGTCGGGGGGATCATACGGCTTCCGGGGGGTGCCGCGTGCAACGCGCGTGTTAAGGATCCCCCGGCCCGCGACACGGCGCCGCGAGGACGCCCGAGCGGCTTGTCGGGCGCCTGCGTGATGTGCTGTCGTAGGGGCGGACGGTCGATCGCGAGGGGGGAGCGGGCCGGTGGCGTCTGGGGTCGGCGAGGGCGGGCGGCTGCTGGCCATCAGCGACCTGCACATCGGATATCCGGAGAACCGGGAACTGGTCGAGAAGCTGTGTCCGCGGTCGCCCGACGACTGGCTCCTGGTGGCCGGTGACGTGGCCGAGACCGTCGAGGACGTCCGCTGGGCCCTGGAACTGCTCGCGGGCCGCTTCCGCAAGGTCGTCTGGGCGCCCGGCAACCACGAGCTGTGGACCCACCCCCGTGACTCCGTGACGCTGCGCGGCGTGGCCCGCTACGAGCACCTGGTCGCGCTCTGCCGCGAGCTGGGCGTGGTCACGCCCGAGGACCCCTACCCGGTGTGGGAGGGACCGGGCGGTCCGGCCGTGGTGGCGCCGCTGTTCCTGCTGTACGACTACTCCTTCCTGCCGGAGGGCTGCGCGACCAAGGCGGAGGGCCTGGCCTACGCGCACGGGACCGGGGTCGTCTGCAACGACGAGCACCTGCTGCACCCGGACCCCTACCCGTCGCGGGAGGCATGGTGCCGGGCACGGGTCGAGCTGACCGGGCGCAGGCTGGCCGGGCAGTCCGGGGAACTGCCCCTGGTGCTGGTGAACCACTATCCGCTGGACCGGCATCCGACGGACGTGCTGTGGTACCCCGAGTTCGCCATGTGGTGCGGCACCACGCTCACCGCGGACTGGCACCGCAGGTTCCGGGTGGCGGCCATGGTCTACGGCCATCTGCACATCCCCCGCAGCACCGTCCTCGACGGGGTCCCCTTCGAGGAGGTCTCGGTCGGCTACCCCCGCGAGTGGCGCCGCCGCGACCGGCCGCCGGGCGTCCCCCGCTCCGTCCTGCCCCGCGAGACGCTCGACCGGCCCTGAGCGCGGAGCCGGTCCTTCGCGGTCCGCCGTGGCGGGCGAGGGGGGATCACCCTCTCGGCTGCCAGGCCCGGAGCAGACGGAAGAACTCCTCCTCGTCGCCCCGCAGGCCGGCCAGGGTCAGGGCCCGGTCCGCCTCGGCGAGCACGGAGGGCGGGACCACGGGCGGCCGCCGGCCGTCCGGCGGGCCGCCGGCGCCGTCGAAGGCCGCGCGGACGGTGTGCAGCAGACGCAGATATGCCTGGACGGCGGCGCGTTCGCGGTCGGTCGGTACGGACGTGGGCATAGGTCGGCTCTCCCCGTGTCGGATGCGCTGGCGCACCCTCCAGCTTGCCCGCCGCCACCGACGATCCGGTGGGGCCGCACCCCGGTTCGCCCGCTCGGCGGAGGCGGAACCACGCCGACGGCCCGTGCCGCCCTCAGCCCTGCGGTCCCCGGTACCCCAGGGACGCCTCGATCCGGCCGGCCAGCCGGTCGCGCCGCACCGGACCGCGTCCGGCCGAACCGGTCAGCCAGGTCCGGCACTTGCTCGCCAGCAGCAGCCCGAACGCCTCCGCCTCCCGCTCGTCGTCGTGGTCGAAGCGGCTGCGGGCGGCCACCCTCAGCACGGTCGCCTGGAGGTCGGCGGAGTCGTCGAGCAGCCGGGCGGCGACCGCCGCGCCCGCCACATGACGGCCGTGGTGCCCGGCCTGCATGTGCCACAATTCGTGCCCGAGGATGACCAGTTGATGCGCGGGGTCGGTCCGTTCCTCGACGACCACCAGGTCCTGCTCCGCCATGTCGATCCACAGGCCGCTCGCGGTGTCCGCGGGGAAGGCCGCCGTGCGGAAGCGCACCGGGCGCCCACGCCGCCGGCTCATCGCGCCGCACAGCTCGGTGTACAGCTCTGCGGGGACCGCGGGCGCGGGCAGCCGCACCTCCCCGACCAGGTCGCCGCACAGGCGGCGCATCTCCCTGCGGACGCCCACAGTTCTCCCCCGGCTCACGACTCGGGCCGTTTGACGCTCTCCAGAAGCATGTCCAGCCACTCGGCGACCTTGTCGCGGTGCTGGTCGGTGGGCAGTTGGGCGGCCCGCCAGGCGATGCCGCGCACCCCGTGGTCCTGGAGCAGCCGCTCCAGCGGGTCCTTCGGGGCGGCTGCCGCCGCCTCCCGGTCGCGGTCGGCGAGCTTCTGGAGCAGGTCCTGCTCGGTGCGCTGGAGGGCGATGGCGAGCGCCTCGCCGTCCTCGGCGGTCAGAAAGCCGGCGTGCACCCGGAAGAACCGCTGGATGGCGTCGCAGTGCTCCATGGTGGGGCGCCGGTCGCCGTTGATGAGCGCGCCGGCCTGCTGCCGGGACATGCCCGCGCCGTCGGCGATCTCCTGCTGGGTGTGTCTGCGGCCGTTGGGCTTGAGCCGGGTGCGGCGCAGCAGGTCGAGCCGTTGCAGGAAGCGGGCCTGCACATCGGGCTCGCCGGCCGGGCGGCCCTGGAGCAGGTCCTTCACGACGGGCTCGGGGACACCGGAGGCCACGGACAGACGGGCCGTGTCGAACAGTTCCGCGTGCGGCACGCCGAGCCGGTCGGCGAGCGCGGTGACACGAGCGACGACGGCCGGCAGGACAGCCGACGCCGTGCCGCCCGGAACCTCGTAGCCATCCGTCACCGACGTGTCTCCTACGTCTCGCACAGCCATCTCGCATGTGGTCTCCGTGAACTTCCCGGAGCGTAGCGGGTGCTTCGAACTCACATCCAGGTCTCGCCACAACTGTGGCCAATTTCAGCCGTCAACAGTCACGGAATGCCACGATAGTTGACATGCCTGCAGCCGGAGCAGCAGGATCGGTGCGCCGCGAGAAGGCCGCAGAGGCAAGAGGGGTGACCTCCCGATGGCATATCAGGCAGGTGGGCAGCGGCCGGCGCCGCGGCCTGCCCCCGTCAGTCCCCAGGCCCAGGACTACCTGCGGGACTACGCCGCGCTCGTGGAGGCCGTCCCCTTCCCCTCGCTCGTCGTCGACCACCGCTGGGACGTGGTCCTGGCCAACAGCGCGTTCGAGACACTTTTCCGGGCGGTCGGACCGCATCCGACCGCCATGCCCGGTGACAATTTCCTGCGTTTCGTCCTGTTCCATCCGGACGCGGGCTCGGTCCTCGGTGAGCACGAGTCGAGCTGGTGCCTGCCCATGCTGGCGCACTTCGCCGCGTCCCTGGAGCGGCACGGCCACGACCCCGCGCTCCAGGCGGTGCGCCGCGAGATCGCCCAGGACCCCCTCATGGAGGCCGCCTACCGCCAGGGCCTGCCGCACTGGATGCGGGCCATGGGAGAGGCGGCCGTCGAGCACGACGGTGCCGTGCGCCCGCTGCTGCACCCCGACCCGCGCTGGGGCGTCACCGACTGCCGTATCGTCGGCGAGACCCCCAAGGCCCTGCTGGACATGGGCTACACCCGCCTGACGATGGTGCTGCGCGGCCGCCGGCCCGCCACCGCCCGGGGCGTGCGGCCACGGCCCCGCCGCACGGCGGGCCACCTCACCGTGGTCCCCGCCCCGGAGGCCTGACCGGGCACCGCCGGCGTTCAGGTCACCGACGGCGCCGGGTCAGCCTCCGCCCCCGACACGACTCCCCGGACCCCGACACGACTCCCCGGACCCCGGCAGGGCCTCCCGCGGGCGCCCCGTCCGCGCCGGCATGGTCCTCGTCCGGCCGGGCATCTTGCGTACGGACGAGTTTCACGCGCGCGCCACCGGGCCCTTCCCTGCCGTTCGGTGCTCTTGGAACACTCCTTTCGCGCGCATTTCCGTCACGGCCAGGCCGGTTCTGATCCGCGACCAGGAGAGGTCCCTCATCCATGCCCGAAGTCAACCGGCGCCGATTCCTCCAAGTGGCCGGTGCCACGACGGCGTTCACCGCCCTGTCGAGCAGCATCGAGCGGGCGGCCGCGCTGCCGGCCCACCATCGCTCCGGGACGATCGAGGATGTCGAGCACATCGTCGTCCTGATGCAGGAGAACCGTTCTTTCGACCACTACTTCGGCACACTGCGCGGCGTCCGGGGCTTCGGCGACCCGCATCCGGTACGGCTCCCGAGCGGCAGGCCGGTGTGGCACCAGAGCGACGGAACCCGCGAGGTGCTGCCCTTCCGCCCGGAGGCCGACGACCTCGGCATGCAGTTCCTGGAGGGCCTCCCGCACGGCTGGACCGACGGACAGCACGCCTACAACGGCGGCGGCTACGACAAGTGGCTGCCCGCCAAGGGCACCACGACGATGGCGTACCTCACCCGGGAGGACATCCCCTTCCACTACGCCCTCGCCGACGCCTTCACCGTCTGCGACGCCTACCACTGCTCGTTCATCGGCTCGACCGACCCGAACCGCTACTACCTGTGGTCGGGCCACACCGGCAACGACGGCAGGGGCGGCGGCCCGGTCCTCGGCAACGACGAACTGGGTTACGACTGGACCACGTACCCCGAGCGTCTGGAGGAGGCCGGTGTCTCCTGGAAGATCTACCAGGACATCGGCGACGGCCTGGACGCGCCCGGCTCCTGGGGCTGGATCCCGGACGCCTACCGGGGCAACTACGGCGACAACTCGCTCCTGTACTTCAACCGGTACCGCGACGCCCGGCCCGGCGACCCCTGGTACGACAAGGCCCGCACCGGCACGGACGCCAAGGCGGGCGAGGGCTACTTCGACCGGCTGCGGGCCGACGTGAAGGCGGGGAAGCTGCCGCAGATCTCCTGGATCGCCGCCCCCGAGGCATTCTCCGAGCACTCCAACTGGCCGTCCAACTACGGCGCCTGGTACATATCCCAGGTCCTGGACGCGCTCACCTCCGACCCGGCGGTGTGGGCGCGGACCGCGCTGTTCATCACGTACGACGAGAACGACGGCTTCTTCGACCACGTGCTGCCGCCGCTGCCGCCGAGGAACGCCGCGCAGGGCAGGTCCACGGTCGACGTCTCGCTCGACCTCTACCCCGGTGACAGCAGGCGCCCGGCCGGTCCCTACGGTCTCGGCCCGCGGGTGCCGATGCTGGTCGTGTCGCCGTGGAGCAAGGGCGGGTTCGTCTGCTCGGAGACCTTCGACCACACCTCGGTCCTGCGTTTCATGGAGCGCCGCTTCGGGGTGCGCGAGCCGAACATCTCGCCGTGGCGCCGCGCCGTCTGCGGCGATCTGACCTCGGCCTTCGACTTCGCCCGCAAGGACAGCCGCCCGGCGTGCCTGCCGGACACCGGCGCGTACGCGCCGCGGGACCGCGAGCGCCACCCCGACTACCGCCCGACCCCGCCCGCCGACCCCGGCCTGCCCCGTCAGGAGCGCGGCCTGCGCCCGGCCCGGCCGCTGAAGTACGCCCCGGCGGTGGACGGCACCCTCGACCCGGAGACCGGGAGGATCACCCTCACCTTCGCCTCCGGCGCCGCGGCCGGCGCGGCCTTCTGGGTCACCGGCGGCAACCGCACCGACGGCCCCTGGACCTACACCACCGAGGCCGGCAGGACCCTCGCGGACACCTGGGACACGGCGTACTCGAACGGCTCGTACGACCTGACGGTGCACGGCCCCAACGGCTTCCTGCGGGTCTTCCGGGGGCCGGGCGGGACGGCGGGGCCCGAGGTCGCCGCGCGGCACACCGGCGACGACGTCGAACTGACCTTCACCCACGGCGGCACGGGCACCGCCCGGCTGAGGCTCACCGACGGCCGCGGCGGCCGGCCCCGGACGGTGAGGGTGCGCGCCGGCGCGACCGTGAGGCTCACCGTCGGCCTGACGGCGAGCCGCCGCTGGTACGACCTCACGGTCACCTCCGAGGCAGACCCGGCGTTCCTGCGCCGTTTCGTCGGCCATGTCGAGAACGGCCGTCCCGGCGTGAGCGACCCGGCGATCGCCACGGACTGACGCCTCGTCACGCGCAGGTGCCCCGGCCCGTACGGAAGGGGGGCCGGGGCACCTGCGCGTGTCCGGTGGGAGGGGCTACGCCACGAGCCCCGTGTCCACCGGCTCCGTCTGCGGCGCGGGCGCCCGCCTCCGCCGCCGGACCCGCGCGGTCCGCCGGGTCCGCGCGCCGGGCAGCCACGTCGTCCCGGCCGGCCGCGGTCGCCCGCTCCCGCCGGTGACGCCCGTCGGCACCGGCCGGTCCGGTGCGGATGCGGACGCGGATACGGAGGCGGGCACCGGCTCCTCCGGCGGGGGAGGGGGCACGAGTGCGTCCAGGGCCGGAGCGGCACTCCGCTCTCCGGCCCCGGCGGCGGCCGCCGGGCCGGGCACGGCCCGCTCGGTGTCCCGCCGCGTCCCGCGGGACAGCTGCACCACGCCCCACGAGGCGAGGGCGGCCCCCGCGAGGGCGGTGAGGACGCCGGCCGGGCCGCCCCGGAGACGCTCGCCCAGCAGGGAGAGACCGATCAGTGCGGCCGCCACCGGGTTGGCGAGGGTCACCGTGGCCAGCGGTGCGCCGAGGCCGCCCCGGTAGGCCGTCTGCGAGAGCAGCAGGCCGCCGGCGGCGAAGGCGGCGACGAGCACGGCGACGCCGATCACCTGGAGACCGAGAACGGGGCCGGTGCGGTCGGTGGCGGCCACGGTCACCGTCTGGGTGAGCGCGGAGGCAACCCCGGAGGCGACGCCGGACGCGGTGGCGTGCCGCAGGCCGGGCCGGGCGCCGGGCCGGGACAGCAGGCCGATGAGCGCGGCGGCGGTGCCCGCGACGGCCAGCGCCTCGGCCGGGTGCAGCACGTCGTCCGGCGCGGGTCCGGACGCGGCGGCGAGCAGGACGGCTAGTCCGGCCAGGGTGAACGCCGTGCCCCGCCACTCGTCGCGGCTCACCCGACGGCCCGCGACCCGTGCCCCGAGCGGCACCGCGGCGACGAGGGTGAGCGCCCCGAGCGGCTGCACCACCGTGAGCGGCCCGTACCTCAGGGCCACGACGTGCAGCAGCGCGGCGGCGGCGTTGAGCAGCACGGCCCCCCACCAGGCCCCGGTGCCCAGCAGCCGCAGCAGACCGCCCCCGGCGGAGCGGGCGGCGAGCCGTTCCTGGGCGACCGCGGCGGCCGCGTAGGCGACGGCGGAGAACAGCGACAGTCCGACGGCGGCCGTGAACGCGGCGTTCATCGGCCCGCCCCCACGAGCACGCCGTCCCCGGCCGGGGAGAGCCGGGCGGTGCCCCGGCCCGCGGTGCCGGCCGTCCGGCGCGGCGCGTGGACCACGGCCAGCGCGGGGCCGAGCAGCGCGGTCGCGACGATCGCGTCGAGCCAGTAGTGGTTCGCGGTGCCGACGACCACCAGCAGCGTCAGCGCCGGGTGCAGCAGCCAGAGCCACCGCCGCCGTGAGCGGGTGGCCACGATCAGACCGATCGCGACCATCAGCGCCCACCCGAAGTGCAGGGACGGCATCGCCGCGAACTGGTTGGAGAGGTGGTCGGTCTCCGGCGGCCCGTACACCGAGGGGCCGAAGACCCGCGCGGTGTCGACGAGACCGGTCGCGGCGAGCATCCGCGGCGGGGCGAGCGGGAACACCAGATGCACCACCAGCGCGGCCGCGGTGACCGCTGCGAGCACCCGCCGGGCCCAGACGTAGTGCGCGGGGCGCCGCAGATAGAGCCAGACCAGGAAGGCGGCCGTGGCCGGGAAGTGCACGCCCGCGTAGAAGACGTTGGCGGTGTGCACGAGCGTGTCGCCGTGCAGCAGCACGGACTGCACCGAGCCCTCGCCGGGCAGACGGACGGCCCGCTCCAGGTCCCACACGCGATGCGCGTTGCGGAAGGCGTCGTCGGTGTGGCCCGTGGCGAGCTGCCGGCCGAACTTGTAGACGAGGAAGAGTCCCGCGACGAGCAGAAGCTCGCGCAGCAGGGGCGGCCGGGCCCCCGCTTCGGGCGGCTCCCCCCGGTCGGGCTCGGTCGGTGCCTTCATCCCCGGCCCCTTCACTGACGGTGGTGCGTGCATGCGGTCGTACGGCGACGTACCGGTACCAGGACGTACCGGTACGGAGCCGTACCGGTACGAGAGTGTACCGATACGAGGCTGTACCGATACGCGAGTGTACCGATACGCCTCCGTACCGGTACACTGGCGTATCGAAGAATGTGCGTCACACTGGAGCCGTCACAGTGCTGGCAGGGGCTTGAGGGCCGATGGAGAGAAGGAGTGCCGATGACGTCGCAGGCCGCGGACCGACCGGAACAGGTCGCCTCGCGCCGCTCCAAGCTCACCCGGGAACGTGAGCAGGAGTTCTTCGACGCCGTCCTCGAACAGATCCGGACGTGCGGCTACGACTCGGTCACCATGGAGGGCATCGCCAGCAGTACGCGGTGCAGCAAGTCCACGCTCTACCGGGGCTGGAAGACCAAGCCGCAGTTCGTCGCGGCCGCGCTGAGGTCGTGCCGCCAGGTGCGCTTCGCCGGCATCGACACCGGCTCGCTCGCCGAGGACCTCCGCCAGGCCGCACGGGCCGCGGGCCAGGACTCGGACAAGGACCAGAGCCTGCTCCAGGCCCTCGGTCACGCGGTCATGCAGGACCGCGAACTCCAGCAGGCGCTGCGCGAGGCGCTCGTCGACCCCGAGATCGACGCGCTCCGGGAGATCCTGCGGCGCGGCGCGGAACGCGGCGAGATCCCCGCGGACCATCCCGCCCTGGAGTACATCCCGGCCCAGATGTACGGCGTGTTGCGGGCACGCCCCATCATCGAGGGCGAGTACGCCGACTCGGACTATCTGGTCCGTTTCGTGGAGGCCGCGGTGCTGCCCGTGCTCGGCCTCACCTGAAGACCCAGGCCGCCGTCCGCGGGATGACCGGACGGTGACCTGATCGCGCCGCACCGTGGGGACGGGGGCGGCGCGCACCCCCCGGCCGGGTGGAGTGCCTCTGGAGCGGAGAGGCGCCCCACCCGGCCGTCGTGCGCGGGGGAGGGGCCGAAGGGGGGACGGCCGGGGGAGGGCTCAGACGGTCTGCCCGTCGCCGCCGCCCGACGACTCCTTGATGCCCGCGGTGACGTCGTCCATGACCGACACCTTCTGGTCGGTGTCCAGGCCGAAACGGACCACGACCAGCCGGCCGCCCTCCGCGGGCGAGGGGAACGCCAGCGACTGGACGTAGCCGTCCGAGCCCTTGCTGGTGACGGCCTTCCAGCGCACCAGATAGCCCTTCTGGCCGGCCACCGTGACCGCCCTGGAGGCCAGCACCTGGTGCGAGGTGATCTTCCCGTAGCCGCTGCCGTAGGACTCCTCGGCGTTCGCGGCGATGTCCGCCTTCGCGACCGCCTCCGGCGTGGACCCCTTGGTGCCCAGGGCCTCCGCCGGTGCCGAGTACGCGCCGCCCTTGGTGCACCGCTGCGTGGCGTCGTCCGGGCAGTCGTAGGTGGTCTCCGACGACATCTGCGCGCCCGCGGCCATCTGCCGGCCGGACCAGCCGTCGGGCACCGGCATGCTGATCGCGTTGACGGAGTCGTGGAGCGTGCCGCCGCCCTCGACCTCCGGCACCTGTTCCGGCCCGGGGCTCTCCCCGGGGTCCGGCGAGGGCCCGCCGGTGCCGCCGTCGTCGCCGAACGGGCCGCCCCGGCCGTCGTCCCCGCCGTCCGGAGCGCCGTCCCGGCCGCCCCGGTCCTGCTGGGTCCCGGCCCGGTCGGTGCCGCCGTCGTCCTTGGTCAGCGCGAACACGCCGACCCCGATGCTCGCGAGCACCGCGGCCGCCACCGCCACCGCGATGCCGGTGCGCAGTCCGCGCCGCCGCCCGGCCGGCACGGCACCCGGGTGACCGGGGTGGCCGGGATAGGCGGGAAACGCGGCCTGCGTCGGCTGCGCCGCGAACCCGGCCCCGCCCGGCTGCCCGGGGTGCCCGTAGCCCGCCGGCTGCGCCGGGTACGTCCCGCCGGCCGGCAGCGTCGGCGGCCCCCAGGCGGCCGCGCCCGCCGGACGGGTCTGGTCCGTCCAGGCCCTGCCGTCCCACCAGCGCTCGGTGGCGGGACCGTCACTTTTCTGCCCGGGGTCGGGGTACCACCCGGGGGGAGTCACCTGCGTCATGCCCCCACCGTATGAGGCAACCGTGAAAGCCCGATGAGAGGGAGGGGGACCGGACCTTCCCGATCGGGAGAAAACGGGGCACAAGGGTGTGTTGTCCGCCGGAACGGAACCAAGTCACCGCCCACCGGCGCCCGGTGGCACCGCGACGCGCTGCCGCGCGCCCCTTGCGCGTCGCCCTCGCGCGCTCGGCGTCACCCGTCACGGGAACAGGTCCCCCGACCCGCCACCACCGGGGCCACGAGAGGGATACGCTCAAGCTCTGTACGTCGTCCGGGCGACTTGGGGAGGTAGCGGGATGACGGAGGTACGGCCCACGGCGGCCGTCTCGGCTTCCCTGTGGGAGCGCGACGAGGAAGTCGCCGCCATCGCACGGGCGGTCGACACCCTGTGCGCGGACCGCGCGTCCGCGGGCAGCCTCATGGTGTTCCGCGGCGAGGCCGGCCTCGGCAAGACCGCCCTGCTGAACGAGGCACGCCGCATCGCCGAGACACGCGGCTGCACCGTCTGGTCCGCACGCGGCGGCGAGACCCTCAGGTCCGTCCCGTTCAACGTCGTACGGCAACTGCTCCAGCCCGCCCTCGTCTCGCTGCTGCCCGAGGAGGCGCGCGAGTACCTCGGCGACTGGTACGACATCGCCGGACCCGCCCTCGGCATAGCGGATCCGACCGAGCGTCAGGCCGACCCGCAGGGCGTGTGCGACGGACTCGTCGCCGCCGTGCGCCGCCTCGCCCGGCGGGACTGGCCGCTCGTCCTGCTGATCGACGACGCCCACTGGGCCGACCAGGAGACCCTGCGCTGGCTCGCCGCCTTCGCCGAGCGCCTCGACGACCTCTCCGTCCTCGTGCTCGTCGCCCGCAGGCCCGGCGAGGTCGCCGGCGACAGCGCCCGCCACCTCGACCAGATCGCCGCCGCGGGCCGGGCCGTCACCAGCCTCAGCGCCCTCACCCCGGACGCCGCGGCCGGCATCACCCGCGCCACGCTCGGCGGCCACGCCGACGCCCCGTTCTGCCGCGAGGTCTGGGCCGTCACCGGCGGCAACCCCTACGAGACCGTCGAGCTCCTCGCCAAGGTCCAGGACAGCGAACTGGACCCCACCGACGCCTCGGCCGGTGAACTGCGCGCCCTGAACCGCTCCGCGCGCGGCGGCGGGCTGGTCGCCCGTCTGGAAGGACTCGGCATCGAGGCCACCCGGTTCGCCTGGGCCGCCGCCATCCTCGGCACCGGCATCTCCGTGGACCTCGTCGCCCGCCTCGCCACCATGCCGCACGACGAGGCCACGCGCTGCGCCGAACTCCTGCGCAGCGCCCGCATCCTGACCGAACCCGACCCGGCCGCCACCCGGCCCGTCGCCGGTGAGCTGGAGTTCGTCCACCCGCTGATCGCCAGCGCGGTCTACAACTCCATCCCCGACGCGCTGCGCACCGCCATGCACGGCATCGCCGCCCAGGTCGTCACCGACTCCGGGCTCGGCGCCGCGGCCGCCTCCCGGCATCTGCTCCAGGTCCACCCCGACGACGACGCGGAACTCGTCGAGCAGTTGCGCGAGGCCGCCGCCGAACACCTCGCCGTCGGCGCCCCGGACGCCGCCCGCCGCTGTCTGGAACGCGCGCTGGAGGAACCGCCCCGCCCCGACGTGCACGCACGCGTGCTCTACGAACTGGGCTGCGCCACCCTGCTCACCGCACCCGCCACCACCATCGGCCACCTCCAGACCGCGCTCGCCATGCCCGGCCTGGACGGCGCCGAGCGGGTCAGCGCCGTCTTCCGCCTCTCCCAGGCCCTCCTCCACAACGACCAGCTGGAGCAGGCCGTACGCACCGTCGAGGCGGAGGCCGCCCGGCAGGAGGACGGCCCGGCCAGACTGCGGCTCCAGGCGGTGCAGTACATGTGGGAGGGCATCTACGCCGGGGAGTCCGCCTCGCCCGGGCGCTCCGAGCGGCTCGCCGGCCTCGCCCGCACCTGCACCGGCCGGGACAACTCCGAGCGCGCCCTGCTCATCCTGCGCGGCTTCGACGCCATGACCCACGGCGAGAGCGCCGAGGAGGTCGTCGAGCTGTGCGACCGCGCCCTCGTCAACGGCCGCCTCGCACCGGGCCTCGGCTGGACCGACACCGAGTGGGGCATCGAACTGCTGATGATGCTCGGCAGTTCCTACGCCTACGCGGACCGGCTCGACCGCGCGGAGAGCCTGTTCGCCGAAGCCCTGCGCGCCTACACCTCGGCCGGCTGGAGCGGCGGCCATCTCGCCCTGGCCAACGCCTTCCTCGGGCTCGCCTACCGCCGCCAGGGACGACTGCGCGACGCCGAGGCATCGCTGCGCGAGTCGCTGCGGCTGGCCGAGCGCGTCGGCCGCGGCCTGCCGCTGTACTGGTCGGCCACCTGCGGCCTGGTCGACACCCTGCTGGCGCGGGGCCATGTCGAGGAGGCATGGGCGCTCGCCGAGCAGTACGGCTTCGCCCCGCCCTACCCGTCCACCATCGTGCTGCCGGACACCCGCTCGGTGCGCGGCCGGCTGCTGCTCGCGGTCGGCCGCACCAAGGAGGGCGTCAACGAACTGGGCGAGGCGGAGAAGGCCGCAGCCGCCCGGGGCGGACACAACCCCGTCCTCGCGCCCTGGACGCTCGACCTCGCCCGCGCCCTCGCCGCCGAGGACCCGGCACGTGCCGCCCAGCTGGTCGCCGACGCCCGCCGCCAGGCCGAGCGGTTCGGCACCGACACCGCCATCGGCGAGGCCCTGCGCTGCGCCGCCGCGCTGGAGTCGGGACAGAGCAGGGCACGCCTCGCCGCCCGGGCCGTCGCCTATCTGGAGGCGTCGCCCTGCCAGTACGAGCACGCGGCCGCCCGCATCGAGTACGGCATCGCCTCGCACTCCGTGGCCGAGCTCAACCGGGGCCTGTCCCTGGCCCGTTCCTGCGGTGCCGACGGCCTGGTCGCCCAGGCCCGCCAGGCCCTGGAGAACGAACAGCGGCAGAGCTAGACCGGCGGCGCTACGCCTTGGCGAACACCACCCACACCTGGCCCGGGGCGAAGGCGACCGGCCTGCCGTCGCCCGTGGTGAACCGGGTGCCGTCGGCGGCCTTCGGCCGGGACCAGTTCACCTCGTAGGCCCGGCCGTCGCGCAGCACCTTCGCCCGGCCGCTGCCGACCGTCTCGGTGAACGGGGTGTTGTTGCCGAGCGAGTCGTGGAAGCCGGACCTGCGCAGTTTCACGTACTGCACCACGACGGTCGCCGGGGCCGTCCGCCCCGCGTCGGTGGTCGTCGCGGCCGAGCCGTCCATCGCCACCAGCCAGCGGCCGCGGCTCGCGGACCAGGTGAAGGTGAAGCGGGCCGCCGGGAAGTCCACGGTCTCCGAGGTGTCCGGGGCGCCGCCCGCGGGCGCGGCGCCGTAGCGGAAGCCGGTGGTCAGGGCGGCGGCGCCGGGCGCCTCGGGCAGCAGCGCCCCGGGGCGCAGATAGAGGTTGTGCGGGGCGGGCCGGTCCGTGCCCCGGTGGTACGCGCCCGACGTCCGCCCCGGCGGCTCGGCCCGCACCGGCGCGTTCTCGATCAGCGGCAGCAGCTTGCGCTGGGCCCCGGAGTAGGCGAGCGTCGGCCGGTCGAACTGGCCCAGCAGCTCCAGATCGGACTCGCGGGCGCTGCGCACCGGTCCGACGGCCCGCGGCAGCCGGGTCGCGTACACCGCCATCAGCCGGCTCAGCCCGCCCTCGACCTGTTCGACGTACACGATGTCCGCGCTGTTCAGACCGGTGTGCGGCCGGGCCCGGCGGGAGTTGTCGATCTTCACCGCGAGCACGGGGCCGGCCGGGGCCGCCGTCGTGGGGCTCCGCCCCGGTTCCCGGGCGGGGCCGCGTCCGTCGTCGTGGGAGCCGCTTCCCGGGGAACAGCCCGCGGCCAGGGCGGCCGCCACCGCGGCGGCCAGCAGCGCCGTCGTTCTGCCGCGCCGCGCGCGTGCCCTGCGTACCGTGCTCACCGTCGCCACCCACCCTGTCCCGTGCTCTCGATTGTCCGCTCATCAGGTCATGGCAGGCCATACCCGCCCGGACGGGACGCGGGGCCGGGCGTCCCCCGCCTGCCACCCGGAATGGGCCGGTCGGAGCATCCCGGTTCACCGCGGGTGCCCCGGGTACCCGGGCGGCGGCCGTCCCGGACGAGCAGAGAGGACCGGCGATGAAGGCTGTGACCTGGCAGGGCAGGCGGGACGTGCGGGTGGAGGACGTGCCCGATCCCCGGATCGAGGAACCGACGGACGCCGTCATCCGCATCACCTCCACCGGGCTCTGCGGCTCCGACCTGCATCTGTACGAGGTGCTGACCCCGTTCATGACACCGGGCGACATCCTCGGGCACGAGCCCATGGGCATCGTCGAGGAGGTCGGCGCGGCGGTGCCGGACCTCATGGCGGGCGACCGGGTCGTGGTGCCCTTCCAGATCGCCTGCGGCAACTGCTGGATGTGCCTGAACAGCCTGCCGACGCAGTGCGAGACCACCCAGGTCACCGGCGAGGGCATGGGCGCCGCCCTGTTCGGCTACACCCGGCTCTACGGCGCGGTGCCCGGCGCCCAGGCCGAGTACCTGCGGGTGCCGCAGGCCCAGTTCGGCCCCATCAAGGTGCCCGACGGCCCGCCCGACGACCGGTTCGTCTATCTGTCCGACGTCCTGCCCACCGCCTGGCAGGCGGTCGCCTACGCGGACGTCCCGCAGGGCGGCAGCATCGCCGTCCTCGGCCTCGGGCCGATCGGCGACATGGCCTGCCGGATCGCCCGGCTGCGCGGCGCCGACCGGGTGTTCGGCGTGGACCTGGTCCCCGAGCGGCTGGAGCGCGCACGGGCGCGGGGCGTGCAGACGTACGACCTCAGGGACTTCGACGACGAGAAGGCCCTGGTCGCGGCGATCCGTGACGAGACCGACGGCCGCGGCCCCGACGCCGTGATCGACGCGGTCGGCACCGAGGCCCACGGGAGCGCGGCCGCCCGGCTCGTGCAGCAGGCCGCCACGCTGCTGCCCCGGAAGATCGCAGGGCCCCTCGCCGAGCGTTTCAGCGTGGACCGGCTGGCCGCCGTGTACACCGCGATCGACCTGGTGCGCCGCGGCGGCACGCTGTCCCTCGTCGGTGTCTACGGCGGCACGGCCGACCCGCTGCCCCTGCTCACGATGTTCGACAAGCAGCTCCAGATCCGCATGGGCCAGGCGAACGTACGCCGCTGGACCGACGAGATCCTGCCGCATCTCACCGACGAGGACCCCCTCGGCGTCGAGGACTTCGCCACCCACCGGGTGCCGCTCGCCGAGGCGCCGCACGCGTACGAGATGTTCCAGCGCAAGCAGGAGGGCGCGGTGAAGGTGCTGATGACCCCCTGAGCCGGCCCCGCCCGGGACCCTCGGCCGGGAGCACTCCCCGAGGATGATCCCGGCGAGGCCGTGGCGCACCGGCTCCTGCGGCTGGGCGCGGGCACGGGCGCGCGCCTCACGGTGGAGGCGCCGGCGGGGTGAGCGGGTTCCGGCCGGGACCGGTCCCGGGGAGGGGCCGCCCGTCCGCTCCGGGCTGGCTATCCTGATCGGCAAGCCGTCGATGAGGAGTCCGACCGTGTCCGAGGCCGAGCCGCGCCCCACTCTCGAGGCCGTGGCCGCGCGGGCGGGGGTGTCCCGTGCGACGGTCTCCCGTGTGGTCAACGGCGGCGACGGGGTGCGCGAGCCGCTCGTCCAGCGGGTCATGCGGGCCGTGGAGGAGCTGGGCTACGTCCCCAACCAGGCGGCGCGCAGTCTGGTGACCCGGCGGCACGACGCCGTCGCGGTCGTCGTCGCCGAACCCGAGACGCGCGTCTTCGCCGACCCCTTCTTCGCCCACCAGCTGCGCGGCATCAGCAAGGAGCTGACCGCCCACGACAACCAGCTGGTCCTGCTGCTGACCGAGGACCGTGAGGACCACGCCCGGGTCGGCCGCTATCTCGCCGGCGGCCATGTCGACGGGGCGCTGGTGTTCTCCCTGCACCTCGACGATCCGCTGCCCGCTCTCATCCGGCGTGCCGGGGTCCCGGCGGTGTTCGGCGGACGCCCCTGCTGGGACGGAGGCACCGGCGCGGACGCGGCGACGGTGTACGTCGACTGCGACAACCGGGGCGGCGCGAGGGAGGCCGTACGTCATCTGGCGGGCCTCGGCCGCACCCGGATCGCCCATGTCACGGGGGCGCTCGACCAGACGTCCGCGGTCGACCGTCTCGACGGCTACCGGGACGGGACCGGCGACGCCGATCCCCGGCTGATCGCGGAGGGCGACTTCTCGCACGCGGGCGGGGAGCGGGCGATGCGCGAGCTGCTGGACCGCTGCCCGGACCTGGACGCGGTGTTCGTGGCCAACGACCTGTCCGCCTCGGGTGCCCTGAGGGTGCTGCGCGAGCGCGGCCTGCGGGTGCCCGAGGACGTCGCCGTCGTCGGCTTCGACGACATGCTGCCGATCGCCGAGCAGACCGACCCGCCCCTGACGACGGTCCGGCAGGACATCGAGGGCATGGGCCGCCTGATGGCCCGCCTCCTGCTCTCCCGCCTCGCGGGCGAGCCCGCCCCGGCCGGCGACGACCCGAGCGGCGTGATCCTGCCGACGACGCTCGTCCGCAGGGCCAGCGCGTAGGCACCGGCCCTGGGCGCGTGCCCCTGGGGGCTGTCGTTCGGATCAGGCCGGCGGCCCCTTTCAGCCGGCCCCGAGCGGGCGAAGCCGAGCGTGGGGGCGGCGACGACGCGGCAGACGTGCGGGCCGGACCCCGCCAGGGCCTGTCCGGCCCTTCGCGTCGTCGCCCGAAGGGCGGCCGCGCGCCGTCAGGTGCGTGCTCTCGGCGTGCCGGCTCCAGGCCCTCGTACCGGACGTACCCGGGTCCGGGGCCGGTGCGGCGAGAGTGCGTGCACGGCGTCGCGCGGCAGACGGGAACGGTCAGACAGGCCCCAGGGGCCGGCATGATCCCGCCGACGGGTCCTAGCCGCGTGGAGCGCTCGTGATGACGGCGAACCGGGCACCGTAGGGGTCGGTCAGTACGGCGACGCGGCCGACGTACGGCACGTCGGCGGGAGCCGTACGGAGCGTGCCGCCCAGCCGCTGCGCCCGCGCGGTGACCTCGTCGGTGTCCTCCACCTCGATGTGGACGAGCCAGTACGGGGCGCCCGCGGACTCCGAGGGGTCCTCGTCCTGCGGGGCCAGGCCGCCGAACATCGCCTCCTCGCCCTCGCCGGCCGGGTTGACGCAGGTGTGGAAGCCGCCCGGGAAGGTGACCGAGGAGGTCTCCCAGCCCAGCACCTTGTGGTAGAAACCGGCCGCGGCCGCGATGTCCGGTGTGTACAGCTCCAGCCAGCGCAGCGAGCCGGGCGCGCGCACCAGGTCGAGCCCCTTGTCGCGGTCCGGCTGCCAGATGCCGAACGACGCCCCTGCCCGGTCGCCGAGGACGGCCGTGCGGCCCCGGTCCGTCACGGTCGTCGGTTCGAGCAGGACCGATCCGTGCGCCTGGCGGACGGCCGCGGCCGTGGCGTCGGCGTCGGAGCTCCGGAAGTACACCGTCCAGGACGGCGGGCCCTGCCCGGGCGTCGTCCGCGTGCTCCCGGCGACGGTCAGGCCGTCCAGCCGGAAGAAGCCGTGTCCGCCGGACTCAGGGCCGCCCGGGACGTGCTGCCAGCCGAACAGACCGCCGTAGAAGGCGCCCGCACCGTCGACGTCCGGGGCGCCGACGTCGATCCAGTGGGGGGCGCCGTGGACGAAACGGGTGGTGAGCATCGTGCCCTCCTCGAAAGGGGCCCGTTGTCTGCACTGCCGAGTCTGGCACCGCCCACCGGCGACCGCGCGCCGCCGTGCGCGGCACGGCCGCCGAGGGCATCATCGTCCGGTCGGCGGGCCCGCGTGACGCGCGTTGATCCCGCGTTGATCGAACGTTTTTCGCCGCACGGCACGATCTCGTCCATGCACAACGACACCCTGACCCCGGCCGCCCCTTCCTGGCAGGCCCAGGCCCTGTGCGCGCAGACCGGGGCGGACTTCTTCTTTCCCGAGCCGGGCAGCTCGGTCCGCGAGGCCAAGCGCATCTGCGCCCTGTGCGAGATGCGCCCGGCCTGCCTGGAGTACGCCCTGGCGAACGACGAGCGCTTCGGTGTGTGGGGCGGTCTGTCCGAGAAGGAACGCCTGCACCTGCGCCGCACCTCGCGCTGAGCGAGGTGCGGCGGTGAGGTGAGGTGCGGCGGTGAGGTGCCGGGTCAGCCGGCCGCGCGGGCGGCCATCCGGGCCTTGCGGGCGGCGAGCTTCTCGTCGAACTTCAGCGCCTCGGCGTCCAGGCCGCCCATGAACAGACCCAGCTCCTCCTGCGCCGCGGCGCCCTCCGGGCCGAGGCCGTCGATCTCCATGATCTTCAGGAAGCGCAGGACGGGCTGCAGGACGTCGTCGTGGTGGATGCGCAGGTTGTAGACCTCGCCGATGGCCATCTGGGCGGCGAACCGCTCGAAGCCGGGCATGCCGTGACCGGGCATGCGGAAGTTCACCACGACGTCCCGCACGGCCTGCATGGTGAGGTCGGGGGCGAGTTCGAAGGCGGCCTTCAGCAGGTTCCGGTAGAAGACCATGTGCAGGTTCTCGTCGGTCGCGATGCGCGCCAGCATGCGGTCGCAGACCGGGTCGCCGGACTGGTGGCCGGTGTTGCGGTGCGAGATGCGCGTCGCCAGCTCCTGGAAGGCGACGTAGGCGACCGAGTGCAGCATCGAGTGCCGGTTGTCCGACTCGAAGCCCTCGCTCATGTGGGCCATGCGGAACGCTTCCAGCTTGTCCGGGTCGACCGCGCGCGAGGCGAGCAGGTAGTCGCGCATCACGATGCCGTGCCGGCCCTCCTCGGCGGTCCAGCGGTGCACCCAGGTGCCCCAGGCGCCGTCGCGGCCGAAGAGCGAGGCGATCTCGTGGTGGTAGCTGGGGAGGTTGTCCTCGGTCAGCAGGTTCACGACCAGGGCGATCCGGCCGATCTCGGTGACCTTGGACTGCTCCTTGTCCCAGGCTTCGCCGTCCTCGAAGATCCCCGGGAAGTTGCGGCCGTCGCTCCACGGCACGTACTCGTGCGGCATCCAGTCCTTGGCGATCTTCAGATGCCGGTTCAGCTCCTTCTCGACCACTTCCTCCAGTGCGTACAGCAGCCGGGCGTCGGTCCAGACGGAGGGGCTGCCGAGGTGGGAGGAGGTGATCGTCACGGGTACTCCAGGGGGACACTGGGCGAAACTGAACGCTCCGGCGAGCGGCGCCGGAACCTACGGGATCGTAGGCTACGAATCCGTAGGTTACGAAGCCGTAGGTTAAGTTCGAGGTAAAGAAGAGCCTCAAGGTCCCTGGTCAGCGGCCTCGTACGGGTATGCGAAAGCCCTGGGAGCCGCAGGTCCCGGGACTGTCCGGGTGAGCCGGTCACCCGTCAGGCGTACAGGTCGCGCAGCCGGACCGAGAGGCACGTCACACATCCCTCCAGCTTCTCGAACTCCGAGATGTCCACGACGACCGGTTCGTGGCCCAGCGAGGCGAACAGCTCGGCCGTCCTCGGCGCGCTCGCGGCCATCAGCAGCCTGTTCCCACCGAGCAGCACCACATGCGCCCCGGACTCCTCCGGGACCGGCAGGAAACGCCCGAACAGCGACGGCGTGTCCACCACGGGGACGTGCCCGACGACCGTCCCGTCGGGCAGCGCCGTGACCGCCGTCTTCAGATGCAGCACCTTGGTCACCGGCACGGCGACCACCCGTGCGCCCAGCGGCTCGAACGCCGCGCGCAGCTGCTGCACCCCGGCCGCGTCGGTGCGCCCGCCCCGGCCGACGTAGATCGTGTCGCCGACCTTCAGCACATCGCCGCCGTCCAGCGTGCCCGGCTCCCGGATCCGGTTCACCGAGCAGCCGAGGGCCACCACCGCCTCCTCCACGGCGGCGGTCTCCGCGCGCCGGGACTCGGCACCGGGGCGCGCGATCAGCGCCACGTTCCGGTGGACCACGACGGTGTCCTCGACGAACACCGCGTCCGGGCAGTCGTCGGCCGGGTCCACCTCGACGGTCTCCCAGCCGTTCTCGCGCAGTGCCCGCGCGTACGCCTCCCACTGCTCCACGGCCAGGGCGGCGTCCACCTCGACGCGCTCGATGTGGGTGACGAGGCCCTCGGCGAGACGGGGGCCGGGGCGACGGACGAGAGCCTTCTTGCCGGGCACGAGGAGTCCTCCGTTTCGGACGGGGCCGGCCGGCGCCCCTGTCGCTGCGCCGGCCCTCACGCACTCCCGATCCCTTCCCGGTCCGGGCGGACGGAACCCCCTCGCCGCTACCCCACCTCCTCCGGGGTGACCTCGGTGAGCGCCCCGTCCAGCAGCAGCCAGCGGGTGATGCCGACCGACTCCAGGAACGGCAGATCGTGACTGGCCACGATCAGCGCGCCCTCGTAGGACTCCAGGGCCGTGGTGAGCTGCCGCACGCTCGCCATGTCCAGATTGTTCGTCGGCTCGTCCAGCATCAGCAGCTGCGGGGCCGGTTCCGCCAGCATCAGCGCGGCCAGCGCCGCCCGGAAGCGCTCGCCGCCGGACAGGGTGCCGGCCTGCTGGTCCGCCCGGGCGCCCCGGAACAGGAAGCGGGCCAGCCGCGCCCGGACCCGGTTGTTGGTGGCACCCGGCGCGAACCGGGCCACGTTCTCGACGACCGTCAGCCCGTCGTCGAGCACGTCCAGCCGCTGCGGCAGGAACCGGTGCGGCACATGCGCCCGCACCTCGCCCGACACCGGCGCGAGCTCGCCGGCGATCGTGCGCAGCAGCGTGGTCTTGCCCGCGCCGTTGCGCCCGATCAGCGCCACCCGCTCCGGGCCGCGCAGCTCCAGGCCGCCCTCGATCCGGGCGCCGTACGCCAGGGACAGGTCCTGGAGCGTGAGCACGGTCCGGCCCGGCGGCACGGCCGTGTACGGCAGGTCGACACGGATCTCGTCGTCGTCCCGTACGGCCTCCACCGCGTCGTCGAGCCGCCCCCTGGCCTCGGCGAGCTTCTCCTCGTGCATGATCCGGTGCTTGCCGGCGGACTCCTGCGCCGCCCGCTTGCGCGCACCCATGACGATCTTCGGCTCGCGTTTGCTGTCCCACATCTTCTGGCCGTACCGCTTGCGGCGGGCCAGCTTGAGCTGGGCGTCGGCCAGTTCCCGCTTCTGCCTGCGCAGGTCGGCCTCGGCCACGCGCACCATGCGCTCGGCCGCGTCCTGCTCGGTGGCGAGGGCGTCCTCGTAGGCGGAGTAGTTGCCGCCGTACCAGGTGACCTCCCCGCCGCGCAGGTCCGCGATCTGGTCGACCAGTTCGAGCAGTTCCCGGTCGTGGCTGACCACGACCATGACGCCCGGCCAGGACTCCACGGCCTCGTACAGCCTCCGGCGCGCGTACAGGTCGAGGTTGTTGGTCGGTTCGTCCAGCAGCAGCACGTCCGGCCGGGCGAGCAGCAGCGCGGCCAGCCTCAGCAGCACCGACTCGCCGCCCGACAGTTCACCGATGGTGCGGTCCAGCCCGATGTGGCCGAGGCCGAGTTCGCCGAGCGCGGCGAGGGCGCGCTCCTCGACGTCCCAGTCGTCGCCGACCGCCTCGAAGTGCCGCTCGGACACGTCACCGGCCTCGATGGCGTGCAGCGCGGCACGCCGCCCGGCGATGCCGAGGACCTCGTCGACCCGCAGACCGGTCTCCAGCGTGACGTTCTGCGGGAGGTGGCCGACCTCGCCCGCGACGCGCACGGTGCCGTCGGCCGGGGTCAGTTCACCGGCGATGAGTTTCAGAAGAGTCGACTTCCCGGCTCCGTTGACGCCGACGAGCCCGGTGCGGCCGGGGCCGAAGGAGATGTCGAGGCCGTCGAGGACGGACGTGCCGTCGGCCCAGGAGAAGGACAGGGAAGCGCAGGTGATCGAAGTATGCATACGGGGCCTCCGCGATTGCGTGATGGGGTCAGGGCAAACGCGTGTCGAGACACCGGAAGGCGGCGACCGTCCCGGGAACGGGAAAGCGGCGGGAACGAGAAAAGCCCTGTCGCACAAGGACGGCTCGTACGCCGAGGTCGCACGCTACGCACACACCTCAGGGGGTGTGGCGCGGTGTCTCAGGACCTCAGACGAGCAACGTCCTTCTCCGATCGGCGGCAACAGAAGCGTTGTACAACGTACGGGGGCCCCGGAGAGGTGTCAACGGATTAACGCGCGGGGCCCACGGTGATGTCGGATTCCTGCCAGACCCCGTACGCCGACGGCTGGTTGAGTGATCCGCATGACGAACCAGCACCCCCTCCACGACCGCGCCCTCGCCTTCCGCGCCCTGCACGTCCCCGGCCGTCCGCTCGTCCTGCCCAACGCCTGGGACCTGGCCAGCGCCCGTCTCGTCGAGGACGCCGGTGCCGCCGCCGTGGCCACCACCAGCGCCGGGCTCGCCTGGGCCCTGGGCACCGCGGACGGCGACCGGCTGGAGCGCGACCGCGCCCTCGGCGCCGTCGCCGGCATCGCGGCGGCCGTGCGGGTGCCGGTCTCCGCCGACGTCGAGAGCGGCTACGCCGCCGACCCCGCAGGAGTCGGCGACACCGTCCGCGCGGTGCTCGCGGCCGGCGCGGTCGGCATCAACATCGAGGACGCCCTGTACGAACCGGGCACGGACCCGCTGCGCCCGGTCGCCGAGCAGGCCGAGCGGATCGCCGCCGCACGCCAGGCCGCCGACGCCGAGGGCGTACCGCTGTTCGTCAACGCCCGCGTCGACACCTTCCTGCGGGGCGCCGGGGGCGTGGACCTCACCCTGGAGCGGGCGGCCGCGTTCGTCGCCGCGGGCGCCGACGGCGTCTTCGTCCCCGGGGCCGTCGACCCGGAGACCGTGAAGCTGCTCGCCGACGGCATCGACGCGCCGCTGAACATCATGGCCGGACCCGGTGCGCCCGCCGTCGCCGAACTGGCCGCGCTCGGCGTCGCCCGGATCAGCGCGGGGGCGAGCCTGCCCCAGGCCGTGCACGCGCTGACCCGCCGGGCCGCGCGGGAGCTCCTGGAGCACGGCACGTACGACGCGCTGGCCGGCGGCCTGGACTACGGCGACCTCAACGCGCTGTTCGGCCGGGAGCGCTGACCGGGCCCGGCGGACGCCTCAGCAGGCGTCGCGCATCAGCTGGGCCAGGTCGCCGTCCAGGTCGACCATGAGGTGCTCGCGGCCCACCGGCACCAGCTCGCCGGTGGCGGCCAGGAAGCGCCGTACGTCGGCCGAGTGCAGATGCACCACGGCGGTGCCCTCCGGGGCACGGAACTCCAGCTCGGTGCGGTCGTACCCGTACGGCCGCACCCGGACGTCACCGAACCCCTCGGCTTCCTGGAGGCCGGCCGCCAGCAGTTCGCGGGCGAAGGCCCAGCACACCTCGACCCCCTCCAGGGTGGCCTGGGCGGGGAAGGTCATACGGACGGCGAACGGGTCGCTCCGGTCGTAGTGCAGCGTCGCCGGGATGCGCTGCATCCGAGGTGCGGCGGCTACCAGGCGGGCCTCGACGGGCTGCTCGATCACGGTGGACAATGCCTAGCTCCCTTGCGACGACGGGACGGAACTCCGGGCGATGAGGCGGGTCACAGAGGGAGACGTAGGAATCGGCCGCGGCGTGCACAGGAATCCTCAGTGACCTCTGTCACCGTGTTCCATCACTCGCCCGACTCAGTCCTGCCTCCTTCCCGGCGTCCGAGGCCCTCTGGACGGCTTCACGGCGGTCGGCTAGCTTCGCGCGCCATGAGGCGTACGGTGAGCACGCGAAGGACGGGACGACAGGGAAGAGCGGGCCGGGCGGCGGCCGCGGCACTGGCGTGCGGGGCGGCGCTGGCCGCCCTGACCGCCGTACCGGCGCAGGCGCGGCAGGAACAGGAACAGAAGGAACCGCAGGCGCGGCAGGAACAGCGGGCGCCACAGGCACCGCAGGACCGGCGGGCGCAGCGGCCGCGGCACGGGGCGCCGCACTGGGAGCTCAAGGACACGGGCACCCCCGAGGTCCGCTTCCGGGGCCTGGCCGCCGTCGGCCGGAAGGTCGCCTGGGTGTCCGGCAGCGCCGGCACGGTCCTGCGCACCACCGACGGCGGCGCGAGCTGGCGGAACGTCTCGCCGCCCGGCGCCGGAGAGCTCCAGTTCCGTGACATCGAGGCGTTCGACGCCCGGCACGCGGTGGTGCTGGCCATCGGCGAGGGCGACGCCTCGCGGGTGTACCGCACCGACGACGGCGGAGCCACCTGGACGGAGTCCTTCCGCAACACCGACGCGCGGGCCTTCTACGACTGCCTCACCTTCTTCGACCGGCGCCACGGCCTCGCGATGAGCGACCCCGTCGACGGCAGGTTCCGCATCCTGTCCACCGGCGACGGCGGCCGTTCCTGGAAGGTGCTGCCGGCCGACGGCATGCCCGCGGCGCTGGAGGGCGAGGCCGGTTTCGCGGCGAGCGGGCAGTGCCTGGTCGCCTCCGGGCCGAGGGACGTCTGGCTCGCCACCGGCGGAGCCGCACGCGCGCGTGTGCTGCACTCCGCGGACCGCGGACTGACCTGGACGGCGGCCGACAGCCCCGTCCCGGCCGGCGACCCCGCGCGCGGGGTCTTCGGGCTGGCCTTCCGCGACCGCACCCACGGCCTCGCCGTCGGCGGCGACTACCGCCCGGACCAGACCTCTCCGCGGGCGTCGGCGCGCACCTTCGACGGGGGCCGCACCTGGCGGCCCGCCGGCGTCCCCTCGCCCGCCTACCGTTCCGGTGCGGCCTGGCTGCCGCACAGCCGCGTCGCCGCCCTCGCCGTCGGCCCCACCGGCACCGACCTGACCACCGACGGCGGCCGCACCTGGCGGACCGTCGACACCGGCTCGTACGACACCGTCGACTGCGCCCCCGACCGCGCCTGCTGGGCCTCCGGCGAGAAGGGCCGCGTGGCCCGGCTGGAGCGCTGAGGCACCCGCGCGTGCCGTCGCCGGGGTGTCCGGGGCCGCCCGGACAGGGACGGGGCCCGGTCGCGGCGCGCGCCCGGCGGCGGCAGGGCCCCCGAGCCGGACCCGGCCGGGCGTCCCGCGCGGTGCGGTCCCGCGCGGTGCGGTCCTGCGCGGTGCGGCCCCGCGCGGTGCGGCCCCGCGCGGCGGCTTCCGGCGGCGCGGTGCGGGCCGGTTGCGCCACGAACATGATCGCGAGCCCGGCCCCGGCCCGGCGGCGTGCGGCCGCCGGGCCGTACGCTCGTGCCCATCATGACGACGGTACGCATTCCCGCGGGCTGGCCCGCGACCGAGGAGCAGGCCCGCGCGGTGCAGGACGAGTTGCGCGCGCGGGTGGTGCTGGACGAGCCCGGGCCGCCGCCCGGTGCCGGGCACGTCACCGGGGTCGACGTGGCCTACGACGACGAGCGCGACCTGGTCGCGGCGGCGGCCGTGGTGCTGGACGCGGGCAGCCTCGACGTCGTCGCCGAGACGACCGCGGTGGGCCGGATCTCCTTCCCGTACGTGCCCGGTCTGCTCGCCTTCCGGGAGATCCCCACCGTGCGTGCCGCGCTGGACGCCCTGCCGTGCCCGCCCGGAGTGGTCGTCTGCGACGGCTACGGCCTGGCCCACCCCCGGCGGTTCGGCCTGGCCAGCCATCTCGGCGTGCTGACCGGGCTGCCCACGATCGGCGTCGCGAAGAACCCGTTCGCCTTCACCCACGGCGACCTCGCCGCCCCGCGCGGCTCCGCCGCCGCGCTGCTGGCCGACGGCGACGAGGAGGTCGGCCGCGCCCTGCGCACCCGTGCGGGGGTGAAGCCGGTGTACGTGTCCGTCGGCCACCGGATGTCCCTCGACGCGGCCTGCGCCCATGTCCTGCACCTCACCCCGCGCTACCGCCTCCCGGAGACCACCCGCCGGGCGGACGCCCTGTGCCGCAGGGCACTGAAGGAGGCGGCGGGGGAGTGAGCCCGCGGCGGGCGGTCCCGGTGAGAGCGCCCCGGCACAGGTGATCGGGCGTCCGGCCGGGCACGCGTACGGACGGCCCGGCATGCGCCCGCCCGGAAGGCCGGGCACATGCCGGCCCGTCGTGCACCGAAGCCCGTCGTCGGCCCCGCCCGGCCCGTCGAGCGCGCCGTGACGGCCGCGCCGGTCCTCGCCGCTCCCACGGGCCTCGCGTGGCTCGCCGGGATGATCTGCACCCCGGTGGAGCGGCCGATGTGACGGCCGGCCGCTCCGTCAGCGTGTCGCCGCCACCCGGAAGGTGATCCCCGCCCGGGTCAGCCGGCCGATCAGCGCGTCGCCCATCGCCACCGCGGTCGTCACCTGCCCGGCCGTCGGCGGCAGTTCGTCGAAGGCCAGGGACAGCGCGGCCTCGGCGAACATCTTCGCCGTCTCGCCGTACCCGGGGTCACCGCCCGCGACCTCGGTGAACACCCGCCGTCCGCCGCCCTCGCCGACGAACCGCACGGAGAACCAGCTGCGGGCCCGCTTCTCGGCGCTCGGGCCCTCGCCGGGCCGGAGCCGCCCGGAAAGCCAGCGCCGCGCGGCCGGCACCTGGGCGGCCGCGAACAGCGCGGCGACGGCCGCGACACCGCCCACCGCGACCGGCAGCCGGCGTACGGCCGCGTAGTGGCGGTAGCGGAAGTCGGGCCCGTAGCGGTCCAGCGCCTTCGCCGAGCGGCGCACGATCTGCGGGTCGATGGTCGGCAGGGGCAGGGCCCATGCGCCGACCTCCCCGGCGAACCGGGGGGCGCCGGCGGGCGTCGTCGCCCGGCGGCCCATCAGCCTCGGCTCGTGCCGTCGCCGGTCCCGGGCGGCCGCGGCCATCTGCCGGCCGCGCGCGAACTGCCCGAGGGCGGAGGCGAAGGTGCCGCCGGAGAAGGTCGCGTCGGCCGTGACATAGCTGTCCACGGTCAGCGGCACGCCCTCGGGCAGCTGCTTGACCGTGAAGTACGCGCCCAGGTCGTGCGGTACGGAGTCGAAGCCGCAGGCGTGCACCAGCCGCGCTCCGGTCTCCCGCGCGCGGGCGTCGTGCCGGACGTACATCAGGTCGACGAACTCGGGCTCGCCGGTGAGGTCCAGATAGTCCGTGCCGGCCTCCGCGCAGGCGGCGACCAGTTCCTCCCCGTACCGCACGTACGGGCCCACGGTCGAGGCCACCACGCGCGCCTGCTCCGCGAGGGCGCGCACGGAGGCCGGGTCGGCCACGTCGGCCCGCAGCACCCCCACCTCGGCCCCCTTGCCGGGCAGGCTCTCGCGCAGCCGCTCCAGCCGGGCCTCGTCACGGCCGGCGACCGCCCAGCGCAGTTCCTCGGGCGCGTGCGCCGCGAGGTACTCCGCGGTGAGTCTGCCGACGAAGCCGGTGGCTCCGAAGAGCACGATGTCGTACGGGCGTTCCGTCCCTTTTAGCCTGCTCATGACACCTCTCGATCCCGCGGCCCGCGCCGTTGTCGGTGGCTGAGGCTAGCGCGAGGAACGCGGAGCCACGACGGCGAGCCCGCAGGTGTGCGGGGGGTGTGGCCGGAAGTGCCCTGACCAAGTGGGAAAAAGTGCGCCAGTCCGCCCGCCGGGCCGTCCGCCGGTCCGCCCGCCGGGCCGTCCGCCGGTCCGCCCGCCGGGCCGTCCGCCGGTCCGCCCGCCGGGCCGTCCGCCGGTCCGCCCCCGGGCCGCCCGCCGGTCCGCCCCCGGGCCGCCCGCCGGTCCGCCCCCGGGCCGCCCGCCGGTCCGCCCCCGGGCCGCCCGCCGGTCCGCCCCCGGGCCGCCCGCCG
>NZ_JBIVOX010000037.1:0-2280 GCF_044754345.1 Streptomyces sp. NPDC093094 | reverse complement strand
CCGGGCCGTCCGCCGGGCCTCGCGGTTGGCCTCGGGGTCGGCCTCGGGGTCGGGTTCGGGCTCGGGGGTGAGGTGGCCTGCGCCCATGTGCCGGACCTGCCGGACCTGCCGGGCTCGCCGGACCTGCCGGACCTGCCGGGCTCGCCGGACCTGCCGGACCTGCCGGGCTCGCCGGACCTGCCGGACCTGCCGGACCTGCCGGGCTCGCCGGACCTGCCGGACCTGCCGGGCTCGCCGGGCTCGCCGGGCTCGCCGGGCTCGCCGGGCTCGCCGGGCTCGCCGGGCTCGCCGGGCTCGCCGGGCTCGCCGGGCTCGCCGAACACGGTCTCGGCGGGCCGGGCCGGGTGAGCGGGTCCCGCCGGAGGGGTCGACGCGCCGGGAGGCGGCCTGCCGTGCGGCGGGCCGGAGGAGAGCTACCGTGCGGTCGCGCCGAAGCGGCCGACGGCCGGGCCGGGCGGCAGCCGGCCGGCCCCCGGGGTGCTCCCGCGCCGGGCCGTTCTGTGCCACCGTAGAGTTTCTAAGCGCTTGCTCGCCGGGTCTTGCCCGGGAGTGGAACGTGTTCTTAACATCACCGGTGTTACATCATCGGTGTCACAAGCGGCTGGGGGCCGGATGACGACGGCGAGAACGCCAGGACAGGGCCCGCTCGGCGGAGTGCGGGTGGTGGAGCTGGCCGGGATCGGCCCCGGACCGTTCGCCGCCATGCTGCTGGCCGACCTGGGTGCCGACGTGGTCCGTGTGGACCGGCCCGGCGGCCCCGGACTCGGCATCGACCCCGCTTTCGACATCACCAACCGCAACAAGCGCTCGGTCGTCGTCGACCTGAAGTCCCCCGACGGCCCCGCGTGCGTGCTCGACCTCGCCGCCCGCGCCGACGTCCTGATCGAGGGCTACCGCCCCGGCGTCGCCGAGCGGCTGGGGGTCGGCCCCGGGGACTGCCACGCCCGCAACCCCGCGCTGGTCTACGGCCGGATGACCGGCTGGGGCCAGGAGGGCCCCCTCGCGCAGCGCGCCGGCCACGACATCGGCTACATCGCGCTCACCGGCACCCTCGGCATGATCGGCGGCCCCGACACGCCCCCGGTCGTCCCCGCCAACCTCGTCGGCGACTACGCGGGCGGCTCGCTGTACCTCGTCGTCGGCGTCCTCGCCGCCCTGCACCACGCCCGCGCCACCGGCACCGGCCAGGTCGTCGACGCGGCCATCGTCGACGGCGCCGCCCATCTCGCCTCGATGATCCACGGCATGCTCGCGGCCGGCGGCTGGCAGGACCGGCGCGGCGCCAACCTCCTGGACGGCGGCTGCCCGTACTACGGCACCTACGAGACCTCCGACGGACGGTACATGGCCGTCGGCGCCCTGGAGGGGCAGTTCTACGACGAGTTCCTGGACCTGCTCGGCCTCCCCGGACTCGGCGCCGCCCGCACGGACTTCACCCGCTGGGGCGAACTGCGCGAGGTGATCGCGGCCCGTTTCCGCACCCGTACGAGGGACGAGTGGACGGCCGTCTTCCAGGACTCCGACGCCTGCGTGGCGCCCGTGCTGTCGCTGCGCGAGGCCCCCGGGCACCCGCACCTGGCCGCCCGGGGCACCTTCACCGACCACGGCGGGATCACCCAGCCCGCCCCCGCGCCCCGCTTCTCGGCCACCCCCACCGCGGTGCACTCCGGCCCCGCCCTGCCCGGGACCGGCACCGAGGACGTGGCCCGCGACTGGGACGTACCGCGACTGCTGCCCCCCGACCCCTCCGTGCCGTGTGCGCCCTCCGCGCCCGAAACCCTCGTCGAAAGGCATCTTCCGTGAGCACCGAAGCGTACGTGTACGACGCGATCCGCACCCCGCGCGGCCGCGGCAAGACCACCGGTGCCCTGCACGGCACCAAGCCGATCGACCTGGTCGTCGGTCTCATCCACGAGATCCGGGCCCGTTTCCCCGGGCTCGACCCGGCGGCCGTCGACGACATCGTGCTCGGCGTGGTCGGGCCGGTCGGCGACCAGGGCTCGGACATCGCCCGGATCGCGGCGATCGCGGCGGGTCTGCCCGACACGGTCGCCGGTGTGCAGGAGAACCGCTTCTGCGCCTCCGGTCTCGAAGCGGTCAACATGGCCGCGATGAAGGTCCGTTCGGGCTGGGAGGACCTGGTCCTCGCGGGCGGCGTGGAGTCCATGTCCCGGGTCCCGATGGCCTCCGACGGCGGGGCCTGGTTCAACGACCCGATGACGAACATCGCGACCGATTTCGTTCCGCAGGGCATCGGTGCGGACCTGATCGCCACGATCG
>NZ_JBIVOX010000036.1:0-48601 GCF_044754345.1 Streptomyces sp. NPDC093094 | reverse complement strand
CGCACGACGGCGCAGCTCAAGCGGGTACTGGGAAGGACGTGCCATGACTCGATCCTCTCAAATGATCGAGTCCCTACCGAACCCGGAACGGTTCACAATTCCAAGGGGTGCCTGCGGAGGGTGTGAGGGTGGGCGGTCAGGCGTGGGGGTCGACTTCGGGGTGCGTGAACCGCACGGGCTTGCCCAGCGACCGGGCGTAGGCGATTTCGGCTCCGATGCAGTCGCCGACTGCGAGCACCTCATCGGCGAGCCGGATCTTCGCCCGGTGCAGATCGTCGAGTCGAACCTTCAGCGCCTCGGCCTCGACAGGATCGGACCAGAGTTCGTGCGGCGACTTCATGTCACAGCCCGGCTCAACGGCCTGCTCAGGCAACTCCTGCGGGAGAAGGAAGGACAGGACGGCGAGCCGCCGGCCTGCGTGACCGGCGCCCAGAGCGTCAAGACCTCCACCAGCGTCCCCGCCTCCGGCCAGGGCACCGATGCCGGGAAGAAGATCATGGGATGCAAGCGGAGCATTGTCACCGACACGCTCGGACTCCTGCTCGCGGTGCTGGTCACCGCGGCGAGTGTGCCGTCCGGCAGCACGTACTGCGCGTCCGTGTCGCGCGGGGCACGGGTCGGCCCCGGAGCGCGGTGGCCAGGAGACCGATGACGGCGTGCACGTGGGTGTGTGCGGTGCCCACGCCGATCCGGAAGCCGGTGGCGGTCTGCGCGAGGGTGCCGTGCTTGCGCAGGTGCACCGGTGCGACCAGGGCTCGCTGGGAGGGCCGGAGCTTGCGGCGGCGGTCACCCTCCCGGGTGACGATCAGCATCGTCACCCACTCAACCGGCGCATGAGGCAGGTCCAGTGCGGCAGGGTACGTGACCGATGAGGCTCCCCGGCCGAAGAGTCGAGACGTCAGACATCTCGCTCAACCGCCGAGGGGCCTCGTCCGTTCTGCACAGGTCGCCCATCATCCGACCGTCACCCGATCGGGGGCCCCGCCGAAAATGCTCCATGATCCACACCGTCATGACCGACCCCATGGCCCGCCGCCTCACCGGCGAGAGCACCATCTCCTGGTGCAGCCCGACACCATGGACCAAATAGCAGATTCAGGGATGAAAAGCTGGGCGAAAATGACCCTCCAGCCATGCGCGAGGTTGTAGTTTCACGGCACCACGACACGAACATCGGTTCCGCGATCTCCGGCGCAGGCATCAGCGGGATTCTCGTTTCGGACGCGTTGCCCTGGACCGCAGCGGTGCGGTCCGGCCGGGCTGATAACTCGGCCAGGCCGCATCCGACACTTCGACGGGGCGCGCAACGAAGCGGCCGACAACTGTAAAGCTCAACGCGGCGAGAAACGCACACAATCCCACGAAGATGGGGAACTCCGGCCCGTGCCCCGGAAGGTAGCTTGACCAGTAGATCACCAGCGAAACGACCCCCCAGGCCAGTAGCGAGAAGCTGTACCCGACCGCCAGCAACGCCGCAAGCAGGCAAATCAGACCGGCAGTCACGGTTGGAGCCACGGATAGCAGCCGGACTTCGGTGGACGACATATGTGGATATCTTGCCGAATCATGGCCAGATGTCGCCACGGCCGCCGCGAATGAGAACAATACACTCGCACCCAGTGCCCGGAGCCACATGGGGGATCGCCTGAGTTCAGGGGGAGCAGCCATAGGGCGCAGATCAAGCGCGGTGGACAGGCGATACCGGTCGACCATTCCGAGTACGGGCGCCACCAGCGTGACGGCGAGCAGGCCAACGAATGTGACACCGGGATCCCTGGTCTGATCCAGCAGGGCACGCATCCCCCGCGCGTCGGGGTCGAGGCGGCCGAAAGCATAGACCACGAGGATGACGAGGCCGAGCGCCCCGGACAGGGCTCGCGCTCTCCAGATACGCATGTCGAGGTAGTTCGCCCATTGCCGAAGGGCCGGGACGACGCCCCCGAGCAAGGAGGGGAACAAAGTAGACGCCAAATACCAGGCGACAGGGCTGCTCCGCCGAAAGTAGCGGACGTGGTCCAGGAGGGGCTGTCCCAGACTTGGACTGTTCCAGACATGCGGGTCGGCAAGAGGCGGCCACGCCAGTCGGCCGACGGTGTCCGCCGAACTGGTGATCTCGATCCACCTGGAGACGCTGTGAGGGCAGCGCAGAGCTCGACCGACGTTCCGGACGCGAGGGCGGACAGAAGCTCCCGCGAAGAGACAGAGCCCGATTCCCGAGAGCAGGGCAAGCACCTGCCCCCAATCGGGTAGGAGAGCACTCGGATGGCTCCATAGGGCGGGAAACCTGCCGCCTGGCGGTCGCCCTGAGTCGATTCCATGGTCGATCAGCTGTTTGTTGACCCTGAGGCACCAGCTGATGAAACCTTCCTGGCTCTGAAGGATAGCCAGCAAAAAAGGCACGACTGAGATCATCAGCAGCAGCACGCCGAGGGCCAGTGCGGCGGCGGCGGAGATGGACCGTCGGTCACCGAAATCCTTCAACAGGCTGATCGGCTTCAAACCCGACCCGATTCCGATGAACTTGATCCGCTCCTTGACTCCAGCTTCCCGGGCGCGCAGTTCGAGAGCCCGAAGACTGAGAAACCCTCCCTGGGAGTGTCCGACCACGACCACGCGACTCGCCATCACAAAGGCGGCGTCGATTGCGGAGTTGATGACGCCGATGATTTTCGACAACTCCTTGTCTCTGGCGGCCGCGATCTGCACGTCACCTAAAAGATTCCATGGCGGAAAGGCCGTACTGGCCGCCAGAATCCCGAGGAGGATGAGCGTGAACAGACGGATAGAGGGCTGGAACAGCGAGAGAAGCACCAGTAGCGGGAAAGCCAATCGGCAGAAGAAGCGCATGAAGCTCGGGCCTTGGACGTCCCGCCGGTCGGGCGCCACTGCCATGAGCAACATCAACGGAATCGACTTGACGATCCACACCAGGGTCTGCAGACCCCTCGGCCGGCGTCCGGCGTCAGCCCAGAACGCCTCGAGGAACACGACCCGTTGCTTGACCCGCTGCTTGTCGACCCTTCCTGCGTACTGGAATTCGACATGCGCGAAGGTCTCGCCGTCGCTGGGTCGTCTCGTCACCATGACGCGCTGTGATGCCTGCCGGCAGAGAATCTGCTCTACAGACCCAGCCACCTCCTCGAGGGGGCCACCGGGCTTCTGGTTGCCGATTCCATGGACCACGACTACGGCGACGCTGTTCTGCCGGTCAGGCTTGCGGCTCCCCCCAACGGCGCGTGCCGCCGCGGGCCGGCATTCGACATCGACGCGAACCAGCAGAACGACTGCCGCTAGCCACGCGGCCACCAGCAGTGTGTCGACCGGGCTCGCGGTCCGCCATTCCGGAGAGGGAAAGAACCCGCCGCGGAAGGAGAAGGCCAGCGCGGTCAATGCCACCAGGAAGACCAGGCAAGCAATTCGGATTAATCCGAAGGAGGTGGAGACTCTGGCCGTTGCTCCTTCTTTGATGGAGGCGGCGCGGTGGCTGAAACGGCGCATCAGCCAGAGGGAGGGTTTTACGGCCAGGCCGCCGAAAATGATCACCGCGAAGGTGTCCATGCCCGTCCAGATGTTAAGCCCTGCATAGAGTGCGGCGGCTGCCATGATGGAGAGCACGGTCTTGAGTCTGACGGAACGAAGGGCCGATTTCGGAATTCGGTGGCTTGATGTTCCGTGCACGCGGTCGCCTCGGGATCCTGCTGCGCTCAATCTCTCTCCTGGAGATTATCGGATCATGCTCTTTTTACTGTTGTTGCTCCAATTCTCCCTGCGCCCGCCATGGTATGGGTGCTGTGTTTCGTAAACGAATTCCATGCGGAGCGAAGCGGATCCGGATGGAGGCCGCCGAACGGTTCGGCGCCGGTGCCTCCAGCGCGGAGGTCGCCAGGGACTCACGGGTGAGTGTGCGCTCGGTCAGCGGCGGCGCCCGACCAGGTCATTTGCCGGGGAACGTGAACCCGGTCGAGCGGGAGTGCGGCGAGACGGGCCGCCGGTGGCCAGGGCTGTGCGTGTGGGGGAGACGTCCTTCAGGTCGAACGGCGGCTTGCCGACGCCGGCGTACCGCACAGCCCGTTTGACCGCCCGGGCGTCCGGCCGCGCTCGGCGCCAACCGCCCTTGGCCGACTTCAAGGCTCGCCGATCGGTGTTCGGTGTTGGCTTTGCAGCTCGTTCTGCCGTGCGAAGAGCGAGCTGTGGGGGGTCGCTGCCCGCCTGCGGACAAACGTGGCCGGCCGCCACCGGGTTCAGCGCAGGACGCTTGCGACTGCCCCCGTGACAGCGGCAAGCACCGTGAGCGTCCCGGCGAAGGTCTGGGCCGCACGGACCGCTGCGGTCGGGCCGGTGGCGCCGTCGCGGCGTGCCAGACAGCCGGCGGCGCCGGCCAGCAGCGTCGAGATCAGCACTGCCAGAGCGCACGAGAGCACGACAGCGATGGTCTGAACAGACATGTCCCAACTCCTCCGGTCCGAAAACGGTGTGTGCACCGAACCTCGGGGAAGACCCGTTCGCGAAGGTTCACGGCGGTATAAAGCGAGAGAAGGCGAACACGCGGGTACGGCAGAGGGGGGGCCAATGGCGAGCAGTGGCGAGCCGTCTGATCCCGAAGCGGCGCTGACGGAGTTACGAGCACGTCTCCAAACCGCGCTGGTGGCCAAGCGGTTGACCAAATCAGCACTCACCCGGCGGGCGATGCTCGGGCGGACTTCGGTGAGCCGGGCCTTCTCCGCTTCGGCGCCCGTGCCGTCAGCGCAGACCGTCAGCAGTATTGCGGCTGCCCTCGGACTCGATCCTGACCCGCTGCTGCGGCTGCGAGCGGTTGCAGTCTCCGGCACTGCACGGGAAGCGCCCGGGCTCTCGCCGCGTCGCTTCGGCGAGAGCCGCCCGGACGTCGATTCCGGCGTTCGCGCCGATCACCAGGCGGCGGAGAGACATGGCGGCCCCGCCCCGGACGAGGAGGCCATGGCCGCCTACGCGCTACGGGTCAGGCAGACGTACGCGCATCTCGAACTCGACGTCCTCACACCGCTGTCCGACCAGAGCGATCACCCGCCGGTCGCCGTGCGTGAGGTCTTTGTGGTTCCTGGTCTCAGGGCCGACCCACCGCCCGTCGAGCTGCCCCGCGAACTGGTCCACCGCCTTTTGGAGTCCGGGGACCTGGCGGCGGAAACGGAACCGCCCGAACAGTCCACATCCTCGGCGGACGAACCGGCGGAGACCGGGCTGCCGGACTTCTTCGCGGAGATCCAAGAGGCCATCGAGCAGCTGAAGGACTCCTACCGGCGCACGCCCGTGGTCGACGCCCTCACGGTGCTCGCAAGCGAGGGCGGGCGCAGAACCGTACTGCTGGGCGATCCCGGAGCCGGAAAGTCCACGCTCGCCCGCTACCTGGCACTGACGCTGACCCATGGCGCGCCACCGGAAGGCCCACTGGCGGCGCTGGCCGGCCATGTCCCCCTGCTGGTGGAACTCAGGGAGTACGCCGCGGGGGAGTGGCGCCAGCGCACCTTTGAGGACTTCATCACGCACCTGCACATCAACCGGGGCATGGCCCCGCCGCCGTCTGTGACCTTGCAACTCCTTCGCTCGGGCCGGGCGGTGGTCGTCTTCGACGGCTTGGACGAACTTTTCGATCCGCGTATCCGCCAGGACACCCAGCACCGCATCGCGGCCTTCGCCGCCCGCTATCCTTCCGCGCGCGTCATCGTGACCTCCCGGACCATTGGCTACCAGCGGGCCGTTCTCGACGGTGCGGACTTCAGCCATCACATGCTCCAGGATCTCGACGGGTCCCAGATCAGTGACTTCGCGCACCGTTGGTACACACTCTCCTGTCGGCATGATCCGCAACTCGCCGACCGTCTCGCCGGGCAACTGGTCGCCGCCGTCACGGCCTCAAGGCCGGTGCGTGAAATCGCCGGCAATCCGTTGCTGCTGACGATCCTGGCCATCATCGGACGCCGCAAGGTCCTGCCGCGCGACCGCCGCGGCGTCTACGAGCACGCCGTCACGGTTCTTGTCGCCCATTGGGACCAGCAGGCCAAGCATCTGCAGGCCGAACTTGCCGAGAGCGTGGCCAGCACGCTCGACGCGCTGGGGGAACGGGAACGCACCCTGCTGCTCCAGCTCCTGGCCCGAGCGATGCAGGAGGGGACGGGTGGGATCGCCGGAAATCACATTCACGGCAGCGATCTCGAACGACTGATCGGCGATCATCTGCGTGCACGGTACGAGATACCACCGCCCCTCGCCGCCACCTGCTCCCGGGCCGTCGTCGCGCAACTGCGCGAACGCAACTTCATCCTCTCGCGCTACGGCGGCGAAGTGTATGGATTCGTCCACCGCGCCTTCTTGGAGTATCTCGCGGCCATCGACATCATCCAGCGGATCAAAGACGACTGGGAGCGCACGCCCAAGCAGTATGTCGAGGAGATCGTCACGGCTCACGCCGCCGACCCGGCCTGGCACGAGGTGCTCTTGCTCCTGATCGGTGAACTCGGCGAGCGCGCGGCGGCGGCCGCCGTCGACCGCATTCTCGTGCTGCACGCTCAGCAGCAGGATCCCATGGAGGCGGGTCATGTCGTCCTCGCCCTACGGGCCCTGGCCGAAGTGGGCGCAGTGGGCGGGCTGTCCGGACAGAGTGCCGCCGTCGTCGACGCCGTCTGCGCTCTGTTGGACACGAGTACCGACGCCGCGCTGCCGTGGATACCTGCCGCGGCGTCGGCTTTCCAGATGTTCGGACCTTACTGGACCGGCCGTGAGCGTTATCTGCGGTGGTACCACCTGCGCGGACAGTTCTCCGAGGCCGGCACCGAAGCGGCCGAACTGGCAGTCGCCCTGCGTCCCGATCCGGCGGAGCTGCGCAGGCTCGCGGCCGGCTCGTTCTACGGACCGGACCGCGAAATCTTCCTCAAAGCTCTGGCCGAGGGGTGGAGCTCCCAGAGGGCCACGCAGGAGTTCCTGGCCGACCGGTCGGCTCGCGATCACAGCCCCGGAGTGCGGCTCAAGGCACTTGAACTGCTCACGACATGGCCGGGCGACCCCGAGCTGCTCATGGAGCGCCTGTACGTGGAGTCGGACGCGGCGATGCGCTGCGAGCTGGTCGCTCTGCTCATCGACCGGTGGCCCCAGAGCCGGAAGGTCCGCGAGGCATTGCAGCAGCGGGCCACGAGCGACCCTCATGCCGAGGTCCGCCGACGAGTGGTCGACGGTCTGCTGCGCTGGCCCGACCGCGCGGACGTACGTGATCTTCTCGTAGCCGTGGCCACAGACACCACGGACCCCGTCGATGCCTCAGCTGCCGGACCGGCCTTGACGGCAGCCGAGGCACTGGCGGCCGACCTGTCCTGGGACGAGAGCCTCGAACCTGTTCTGGCGCAGCTGGCAGAGCACCCTTCCCCGCTCGTCCGCCGAACAGCGCTGCCGCCGCTGCTGGACCGCCGGAGCGACGACGAGGCCCGCCGACTGCTGTGCGCACGCGCCGAGAACGACGAGGAACCGCAGCTGCGCTGGGCAGCTGTCCGGACACTGACACGGTGGCCGAAGGACGACGGTGTCCTCCGCCTGCTGCGGGCGCGTGCCACAGAGGATGCCTCACCCGTGGTCCGCTGGACCGCGCTGAAAGCCTGGGTCTCCCACTGCGAGGACCGTGAGGAGGTCCGCACCGTGCTGGCCGCTCGTATGGTCGCGGAAGAGAGCCCGGACCTGCGCTGGGGAGTTTTGGCCGCGTTGGTGAACCATCAGGCCGACAGAGCCCGGGCGAGGCTTCTGCTCGCCCGGCGGGCGGCGGACGACACCGACCCCGAGGTGCGGGCGGCGGCACTGAGGAGCTTCGTAGAGGACCAGCCTCACGACGACGAGGTCTGGTCGCAGTGGGTGGAGGTCGTGAACCGGGAAGTGGACCCCATGGTGCGGTTCGCCGCGGTGTCCTCGCTCGAGGACGCCTGCCTGGAGCGGGAGGACGTGCGCACCGTACTCGTCGGCATGGCTGTGGGTGACCCGGTGCCGGCCGTCCGCTGGGGGGCGGCCTCGGCGCTCGGTCGCAGCGGGCAGGCATCGGACCTCCGCGAGGTGTTGCTGGCCCTCGGCCGCGGGGACACCGAGCCGGATGTGCGCCTGTCGGCCGTCGCCCGCCTGTCCGACGACTGGGCTCACGACGAAGAGGTGGCGTCGTTCATCGCCATGCGAGCTCGCCAGGATCCAGACCCTCTGGTCCGCCGGAAGGTCCTCGAGGCGTGGACCGGCGCGGGCATCTCCCGCGACCCCACACCCACGCTCGTCGCGATGGCCGCCGACGACACCGACCCCACCGTGAGGTTCGCCGCCCTCACCCGTCTCACGGACCACCACACTGACAACCAACAGGTACGAGCGTTCCTCGCCGTCCGCGTACGCCAGGACCCGGACACCGAGGTCCGGCGCGCGCTGCTGAACGCCTGGACCGGTGTGCTGCCGCCCACCGACCCCGCCACCGTGCTCCTCGCCGTGGCCGCCGACGACACCGACCCAGCCCTCAGACTTGCCGCGCTCACCCATCTCACGGACCACCACGCCGACAATCAACAGGTACGAGCGTTCCTCGTGGACCGGATCCGGGAACACGTCGACCACGACGTCACACGGACGGTACTGCGTATCTGGGACGGGGACGGCCCCGTCGCCGACGAGGAAGTGCCCGCGCTGGTAACGATCGCCACAGACGATCCGGCAGGCTCCAACCGCTGGACGGCAACCGCTGCCCTGGTACGCGGTCTTCCTGACGAGGAGCGGTTGCGGGTACTGCTGGCAGACCGGGCGGCGCACGACGAAGACCCCCGTGTCCGCTGGGCGGCAACACTCGCCCTGGTCAGCACGCTGCCGGTGGAGCAGGCCGGACGTGTACTGGCGGAACGCGCCACTCAGGACGAGGACCGCGATGTGCGCTCGGCGGCGCTGAACAAACTCATCCGGAAATCCTCGGCCGGCGACGACCGCCGGGAACTGCTGCTCAAGGTGGCCTCGGACGACGAGCATCCGACCATGCGCAGCATGGCCCTGGCGCTGCTGGCCGTACATCGGCCGGCGGACCCGGATCTCCGTGCCGCGCTCACGCAGCGAGCCGAGCACGACTCCGACAGCAATGTCCGCTGGACAACACTCAAAGCCCTGGCCACCCTC
Source organism: Streptomyces sp. NPDC093094 (assembly GCF_044754345.1). NCBI lineage: Bacteria > Bacillati > Actinomycetota > Actinomycetes > Kitasatosporales > Streptomycetaceae > Streptomyces > Streptomyces sp. NPDC093094. The sequence continues at coordinate 39,451 of NZ_JBIVOX010000036.1, read as the reverse complement.
TGGGGCGACGACGATGTGCGCGCCCTGTTCGCCGCTTGTGCCGCCCAGGACCCGGACGCCGACCTGCGCTGGGCGGCATCCGTCGTCATGGCGAACCGCTGGCCCAATCACAGCACAGCAGCCATGGAACGTTTGCAAGACCAAGCCCTCTCAGCCCCGGACGCCGAGAGCCGCTGGCTCGCTCTGGCCGCGCTGTCCGATCTGCCCGGAACAACCGGCCAAGAAGCACTGCTCGCCGACCGCGCAAAGGAAGATCCTGACCCGTTGATCCGTCAAGCCGCCTTCGATGTGAGCATCCGCGCCGTTCCGCCCGAGGGGCCCCTCGCCGCCTACGGCCGCAGCGTGCAAGAACGGCTGCGTGCCCTCCAGTCCCTGCTGCACGCTGCAGACGACGCTCGGTCAGTCGCCCAGCACAGCGCCACTTTCGATCCCAACCCCGCAATCCGCCGACGGGTCCTCGCCATGATCGCTCTTGAATGGCCCGACAGACGGACGGCCATGCTGCTCGCCGACCGCGCCGCGGAAGACGAAGACCCCGAGGTCCGCCCCTACGCGGCTGCGCTGCTCGACACACTCCGCGGAAGCTGACGGACGCATCCCTGAAGTTCTCCTCCTGCTGTGGAGACCGTGACCGGAGGGACAGTTGGGGTCATGGCATCCAGGAAGCGCCTCTACGATGCGGAGTTTTGCGAGGGGGCGGTACGGATCGTGACGGAGACCGGGAAGCCGATCCCGGAGGTGGCCGCGGATCTGGGCATCCATTGCGGGACGCTGCACAGCCGGGTGTCGCGGGCGAGGCGTAACGGGTCACCGTCGTCGGACCGGCCGGTGGCCGAGCCCTCGCCCGGTGGCCGGCTGCGGGAGAGCGGGCGCGCGGAGCCGGACCGGCTGCGGGCCGAGGCCGGGGAGAAGGACAAGCGCATCCGCGAGCTGGGGACGGGGCGTGATGGGTGCAAGCGGTTCGTGGCCTTGTGGGTGAAGCAGCTGACGCGGACCCGGCCGTGGCGGTCGGGGTGATCAGCAGCTGCAGGGCCGGGCAGAGGGTTTTGTACCGCACCGCATGCCGGGCACTTGGGGTGTCGCAGTCGTGGTGCTGCAAGTGGCGCGACCGCCCGCCCACCGCGGGGCAGATGCGCCGGCAGCGTCCGGCGGAGGAGACCGGGGAGATCTTCCGGCGGTCCGGGCGGCATCTACGGCTCGCCCAAGGTGTTCATCGAGCTGATCCGCCGGGGCCGGCGGGTGCCGGTGAACACCGTCGCCGGACTCATGGCCGAACCCGGCCCGGCCGGACAAAAGATCCGAAGGCGCCGGGGCCTGACCCGGCCCGGGAGGCGGGCAGCGGCCCCGGACTTCGTGCGCCGGGACTTCACCGCCGGGGAACCGGACCTTGTTTGGGCGGGCGACATGACCGGGACCGACACCGGCGAGGGCAAGCTCTGCCTCGCCACCGTCATCGGTCTGTTCTCCCGGCGGCTGCCCGGCTGTGCGACGGGCGTCCGTCACGACGCCGAGCCGGTGGTGGCCTCACTCAACATGGCCGCGGCCACCGGGGGCGGCGACGTCCGCGGCGTGATCATGCACACGGACAGGGGGCAGCGAGTACTGCTCGCGGCGCTTTCGCCGGGCCTGTCGGCGACCGGGCGTGACCCGGTCCACGGGCAGAGTCGGATCTTGTTTCGACAACGCCGTGAGCGAGGCGTTCAACCGTGTGCTCAAGGTCGAGTACGTCCACCGGCACACCTTCGCCACCCGCGCCGGGGCCCGGATCAGGATCGCCACCTGGATCACCGGCTTCTGCAACACCAGACGGCTGCACGGCGTATGCGGGTTCAAGAGCCCGATCGACTACGAACGCGAGTACCGGGCCACCCTCGCCGAGGGACTGGCCGCATAGATCGTCTCCACACTGCGAGGGGATTGACACTTGACGTCTCTCCTTGATCAGCAGATCCGCCGTTGATCAGACACTCCCACGGCACGGCTTCGCCCCACCGAGCGAAGATCACCAACAGCATCACCTCCGTGACCAGTAATAGTGGGATGTCAAGTCAGATATCGAACAGCGCCTCTCCCTGAGGATTGGATTCGGGTGCGAGGACGGTGCGAAGGCGGCTGATGCTCTGCCGCCACTTCGGGCCGCTCGGTGTCTCATCCCAGAGTTCGGCGAGCTCGGACTCCTCGGCGACCACTCGGTCGAGTGCCTCGACAGCAAGCGGCCGAAGATCGCCGGCGAAAGCCGGAAGGGCTTCCTCGGGCCCGTAGCTTGTACTGATCGGTTCACCGCCCGGGCACTGTGCCGCGATGAGAGCGGCAGCTGCGACAGCCTCTGCGCCCTCTGGGCTCTCGAGGTAGTCCGGGGCTTGGACGGTGCGGCTGAGCGTCGCTCGCACGAGGCCCTCGCGCTTGTCCGGGGCCGTCTCGTCCAGGGTGTAGGCGAAGTCCGCGGCCATGTCGTTCTCGAAGGGGCCGATGTCCCAAGTTCCCATGATGATCTCCTCGCGTTGACGTGCGGTGATCATTGCAGCGACCACTGACAGCGGCTGTCATGAGGAAAGCGGGACGCGCTTCCGCAGGAGGGCAAAGTCTGCGCGGCCGGACATCTGGCGCTTGAGCATCTTGGTCCGGTGGACGCGTTCTTCGACGGCGCCCGAGCTCCAGGCAGGGTGAGGCCGGCGATGAGGCATCTGGCCGGGCCCCGGTCCCGAGATCCGCAGCGTGCTGCCGTGCGGGTGCGGGGTGTGCCCGCGGGTTCGGTGCGGGTGTGAGGTCCGGGTCAGTCGGGGGTGTGCAGCCGGCGGCCCAGGTAGACCTTCAGCGGTACGAGTGCCAGCCACGCCCACATGATCTGCGGGCCGGCCAGCAGGGCCAGCGGGACGGTGGCGGTGAAGACCAGCACGGAGGTGGCGCTGTCGAGGAGGTAGAGCGGGGTGGCTGCCTCGGAGGTGCGGTCGTGGCGCAGCCAGGGGCGTCTGGCCAGGACGGCGGCGAGGGCGAGGTGGGCGGCGGCGAGCGCGGCGACCGAGCCGGAGTAGATGGCGACCGACACGGGCTGGGCGCCGTACTCGGCGAGCAGCCTGGTCGGGAAGGGGACGAGGGCGGCGATCCCGAGGCCGGCCATGGAGAGGGCGATGATCTGCCCGTCGATCTCCCTCACGTCCTGGAAGATGCGGCGGTGGTCGCGCCAGAAGCTCCCGAGCACCGCGACGCTGAGCGCGTAGGCCCCGAGGTCGGGCAGCAGGTCGCGCAGGGCGTCGCGGTAGGCGGCCGGATCGAGTTCCCGGGGCACGGAGAGGTCGAGGACGAGCAGGGTGACGGCGATGGCGAACACGCCGTCGACCAGGGCCAATAGCCGTTCAGGGCTGCCGTCCGGGCGCGAGGTCCACATGGTGCCCGACGGTAGAGCGCGCGCCGCGTCCTGTGCCGCACCCACGCCCGGTCCCCGCGGCGGATCACACGGCCGCGCGGGGGGCGTGTTGTAGGGCGTCACCCTCTGGATCGCTGGCGGCAGCGTGGGGCCGGTCGGCGGCGGGGCGCCGTGCGGGCGCATGAGCGTGTGGCAGGCATCGCGCACGTCCTGGCGCAGGCCGTGGTGGAGCTCGGCGGACAGGCGGTGCCCGCGCAGCAGGCGGGTGTTGCCTTGGGTGAGGTCGTGCGCGACGAACACGGTGCACTCGCGGCCCAGGTCGTCGAAGGCCCGCAGGGTGGCGATGTTGCCACCGCCGATGGAGTACACCGCACGGATGTCCGGGCCGCGTTCCAGCGCGGCGCGCACGAGGTCGTACTGGGCGGTGTCGAGGTCCTGCTCCTCGGCCATCTCGCCCAGCGTGTGTTCGCCGGTGGCGGGCGCGTATGACGCTGCGGAGCCCGTCTCGCGCTCCTCCTCGTTGCGGAAGAAGCCGCCGCTGAGGATGTTGCCCGGCCGCCGTCCCAGCCACTGGCCATGAGAGAGGCGGGCCGTCGCGCCCGCCGCCCGGTCGTCGGTGTTGACGTAGGCGCGGCGGGCGCCGGCGGGCAGATCGGTCACCGGCGTCACTTCGGGCAGGTCGGCGGTTTCCAGGCCGCCGACTGCGGCGGTGACCCCGAGGACGTCCCGCGACCTGCTGGCCGCGGCCGGCATCGTCCCGGCAACGGTGCTGCTGGTCTCCGAGCCCTATATGGAGAGGCGATCGTTCGCCACCACCCGCAAGCTGTGGCCCGACGTCGAGATCGTGTGCGCGTCGGAGCAGCTGGACCTGGACGACTACGTCAAGAGCATCGGCGACGAGAAGCTCGTGGTGGACATGCTCGTCGGCGATCTCCAGCGGGCCATCGAACACCCGAAGCGGGGCTTCGCCATCGCCCAGGACGTCCCGGAGGACGTGCATGCCGCATACGAGTCCCTCATCCGCGACGGCTTCACCAGCCGCCTCGTCCTCTGACCAAGCCCGCCCCGGGCGGGCTGTGTGCCGTGCATCAGCCCGACCTGTTCCCGAGGCCGACCACCCTGGCGAAGCTGTTCGCGGCGGCCGAGGGCACCGGGCCGCCGGTACGGGACGCCTCCGACACGGTCGTACGCCCGAGCCCCGACCGGGCGGCGAGCTGCGTCTTGTTCAACCCGCTTCGGGCCGGCGCGGCGGCAAGCCTCCTGTGCAGTTCGGTGAGCTCCGCGCCGTCGCATCGGCCGTCGCTGTCGTGCCGGTGCCGCACCTGCTTCTCACGCTGTCGTGTTCGCCGGTGTTCATCTTCGTCCCGGTGAACCCCGGAGCGCATGATTTCCACGACGCCGGACCGCGCCGATACGCCCAGCCAGCAGCAGGGAGCAAGCCGTCTCGTTGCCCCGCGGTGCGGCGATGAGTTTGTGGCTCCCGGCCGGTCCAAGCTTGTGACACTCTAGGAAGGGACGCCGCCATGTCGGAGCTTCTCGTCGACTTCATTACTTCCCTCGACGGTTACGCGTCGGGAGAGGGATGGCCCGGGTTCTGGGGTCTGGAGGGCCCGGAGTACCTCGCGTGGCTGGGCGAGCAGCCCGAGGTCACCTATCTGATGGGAGCGAATACCTACCGTCTGATGTCGGGCTTCGCGGCAGGCGAGGTCCCCAGTGGTCAGGACGAGTTCAGGCCCGAGGAAGAGGCGTCCGTCGACGAACTGACGCGAGCGTCCAAGGTGGTGTTCTCCTCCTCGCTCGAAGAGCCGCTGACCTGGGCCAACTCCCGGCTCGTCCGCGAAGACGCCGTCGAGGCGGTCCGTGCCATGAAGTCGAGTGGCTCGGGGCTCCTCAGCACGATCGGCAGCCTCAGCCTGTGCCGGTCCCTGCTGCGGGCCGGACTCGTCGATCGCTTCCGTGTCGTGATGTTCCCGGTGATCACCGGGGTCACGGGTGAGGAACGCATCTACGACGGCTATCCGGACGTTGCCCTGGAGATGATCGGGCACCGTACCTTCGACGGCCGCATCCAGATGGTCGAGTACAGGCCCCGCGTGCTCGAGCATCCGCCGCTCGGCACCCCTGCGTGACGCGTCGCCCCGTCCGCCCGTCCGCCCGTCCGCCCGTCCGTCCGCCCGTCCGTCCGCCCGTCCGTCCGCCCGTCCGTCCGTCCGGACGGCCGTCAGGCCGGCGTCGGCGGGCGCGGAGCAGGACCTCGTAGGGGCGGGCGGCCGGCGTCGGTTGCGAGTGTCTTTTCCCGCTCGGCTTCCTGGGCTGCTGCCTGTTCGGGTTGAAGGCCGGCGGCCCGGTCGGGGGCTGGGTCTGCTGCGCGACCTGGACACCGCGTATGAGGGCGGGCCGGCAGAAGGCTGAGCGGTGCTGTTCGGCTGCCGCAGGCGTAGTGGATGAGGGCCCGCTCAGCCGTCATGTGTCGTGGGGCGGGTGCCGGTGGCTGTGATGGCGGCAACGGCCGAGAGGAGGGCCAGTGCGGCGAACAGTGCCGGGTAGCCGCCGAGGGGGCCGGTGAGGAGGGTTCCGGCGAAGGGCGCGCAGGACGCCTGCGGTCACGGTGAGGGTTCGTCGCTGTTCACGCCGGACGATGCTGCGGCGGTGCGGGTGCTGTGGTGGCGGCATGCGTACCGTCCCGGACCGCAGGGGCGTAACGGTCCCGGCGCTCAGAGATGCTCGAAGAAGCGGGTCCACCATGTTGCGAGACCCTGGTGTGGTCCGTGGCTGAGGTAGGTGAATCTGTCCTCCGCCGGCCCCGTCACTCCGGTGTAGCGCCGATGGAGCAGGTGTTGCGGGATCAGGGTGTAGCCGAGCATGGACAGCGCCGAAGCCATCCGGTCGCGCTCGTCAGCGGACAGCACGCCCTCGCGGACGGCGTGGTCCAGGTCTTGGTGGCTGTCGGGCAGCGGGGTGGTCACGACTGCGAGGTTGCCGTAGTTGCTCAGGCGCACGCCCAGTGGAACGCCGGCTTGGGTTGCCTCTGCCGGGACGGCGATCTTGAAGTAGTAGCTGGCGTCCTGTGTCTGGTCATCGAGTCGACATGGATGCCCAAGGTCATTGCTCAGCCGGTTCCGCAGCTGGATCGCCCGCGCCTTGGCGGCGGCGTAGTCGAATGTGTGCGGAAACTCCAGGTGGTCTGGTCCGGGCAGCTGATCAAGGTCATTGAACAACGCCAGGATCTGATCGTCGTCACTCACGCCCACCACTTCAGGAAGCCGTTCCTGCACGAGTGCTGGCGCCCCGGACGATGACCTGCCGCCAGGCATGTTCGGCTGCGGTGACGGCTTCGACGACCAGGGCTTCCAAACTCGCGGGGGTGAGGCTGCGGAGCGCGTCGCGGACCGGGGGCCGGGTCGGGTGCGGTGGCCCGGGAGATCTTCAGCAGTTCGGGGCTGTGGCTCTCGGGCCGGTACAGCGGCATGCCGCCCTCACCGTTGATGAGGCGTCGGCCCGTGCGGTCCTCGTGGCCGCGTCACAGAAGCTTGAGCGGGAACCGCAGACCGTGAGCAGAGCCAGTGGCAGCGTCTTTCTTGCGGGAGGCATCCAGAATTGCCGGCAGATCGCCGGACTGGCCGGTGCGGGTTGCAGGGCGGCGGTCGGCGTCGTGGCCGTCTTCTCGGACGGCGTGTGTCCGGCCTCGGATTTCGCCGGGTGGGCGGTGACCTGGGGGCGGTCGGTGACAGGGCCGGGGTGGGGCGCCGCGGTAGCCGGTGCGGCTGCCTGCGAGCCGGGGCGCGGGCGGTTGCCGTGGTTGCTGTGCCTTGCCGCTGTAGCACTGACCGATGCGCGGGGCTGGTTGCTGCAGGCCGCCTGGACCGCTACGTGCCGGGGGCCCGGTACTGGACCTGCCCGGCTTTGCGGAGGGCGTCCATGGTTTCGTCGATGGTCAGGAGAACGGTCGTCTCGAACGAGCTGAGTGCGCCGCCTCCGCTGATCGCCAGGGCGACCGCGGCCATGGAGACGTTGTCGGGGGCTTCCCACAGGTTGTAGCCGTCGCGGGTGCCGAAGGCGTACCAGAAGCCGTGGAGCTTTCCGCCGACGGACTCGATGTATGCCTGGGCGGCCTGTGCGCGGTCCTCGGGGTGGCCGATGAGTCTGGCCCAGGTTTCCGGCGTGTAGCTGAACCTCGATAGATAGAGCGGCATCATGTCTCCCTTTTGTCCCATCAAGGAATGCCACCGCGGGGTGGGATACGCCCCGGGACCGCTCGTGTTTCCCCCGAACGGCCGGGAGGGTGACCGGCATGGCACTGCCGGTGGGCGACCCGGCCCGCCCCGGGACACGGCATCAAAGCCCTCGCTTTGGGACGCTTGGGCTCTCGGTGGGAGGCGGCTTGGCTGAACTGCGGCGGAGCGGGTGCGAGGCCTGGCTGACCGGTGGCCCGGTCCCCACCGTTCCCCGTGGTTCCCCGCACGATCTGCCACGTGTCCGGCACGAGCACGGCCGTTCGGTCCGGGTCTGCCGTGGGCCACAGGCGCGGGCCGGGGTGCGGCGGCGGACTTGGCGATCAGCACGGCGCCGCGTGTGCAGCCTTCCAGTGCGAGGACCAGCAGTGCGAAGAGGGCGTCGAAGGCGCGCCGGCCGAGGATGGCGAGGTCTGCAGGGCGGGCGCCGGGCCTGAACGGACTCGACCAGCTTGAACACCATCGCGAGGACCGCGGCCGGGTTGCCGGCCCCGCGGGTGAGGGTCTGTCAACGAGCAGGTCTGTTCCGTAGCCGGTGGTGACGGAGGGTGTGGTCAGCCCAGGAGGATGCGGTGGCGGAGAACGGGGAAGCTTGCGCGGCCGTACATCTGGCGTTTGACCAGCTTGGTTTTGTTGTTGACGCCTATGGTGCCTCCGTTGTGGTGCGGCAGGGTGAGGGCGGCGTCGACTGCGGCGCGGTCCTTCTCAAGAGAGCGAAGTCGTTGACCCCGATGACCCGCGGAATCTGCATCATGGGCGCGGGCACCCGCCGCAGCAAGCGCAGGGTGATGGCGTACGAGAGGGGCACGGTCGGCGACCTGGCGAGTCGGCGGAGACCCGGCCGCGCAACTCCTCGACCAGCTCGCAGAGCCGGTCGGTCAGACGTGTGGTGCGGTTTCGCATCATGCACGCTCGGTGATCACAGACGGGGACTCACCGTCACCACCGACCACGGGACAGGCCCGTCGAACTGACACACCCGCATCACGCTTCAAAGGCCGGCAGAGCCAGTCGGCCAAGGGGCTGCCCGGCCTGCGGCCGGACAGCCCCACAAAGGTGTTCATCGAACTTCTGGAGCCCAGGCAACCTCCTGGCTCCTTCGGCGGCTCTCGCTACATGCCCGCCGCCGGATCGCCGTCACCGAGGCCGAGCCACCAGTGTCCGTCGTCCTTGACCAGCAGAAGCTCCTGCCGCTGCCCGGTCTCCTCGTACGTCACCGTGATGGGGCTGAAGTAGTCGACGGTGCCTTCCAGCACGGTGACGTCGACATGTCCGCCCGCGGCTTCGCCGTACTTGCGGACGTACGTGACCGCGGTCGGCCCGGGCTTCTTGTAGTCGGGCCCGGCGAGTTCGGCGATTCCCTTCGCGTCGCCGTCCTTGAGCCGCTGCACATAGACCCGGACGAGGGTGTCGACCTCCTCGGCCGTCTCCTGCACGTCAGGGTACGAAGACTTCTCCGCGCGCACTGTCACGTCGACCGTGGGCGAATCGGCCAGGGCGTAGGGGGCCCGGAACCAGTTCCACCATACGGCCGCGGCAATCCCGACGACGACCACGAGTACGGCACCGCCCAGCAAGATGACGCGTTTCTTCACAGGCACCTTCCCCTCAGTACCAGTTGGGCTTGACGCGGATGATCGAGTAGTCGGTTCCCCTGTTGGAGCCCGTCAGGTACTCGTTGAGCGGCTTGTCGAGCCGGTTCTTGTTGTGCGCGGTGACATATGCCTTGCCGTTCTTCACCAGGGTGATCACGCCGGCGTGGTCGTAGAGGCCCTTGCCGTTCCAGTCGAAGAAGACGATGTCGCCCTTCTTCGCGGCCGCCTGGTTCTCGCCGAGCCACTTGCCGTCACTGTGTTCGAGGAAGAACAGGACCTGCTTGTTCGCCACGGTCCACGTATGGGACCACGTCTTCCACATACCGCCCTTGGTCTCATGGTATTTGCGCCACCAGTTGTGGATCGAAGCCTCGTTCTTGCCCACCCCCTTCATGCGCATCTTCCCCCCGTAGTTCAGGGCCTTGGAGGTGAAGTTGGTGCAGTCCTGGGAGAACTCGTGCTGGCTGTTCCAGTGGGCCCTGGCCCAGTTGGAGATACCGGTGGCGTTCAGGGTTGCCATTGCGTCTATGTCCGGCCCGGCGACGGCACCGCTGAGCGTGAGCCCAGAGCTCGGAACCGCCCCGTGCGGCAGTGAACTGGCCGCCGAAGAGGTTTCCTCCGCCGACACCTGCCTGCCGAAGTCCGTCATCGAGAACGCCGACGCGTCCGCCGGCAGAACCTGTTCGGCCTGCGTGGCGTCGACACGCCGTTTCACGACGGGCACGCCCTCCAGCGCGAAGGTGTAGCGCCAGGTTCTCTCCGACTCGGTCGGCGTGGTTCCCGTACCGTCGTACAGGCCGGAACTTTCCTTGACCGTGGCTCGCAAGGCAACCGACTGGCCGTCCTGGGACAGCATGACGAGCACGTCCGTCAGCTCGGACGTCATGCTCGTGTACGACATGGCGTCGGCGGCCAGAGCGTCGCGTGTGGCGACCAGGTCGGCGCCCTCGGCTGCCAGCAGCCAGGAGAAGCCAGGCCCGCGGCTCGACGCGGCCGTCGCGACGGCGGCATTGCTGTGGACTCCGGTGGTGATGCCGTCACGCGCGTTCAGGTGCTGCTGAACGGTCTCGCGATAGATCTCCGCACCTTGCGGTACGGCGGTCGGTGTCACCGAGCCGGTGGTCACCGCCGGGCCCGTGCCGTAGGGCGTGGTGGCCGTGATCCGGACCGTGTAGGCGGTGCCGTTCGCCAGGCCCGTCAGTACGGCCGAGGTGCGGGGCGTCGTCGTCTCCTTCACCACGGTGCCGGACGCGTCCAGAGCACTGACGGTGTAGGTGACGTCCGACCCGTTGTAACCGCTGTCGGTCACGGCGGACCAGGTGGTGAGTACTCCTGCGTCACCACGCTGGGCCGCTGCGTTCGTGACCGCGCCCGGGGGTGTGGCCGCAACGTAGGAGATGTCGAACACGGGGCGCCGGGTGGTCTGGATGTTCTCGGGCGAGGCGAAGGCGATGCCTGGGCCGGAAGGGGATTCGTCCTCCATGAGCAGCGCGACGCCGTGGTCGGGGCTGTCGCCGGCCTCGTCGCGCCAGCCCGCCACGAGCCCTGTGACGTCGAATTCCCAGGGCGAACCGCCTGAGACAAGGGCGTCCGGTGGGATCGCGTTCTGCAGATCCATTCCGGTACCCGTGGTGTCGAAGGCTTCGTTCAGCCCGTACACCCCGACTTGCGCGTCGTCGCAGACCGTCATGCATCCGGAGGAGGAAAGCCGCAGCACCGCGGAGGTGACGCGCGCGCCTGCCGGCAGGGTGGACAGATCGGGCTTCAGGTAGGAGCGCCAGGTGCTGGTTCCCTCCCTGCCGACTCGCAGGGTCTGGGCTCCTGTCGTCGCATCGCAGGGCAGTCCGTCGCAGGCATCGCCTCCCGTGACGACCTGGGCGCTGGAGACGGCTGTTCCCGTGACGCTCAGCTTCAGCGGTGCATCGGGGGCTTCCTCCGTCACGAGGGCCACCTTGAAGGAGCGGGCGGCTGAGTACGCGGAGCACATGCCCTCGTGGCAGGCGCGCATTTTCCAGGTGTAGGTCTGTCCGTCGGCCAGCAGCCCGGCGGGCACCTGGAAGGACACCCGGTCGCCGCTGGGTGCGGTATGGCTGCCGAGGACCGATCCACCGAGCGCGTTTCCGCTCGCGTCGTACAACGTGAAGTCAGCGTCGACCATGCCGCCGCTGGGCGTCGAGACGACACCGGAGAGCACCGGCGTCAGTGTGCCGGTGCCACCGGTCTGGAAGTCGGTGGGAGCGTCACCTGGAAGCACGCCGGTGGTGTCGACGCCGAACGGCACCCATGCGGACCACGCCTTGGAGTAGTCCACGCCGTCGTACGCCCTTGATCGCAGCCGCAGATGAGCACCCTCTGGCAGCTTGTTCGTCGTCGGGATCCGAAGGGTTGCCTCGCTGCCAGGGGCGAACGCGATCGAGGTACCGCTGTATGCGTATGTGCTGTCCGCGAATGCCGGGTCCGCTGTGATCTCGAACTGGGCCGTGAGGGATGCTCCGGCATCGGAGTCGGCGACTTTCGCCGACAGTGTCGGAGTGAGCGACGCGACGGTCAGATTCGACGCACCGGGCTTCTGCGGTGACACGGTGGTGGCCGTCGGTGTACTCGGATACGAGTTGTAGGTCACCGTCAACGACGGTTCGGTGGCCGCGTTGTGGCTGCCGTCGACGTAGTTGGCGGAACGGTAGCGACGCCAGGTCAGCGGGTCGGTCTCGTTCGCCCCGGCGAGCCGGATGCCGTAGTTGGGCTGTCCGTCGGACCATGCCTGCACAATGCCGTCGATGTCCCAGGAGACATGGCCGGCAGGGCAGCTGGAGTCGTGGCCCTTTGCCGACTTGTTCACGATCGCGGATGCAGTCGTGGTGGCGGGCTGCGCGCCCCAGGTGATCGCTGACGGATCCCAGTCCGCCGTCACCCGGCGGGCCTCGACACCCGATCCGCTCGTACTGCAGGACGAGGACCAGTACGAGTACAGTCGCAGGTCGGTGTCGGTGATGTGCTTTCCGACGTAGTTGGCGACGTCGAACTTCAGGTAGGACCGGGCCTTCTCGGTCCCGTCGTACGTACCCGCCTTCAACTCGGTCGAGCCGCGCTGCGAGTTCGGGTAGTCGTCGTACTGGACCCAGGTGTCCGTGACGGGGCCCATGAGCGTGTTGGTGGGGTCGATGACGACCGGGTACTCGAGGTCGGGGTCGGACAGGAATTCCTGATCCGGGCTGAGCACGAGCGTCTGCCCGTCACCGCTGATGTCCTGCACCTGGGTGGTCACCTGGGCCGTGTGCTCAGGCTCCCCGGATTCCTTGTCCTCCGATGAGTCCCACATCAGCGGAGTCGGCGCCGAGGCCACCTGCTTGCCCTGGTCGTTCTCCCAGCGCAGCCGCTTGTCGCGGGTTTCCTCCAGCCGCAGGTCGTCCGCGCTCACCGGCAGCCGGAACTGCATGGCCTTCTTGGGTCGCTCCCGCAGCACGATCGAGTGGGAGAAGCCCTGCGGGAGCGCGGTGACGACGAGGTCGCCGCCGGGAACGACATCGCGGTACGTGGCCGTGTTGCCGGCCAGGTCCGGCTTGGGCAGTGGTCCCTGCCAGTCGATGCCGAGAGTGTGCCCCGCCTCCTCGACCTGTGCCAGGTAGGAGGTGTTCCCACCTGCAGAGAAGCGGATGTCTGCGGCGGCGGTCCTCGGTTGGATCTCGTCGCCCACCTGTTCCAAGGTGGTGTCCACCTTGTGCCAGTTGCCCTTCGAGTCCTTCACCTGCACGGGACCGGTGAACGCCTCGGTGGTGAGCGAGCCGTTCGGGTTGGCGAAGGTCGAGGAATCCTCGGTCCGCAATCCCTTGATCTCGACCCGCTCGTTCTTGATCAGCGCCTGGAAACGAGCCTGGGCTTCCTCCGACTGCTGCTCGGTCGTCGACGCGGGGGTCTCTTCAGCAGCCGACGAGGGGGCTCCGGTTGTGGCCACCGCCAACCCGGTTTCGATGACCATCAGCAGTGACAGCGTGGCTCCGAGGCGGGATCGACGCTGCTGGGACGTTCTTCGTGGCACTCATGATCCTTTCACGCTCTCTCCCCAGTGAGGGGGAAAAGAGGAGGTGATCTTCACATGGATGCGGACATGCCACAACGGGCGTCCTTCGATCAGCCGAGGTCCGCAGGCTTGTGGTGACCTCCGGGTCCCGTCTGCACGGGGTGCGCCCCGTGCAGTGCTTGACACCAATGTCCTTACAGGTGAGGCGAGTTGCCGACTTCAGCCTGTCGGCATGGATCATCGCGAAGCCGCCGGCGGCGGCACGGCGGCGGCGCGGACCGCGGCGGGGGCGGATCGGCGGGATGCCCCGCACGAGCGGCTCCAGGCCCTGGCTGTCGTGCGTGTTCGCACCCGAGATGCCCACCGGCAGGGGCAGCCCGGTCCGCTCGGTGATCAAGTGGATCTTCGACCCGTACCTGCCGCGATCCACCGAATTCGGACCCGTCAGATCCCCTTCTTCAGGGCCCGCATGTTCACCGAGTCGATCGCACAGCGGGACCGGTCCAGCTCGCCGCGAGAGCCGAGCTCGTCCAGGACCAGGCGATGCAGCTTCGCCCGGACCCGGGCCGTCGACCACTCGGTGAAACGTCGGTGGGCCGTGGCTCCCGACGGTCCGAACGAGGCGGACGGCAGCTGCTGCCACGTGCAGCCCGACGTGGCCACGAACACGATCGCGGCCGGCACCCCCGGTCACCGTGCCGACGCCGACCGCCTCCCTGCGGACGGGTCGGCGCCTCCGGCACCACCCGCTGGAACAACTCCCACAGCTCGTCCGGCACCAGCCGCTCAACGATCCCCACACCGGAAGTTCATCGAACGCTCCAAATGAGATGACCTCTTGCCACGAGTGGTGGACCGTCCCCCGGGCGGTCGCCACTGAGACACGGGGGGGGGACTGTAAATCGTTCGGTGTAACTCCCGATCATGGAGGATGCATCGATGACCAGTGAGAACGTGACCGAGGCGGAGACCGCCGAGCCGTCTGAGCCTCAGCAGTCGAAGGCGGTGGACGCCCGGCTGATCGACGAGCTGGTCTCCCGCGCCCAGGCGGAGGGCTTGCAGCTGACGGGCGAGGGCGGACTGCTCCAGCAGCTGACGAAGCGGCTGTTGGAGTCCGCACTGGAAGGCGAGATCACCGACCATCTTGGCTATGACAAGCACGACCCGGCCGGGAAGAACGGTGGCAACAGCCGCAACGGCACCCGCGCGAAGACTGTCCTGACCGACATCGGCCCGGTGGAGATATCCGTGCCCCGCGACCGGGACGGGTCCTTCGAGCCGAAGATCGTCAAGAAGCGGCAGAAACGCCTGACCGGCGTCGACGAGATGGTCATCTCTCTGTCTGCGAAGGGCCTGACCACCGGCGAGGTCCAGGCCCACCTCGCGGAGGTCTATGGCGCCGAGGTATCCCGCCAGACGATCTCCACGATCACCGACAAGGTCCTCGAGGGCATGGCCGAATGGCAGAACCGCCCCTTGGACCCGGTCTATCCGGTGGTCTTCATCGACGCCATCCACGTGAAGATCCGCGACGGCGCCGTCGCCAACCGGCCCATATATGTGGCCCTAGCCGTCACCACCGAAGGCCGCCGGGAGATCCTCGGACTGTGGGCCGGCGACGGCGGCGAGGGCGCCAAGCACTGGATGCACATCCTCACCGAGATCAAGAACCGCGGCGTGAACGACGTCCTCATGCTTGTCTGCGACGGCCTCAAGGGCCTGCCCGACGCCGTCGAGACCGTCTGGCCCCGCACCACCGTCCAGACCTGCGTGGTCCACCTCCTGCGGAACTCCTTCCGCTATGCCGCCCGCCAGGACTGGGACAAGATCGCCAGGCTCCTCAAGCCCATCTACACCGCTCCGACAGAGGACGCGGCCCTCGAGCGGTTCGCCGAGTTTGCCGACGTCTGGGGGAAGAAGTATCCGGCGATCGTCAGGCTCTGGGAGAACGCCTGGGAGGAGTTCACCCCGTTCCTGCGGTTCGACACGGAGATCCGCCGCATCGTCTGCACCACGAACGCGATCGAGTCCGTGAACGCCAGGATCCGGCGGGCGGTCAAGGCCCGCGGGCACTTCCCGAACGAGACCGCCGCCCTGAAATGCGTCTACATGGCGATTATGTCGCTCGACCCCACCGGCAAGGGACAGGCCCGCTGGACCATGCGCTGGAAGACCGCCTTGAACGCCTTCGACATCACCTTCGACGGCCGGCTCTCCGCAGCACGTCAGTAACCCCAACCACCCTCGTTACACCGTCCGATTGACAGACCCCACGGGGGAGGTGTGCCGGGCGGGGACGATGACCAGCCACGCGGTGACAGGTGCCTGTGGCCGGCCACGATCGTCTGATGAGCGGTACTCAGTGGTCGAACGTCAGGCGGGGTGCTGCGTTGCGGGCCAGACCGTGGACGTAGTCGGGCCACCAGGCGCCGGCGGGAGGGTCGACGATGCCGTACTCGGGGTCGATGGTGCCGCCGGTGCTGCGGGTGCAGCTGCCGTCGGACTCTCCGGGAACCTTGATCCAGAGGTAGGCGTCGACGAGGGGGGTCCCGGTATCGGCGGTGGGACGCGGGCCGAGGCCCCGGCCGGGGGCGTTGCACCATGGCTCCGCGTCGCCGGTGTACTTGCCGGCCGGCGGGGTCCAGGCGCCCAGGCCGTTGCGGCTGGTGTCGATGACGAAGTGCTTGAGCTCGTCGGTCGACGCGTCATCGGCGTTCTGGTCGAACCAGGCGTCGGTCCAGCGCCAGGTCTCGGGCTTGGTGGAGTCGACAGAGTTGCCGGGGGTGCCGTCGTTCGGGGCGGCGGGGGAGTAGTACTGGTTGGCGCACCAGTCGGCGTGACCGCGCGCCCGGTCGGGGCCCTTGGTGGCGAACCACATGCACTTGGAGATCCAGGTGCCGTACCGCGCGTTGTGGGCGGTGGGGTGGGTGTTGGAGACGTTGAGGGCGAAGCCGTCGCTGTACTCGACACCGGAGTCCAGCAGGCGCTGCGCCATGTCGCCGACGAGGCGCCACTGGACGTTGCCGGCGTCCAGGTAGACCGCGGTGCGGGGCTTGGCCTTGAGCGTCTTGACCGCGTACTCGAGGTCGGCGAGGCGGGTGGCGGTCAGTTCGCCGGTGGGGTCGGTGGTGGGGCCGCAGTCGCTGGGCACGAGGGCGAGGCCGTCGGGCTCGACGATGACGACGGCCTTGTCGTCACCGATGCCCTCGGCGAAGGCGTCGATCCACTGCCGGTAGGCGGCGGAGGTGGCGGCGCCGCCGCTGGAGTACTGGGTGCAGTCCCGGCCGGGCACGTTGTAGGCGACCATGACGGGGGTGGTGCCCGTGGCCTGGGCCTTGCGGACGAGCTTGGCGGCTTCGGCGCGGACCTGCGCGGGGGTTCCTTCGGTGAACCACTTGGACTGTGGCCAGCTGGCGAGCTTGGCCATGTTGGCGGCGTCGGCGAGGTCACCGTTCTTGAGGTCGGTGAGGGTCTGCTTGGCGGCCTTGCTCTGCGGGTCCACGTAGAACTTGGTGGCCGGTGTGATCACGTTCTGCGTCGCGGTGGCGGGCGCGGGGGTGGCCTGTGCCTGAGTCGAGGTGAGGGCGGCGCAGACGCCGATCGCGGCGATCGCGGCGCCCGTGCGCATGAGAAGGGGCGGTTTCACGGTGGCTCCTTGCGAGGGGTGTGTAGGGAGGATCCGCCCGTGGGGCGGGCAGCGGTGAACGGCTGCGCGTCCCGTGCGGCGGTGATGCCTGGGGCCCGGTAGCGGGGCTTGGACGGGGTCGGGCCCCAGAAGCCCGGTTCAGTAGCCGTAGATCATCTTGTAGGCAGCCTCGGGGAGGAACTGTCCGGCCGAGGAGCCGGCTCCGACGCCGCAGTTGCCGTCGGACTCGCCGGGCGTCTTGATCCACAGGAGCATCTCGGCGCCCCCGCCCTTCTGGGGCGGGGTGCCGATGCGGCGGCCCGCGGGGTTGCACCACTGGCCGTCGGATCCGTTGCCGTTGCGGCTGGTGTCGACGACGAACGGCCTGGTGTAGCCGTAACGGGCGCTCAGCTCGGCGTTGATGGCGTTGGCGAAGGCGGTGTTCTCGCCGGTCGAGTAGTAGTTGGAGATGTTCAGCGAGAAGCCGTGGGCCTGCTGCAGGCCGGCGCCGTGCAGCCGCTGGGCCATCGTGGCGGGGTTGCCCCAGCCGGGGTTGCCGGCGTCGAGGTAGACCCATGTGTTCGGTGTCTGACGGTTGAACTCGGCGAGAGCGCCGTTGATCATGCCCCTGCGTTCGGTGATCTGTGCCTGGTTCATGCAGGCGTAGTCCCCGAGAGCGTCGGGTTCGAGGACGACGACGGCCGGGCGCTGTCCGATCCCTCCGGCGAACTCGGCGATCCAGGTCGCGTACGCGGAGGGCGAGGAGGCGCCGCCCCCCGAGTGCCCGCCGCAGTAGTCGCGGTTGTAGACGTTGTACGCCACGAGCACCGGCAGCTTGTCCCAGTAGTCGGCTGCTCCGACGTACGCGCCGGTGGCGGTGGCGATGCTGCCGCTCCAGGAGCCGAACCACCGGGCCATCGGGGTGTTGGCGATGGACGCGCTGATCGCGGGCGCACGCCCGTCGGTGGGGTTCGCGGCGACCCACTGCTTCGCGGTGGAGTTCGGGTCGACGTAGAAACCGCTGGTCATCGTCGTGGGGTCGGCGGCGTGAGCGGACGGCGCGACGACGAGTGTCAGTGGCAGCGCGATCAGGGCGGCCGTGAGGGTACTGATCCTGCGGCGCATGAATGTACCTCGGTTTTCTGGCGGGGGAGATACGCCGGGCTCTCGTCCGGAGCGTGCGGCGTACGGAGGGACTGCGGTGGTACCGCGTCCCCTGGGGCGACGGCTCTTCTGGCGGGGACGACACACCTCATCAGGCGACGGAAGCCTTTTGGGAGCGCTCCCATTGGAAGCGCTCCCAGTTCCGGTCCGAAGGCTGGGAGGTGTTGGCCGGTATCGTGTGGCGCGCAGTTCGGCGTGTCAAGGGTTGCTTCGTAAATTCGTAACGTGCCCTTCACATTGCGGGCTTGAGGCTTTACAGTCCTGGAACTGGAAGCGCTCCCAAACCATGGCCCCGGCCCACGGCTCTGCCCTGCGGTGAACGGGCCGGCGGCGTGGGAACGGGGGATGAGAGGCTGCTTCTCGTCCGGCTGCGAGGGAGGGCTCGAAGTTCATGGCAGTGGATGTGCCGCGTCGGCAGCTCACGCTCGACGAGGTGGCCGAACTCGCCGGCGTGTCGCGTTCGGTGGCCTCCCGTGTGCTCAACGATGCCCCGCATGTCAGCCGCGCCAAGCGCGAGGCGGTCCAGCGGGCCGTTCAGGAACTCGGTTACGTCCCGAATCCGACCGCCCGCGCGCTGGCCACCCGCCAGACGGGGGCGGCGGCCCTGATCATCTCGGGGGAGAGCCCGTCGATCTTCGCGGACCCGTTCTTCGCCCAGGTCATCGTCGGTGCCACCAGCGCGCTGGAAGAGGCCGACCTCCATCTGATGCTCTGCCTGGCTGCCTCCGACCGGGGCCGCAAGCGGGTCGAGCAGCTGCTGCGGTCCAAAGGGGCCGACGGCGTCATGCTCATGGCCCTGCGGGAGGGCGACCCGCTGGTGAAGATGGCTGAGGACGCCGAGATGCCCGCCGTGTTCGGCGGCCGCCCGGTCGGTTTCAACCCCCGCTGGTACGTGGACGTCGACAACGTCGGCGGCGCCCGCGAGGCCACCGAGCACCTGATCGCGGTCGGCCGTACGCGCGTGGCCGCGATCTGCGGACGTCTGGACACCGAGGTCGGGCGTGCCCGGCACCGCGGATACCGGGACGCCATGCTCGCCGCCGGTCTCCCACCGCTGCCGCCGGTGGAGGGTGACTTCACCGAGCCCAGCGGAGCGGCCGCGATGGCCGCGCTGCTGGAGCGTGAGCCCGGTGTCGACGGGATCTTCGCCGCCAACGACAACATGGCGGCGGGTGCGCTGCGCACCCTCCGCCAGGCCGGCCGGCGCGTTCCCGCCGACGTCGCGGTGGTCGGCTTCGACGATCTCGTCGTCGCGCAGATCGCGGACCCGCCGCTGACCACGGTCCACCAGCCCATAGAGGCACTCGGGCGGGAGATGGCGCGTATGCTCGCCGCGCTCATAGACGGGCGCGACCCGACGCCGCTGATCCTCCCCACCCGGCTGGTCACCCGCTCCACCACGTGAAGAGCCGCCTGCCGGACATCTTCCGGCAGGCGCCGCTCCTGACTGGTCATCTGCTCCGCCACGTGCTGGGCGTCTCGGTGTCCAGCGGGACGGCGAGCCAGAGCGTGCGGCGGTGCATCTCCTGCTTCTGCAAGCAGACCGAGGGCGGCCTCGCGTTCTCCACCCACGGATGCCCGCCCCGCCAAGCTCCGGCGCCTCGGCGTCGATCCCTTCGATCATCCGCAGTGCGACCTCACCGGGGTTCGTCTGTGCGGTCAGCCGGGCTAAAGGGTGTGTTGCGAAAGTGCTGGTCAGGGCCATTCGTTGATGGCTGTGACCAGTCCTGTTGTCTCGTGGCGCATGGCCGGCTTGTCGTGTCTCGTGGCCACTGCGCGGTGCCGTTTCAGCCGGTTGATCCTGCACTCCACCGTGTGGCGCTCTTTGCGGTTCCTCCTTGTCGAAGGCCGGCGGCCGAGCGTCCCGACGGTCGAGTGCCCCGGGGGCCGGGCCTCTTGCGGTTGCGGACCTGGCCGGCCTTTTCCGGGACGGTGTATCCGATCCTGCGTCTGCGCAGACAGGAGCGGTTCGTGCGAGAGCCGTGGGCTTTGTCGGCACGCACCCCGGCCGGTCTGGTGCGCGGTCGCCAGGGTCCGGTGCGGGGGGATGCGGATGTGTTCGAGGACGGGCGGGAACTGTGGGCTGCCGTGTCGGTGCCCGGCGGTGATCGGCAGCGGCAACGGCTTCTGCCCCTGCCCGGTCGCGAGGCGGGTCTTCGTGGTCGGGCCGTCCCGGGAGCGTCCGGGACCGTGATCGTCCGGCGCGGTGCCGATTCCGCCGGGCGGCGCGCGCTGCAGATCCCTTGTTCACGCGCTCCGGCGGCGTGCCGGCGGGCACGGGCACGCGGCCGAGTCCACGCTCACGTCCCAGGTGATCAGGCCCCACGCATCGGCCTGGGCCCGCAGTTGTTCCAGGATCTGCTTACAGGTGCCCTCGCGCCGCCGCCGGCGGAACAAGGTCGTAGACCCGGCCCCGCGGCCCCTGCCGCTCGGGCACGTCTCGCCAGGGGCACACCCGTCCGGGTCCGCCACCGTATGCCCTCTGTCAGCCGCCGCCGGGTCCACACCCGCGGCCGACCCGGTGTGATGCCCCGCGGCAGCAACGGCTCCAGCCGGGCCCACCGGCCATCCGGCAGAGCACCACGCCCCACGGCACATGATCACCAAGAAACAAGATCCACTTTCGCGACAGACCCCAGATTCCCTTCCTTTCAATGCCCTTTTCCGAAGCAGGGCTGAAACGTTCGCGCGGTACCGCCCTGACGTTGTTGCCCGCGTCGCCTCCGAAAATTGGATCGCGCCGCGCTGTGGGTGGCCGGACGGTACGGAAGACGTTGAACCCGGTGTGACCAAGACGATGCGGCTCCCGCCCGTCCCTGGCGTCCAGCACAGCCGCAGTGAAACGGTTCCCGCCCCGGGCTGGAGCCGATCTTCACCGAGCTCGCCTTGCGGTGGGCCGGCGCCGGGCGTGCCGTGTGCGGCCGGGCGGGCGAGGAGCGGGCGTTCCTCGCCTGCCGCTTTCCCTGGCCGGTGCGCTGACTGCAAGGCGCGGTGCCTGGGAGCGGCTGTCACCGTGGCGGTGCTGTCCGTTAGCCTGCTGGTATGTCGGAGCGTGTCATCCCGGGCGGTGGGGGCGGCCTGATCTCCCTGGGCGCTGCGGACGCTTTGTGGGCCGGCTTGACGGCCGGTAGTGCTGTCCCGACGGCTTCTGCGCCGTTCACCTGCTTTCCTGCTGATGCCCGGCTGGGGTACGTCCTGCTCGGTGGTCGTCTGGTGGCGACGGCGACGGCGGCAGACGGCGGCCGGTGGAGTGTTTCGGAGGCTGACGTGCGCCGGGCGGCTGTGGAACTGAACGCGGTGGAGGTGGACCGCCGTGACCTGGTGCGTATCGGCCCGTTCCGCGGTGCGCTGAAGCAGGAGCACCAGGAGGGAACGCTGCTGAGGTGGCGTCAGCACATCGCCCGGGAACTGCAGGAGCCGGCCAGGGGCAGGGCGGCCCGTCGGCCGTTCCATCTGGCGGGGCTCGACTGGCGGCGGGTACTCGTGGAACAAAGCCACGGCCGTGACATGCGCTCATGGTCGCTGCCGCGCTCTGTGGTGAGACTGCTGGACGCGGCCGGGCATGCCGAAAGGAAGTGGCTGCAAGCCGTACAGCAGGGAAGCGGGACCGTCATGGAACCGCCCTCCCCCCGCCGGCAGACGCAAGCCGCCGACGGCCGGCAGGCGACGAACACCGACTGCCCGACCACCGCACTGCGCCTGTACAACGGGGAGCTGAAAGGCCAGCTGTACTCGGTACTCAGCAGGAAGCCCGGCATCTCGGGCAAGGTGGCCGGCTGGATATGCGCTGTCTGCCGCACCGCACCCGCCACGGTACTCGATCACTGCCACGAGCACGGCTATGTCCGCGCCCCGGTCTGCCACTCCTGTAACACACAGGAACGGCCCGACCATCTGTACAGCAACGACATCCGCGTGGCCGGCCACTACACACGCCTCTTCGACACCCACGTTGCTGACTGGCTGCCTCACTGGCACCGCTGCTCCGGCTGCCGCGCCCGCACCACCCTGCCGCTGCCCCACCTGGCCGCCTGGACCGCCCACACAGCCTGCCGACCCCTCCGCCCGACCCACCGCCGCGGCTCGCGAGGGCGCACACCCTGCGGGGTGCTGCGCGTGTCCTGGACAGGCAACCAGAACGCACCCCGTTCCTGCCTGCTCACCGTGACCGTGGACTTCTGCCCCGCCGGTGAGCATCATGTCCTGGCACGAGTGCCCTATCAGGAGGCTGCTGAGCGGTTCCGCTCCTGGTTGGCGCAGACGGCCCCGGCCGTGGCCGCTGAGGCCGGACCCGACCGCCTGGACGACCTGCCCGCCCGGTCCCGGCCGGTCATCGCTGACACCAGCGGTGAAGGCTTGGCGCTTTTCTGAACGAACGGCAGGTGCTTCTGCGTCAATGCCGGCCCGCACCGGCGCGATTGTGGGGGGAGGGGGGTGATGGTGTGGGTGCGGCCGGTTTCTGGCTTCTGTTGTGCGCGGGGGCGCCTTCCGCTTCACACCATGAGGTGGGTTGGGCCGTGTTGTCTCCGGTCCGTTCCTGGGTGGCTGGGATGGTCCTCCCATGAGTGAGATGCGATCGCGCAGCAGGGTTCCGGTGCAAGAACGGGCGTGTGGGGTACCTCGGTTGCCGGGCGGGAGTCCCGGGCTCCGGGCCCGACGCCCGAGTTGTTCTCGGATGCGGGGCCTGCGCCCGCTGTGGCTCTTATGTGCCCTGGCGGCTCTGCTGGCGCTGATCAGCGTTCCTGCCCCGCGAGCCCAGGCCGTCAACGGAAGCACTTCGCCGTGTGCGCTGCAGGGCCGGGGAACCACGGTCAACGAGGGCCAGAACACCGACTACACCCAGTTCCTCGATCCGGTCGGCACCAAGAGCATCGGCGTGGTCTATGTGGACTTCCCCGACGTGGCCGGTGCCGGCCGCGTCGCGGACTACTACGGTCTCCTGTCCCCGGCCGCCGACTGAGTGTGGAACGCCTCGTACGGCAGGACCTGGCTTGACATGCGGCCGGTGATGGACCGGTGGGAGCGGATGCCTGCAGCGTCGAACGCCTATGGCACCTCCAGCCCCTCCTACGAGCAGCACTCGCGATACGTGAGCGACGCGCTGCGGGCCGCGGCCGGTGCCGGCGCCGATCTGACCGGTTACGACATGTTCTACATCGTCTCCACCGCCCGCTCCCAGGTCAGCGGCTCTCACGCATGGTTCTGGACCCCCACCCGGCCGATCGTGATCAACGGCACGACGATCCGCTGGGCGTTGACGTTCGGAACCGACATGTGGCACTGGGGCCACGAGGTGGCCGCCCACGAGACCGCGCATGTCTTCGGAGCGCCGGACCTGTACGCCTTCAACGGTGATCAGCACCGCTACGTCGGCGGCTGGGACGTCATGGGCCACGTGGCGGGAGCCGCTCCGCAGTACTTCGGCTGGCTCTCCTGGAAGTTCGGCTGGACGGGTGACGACCAGACGGTGTGCGTGTGGCAGAACAGGACCCAGAACACCACAACCTTGAACGGGGTGGAGTACACAGGTCGCACCAAACTGCTGGTGGTCACAACCGGTACCACCACCGCCTATGTCGCCGAGGCCCGAAGGAAGGCATACAACGACTCAGGTGCCTGTTCTTCCGGGGTTGTCATCTGCAAGGTCGACACCTCCGTAACCAACGGCCAGGGACCGCTCCGCGTGGTGCCCAACCCTGACGCCGCGCCGCCGCCGGCAGGATGCGGCACGCTGGATATGGCTACCTGGCAGCCGGGCCAGACCTTCTACGACCGCGGCGCCAATGTCCAGTTCACCGTCCGGTCCGCCGACGCCCACAACAGCACGGTGAACGCCATCAAGTGGTGACGCCACAGGTGCAGGCCGTACCGTCCGGCGGTCCGCGAGGGACCCGGTCGGCCCTCCACCACGTCGCCGGCGCGGACCTGGGCGAGCGCGGGGTCCTCGGTGGGCGGTGACGGTGACGGCGTGGAAGTCGATGTGCTCGGGCATGGGGATCCTCTCGGGCGGGCCGCGCCAGGCCCGCAACCGGACGGCAGAGGTACGTCCGGCGCGGGCGGGGACGGCGGCCAGGGGCGGTCAGCGGCCGACGCCGACGGGAGTGCCGGGGCGGGCCCGGTTCTGGGGTCGCTGTTCCTCCCACCAGGCAGGCGGATTGCCTGCCTGGTGGAGGGGCCGAGTGCGGCAGTCGTGGTGGCGGGCTGGTGTGGGGGAGGCGGGGCGACGGGGGCGGCGGCCTGCGTCACTCTCCGCCGCACCCGCCGCCGCAACCTCCGCAGCTGCCGCAGGAGTCCACGTCGACGCCGTCGCCCACGGCATCGCTCCAGTCCCGGGTGCGTTTGCGGGCCGGCCGTGGGGCCGGGGGCGGCGGCTTGGGCCGCTCCCTGTTCAGGGCGATCCTGTGCCGTGTGTGCTCGGGCAGCACCGCACGCGCGAACTCCGTCTCCTGCCTGCAGCACGCGTCGAGGGCCTTCCAGCGGCGCCGCTTCTCCGACGGCCACAGGCACGCCGGTCCCCACTGCACCAGCCAGGCCGCCCCGCTGACGTAGAGCCAGACCATCCTGTCGGCCTCAGGCACGAACGGCACCGGCACCTCGGCCAGCCCTCCGTGCAGGCCCATGCCGGTCGCCGTCAGTACCGAAGCGGCCAGCATGAGGGTCAGGCTCCTGCCCGACGCCGTCGTACGCACGGCAGGCGACTCTCGCTCGACAAGCTCCCTGAACCGGGCGAAGCGAGCCTCGTCCGCGATCTCGTACAGCTTGGTCGCGGCGTTGGCCGGTGTGCCGCGGATCGCCTCCGCCAGGGCGCGCAGGGCCGGATCCGTCTGCTTGCGGCCTCTGTGCGTGGACCGCAGTTCGCCGGTGGAGGAAACTTTCACCACGCCGTCGTCGACGAGCACACAGACCGCGGTCTGTGCCGCCTCGGCCATTCCCCCGAGCAGATACGAGGCCCGCACCGGATGCAGGTCCCCGACGAGCAGTTCATCGACGATCCGCCGTTGACCGCTGTCCCTGAACCAGCAGTACGCGCCGCGCAGTCCGTTGCACACCACGAAGATCAGCAGCCAGAACGCCACGATCCCTTCGCTGTCGGTCAGCAACCAGTCCACCGTCTGCCCCCCAGCTTCGATGCGGCCCTCCGGCCCCGCCCGGCGGCGACGAACCGCACAGAGTGTTGACCTCGATCGGGACACTTCCGGTTCCCGATGTGCTGTTTCGCTTCGGCCGAACCTGCCATGAACGCCGTTCGGCGACCGGAGGGCGACCGGACAGTGCGCGGGGCACAGCCTCCTCGGAGTAGTGCAGCAGGACGCGCCCCTCACCCATGCGCCGTGTTAACCAACTGCAGCAACCTGGCAGCGGCGCACGACCAAGAGGTCGTGAGGCAGACGGGTCCCTCCTCGGGGGGAGGGAGCGCGCAGCAGGACTGCCGGGCGACATCCTGCTCTGGCTCGCGGACAGCGGATACGCCGGCGTCGCCTCCTTCGAGGAGCTCGCCGGCCTGCCACTACTGGTCTCGGTGGCCAGCGAGGCTGACCAGGCAGGTGCCCCGCGAGGGGCCAGAGCGCCCCCGTCGGCCAACAGGTTATGGCCGACCGCCTGGCAACCCCGACCGGCCGGGCCCAGTACCGCCGGCGCAGCGCTCTCGTCGAGCCGGGCTTCGCCCGGCTCTTCCAGCGATTCGGCCGACATCTGAACTACCGCGGGCGCCGGGCCGTCGACACCGGGATCAAGCTCCTCGGTACCGTCCACAACCTCAGTGAACTCCTCGTCGGCACCGCAGAATCGCGCTCTTGACTCCCGGACGGGGGAAGCCGTGCGACAGCCTCCGGCCCGTGCCGCAGCCGCGCCGAAACCGGACAGGCCCGGCTCTGGGCGTCCGCCCAGGAGCAGTCCGGCGGGAGCGGACGCGGCGGTCACTCGAGCCGGGCCGATCCGGGCTTCCGGAGGTCAGGGCCCCACATGCACGTGTGCGGCCCACAGTGATGGGATGTGCGGATAGCGGTCCCGCATCCGGCGCACGGCCCGGTTCAGGGCCCAGGCCGATCGCTTCGGGTCGGCACTGCCGGAAGCGCCGAGTCCTTCGTAGAACAGCGCCGACATATCGGCGTGGGTCCGGTCGTCGATCTCCCAGAGGGTGCCGATCACGTGCTGGTAGCCGCCCAGGTGCAGGGCTGCAGGGAGGCCCACCGCCTGCCAGGGTGTCCCCGCTCCGTCCGCGGCGGTGTGGCAGGCGCTGACGAACGCGAACTGCGGTGCAGCGGGCCGCGCCTCCAGCAGCGATGCCGTCGTGAGCAGCCCGTCTGCCAGTTCGAGCCCGCCTACACGCTGTGAGCCCGCATGCATGACCCCGTGGCCGGCGAAATGGAGCACCGACGAATCCCGGAGCAGGTAGCGCACTGCGTCCGCCGTCGCCTGCGATCCGGTGAGCAGCCGCGCATCGCGCCAGCAGGCCAGCACCTCGTACGCCTCTCTCTGCGCGTGCGGCAGGGCCGCTACCCGTGAGCTGTCCGCGGGAGCGACCACGAGTGCCGACAGGCCGGTCTCGGGGGCGGGCGGCGACTGTCGGCGTGCTGCGGCGAGCGCGCTGACCGTGGCCGCGTAGGAGGCGCATACCCTGTCCAGAGCGCTACGGGTCGGGTCACCGCCCCGCTCCCGCGACCCCGCGTCCTGCGCGGCGTGCAGGGGTAGCAGTCCCAGGAGACCGGTCGGGATCCACCACAGCCGGGGCAGGGGCTCGCCCGGGCGTGGGACCGGCGGGGCGATCGCGTCCAGCACCGGCTCGGCGACGGCCGACCAGAGCCAGTCGAGCGTGTGGCGCAGAGGATCCTCCGCCTTGAGGTGCTGGGCCAGGGGCGCGTAGTCAGGGGAGAGCAGCGCGCGGAACTGCCGCAGTCGGTCCGGCAGTTCGGCGTGCAGGTCAGGGAGGGGTACGGCCCGCACGCCGTCGGGGGCCACGATGAGGGCGTCGGAGCGGTAGCGGCTGACGTTGACCATCACCAGCGGTCCGTCGTCGGCCTGCGCGATCAGTTCCTCGATCGTGGGTGCCACCAGGATGGAGCGCGTGCCCGGCAGGTCACGGATACGCCGGACGAGTTCCTCCCACTCGGCCGCCAGGTCCGGGCGGGGCGTACCCGCCTCCGCGTCGGCGATGCGGCCCGCCAGCGACTGGAGGCGCGAGGCCACATCCGGGGCGTTCGTCCTCAGACGCTCGGCCAGTCGATCGGGCCCCGGCGCATGCGCCAGCAGGGTCACGCGTCCACGTTCCAGAAGGACTACCGCGTCTTCCGGGCGTCCCGCGGCCACGGCGGACGCGGCGGCGTCGTTGACGAGTTCCTCGAAGTCGCCCGGTTCCGTCTCTGCTCGCTCGGTGGCGTACTCGCGGCGTAGGAGCAGGACCAGCGGCAGCAGCTCGATCGCCCGGCTGTAGCTCTCGAGGGCCGATTCGTGGGAACCCGTCCTGAGGGCGAGCCACCCCAGGCGTTCCGCCGCTCTGAGCCGTTGCAGGGGCAGAGTGTTGGGTGACAGGACGTCTTTGCGCAGCGCTTCGAATGCGTCGGCGAGGTCGTCGTCGAGTGAGCCGGGCCCGAGGAGGTCCGCGAGGAGGTCCAGGGCGGACGTGCGCGACGGGGAATCTGCGGGGAGGAGACTGGTGGCCTCGCGGGCGAGGGAGACAGCGCGGGCCAGATCGGCGTCCTCGCCCGAGACCTGCGCCCTGCTGCCCAGGGACAGGGCGAGGGCGACGAGGGCCTGCGCTCTCGTCGGAGACGATTCGGGGCTTTCCTCGACTGCGTTCGCCGCAGTGCGTGCGGCCTCGCGCAGCACGTCCTCGTCGCCGGAGAGCAGAAAGCTCGTCCGCAGAGCGCCGGCCAGACCGATCTGGGCGAGGGTTCTGCGGGCGTCTCCCGCCGGCAGGAGTGCGACGGCCTCCCTGGACGCGCTCAGCGCTGTCTCCAGATCGGCGAGGGTGCCTCTTCGCTCGTGACG
The DNA here is from genome assembly GCF_044754345.1 of Streptomyces sp. NPDC093094. Classification (NCBI taxonomy): domain Bacteria; kingdom Bacillati; phylum Actinomycetota; class Actinomycetes; order Kitasatosporales; family Streptomycetaceae; genus Streptomyces; species Streptomyces sp. NPDC093094. The sequence goes on along the minus strand of NZ_JBIVOX010000036.1, from coordinate 11,466 downwards.
GCGCTGAAGGGCCACGGCAAGGCCTTGCAGGCTTTCGGGCCGCCCAGTGTGATCGTGGGGCAGCTCCGACAAGAGCCCGCGCAGCGCATCGATCTCCTCGTCCAGGTCCTGGCCGTCGCCGGACCTCGCGTAGCGGCGGTTGCACGCACTGGCGAGCAATTCCAGGGCCGGGCCTCTGACCGAGTTCGCCTCTGCCGTGGCGCGGGCCGCGGCCTCGCGGGCGACTGCGATCGCCCGGTCGAGGTCACCGGGATGCCCGTCCCGGTCGAACCGGGTGAGGAGCGCACAGGCGAGACTCAGGAGCGCGCGGGCGAACTGCGGAACTCCTGGATCTGTGAGATCCAGTGAGCGCTGGAGGAGTGCGATCAACGCTTCCAGGTCGTCGTGGCCGTCGCTGTCGAAACCGGCTGCCTCGGCGGCGTTGGCGACGGCCTCGTCCAGGTCGGCGAGGTCCCCGGTGCGGTCATGACGGAGCCTCAGCGCGCGTGCGGCCAGCCGGGCGGCCTCGTGCCGCTGCTCGGGCCGGGGGGGACGCGGGTCGCGGACCTCGCGCACGAGGCTGATGGCGCGATCCAGGTCTTGTCGGTCTTGGCGCTGTTCGAACCGGGACAGCAGCGCTGTTCCCAGCCCCAGGGCCGCGACGGTCCAGCCGGGATCCGCCGTGTCCCAGGAGGCCGTCGTCACCAGGTCGAACACCTCGATCACCCGGTCGATGTCGACGGAGTTCCGTCCGACGCGGTTCAGGAGGAAGGTACCCAATTCGCGCATGAGGCGGGCGGTTTGCCGACGGTGGCCGAGAGCCTCCCGCGCGAACAGAGTGCGCGCGGTTGCGATCGCTTCGGTGAGGGCGCGGGCCGCCTCTTCCTGGTGTCCCCGCGTGCTGAGTTGCGTCACCCGTCGGCACTGCGCCTCCAGCAGGGCGGGTCCCGGGGCCTCGTTGCGTTCGCGGGCGAGGTGTTGGTGCAGGAGGATCGACTCGCCCGCGGCGATCTGTGCAGTACCCGTTCCGGCGGCTTCGGTGAGGGAGGCGTCGAGGCCGCCCAGCAGCATGCGGGGGGAGGGGATGTGCCGCTGCTCGGGGTTCGACAGAGCTGCCAGGCCGGCAGCCGTCCGGTCCGCGTCCTCGGCGCCTTGCGGGTCGCGAGGTCCGGCAGTGCCGAGCGCCGTCAGTCTTTCCAGGGCCTCGGAAGCGTTCTCCGCGGCCAGCTGCCGGTGACCTGCTCCGGCCAGTGCCATCGCGTAGCAGGTCAGAAGGCGTACCAGGAGCGTCAGTTCCGTCGGTCCGCGATCGCTCGGCCGGGACCGGGGGAGAACGTCGAGCGCGTCGGCGGCAGTTCGGGCCGCCCGGGAGTCCTGCCCGGTCAGGATCTCCAGTGCCGACATCACGTGCATGGTGCGCGCCTGGAGCATCCGGTCGCCGTGCCGCATCGGGCGCGACTGAGCGTTCCACTCGGGCAGGGCTCTGCGAGCCCAGCGGCGGACCTCCGTCTCGTCCGATTCGAGCCGCATGAGGATGATGACGTGGCGGGTGAACGCCTGGGCCCGTGCCCGTGGTTCAGCCGTCGTGCCGTCGGATTCCGGGTCCGTGTAGATACGGCAGGCCTTCGCGGACGAGTTCAGGGCCTCACCGAAGCGGCCCAGCGAGGTGAGGTAGGCCGCCTGTTCCACCAGGCTCGCGGCGTAATCCGCGCGGTAGCGGGAGCTGGTCACGAGAAGGCTCCCCCCGTCAGCTCCGCGTTGTCGAAGAGGTCCCCGTAGAGACTCACAGCCTCGGACTGCACGACCAGCGCCTCCTCGGTACGGCCGAGCGCGTGGAGCTGCTCGGCATGCCGCCTGGTCGCCCCGGCGAGCTGGGGCAGGTAGCGGCTGAGGCCGCCGCTCACCAGGCGCCTGCACACCGCTGTTTCAAGCCGTGTCACTTGCTCCGCCAATACTGCCAGTTCAGGTGCTTTGACGGGGAAAGCTTCGGCCAGTGCCGCCAGGGTGTCCGGGTCGTCGAGTGCGGCTTGCACCCCTTCCTCCAGCAGCTCCAGAAGGAATTCGGGCACCTCCGTCTCCAGCGCCACCGACAGGGCGGTCGGACCGGTGCGACGCAACTGCTCGACGACTTGGAAGCGCAGCGCCTCACGGGCCGCGGAATGATCCACGCTCGCGCGGGCCAGCACATGAAAGGCGCGGTGGAGCTGGGGGAGGGTGGCGGCGGCCAGCGGTTTGACCAGCAGGTCGGGCCAGTCCCGCAGCTGCACGCCCACGAGGTGTTCACCGAGCCGGTCCGGCTCCAGCGCGCCCCAGCGTCCCGTGCCGGAGGGCGGGTAGAGCGTGGTCAGCCACTGGTCCACGTCCATCAGCTGCCCCTCGCTCTGTCCGTCCAGTCCGCGGACCCGGGCGAGCACCGCCAGCGCCTCGTCCCGGTCGGCCGCGCCCATCAGCGTCGCCACGGTGACCGCGTTGGTCAGGCTGTCGTCGCCCAGCGCCACTTTGTGGCGCTGGGCGCCCGCCCGCCAGTAGGGCTTCTCGTGGGTGATCAGCAGATCCTCGTGCGTGATGATGCCGTTGTTGGCCGTGGCCACCGAGGTCGGCCCGCTCTGCAGCAGGGAGACCAGTGCCGCCAGGTGGATCTGCATGATGGATCCGTAGCGGGATCGGCTCAGGTCGGGAACCGTGATCCGCTCGGCCAGCGCCGTCCAGTCGATCTCGTCGAGGCCGCGTACCTTCGGCAGGGCCTGCGACAGGTCCAGCGCCGCCTCCCGGAACGCCTCGCCGCGGTGCTCGCAGTCCTCGGGCAACGGCCCCAACACCTCGACGCCGTCGAGTGCCACGGCCTCCTGGAGCTGCCACGTGGAGCCCCACAGGCTCTCCCACCACTTGCCGGGCGACCGTGCGAGCATCAGCAGTCTGACCGTGTGCCCGGCCTCGGTGCTCACGGTCCGGAGCAGGTGCTGAACGACGTCGGGCCGGGTTTCGGCGTAGTCGACGATGAGCAGCAGGGGCAGTTCGCACGACCCGAGTCGCGCCATGGGCTCGATCGGCAGACGGTCGGCCTGGTCGGCCTGCACCATTCCGGTGATCCAGCCCATGGCCAGCGCCCGCTGATGGAGTTCCGCCGCGAGGCGGGTTTTGCCGTACCCGCCGGGACCGACGACGAGCCGTGCCTCCAGCGGTTCCGGGGAGGCCAGCCAGTCCTGCAGTTCGGCGACCTTTCCCTCCCGTCCGTGGAACCACCGCACGGCTGCGACCTGGGCGGTCAGGAGTGTGGCGGGCGTGCGCGGACGCCGCAGCGGGCGACGGCCGCTGAACAGCGTGGCCAGCTCCGCCGACTCCAGCACCGGAAAGTTCTTCGTCTTGCCGACCCCGGCGGGAGCCCCGCAATGCTCCGTGATGTGACGGAGGAACTCCGTGTCGGCGAAGACCTCGCTCATCCTGACGGCGGTCAGCCGGTGACCGTCGAAGCCGTCGTGGTCGATGACGACAACCCCGATCAGCAACTCTTCGCTGAACAGGGCGGCACCGGACATGCCCGCCCACGGTGAGTCGTCGTTCATGTGCCGGGTCGGGGCGTCGTCGACCTGGACGTGGTACGTCCCGGACTTCTCACCCGCGGCAGGGTTGACACGGCCGCTGAGGTGCTCGCGTTCGCGTCGTTGGCCGGAGAGCCGCAGCACCTGGGGGTAGCCGACCGCGGTGCAGTCCACACGCGACTTCTGGCACGTGGTGCGTCCCCACCGCACCGGTGCGGCGGGGACCTTGGGCCAGGCCCCATCGGTGATCTCCACCAGTGCTACATCGAGGTCCGCCCCTTCACCGCGCCAGACGACTTCGCCGTGGAACAGGGTGTCATCACCCGTCGCCCGGCAGCGGATGTCCTGGCTGCTCGAGAGCGTGTGGAACGACCGTTTCCCCGAAACTTCCGCGACGATCGCGTGAGCGGCGGTGAGGACCAGCCTCGGACCCACCAGATATCCCGAGCCGCAGCCCCACTCTCCGTTGTCGAGCGCGGCGAAGACCTCCACGGCCTGTTCCTTCTTCATGACGCGTCCGGCGCCGACGGCTCCTGGCCCGGTCAGCCCTCCGGGAGGGTCGACGCCGTGCCGGAGATCCTGGTCGGACCGCCCGCTCGGTTCTGCGGTGTGAGGGTCAACTTCATCCGATTCGTGGACCCCGAAGACCGGGAGCGCTTCGCGCCGAGTGACAGCACGCTCACTTTCAGACCGCCCTCGCCGCCGCGCTGCCTGGCGACGGTCACCTCGAACTCCAGCTCCACGGGGCCCAGTTCGAACTGTATGGGGTCGTTCTCACCTTCGGTCATCGCCTGATTCAGCTGGCCTCTCAGCTGACGGACGACTTCGGACAGTTCGAATCCCTGCTCTGCGTCACGCGCCATGGAGCGACTGTAGCGATCAGCGCCCCCGGCCGACGGCAAGTCGGCTGAATAAGGGGCCCGTTGACAAGGCGTTTTGCTGCGGATCGTCATCCCGGCCCCGCGGCCTCTCCTGATTCCTCGTCCCGGCGCCGGCGAGGGTGCCGGGCACCGTCGCGTTGCTGCGCCCGGCTGGCGTCGTGCCGGGGGACGTGGCCCTGTTCGCCGCGACGAGTGGGTGGCCGACAGTGCCGGGGGCGTACCAGGTCCGCCAGCGACGTCCCGCTCTCCGCTCCCGCGGGGATGGACCCAAGGCAGGCTTGGATCTGGGTGTGGTGGAATGCGAGTCCGTGGCTGGTCGGCCGGTCGGGCGGCGGTTGTCGTACCGCTGTTCGCGCACCTGCCGGTGAACCGTCTCGAGCGCGGGCTGCGTCTGCGCGCGAGCGCTGACAAGAGAAGGGCGACAGGAGCGCCTGTGGCCGTGGCGCCCCCGTACCTATGAGCACTCCCTGCGTCTCTGGGTTGATGGGTGAGCATTGTGGGGCACGGGCCTGACGTGAAGGCGGGAGCGGTCCCGGCCGGCGCGGGGGACGTCGGCCGGGACCGCAGCAAGCGTTTCAGGCTCGGGCGTCCACGATGAGGGTGCCGATGTGTCCCTCCTTCGGGGCATCCATGATGCCGGCTTTCGCTGTGGAGAACCCGGCTCGCAGAAGGTGGCGTTCCCATACTGCGGGTTTGTAGCTGTAGCGGTAGGTGAACATCGCTTTCCCGGCGAAGCCGCCTTTGTACATGCCCTGCGGGCCGTAGGCGCCGGGGATGGCCGGCGGCTGCGAGAACACGAACACCCCGCCCGGGGACAGGTGCTGGCGCACGAGCGGGAAGAGGCGGGAGGGGTCCGTGAACCAGGCCGCGCCGAAGATGGAGTACACCGCGTCGTACCGGTTCTGGTCGGCGGCGAGCCAGTCGAGGACTGCTCCCTGCTCGATGCGGACGCCGAGCGGGGCCCATTTCTCGCCCGCTCGCTGGACCATGCGGGGTGAGAGGTCCACGCCGGTGGCCTTGATTCCCTGCTGTGCGAGGTGGGCCAGCGCGCGGCCGGTGCCGCAGCCGATTTCCAGTACGGACTGCGGCTGGGCGAGAAGTTCGGGGCCGGGGCCGTGACCGGTGTACTGGGTCCAGCAGAAGGACGGCTCGGCGTCGTCCTTGAACGCGGACTCGGCGTAGGTGTCCCACAGTTCGGTCTCGGCGGCGATGTCGTGCGGTACAGGCAAAGCGCGTTCCTTCGCTTGTCGGCATGCGGGAGCCCCCGCCCTCGGGAGCTGTGAGGGCGGAGGCGAGCGTAGCCGGGCGCGTGCCGTGCGGGCCGCGCCCGGCCCGCACGCGCGAGGGCGGCGGTGCGCCGGCCGCCACGCGGGCTGTCGGCGGGTCACGGGGTCAGGGCCTGGACGAGGCCGGTGACGATCCTGACGAAGACGCAGACCGCGGTCAGGGCGATCCCGATCGGCTGGGCGTGGCCGGGTTGGCTGGGCGTGGCCGGGTTGGCGGTGGACGGCGTGGCCGAGGCATCGAACAAGAGTCTGCGCGGCCCGGTGAGGTGTTCGTGTTTCTGCATCGGGGCGCATTTCTCTCCTGTACGGAGCGTCACCGGATGGAGCCAGGGGCTTGGTGGCATCTTGTGGCGTGTGACGCAGGAAGCGGGTGGCAGCGGCCCGACTGTCCCACTTGCGGACATGGGCAATTTTCATTTCGACGTAGGTGTCGTCTTCGTGCACGGCATCGGTTCGCAGGCCCGAGGGGCAACTTTGCTGAACTGGGCGGAACCGTTGCTGGAAGTGCTGTCTCGTGCGGGGCCCAGCCACGATGTCCGTACGAGGGTGGCAACCGTGGACGATCTCGGCGGCGATGTTCCGGAAATCACGCTGGAGATCGGCCGGCCAGGCGGCCGGAGCATTGCGTGGCTGTTGTCCGAGGCCCGCTGGGCGGAAGCCTTCCATCCGTCTCGGGCCTCGGACGTGCTGCTCTGGGCTGCCAGGTTCTCCTGGCGTGCTGCCAGACGGGGTCTTGCGGCGCTGTTCCACCACCTCTGGTTCTCCACCACCAAACGCCTGTTCCCGCAGATCCTGCGGAGCCTGCCCATGTGGAGGGGCGGTTGCCTCGGGGGCTTGTCGGTACTGGTGGAGTGGGCGTGGCTGCTGCTCTACGGGTGGGTCAGCCTGTTTGTCACGATCGTGCCCTATCTGGTCATGTTCTGCGTGGTGTTCATTCTCGCGCCCGTCATGGTGTGCGTCGCTGTGGCCGCGGTCGTGGCGCTCATCGTCGCGCAGAGGCTCCCCCTGCTGGGCAAGCGGGTCTCCCCGTTCGTCGCAGACCTGGTGACGTCCGTGGGCGACGCCCAGGCATATCGGGACAGGGAGATTCAAGCAGCAGCGATGCGCCAGGTACTCCTGGCACGCGTTGCCGATGTGGCCCGACGCGCGAGGAAAGTGGTCGTCGTCGCTCACTCCCAGGGCGCCGCGATCGCCTGCCGCACGTTCCTGGCGGGAGATGCGCCGTGGCCGGCGTGTCTGGTGACCGTCGGTGCGGCTACCAGCCTCCTGAACGAGGAAGCTTCCGTGGAGCGGTGGCAGGCACTTGGCTGTCCTCCATGGATCAACATCTGGTCGCCACGCGATCTCGTCCCGGCCGGCCCGATGGGCGACAGTGCCAAAGCCGTCCGCAGCCGGTGGATGGAAACGCTGTGGCATCACACCGCCGGTGGTTTCGTCATGCGTTCCCCGGACGGTCGGCTTGAACTGGCCTGGAGACTCGGGTCAGGGCCGGACTGCTGGTCGGGTACCGAGAGCCTGGTGCAGCAAGCGCGCAATGCCCGAGGAAAGCGCAGCAATCTGGTCTGGGGCGATGGAACGGCGGAAGCCGTTCCAACACCGGAACCGTTTGACGACTGGCTCCGTTGGGAGGAGGCCCAGGACATCGCGGAAGCCGTGCTCTTTCGCGCCACCGGTGAGCGGGTGGAGCCGGAAGAGGTCCCCATTCCCCGAGACTTCAACGAACCCGGCCCCGAGGAATGGCCCGTCGCCAACCGCTGGTCCGTCCTGTGGGACCACACTGCCTACTCCACCAACCTGACACAGGTCCAGTATCCGCTGATCCACCGGCTGCTGTGTCTGTCCGCGATGCCGGAGGAGGAGCGCATCGACCCGGACGACCCATCGATGGCATGTCTGCCCCAGCAGAATCAGCACGTGGACGACACGCATGTGGGACGAGTCCGTCTCCTGGCCATGTGCCGCGTTATTGCCGCGGTAGGTGCCGTCGCAGTCGTCGACTGGATCGCCGGGAGCGAGACCGAGCGATGGTTCTCCGAGGTCGGTTCCTGGACGGTCGGCGGCTCCAGGACGGGCGGCTGGGTGGTGCAGCGACTGGGGCAGGGGCTCTGGTCCCTGGCCGTACTTTCAGCGGCGGGGTTCGCAGCATTCGCGGCCCTCTCAGGCATCTTCGGATTCGCCTGGCAAGGATGGCACCGTAAGGAGAGCCTGAGGCTGTGCGCCGACCCTGATGGCCCGAGAGTCCGAGTGGGAGCCGCCGGCTGCTGGTTCGCGGTCCTCTACGCTCTCGGCCTGGTTTCCTCCATCCTGTACTGGGGCATGGAGCCGTCTTGGTCATACGCCGACTTACGCGATCCCCGCCTCCTGCTGATCCTCACGTACGTCGCATGGGTGACGCTGTGGCCGGTATACGGCATGAGCGCCAGCCGAGTACCAGCACGACCTGGACGCTCGCGGTGAGTGCGGGTGTTCAAAGGGAGCAGCCACGGTGCCTGGGCCTTGGGGAAGGTTCAGCTGGCGGGTCCCCCCGTCGCGCGACCACGAGTGGACGAACACGACCCGCCTGCACTCCGCCCTCCGCGCGGCCCTCCTTCGTGAGAAGTCCCCCACACTCCGACACCCGCCCCGGCCGATCCTGAGCCCGGCCGGGGCGGGATCCGCAGGGTGACATGATCGTCAGCCGAGACGGAGAAGACCGGCTTCGACGACGGCGCGGCCGAAGGGGTCGGCGAGTTCGGCGAGGCGTTCACAGCCGGCGTCACCCAGGGCGGCGTAGGCGGGAAGGGCCAGTTGGTCGGTGCGGTCCTCGATGTGCTGACGCAGGAGTACGCCTTCGGGGCTGAGGGAGTCCCCGTCGAGGAGGCCTCGCTTGCGCAGGCGCTCCTGAGTGCCAGCCCACTCCTCCTCGGGCCACGCACGGCTCGCCTTGAGGAAGTCGACGGGAACGTCACCGGTCGCAGCGTGCAGAATCAGGGCTTCCAAGCCTCCGACGCCCTCGCTCAGCAGGCACGCGACATGGCCGTCTCCACGGAACTCCCGGAGCAGTGTCTGGGCATGCCACAGCCGCAGTACCGGATCCTCGGGCCAAGGCAGTGCGGCATGCGCGGCGAACAGCGGGCGGCCCTGTGCGTGTTCGCAGGCCGCTTCGGCGGCCCGCCGGGTCAGCGTCAGGACCTCGTCGAGGGCGGACAGTTCGTGGATTCCCGCCCTCCGCAGGGCTTCGCCCGCCCCGGCGTACCGAGCGTCCAGCACCCGCTGTGGCGTCGTTGCGGCCCAGGCGCCGTCGAGCGCCTGCCGTACGAGTTCGGGGTTGAAGTTGTAGAAGGTCGCGACGACAAGCTCGGCGGATGCCCGGCCGAACGCGGCGCTGCGGGAGGCGAAATAGCCGGCGCGTCCGCTCAGCCCGAGGTCCGCGTACCGTCGCCTCGCCTCGGGGACGAAGTAGATCATGCCGTGCACGGGCTCAAGTCCGCGCCAGGCCGCGCGCGCTGTCTTCACGGTCACCTCTTCGAAGGGGCGGGGGAGGGGGTATGCGCTGTGGTTCTGTACTAGCCGTGCGCTCGCAGGTGTTCGAGCAGGAGGCGGCTAAGCGTTTCGGGCGCCTCCTCGGGGACCCAGTGGCTGACGTCCTTGAGGGTCTCGAAGCGGTACGGCCCGTTGACCCACCGCTCGGTTTCCAGTGCCGCCGCCGGGCCGAACGCGCTGTCGTTCGTGCTCCAGATGTACAGCGTGGGCACGTCGATAGTGCCGATCTTGCCGTCGGGGCGGCCTGCCCGGTACCAGTTCAGTGCGGCGGTGAGAGCGCCGGGCCGGGACAGGTGCCGTACATATGCCTCGGTACTGTCCTGCGGAACTTTTCCGGCGTAGAGGGCGTGAAGCAGCTCGGCATCGTGGGCCAGCATGCGTTCCTCGGTCGCGGGTGTTTCACGCCAGTCGATCATGTAGTGCGAGCGGCTGCGCTGGTCCTCGTCGGTGCGCAGGGCGGTGGCCAGAGCGCCGGGATGCGGTGTCGAGACAACCGTGAGGGTGCGTACGCGCCCGGGGTGGGCGTCGGCGGTCCACCAGGCCACCGCTCCTCCCCAGTCGTGGCCGACCAAGTCGAACGCCGTCCAGCCCAGTTCCTCCGTGATCGCGACCACGTCGTCGACGAGAAGACTCATGCGATAGTCCTCGGGCCGCTGAGGGCGGGCGCCGGGGGAGTACCCACGCTGGTCGGGCGCCACCACCCGGTAGCCCTGCTCGGCCAACTCCGCGATCTGCCGTTGCCACACCAGCCCCATCTGGGGAAAGCCGTGCAGCAGCAGCACCGGGCGGCCCCCGGGTGGGCCCGCCACGAGCGCGTCGAACACGCCTGCACCGGTGGAGATGCTCAGCTCGGTCACGACCCACCTCTTCATACCGACTGGTCGGTAGCCTCCAGGTAGGGGGGTGCGCTGTCAAGGCCACGAGCGTGCAAGTCCCGCGTTGCCCTGCCCGGGCGTCCGGGAAGGAGAATAGTTGAACATGACGCCGGATTCAACTATAACGATCCCGGAACGGACCGCACCGACGGCAAAGAGTGAGGCGACATGAGGGAAGCAGTCATCGTTTCGACGGCACGGACGCCGATCGGGAAGGCATACCGCGGCGCGTTCAACGACACCCAGGCGCAGGAACTTGCCGCCCATGCCCTGTCCCACGCTGTACAACGCGCCGGACTCGAAGGCGGCGAGGTCGAGGACGTGATCCTCGGCTGCGCCGTCCAGCAGGGGGCAGCCGGTTTCAACGTCGCGCGCCAGGCGGCTCTCCGCGCCGGCCTGCCGGACACGGTGTCGGGGATGACGGTGGACCGGCAGTGCTCGTCGGGCCTGATGGCCATTGCGACGGCCGCCAAACAGATTGTCGCGGACGGCATGCAGGTCGCTGTCGGCGGCGGTGTCGAGTCGATCTCCCTGGTGCAGAACGACCACATGAACACTCACCGCATGACGGATCCCTGGCTGGTCGAGCGCAAGCCGAGCATCTACATGCCGATGCTGCAGACGGCGGAGATCGTCGCCGAACGCTACGGCGTGAGCCGTGACCGCCAGGACCAGTTCGCGCTGGTGTCACAGCAGCGCACGGCCGCGGCGCAGGAAGCAGGCCGGTTCGACCGGGAGATCGTCGCGCTCGACAGCGTCAAGAAGGTGCTCGACAAGCAGTCCGGAGAGGTGCGGGACGAGGAGGTCACGCTGACCCGGGACGAGGGCAACCGCGCGTCGACGACGCTCGAAGGCCTGGCCGGGTTGGCGCCGGTGCTGCCCGACGGTCAGGTGAGCGCACGTTCCAGCGTGACGGCGGGCAACTCCTCGCAGTTGTCGGACGGGGCTTCGGCGTCGGTGCTGATGGAGTCGAGGGAGGCCGAGCGCCGCGGGCTGGAACCGCTGGGCGTCTACCGCGGTATGACCGTTGCCGGTTGCGGACCGGACGAGATGGGCATCGGACCGGTGTTCGCCATTCCGAAGCTGCTGAAGCAGCACAACCTCTCCATCGACGACATCGGCCTGTGGGAGCTCAATGAGGCGTTCGCCTCCCAGGCGTTGTACTGCCGCGACGAACTGCACATCGACCCAGAGCGGTTCAACGTCAATGGTGGCGCGATCTCGGTCGGTCACCCGTACGGCATGACCGGCGCCCGGCTGGTGGGGCATGCCCTCATCGAGGGCAAGCGCTGAACCGTTCCGGGTTCGGTAGGGACTCGATCATTTGAGAGGATCGAGTCATGGCACGTCCTTCCCAGTACCCGCTTGAGCTGCGCCGTCGTGC
>NZ_JBIVOX010000035.1:0-57332 GCF_044754345.1 Streptomyces sp. NPDC093094 | reverse complement strand
GGACTCGTCCCGGCACCGCGCAGCGAAGCAGGAACCCACTCGACACCGCAGCCTTCAACGGCGCGGTAGGCGGGAATCTCCCCCCTTCAGGGGGGGAGAGGATGTCAATTCAACTACCCGGACAGTCCCTACGAGCGCTTCTTCCAGTGGCACCGACTCCAGGAACCGCCCGAGACCGACGTCGTCCCCGAACTCGGCGAAGCAGCCACCCACGCACACGCGGTCGTCGACAAGACCGGGTACACGCTCCTCACCCCAGAGGCCGCCGAGCTGATCCACCGAGCCGGTTGGACTGACCTCGTCTTTTGCGGAATCGCCACCGAGAGCTGTGGCCTGAAGTCCGCCGCCGACGCCTTCGAGTGCGGCTACGCGCCCTGGATCGTCACGGACGCCTGCGCCAGCGACGCCGGCCCCGACGTCCACGACGCCGGCCTCCTCGTCGCCCGCCGCCTGATCGGAACCGGTCAACTCGTCACCAGCGACCGCGTGATCGGCCAACTCACTGCGTACGCCGGGGCCCCGGTGCTGGAATAGCTCCATGGCCGACACGCTGTACGACACCGACCTGATCATCATCGGCGGCGGCCCGGCCGGCTGCGCCGCCGCCCGCATGGCCGCCAGCGTCGGCATGCGCTCGATCCTGGTCGAGCCGGACCGGCTGTGCCGCAACCTCCACCGGATCCCGGCCCTGAACAACGTCCTCGGCGGCTACACCAGCGGCCCCGAACTGGCCGACTCGATCGTCGCGGAGCTGAGACGGGTGAGGTACTGGTAGGCAGCGCTGCAGGCGTTGTGACCCATGGGGACCATGGACACGTGAGCGAGAACCGAAGGGCTTGGACGCCATGACAGAGAAGACCTCCCGCGGCTCGGGCGATGCGAATGGACCACCGGTCATCCTGAGCAACGAGCCCGGCTCGTTCGCCTGGGGTGTGCTGGCCAAGCGCCACCCTGCCCTCATCCGGCAGGTACGAGACGCCTTCCCGTACGGCCGCCGGCAGCACGAGGCCCTCGACGCTCTGCTGGATGAGATCACCAATGGCGTCATCGAGCCGCTCGCCCCTGGGGAGCACGACCATGAACGCTGGGCGGGCTGGGGGCAGAAGCACTTCGGACGCTCCTGGTACGACGCCCCGTTCTTGTGGGCGGAGAGCTACTTCTACCGCAGGCTCCTCGGCGCGGTCACGTACTTCGGCAGTGGGCCGTGGCAGGGAGTCGATCCGTTCGCGCCGTTCAAGCGGGCCGAGCTGCGCGGCGAGACCGTGGAGGAGGAACTGCGGGCCCTGGACGCGCTCGCGAACGTTCCGACGGACGAGCGGGCTGCCGCCCTGCTCCGCGCCTCGCTCTGGGGCAACCGCGCAGACCTCGGCTTCCGCGTCTCGGCGGGGGAGCCGGTGGCCGGTGACGCCGCTGCCTCCGCGCTGGTCGCCGACGACAGCGCCGTGCTGTGGCAACTGCTGCCTGTCGGAGGTTCCTCGACCGTCGCTGTGGTGGCGGACAACGCGGGACGCGAGCTGATCCCGGACCTGATCCTCATCGACCACCTCCTCGAACAGCGACATGCCGAACAGGTCGTGCTTCACCTCAAGCCGTACCCCTACTACGTCTCCGACGCGATGACGGCCGACGTCGTCGACTGCCTCCGTCGCCTCATCGAGGCACCCGGCGAAGCCAGTGCGATCGGAGGCCGGCTGTGGAAGGCCATGGCGGCAGGAAGTCTGGAGGTCCGCACCCACCCGTTCTTCTGCGCTCCGCTGCCGTACCAGGAGATGCCAGAGGACCTCCGCGGCGAGTTCGAGAGCGCCACGCTCACCATCCTGAAGGGCGACCTCAACTACCGACGCCTGGTGGGTGACCGGCTGTGGGACACCACAGCGCCCTTCGCCGGTCTCACGGCGTACTTCCCGGGGGCTGTCGCGGCTCTCCGGACTCTGAAGTCCGACGTCATCGTCGGTTTGGAGCAGGAAGCGCTGGACGCGCTCGAAGGGTCCGGGGCTGCCTGGCGTACGAGTGGAACGCACGCGCTGATTCAGGTGCGACGGTAGGCGATCTCGGTGACGATCGAAACCCAGAGAGCAGTCGCCGCTGCCGTCGTCGTTCGGGGCGAGCGAGTCCTGCTCGTGCGGCGACGTGTGGCGGAAGGCGCACTCTCGTGGCAGTTCCCGGCCGGGAAGATCGAACCCGAGGAGACTCCCGGGGAAGCCGCAGCACGTGAGACCGAGGAAGAGACCGGGCTCCTGGTGTTGCCGCAGAGTGTGCTGGGACAACGGGTGCACCCCATGACAGGCCGGGAGATCCACTACATCGCATGCCGCCCCGTCGGCGGCCAGGCGGTCGTGGCGAGTGCTGACGAGGTGGCCGGGCTGACCTGGGCCGCGCACGGCGAGATCCCGCAGTACGTGCCGTACGGGCTGTTCGGCCCGGTGCAGGACTACCTCGATGCGGCTCTGCTGGTCACCGCCGCGCAAGCCCATAATTCGGACGCTGGTGGGGCTGAGGACGTCCACCCCGCAGACCGTGCCGATCAGACCGTCGCGCTGTCCGGCGGCCAGAGCCGGTAGACGGGAGCGGCGGGCGTGCGGACCGACACCGATCACGGTCGCTCAGTCCCCACCCTTGTCCGCCAGCGGATCATGCCCCCAGTTCATGAGGGAGTGGCGCCAGCGCGTGTCCCGTACGTCGCCGGACGGGCGTTGCGCCAGACGGCGGCGAATGTAACCCACGACCTTGCGCATGTGCTGGTGGTCCGCGTCCGACAGGTCGTCACGCTTGGTACGCAGGATGGCCAGGACGTGGCGTCCCGAGGCGTGCCCGGTGGACTCGCCTCCGTCCTTGCTCTGCCCGGCGCTGTGGGACTCCTCTGTCTCCAGCCACTTCTCCAGATCCGCCGACCGCATGTTGACCAGCTCGCGGAACTCGTGCCAGGTGCTGCGCTGCGCCTCGTCCATCAGCCGCTCACTTCTTCCGCTTCTTCAGGGCTGACGGCTTGTGGACGGCCGACCTGCCCGACTTGTCGCTCCTCACCTCGTACTGCGACTCCTCGGGCGAGGCGTCCACGGTCCGCCCGGCTGCCTCGGTGCGCCCGGTGATCTTCTTCTCGACCTGCCCCTCGGTCTCGCTGCCGTGGCTCTTCCAGGCGACCTTGTCGCCCTTGCGGAGTTTCTTGTTCTGGGCCTCGCCCTTGGCCATCTCCTGTACCTCCTGCGCGGTGGAAACTCCCGGAACCTCGGGTGCTGTATGCGTTTCCACCCCTGAGGCAGGGGCCCGGGCTCCGCGACCGCAGGAAACCCCAGGCATGCCTGGGGCAGGCGCTTCACGGCAGTGGTTCCGGCCTCGGCCGCGCCAGACGCGGACAGAAGTGACCGAGCGAATACCGCCAACCCGACCGACTTCGTCGACGAGAACAACGGCACTCCGGCAGAGTCGCGCTGTCGGGCGCGAACTCAATCAGAGGGCGTGACCGGGGCCCGCAGGCCCAGCCATTGATCGGCGTCCCAGGCCCGGAACCGCTCCACCTCGGTGAACCCCAGCTTTGCCGCGAGGCGCATCGAGCCGACGTTGGCGGTCTGGGTGGTGAGCACCACCGGCTCGCCGGGAAGGACGCCGTCGAGCCAGTCCAGTGCAGCCGCGCACGCCTCGGCGGCGTACCCGAATCCCCATGCCCGCGGCAGGAACAGATAGCCGAGATCGGCCTTCCCCACAGCGGCCGGGCGACGGTGCTCCGTCGCTCTCCTGAGCAGGATCTGGCCGATCATCGTCCCGTCGAGATCGACGACGAAACTCCCGGGCCGCCGCCCGGGCACCTCGGGCATCTCGCGCTCGACCTCGTCCCGCGGCCGGGCGCCGCCCAGGTAGGTGTGCACCTCCGGCGAGGCGTGCAGTTCGACGAACGCCGCACGGTCCCATGCCTCGGGCTCACGCAGCACGAGCCTTTCGGTCTTGATCGGTGCAGGCGGCCACGGAACGGGTCCGAGATCATCCATGTCGGCCAGCCAATCAGCGGCCTCCGGCGTGATCAAGACTCGCGGTCCTTCTTGGCTTCTTATCCCCCTGAGATGTCTTTGAGAGCTCGGATGTGTGACCCGTCCACGGAGCAGTCTCCGAGGGGACGTCACGCCACGCGACACCGGTCCGCAGCACTTACATGACGCCGGCGAGGTCGACTCGGTCGGGAACGCATAGCTGCCCGGGGCGGCGACGGCGCCGCTCGTGAGCGGGTGGTAACAGCGGGACCACCCGCTCCCGCAGGCCGTCAGGAACAAGATCACCACGCACGTGGACATCCTGCCGAACCAAGATCGTCGAACGTAGGATCCGCAGCTCAACTCGTCCTCGGAAAGGTGCAGTTACAGCGGCTGCGGCAGAAGAGCTGGACGCTCTCTGCGCCGACGGAAGCCGTCGGGCTCACCTGCAGAGGGGACTGGCGAGCGCGTCGTGGGCGGGCGCGGCGGAAGTCGACGGTGCGTTGTCCGAAATCAGCTGCCCTATGGAGCGAGGCGGGAGCGTGAATCGATGGAGGGCCGTATGCTCGCCGCCGGCGAAGATGCTGTTCATGGCAGGGGCGAAGTGTGTTCGCTGCCCATATCGCGAACTCGTGTTCGGTAGTGGATCAACGGCCCGCTAGCATCCCTGCATGTCCGAAACTGTCGTGCAGCGCCTCCTGAAGAACGACCGTCGCACCGCCAAGGTCGCCGCCGGCGAGAGCATCTCGCTGCCCGAGGACTGTGCGAAGGCGCTCCTCGGCGAGTTGGCGTCCGGCGAGGTGGTCAGGGCCCTGTACCACGACGGCTGGGGCTACGCCGCACTCACCACCCGCGGCCTCGTCCTCGTGCGTCTGCTGGCGCCGAAGGCGGTCCGCGTTCCCGCGCCCCTGCTGATCCTGCGCCGCGCGTACGGCATGTTCGGCTCCGTCGACGTCCTGGTCGACGGTAAGCCGCGTAAGTTGCACGGCTCGAAACTCGACCCGAAGGGAGAGCTTCTCGGGACGGTGGGGCGGCTGCTGCCCCCTGACTCACCGTTGCGCCCCGGCCGCGCCAGGCGGCTGTCCACATGGGTGCGCAGACATCCCGTCGCTGTGGCCGCGGCCGCGGCCGTGGTCGCCCTCGCTGGGGGGAACCCGGGCTCGGGAGGGGAGAAGGCCGTGGCGCAGGACCGGACCTACCGCACCGTTCACGTGCCCGACTTCAACGGCAGCTCCCTTGCCTCGGCGGTGGGGAAGGCGCGCCTCGACGGATGGCGGAAGGTGTCGGCCGCCGACGCCTCCTCTGCCCGCCGGTCGGTGAAGCTCACCGCGCCGGGCTGGCGGGTGTGCTTCCAGAGTCCGTCCGCCGACGTGCCGTCCTGGCCGTCCCTCATCACGCTGACGCTCTACGCGGTGCCCGAACGGGAGCTGTGCCCGGCATGGCTACAGGCATCCCGCCGCATCCTGATGCCCGACCTGGTCGGTGAGCAGTTCGACGGTGCCTCGCGCGCCCTCGGCGACCTGGGGATCGACCAAACAGACGCCTTCCACGCCCACACCGGCGAGCGCCTGGACGAAGGCGGGTCTCAGGACCTGGCCGACTGGCTGGTGTGCCGGCAGCGCCCGGAACCGGGCAGCGAGGTCTCGACCACGACGCAGCCCGACCTGTGGCTGATCAGCTCTGGCACTTCCTGCACCGAACCCAGCCCGAGCCCGAGCCCGAGCCCGAAGCCGAGCCCGAAGCCGAAGCCGAAACCCAAGCCGGAGCCTCGGCCGTCCCAAGGTACCTCTGGCGGCGGCAGCGGGGGAGGCGGAACCGGTAAGGGCTCGTCCGACCCCACGAGTTCCGGCAGCGGTGGGTCCTCCGGCGGTTCGGGCGGCACCACAGGTTCGAGTGGCGGCAGCGGCGGCCGGGCGGGTGTCCAGTTCGGACAGTACTGCTCCCCTGTGGGCGCCACCGCGACGACCGGCGACGGGCGGCCGGCGAAGTGCTTCATGGGCAGCGACGGCCAGGCCCGGTGGGGCTACAACTCCGGGTGACGTCGCACACCACCGCAGGCCGGACGCTGCGGGCGCCGCTCGTCGTGGATGACGCTTACCGGACGCTGCCGTTACCTCGCTGGCGCGCTGCTGCGGGATGTGCTTCTGGACGGGGCGGCGAAGCGTGGGCTTGCCGCGGCGGCCCTTGCCGTGGTCCTTCAGCACAGGGCCGGGCGTTCGACGAGGTGCCAGGACTGGCCCGCCGGCACCGCCCGCCGTCTGCCCCCCCCGCCGGTCAGATCCGACGGGTACTGCTATTTCCCGGCCGCGCCGACGGCTGGACGCCCGCGACGGGGTGTTCGGCATCCCGGGCCCGGAAGCCTTCGGCCGGCAGCCGGTGCGACGGCGTCACCCGTTCCTGCACCCGCGCGGCGCGCACGTCACGGAACGGGGACTCTCCGATGCCGCTTGGATGCGCGCCGCTTGTGCTTCCGCACGCTTCTGCTGGCCGGAGCGCGAAGCTGCCACCATCGCCCTGCGCGGCCTACGATTTCCTGGAGGCGGTCGAGGCTGCCAGCCGCGCCGAGTTGGCGGCCGCGCGCCTTCGTCCGCGATCCCGCCGAGCGCCCGGGCACAGAGGCGGCACCCGCTACGCCCACTGTGTGAGTATCACTGCCGGGGGAGGGAGGCTCAACGAACGGCCAGCAGGCCGTACAAAAGGGGAATCCGCGGCTCGGGCAGCCGCCACCAGCCAGAGTTCGTACGGACCATCCGCGGCCAGCGCGGCCACGGAAGCTCGTCGCTCTCCCGCAGTCGCCGGACGCCCATTCCCGCATCCGTCAGCGCGTTCACGACCTCTCCTATCCCGTGCATCCACTCGTAACTGTCCGTGGCACCCTCGACGGCCGGACCGTCGGTGTAGGTGTGGGTGGCATCCCGGTGCACCGGACCGGAGCCCCCCAGGTAGTCGTGGCGCAGCAGCAGCTCCGGTCCCTCACCCGGACCCGGTTTCGGGCCGAGCGCGTTGAGCAGCGGGTGGAACTCCACGACGTACAACCGCCCGCCCGGTCGCAGAAGCCTGGCCACGACATCCGCCCACCGGTCGAGGTCGGGCAGATAGCACAGGGCGCCCTTGCCGGTGTAGACGACGTCGAACCGCCGGTCCTCGAGCACTGCCGCGGCGTCGTACACGTTGGCCTGGACGTAGGTGACGTCGAGGCCCGACTTCGTGGCGAGGTCCCGTGCGGCTGTCACGGACGCCGCCGAGAAGTCCAGGCCGACCGCCCGCGCTCCACGCCGGGCGAAGGCGAGCGTCTCCGTGCCGAGGTGGCACTGCAGGTGCAGCACGTCCCGGCCGGACAACTCGCCGAGGTCTTCCCACTCGAACGCGGCGAACCAGCGCTCCGGATTCAGGTCCTCGTCCAGGCCGTAGAACCGGCTGGTGACGTGGACCGGAGTGCGGGCGTCCCAGTTCGCCTGGTTGGCGCGCATCAGCCGCGCGTGCTCGGCGGAGGTCATGCGGACATCCAACCGCGCCTCGGCCGCGCGCGGGGGGAGGAAAACCGGAAAAGTGCCGTGCCGGGTGTCGATCGGCCGGTTCTCGATTCGTCGGTGGGGTGTAGGGAACTGATAGAACCGCGAGCGCGGGGCGGAGTTGCCCTCGGGTGGTGATGGTGGCCAGGGTGAGAGTGGCTTCAGTGATGCCGTACTGGTCGCCGATGCACTTGCGGGCGCCTGCGCCGAACGGCACGAAGGCGCCGTGTAGGGAGGGTGGGCCGGGGGTGTTTCTCCCGCGGTCCGGGGCGAACTGCTCGGGGGCCGGCGTAGAGGCCGGTGGTGGCTGGCGGAGGTGGCGGCTGTAGACGACAGGTGTCCCGGCCTCATTGAGCTGTTTTCGTCCTGAATAGCAGCAGGTCAGGAGTGTGTGGACGGCCTGGACGATGGTGCCGATGCGGCGGGTGGAGCATCTGGCCCGACGGAGGATTCGCCAGGACTTCAACTGCTCGAAGGCGCGCTCACCGGGAGCTCTCAGCCGTGCGTGGTCACGGTTGAACTGCTGGTAGTGCTCGGGCTGTTCGCGGTGGCGGTAGTACGGACGGTGGCGCCGGCGCCCTGGTAGGCACGGTCGGCCAGGACGAGGATCTGCCGGGTGAGGCATGCCTGGACGATGCGGTGGGCCCGGGCCGCGGTCAGGTCATGGGTGCGGCCCGGTGTCGCGCGGGCGAACCACAGTGGTGTGCCGTCGGGGCGGGCGATGACCTGCACGTTCATGCCGTGCCTGCGCTGCTTCATGGAGTAGTACGGCTCGTCCGCACGGATCCGGTCGGTGGGGATCAGGGTGCCGTCGACGATGACGTGGTCGCCTTCACCGAGGCCGGTGAGGGCTTCGTGGAGGCCGGGAGCCCAGGAGGCCAGAACGTCCAAGGTCTCGTCCACGTACCGCCAGGCGGTGGCCTGGGATATCCCGAAACCTGCTCCGAGCTGCGAGAACGCCTCGTTCTTGCGTAGATGGACGAGGGTGAGCAGCGCCTGCTGGAAGCAGCCGAGCTTGCGCCGGCGGGTGTTGCGGGCCTGGCGGTGCTCATGCAGCAGCCAGGCGACATGCTCGACGAGGTCGTGCGGGACGTCGAGCGTGGCAGGATACGGAACCAACAGGGCCCCTTCGGTCGCCGGTGTGATGAGTGGAATCACCACGCCAACGACGAGGGGCCCTGGCTCGTCACCACACCCGCTGAACAGCCCATTTCACCCTCCCGCGCAGGATGAAAGAGGTTCGGCGAAGTTGTACGTGCGCAGGTGGCTCGCCGCCCCGCTCGCCATGCCCGACGGCACCCTGCACCAGCGGGAGCGTGGGACGCCACAGGGCGCCCCGGTGTCTCCCGTCCTGGCGAACCTGTTCCTGCACTACGCGTTCGACACGTGGACGGCCCGGGAGTACCCGACCGTGCAGTTCGAACGCTACGCGGACGACGCCGTGCTGCACTGCGTCTCCGGGCGCCAGTCCCGCGAGGTCCTGGCGGCGCTGGAGGACAGGATGGCCGAGGTCGGGCTGCAACTGCACCCGGACAAGACCCGGATCGTCTACTGCAAGGACGGCGCACGCCCCGGCTCGTACGGGTACGAGGCGTTCACGTTCCTGGGGTACACGTTCCGTGCCAGGAGAAGCCGGACCCGGCACGGGAACCAGTTCCTTTCGTTCGAGCCGGCGATCAGCAGGGAGGCTCTGACCAGGATTGGACGGGAGGTGCGGTCATGGTGTCTGCACCGCCGGTCCGACCTGACCTTCGGCGAGCTCGCCCGACGGATCAATCCGATGGTGGCGGGCCGGCTCAACTGCTACGGCCGGTTCCGGCCGTGGGAGCTGCACTCCTTCGTCATGCGCATCAACGCCTACCTGGTGCGCTGGATCCGCAAGAAGTACCGACGGCTCGCGGGCAAACGGAAGGCGCTGGCGAAGCTTCGGGAGATCGCGCAGCGGTACCCCCGCATGCTCGCCCACTGGCGCTTCTCGCCCACGCAGGGAGCCCTGTTGTTCTGAGATCAGAGCGGCAAGAGCCGTGTAACGGGAGACTGTTATGCACGGCTCTGTGAGGGCCGGGAGGTGAGATCCCTCCCGGCTATTCGACCCACGCCGATTGGGGAAGCGCGCACGCTGGTGCCGTTGGCCTTGCGGAGGGTGCGCTGACCGAAGGTGGGGCTTGCTCAGCTGTGAGCGTCAGAGCTGCCGCGCAGATACGCGGCGAGAATCGCTCGTACTGCGAGGGGTTCACGGACTGTTGTTCGATGAAACACGAGCGAGTCGGTGAGTGCGATCAGCTCTTCGATTCTGTCGTCGGAAGCGGGCAGACCTGCTCCGGCGAGGGCCGTCGCTGTGACCTGCCGGGTGATGGTGTGCACCTCTGACTGAATCGTCAGTCTCGCTCGAAGGTATGACGCGTCGTCGAGTTCGAGGAGGAGGGCGTAGCGGGCTCTCATCTCGTCACGTCTGGCCGCGAGTGTCTCGACCAGTCCCGTGATCAGCGCGGCGAGCTCGTCGGGGCCGAGGCGGGGTTCTTGCTCGAGCCGTTCGTGCAATGCCTTGGCGAGGGCTTCGGCGTCTGTTGTCGATCTGGCGGTGAGCGCGTCGACGATGAGCTCGATGAGCGCGATGCGCGTCTTGGCGTGGTAAGAGGTCGAGCCCTGCGGTATGTGCGCTTCGCGGTCCACGGCTCGATGGGTCAGGGCGCGCACGCCGTCGCGGGCGATGATGCGGATCGCGCTGTCGGCGATCAGTTCCCGCCGCTCACTGCTACTTGCAGACACGGTCCAATGCTACAGGTGTAGAGTTCGACACGAGGCTCTACACCTGTAGTGAAATGACGGCGGGTTGTCCGCCGATCCGACTGGGAGGACAGAGCAACGATGATCGATTTCGTGCCCGATCCGATCCTGTACCCGTTCCGGTCACGCTGGTTCGACTCGTCGGCAGCTCGGTTGCACTATGTCGACGAGGGCTCGGGTCCGCCGATCGTGTTCTGTCACGGCTCTCCGACCTGGAGCTTCCTCTACCGGCACCTCATCAAGGGGCTGCGGGACCGGTACCGCTGCATCGCTGTGGACTACCCCGGTTTCGGGCTGTCGGAGCGTCCTTCCGGTTTCGGCTACACCATTGCTGAACTCACGACGGTCGTCGGTCAGCTGATCGATCACCTGCAGCTCGACGGCTTCGTCGTAATGGGACAGGACTGGGGCGGTCCGATCGGGCTCGGTGCGGCCACCACACGCGCGAATCGCGTAAGGGGAGTCGTTCTGGGGAACACCGCGTTCTGGCCGGTCGAACCGTTGGCGAATCGAGCGTTCAGCGTGGTCATGAGCAGCCGCCCGATGCAGCGCCGGATCCTTGAACAGAACCTGCTCGTGGAGCGGTTCCTGCTCGGCAAGGCCGGTCCCGCACTGACTGCCGCCGAGGCAGACCACTACCGACTGGTCCAACCCACCGCAGAAGCCCGATGCGGCCTCGCGGTCATGCCTGGCCAGATCCGCGCGGCCCGGCCGCTGTTGGAGAAGCTCGCCGACGACGTGCCGGCATTCCTCGGTGACAAGGCGACTCTGGCAGTGTGGGGCATGCGGGACATGGTGTTCCGGCCGAAGGCGTGCCTGCCACAAATCCGCGCCGCGTTCACCGACCTCGAGATCGTCGAGCTGCATGAGGCTGGACACTTCGTTCAGGAGGATGCAGCCGAGCAGATCACGGCAGCGATCATTGAGCGATTCGCCTGAATCGATGCGGTGATCGGGTCTCCGGCCAGGCTCCATCCGGCCGGGGTCGCGGAAGCGGGCCTCGGCAGCCGGACAGGCCAAGGCGAAGACAGTCCAGCAGGACATCAGCTCACGGACCGCCCTCTCAGCTTGACTCTGTCGGGGATCTTGGTGCCGACGGAGTCAACTGCCCAGGGTTCGTCAGGACTTCGGGCGAGGGATTTCGCGCTGGTCGAGGTGGTTCTGGAAAGCAGTCGGCTGGCGGGGTGTGGGTGCTTCCTCAGCCGGTGGCAGTCCGCTGAGGCGCTCGATGTTGACCGCGATGGCCGTCAACACGTGCTGGACGTGGACCTTTCCCTGTCCTCGGTAGCGGCAGCGCCGCATGCCGTGCCCGTGGGCGAACTCGTTGACCGTGCCCTCCACTCCGGAGCGGACCGCATAGCGGGCCTTCCACTCGGGCGTCTGCTGCTCGGCACGGACGCGGAGTTGCAGGTCACGGAGCTCGCGCGGGGGAAAGCCCACGGTGCGGGCGCTGTCGGCGGTGCTGGTGCATTGCGTGTGGGCCGGGCAGGGACGGCACTGGCTCTTGGTGAACCGTGCCACGATCAGCGGGGCCGCGGTGGGCGAGGACGTCGGGTAGGGGCCGTGCCGGCCCGCGCTGACCTGCCCCTGAGGACAAGTGACCTGCTGACGATCGAAGTCGATATGAAAGTCGTCCCGGTCGAAGCCCTCGTTCTTGCGGTGCTGGCGGGTGGGGTTGGCCGGCAGTGGGCCGCTGACGGTGACCTGGTGTTCGCGCTCGGCTCGTTCCAGACGGACCAGGGAGGTGTAGCCGCCGTCGACCAGGTGCTCCGCGGGCAGCAGCCCGCGTCGGGACAGGCGGGTGTGGATGCCGGGCAGGACCTGGCTGTCGTGGGTGGTGGCCGCAGTGGTGGCGACATCCGTGATCACGTTGGGGCCGTCGGCAGCACAGGTCTCGGTCAGATGAGCGGCGAACCCCTTCCAGCTGATGATGTGCCCGTGCCGTGCATAGCGGGCCGAGGTGTCGTAGGGCGAGACGATCGCCCTCGACGACGGCGGCAGACCCGCCCCGCCTTCCTTCTCGGCGGTGCGCCAGCGAAGGTGCCCAGCAGTATCACGGTGATAGTTCTGCATCATGATCTGCCGCAGAGCCTGAACACGAGGACCGGACATGCGGACCGCTCCGTACCGGTAGAGGTGTTCCAGAAGCCGGACGGCGTCGTTTCCGGCAGCGAGGATCCTGGTCATGGGCTTGGTGGGGTTCTTCCCCAGGCGGACCGGCCGACCGTAGCGGAGCCCCCAGTCCTCGTCGACCAGCTCGTCCAGCAGATGAGGAGAGACGCCTGCGACCTCTTCGAGTGCAGCGCGAACCGCCTCGGTGATCAACTCCAGGCGGGTCAGGTCACGCACCACGGCCAGGACGTGGGTGGAATCGGTGCGCTGTGTGGTGCGCTCGCGCACCGGTCCGGCCTCCTTCAGGCGCGCGAGCGCGAGGTCGAGGAGGCGGTCGGCGCGGTCGTCTTCGGCGAGACGGTCTCGGAAGTCGGCCGGCACGCTGTGGTGGAAGCCGGGGTCGTCCAGCTCCATCGCCATGGCGTACTTGAAGTCGATGCGGCAGCGGACCGCCTCAGCGGCCTGCCGGTCCGACAGGCCGAGCAGGAACTGCAGCACACAGACGGTGGCCAGTTGAGCAGGCGAAAGCCCGGGACGTCCGTCCCTGGGGTACCAGTCCGCGAAGTCCTCGTCGCGCCACAGCCCGTCGAGGCGGTCCCTCACCCATATCGCCGTCGTGCCGCCCGGGTTGCTCGCCCGCGCCACCTGCGCGGTCAGAGGCGGGACTCGCTCACCGGAACGGGGGCGCAGGGACAACGGGCACCTCGACAGCTGCATCGGTCGGTGGAACTACCCGAGCATGCCCGTCGGCCATGCTGTCGCACCGGGAAACTCCAAGACCCCCGACAGAGTCAAGCTCACACCCGACCGTCTCGGCGAAGGCGTGGAACTGCTCCGGTGTGCTCAGTTCGTCGGGCATGGGGGCTGCTCCTTCGGAGCCGGCTGCGTCGCTTTCGGATCTATGGTTGTGGAAGAGGCCCGGCGTGAGGCTCGTAGGATGACCGCATGCCCAAGCCGTTACGGATGAGCCGCCGCAGGTGGGTTGTTGCCGCGTGGGCGGTGCTGTGCGTGGCCGGTATCGCTGCCACTGCCGCACTTGACGCCTTTCCGGCGCCCGGCGCGCAGCCCGAGGAGCCTGTCAGAGTCGAGTGCGCCGAGTACATCAGGAACATTGAGACGCAGTTGGCCAAGGCTGAGAGGGAAGGCAACGACGACGGCGTGGTGGCCTTCACTCGAGTCCGGGTCGGCGCGGACGACTGCAGCGATGAAGTCGTCGACCACTTCAGCGGCGACCGGTGAGCCGCCGTACCGGGCTCGCTGAAGAGTTGCCGGGCCGAAAGGTGACGTCGTCTCCGGTGAGGTGCGCGTAGAGGCCGCTCGGTGTGGCGGTGACCGATCGCAGGTGCAGACCGTCGGGAAGGTTGCGCAGCTGAACGGGTTCAGTCAGAACCTTGTTGAGCAGAGCACGTCCCACAGCCGGCAGATCACCCTGAGTGATGGTGACCTCGGTGAAGGCGATGCGGTTGGCGGAGATCGCTGTCACAGTTGTACTCACGGTGACCTGACCGCTGAACGGCAGGATCAGCTGTGCCTTGACCCTGCCGGGCTCGCTGTCTCCTGCGATCTCGAGGCCGAGTGCGTCCGACACGTCTTCGTACGACAGGAACGCCGTCGCGTCCACGGCTCGTGCGTTGGCCTGGTCTGCCTCGCCGGAGGTCTGCAACCCGTCCAGTCCGAGGGTGAGTCTGGTCACCGGCAGCGGTCGGCTGGTGTCGCGGGCGGGTATGTCCTGGGCGGTGATGTCCACGTGCCGCAGAGTGCCGGAGGCCAGCTGCGGCAGGACGGGGAAGCCGCGTACATCGACCGCGGGGCGCTCTGGAGTGCCCATTCCCCGCTGAAATGCTTTCGCTGTACGGCTCTCCGCACGACTCGCCGCGACACGGTCGACGATGACGGCTGTCGCCCCCACCGTGACCAGACAGATGGCGGCCATGACGGCCCCGCGGCGCATCCTCCGGCGCGGCGGGTGGGCAGGCGCGGAGTCGTCGACGGGCTCAGACCAGTGTCCGAGGCTGCCGTCATGGTGGTACGGGTTCATGATGTCCCCTTCTGTGTGGACTGGTCGAGCGGTCGAGTGTTCGGGAGGCCGTATGCACGTGCCCTGGCGAGAACCGTGCCGGCTCACCGCGGTGTGGACAGGCGGCCTCTGCGAGAACCGCCGGGCCGCGGCTCACGTCACTCCTCGCGTACTCCGACGAGAATCCGTTCACGCCATCGGAGGTCCGTCCCGGCCCCTGCCGTGGGCCGTGCACGCCGCCCGGCGGCGGTGCCCGCCCAGCCGAGCAGGAATCCCGCGGGTATGGCCAGCACGGCGGTCGACTGCAGCCCGATGAGATGGATGTCGTGTCCCGGCAGGAGCGAGGTGGGCGCGCCTGAGAAGGGGAGGGAGCAGATGTACAGGGCGGTGGTGCACAGAACACCGCCGTACACGGTCCACAGCAGCCCGGTCCGGTTGTACCGGCTCCAGAACAGTCCGTACAGGCAGGCGGGCAGGACCGTGGAGGCGGCGAGGGTGAGTGCCAGATAGGTCAGTGACTGAAGGTTCCGCCCCTGGGCCATGGCCGCCAGAAGGATGCCCAGTCCGCCCACGGCTCCTACGGCCCATCGGGCCGACCGGACTTCCCGACGCTCGGACATACGGCCTCTGCGTGTCGCGTGCGCGTGGAGGTCGTGTGCCAGGGCGGCCGCGGCGCTCAGTGCGATACCGGCGACCACCGCCAGTACGGTGACGAACACGGAGCACGCGACAGCGGCATACAGCACGTTGCCCGCAAGGCCCGAGATTCCGCCCCCCAGGTCCCCGGCCAGGAGGAGCAGGGCTGTCTGGCCGCTGCTGTCTGCTCCACGGATCTTCTGGCCCCCCACGACACCGGCGGCACCGAGTCCGGCGATGACGACGCAGAGGAAGAAGACGGTCATGATCGCGACGGCGTAGCGGGTCGCCCTGCGGGCGGTGGCGCCGTCGGCGGCCGAGTTGATCCTCATCAGGACGTGCGGCATGCAAGCACCGCCCAGGACAACGGACAGTTGCAGACTCAGGAAGTCGAGGCGGCCGACCGCGCTGCCTCCCACGGCGTGACCCGGTTCGAAGTATCGGTCGTGAAGCCCGCTCCCCTGCTCGGCCGCGGTCAGCAGGGCGCCCGGAGCGAAGCCGTAGTGCCACAGGACGAGAAAGGCGAGGAGCACCATGGTGGTGAACACCACGGCCACCTTGACGATCTGGACAAGACTCGTCCCTCGCATACCGCCGAGCACCGTGAAGCAGACCATCAGCACTCCGACGAACACCGTGCACACCTGCGCGGCACCCAGCCCGGTCAGTCCGAGCAGCAGTGCCGTGGCGCTGCCGGCCCCGGCCAGTTGAAGGACGAGGAAGGGCAGGCAGACGGCCAACGTGGCCACGGCGGCGGCGATACGGGACGACGGACCCGGCGATCGCAGCGCGAGGATGTCGCCCAGGGTGTAGCGGCCGGCATTGCGCAGCGGACCGGCGAGGAGCAGGAACACCCCGACGGCCAGGCAGCTGCTGACGGCCAGGGAGATGCCGTCGTACCCGGCCACGGCCACCAGGCCGGACACGCCCAGGAGTGTGGCGGCGGATATGTAGTCCCCGGTGAGCGCCAGCGCGTTCTGCACGGGCGTCAGTGACCGGTTCCCGGTGTAGAAGTCGGCCGTCGTGTCGCCCTCGGGTCCGGCCAGAACGCACAGCAGCAGGGACAGGGCGATGAATGCCATGAAGGCGGCCAGCACCATTGCCCGGTCGTCGGAACTGCCCGAGACCGATGCGAAACCTGCGGCGAGCGACAGCTCGGTCATATCTGTCTCCCCGGTGATGGGTACGGCCCCCGGGACACGCTCTCTGCCGGGCCCGGCTGAGGCGGCTGCGAGTGCACGGGCTGGGCATGACGTCGCATCGAGTCGACGAGCGGATCGACGTGGCGACGGAGCGTGCGGTCGTACCGCCATGAGGTCAGCAGCAGCGTGACCAGTTGCAGAGCGGCGAGCGCGATGCCCAGAGGCATGCTGCTCGCCGGTCGGGTGGTGAACAGCCCGTCGGCCGTGGTGGACAGCAGCGCGGTGAGCAGGAAGGCGGCGCCGTTGACCGCCAGGAACCGCCGACGCGCCCCGGAAAGCGTGCGAGGCACTTGGTGCAGGGCGCTCGCGACAGCCTCATGGGGCCGGTCGGCTGACGGGGGCCCGTGGCCGGGCCAGTGGAACGGGACGGACATGAGGGGTCCTATCGCGAGGTGGATGGTCACGAACCGGGGCCCGACATCACGGTTCCCGGCATGCCGGGACGGGAAGCGCGGCGAGCGGTGTGCCGGACGGACCGGGCAGTGCCGGACGGCGACGGTGGGCACGCAGCGCCGGGGCGTCGGGGATTGCCGGGGATCGAGCGAGTGCGGTCGCCCCGCAGGGCGGCGGAGAGACCGCACCGGGTCAGTTGTCGGGGATGCCGGCGCCGCTGAGGGCGGGGACGGTCCTCTCCGGCCGGACGAGGGAACGGGCGCCGAGCCGGAACTGGTCGAGTTTGTCGACGATGGTCTGGCCGACGGGTGTGTGGCCCCAGATGCTGATGCCCTGGTGGGTGGAGGGCTCCCAGGTGCTCTCGTCGATGACGAGGGGGTTCCAGCCGACCTCCCACTCGAAGCCGGAGGGGGTGCGGGCGTAGTAGGAGAGCTCCTTGTCGTTGGTGTGCTGGCCCACCGACAGGGCCATGTCGAAGCCGAGTTCGTGCACCCGCTGGTAGCTCTGGGCGACGTCGTCCAGGCTGTCGGCCTGGATGTTGAGGTGCTGGACGCGGGTACGGATCGGGTCGATCGGCAGGCCGCGAACGGCGGCGATCGCGATCGAATGGTGGCGTTCGTTGACGCGCAGGAAGCGGATCTTGAGCTTGACGCCGCTGATGGTCTCGTTGATGTAGTCGGTCAGGCGGGCGTCGAAGACCGTGTTGTAGTAGCCGCGCATCAGGGTGGGCTTGGCGGAGGTGATCGCGACATGCCCCATGCCCGAGTCGCCGGTGACCCAGCCGGAGGCGAGCATCCGCAGCGGCTCGGACGAGATGCGCGGAGTGGTGTAGATCTCCTGCACGATGCCCTTGGGGCCGGGGAAACGCAGCAGGCGTTCCACGCCGCGCAGGGCCGCCTCCTCGTCGGAGCCCCGCACGACGGGGACGCCGTGGGCCCGGATGCGACCCTCGATGTGCTCGAAGGAGATGTGGTCGTCGATGTGCCAGCCGATCGCCACCACGTCCTCGGCGGGGCCGCGCCGGATCAGGAAGCGGCACTCGTGGCCGTCGAGACGGAAGCGCATCACATCACGGGAGATGTCGTCGTGGTGCATGCCGATGGCGTCGGTGCCGAACCGGCGCCAGTCGGCGAAGCGGTGGGACTCGATGACGATGTAGCCGAGGTGGACGGCGCCGAAGACCGAGGATGGGGTGTTCATCGGCGGTCCGCCAGGAAGTCGGCGCAGAGCTGGTTGAACAGGTCGGCCCGCTCCCACTGCACCCAGTGCCCCGTGTTGGAGACCTCGTACAGGTCGCAGTTGGGCATGTGCCCGGCCAGCATACGGCCGCCCGACGGCCGGTTGACCTTGTCCGCGGTGCCCCACAGCACCAGGGTGGGCACGGCCAGCCGGTTCAGGCGCCTGTCGCGGGTGAAGTCCATCTTCCACAGCGCGCGCAGCGACTTCGGGCGCCTGAGCGGCGGGGCGGCGACGACCTCGGGGTCGATGCTGTCCTGGTAGCGCGCGTCAATGATCGAGTCAGGCACCTGGGCGGCGTTGAAGACGAGGTAGTTGCGGATGAACTTCTCCAGCTTCTGCCGCGAGGGCCCGTCCCCCGTGTAGTAGTTCAGGAGGCTGTTCAGGCCCGGCGTGGGCAGCGCGCGGGTGGTGCCGATGCCGCCGGGGCCCATGAGCACCATGCGGTCGACCCGCTGGGGGGTGTCCAGCGCGAGTCGCAGGGCGCAGGCGCCGCCGTAGGAGTTGCCGACGAAGTGGGCCTTCTCCAGGCCGAGCTGGTCGAGCACGCCGCGGATGCCGGCGGCCAGGGCACCGAAGGGATCGGTGGGGTCGATGCCCTTGCTGCTGCGGCCGTAACCGGGCAGGTCGGGCACGATGACCCGGAACTCCTCGGCCAGCTCCGCGATGTTGCGGCTGTAGTTGGAGACACCGGAGGCGCCGGGGCCGCCCCCGTGGAGCAGCAGGACGGGGTCTCCCTGCCCCGTCTCGGCGACGAAGATCTTCTTGCCGCCGACGTCGAGCAGGCGCTCGTGCATCGCGGGGACTGCTGTGGGTGTGGTCATGGTGCTCCTCACTGAGTGGTGGTCGT
Source organism: Streptomyces sp. NPDC093094 (assembly GCF_044754345.1). Lineage (NCBI taxonomy): Bacteria > Bacillati > Actinomycetota > Actinomycetes > Kitasatosporales > Streptomycetaceae > Streptomyces > Streptomyces sp. NPDC093094. Next base: position 38,625 of record NZ_JBIVOX010000035.1, on the reverse strand, counting down.
GGCCGGCCGTGACGCGGGGGCGAATCCGGCCGGGGGCGGGGGGAGTTGGGCACCGGCGGAGGCGGCGTAGACGTAGGCGTCGGGGCGCAGGGCCACGGTGGTGACGCGGCGCTCGGTCAACCAGGGCAGCAGGACGCCGTCGCTGTCGACGATCGCGCCCTCGGCAGGGGGCGAGCCCATGGGCAGAACGGCCAGCGACTCGACACCGAGGCGCTCCCACGCGGGCTGCGCGGTGGGCAGCCCGCGGTGCAGCAGCAGCCAACGGCCGGCGAGCGCGTCGTCGAGCCGTACGCGTTCGCCGTCGGGTCCGGTCACCCAGGGCTGCGGGATCTGGTGCCCGGTCGCCCTGGTACGGGGGCGGGCCTGTAGGCCGGCGTCGTAGCGGGCGACGGGGATCCAGTTGGAGTCCTGCATCCAGGCGCCGAAGCCCGGGATGCGGTCCAGGGCGCGCAGGGCGCCGTTGCGGACGCGGGCGACTGGGCGCCGACGTTCAGTGATCATGCGGCCGACGAACACCGCTCTCCTGGTGACCTCCCGCACGTGCGGTTTGCGTTCGGCCTCGTAGCTCTCGAGGACCGTCTCGGGCAGTTCGCCGTGGATGACGGAGTCCAGTTTCCAGCAGAGGTTGGCGACATCGCGTACCCCGGCCGCCATGCCCTGGCCGATCCACGGCGGCATGGCGTGCGCGGCGTCACCGGCGAGGAAGATCCGGCCCATGCGGAAGCGGGTGGCGAAGCGGACGTGGTGGCTGTAGACGGTGGCGCGCAGGACCTTGATGCTGTCGCGGCCGATCCCGTAGCGGGAGATCAGCTGGTACACGGCGTCCTCGGTGACCAGGTGCTTCTCGTCGTCTCCGGGCAGGAGGGGGAACTCGTAGCGGTGGTGGCCGAGCGGGGTCGGGCAGTCCACGGCCGGGCGGGCCGGGTCGCAGTGGAAGCGCAGCTTGTCGTGGTTCGGCCAGGGCTTGAGCATCTTGGTGTCGATGACGACCCAGCGGTCCTCGTACGTCCTGCCCTCGTAGCCGATGTTCAGCTGGGCTCGCGTGAGGCTGGTGCCGCCGTCGGCCGCGATCACGTAGGAGGCGCGCAGTCGGTGGACGGAGTCGTCGGCCGTGCCGACCACGGTCAGTTCCACGCCGTCGGCGTCCTGGCGCAGGCGCAGGCACTCGTGGCGCAGCAGGATCTTCACGTTCGGATAGCGGTCGACTCCGTCGCGCAGGACCTGTTCCAGCGCCGGCTGGTAGATGAACATCTGCGGGGGATGGCCGTGGCCGCGCGGGGTGGGGGCCGCGCTGAGGAACGTGCGGCCGTCGGCGTCGACGAAGTCCACCGGCCGCTCCGTCAGCATGTCCTGCTTGAGGCGCTCGGCCAGGCCGATCCGCTGCCAGATGCGGACGACCTCCTCGTCGGTGGAGATGGCCCGTGCGCGCGTGAAGATCTCGGCGTCCCGTTCCAGGACGACGACGCGCAGTCCCATCGCGCCCAGCAGGTTCGCCGCGGTCACGCCCGTGGGCCCGTAACCGATCACCGCCACGTCGTAGGCGCTGTCTTCGGTCTCTGTCCCGGCCCCGGTCTCGCTCATCAGGCCACCTCACTGTCGATCATGCTGCACGGCTCTTAATGTATCGTTCACTCCAATTGGAACGAGTGCTACGGTAGGGATGTTGCCGAGGACGGTCAAGTGGCCGACGCCAAGCACACCGACGGGAGGGCCCCTGCCATGACGAAGCCGCAGACGACCCGCAAGAAGCGCGCGAACGGAGTGGAGTCGCGGCAGCGCATCCTCGACGCCACCGTGGAGATCGCGGGCGAGCGGGGATACGAAGGCACGTCGATCGCGGCCGTCAGCGCCAAGTGCGGACTGCCCGCCAGCTCGATCTACTGGCATTTCAAGGACAAGGACGACTTGATCGCCGCGGTCATCGAGCGCAGCTTCGACACGTGGCTCGCCGCCGTCGAGCTACCGAGCGAAGAGACCGGAACCCCGCTGGAACGGGTCACCGCCATGGCGGGGAGCGTGGCGAAGTCGCTGATCGACGCCCCCGACTTCCTCCGTCTCGGCCTGATGCTCGCGCTGGAACGCCGTCCCGCCGAGCCCCGCGGCCGCACGGTGTTCCTCCAGGTCCGCGACATCGCGCGCACCAAGATCGCCGAAATGGCCCGGGCGCTCCTCCCCGACCTCGACGAGGAGTCCCTGCACGCCCTGACGACCTACGCCGTCGCGGGCGCCGACGGGCTGTTCATCCAGCGGGAGATCAACGGAGACGACATCGACCTGGTGGCGATGCTCGAACTGCACGCCCAGCTGGTCTACGAGGCGGCGACACGCATGGCGGCGAGGGGCAGGGCATGACGCCGGCGGCTGCCCGGCGGCGCATGGAAGCCGCCCAGCTGCTGCGCGAGGCCGAACGCCGCAGGGCACCTGTCGAACCGCTCACCACGACATGGCCCGACCTCGATCTCGCCGACGCCTACGCCGTCCAGCAGGACAACGTCGCCCGCCGCCTGGCCGCCGGGTCGACGGTGATCGGCCACAAGGTCGGTCTCACCTCGGCCCCGATGCGGGAACTGCTCGGCGTGCACGAGCCGGACTTCGGGCATCTGCTGGACGACATGGTCCACCGCGACGGCGGAACGGTACGCGCCGCCCGGTTCTGCGCTGCGCGCGTCGAACCCGAGATCTGCTTCCGCCTGGCCCGGCCGCTGCGCGGCCCCGGCGTGACCATGGATGACGTGCTGACCGCCGTCGAGTCGGTCGCGCCCGCACTGGAGATCGTCGACAGCCGCATCCGCGACTGGCGGATCACCCTGGCCGACACCGTCGCGGACAACGCCAGCTCGGCGGGACTGGTCTGCGGCTCCTGGACTCCGATGGCGTACGCACCCGACCTCGCGGCGGTGGACGTGGACCTGCTCGTCGACGGAAGCCCTGTGGCGACCGGCAGCAGCAAGGAGGTCCTGGGTCACCCGGCCGCCGCAGTCGCCTGGCTGGCCAACACTCTCGCCGCCTACGGCAAAGGACTGGACCCCGGGCACGTGATCCTGTCCGGCGCCATGACCACGGCTCCCTCCATCGGCGCCGGACAGAAGGCAGAGGCACGCTTCGGATCCCTCGGCTCCGTGTCGGTGTCCTTCATCTGACGACAGCCCGCCCCCCACCCCGGCTGAGACGCCGCGAACCGCACCGGCGACACCCCGCTGCCCGACCTGCCCCGAACTCTTCTTCCGGGTCGCCCACCGCTGCCCGGGTCGGCCGTGCTCGGTCGACGGCCGGACGACGCGACTTCCCCGACGCACCCCGCACACAGCGGACCGCACCCGCACCCCGCACACAGTGGACCGCACTCGCACACAGCGGACCGCACCCGCACACAGCGGACCGCACCCCGCACCCCGCATGAAAGGCCGCTTCATGTCCCCTTCGGCACGACGCATCGACGTCCACCAGCACGTGGTGCCCGACTTCTACCGCGACGAGCTCGCCAAGGCCGGCATCGCCGACGCCGGCGGCCGCGCCCTGCCCGACTGGAGTCCCGAGTCCGCCCTGCGGCTGATGGACCTGCTCCGCACCGCCACGTCGATCCTCTCCGTCTCCACGCCCGGCACCGGCTTCCTCACCGGACCCGCCGAGGCCGCCGACCTGGCCCGACGCCTCAACGACCACTCCGCGGGCCTGGTCACCGACCACCCCGGCCGCTTCGGCTTCTTCGCCACCCTGCCCATGCCCGACGCCGGCGCCTCGGCCACCGAGGCCGCGCGCGCACTGGACGACCTGCGCGCCGACGGCGTCACCCTGCTCGCCAACGCCCGGGGCACCTACCTCGGCGCGGACGGCCAGGACACGCTGTGGCAGACGCTGAACGACCGCGCCGCGGTGGTCTTCGTCCACCCGGCCGAGCTTCCCGCACCCCCGGTCGACGGCATCCCCGCCTTCGCCGCCGACTTCCTCCTGGACACCACCCGCGCCGCCTACCTCCTGGTCCGCAACGGCATCCCGCGCCGCTATCCAGACGTCCGGTTCATCCTCAGCCACGCCGGCGGCTTCGTCCCCTACTCCTCACACCGCATGGCCCTCACCATCGCCAACGACACCGCGCGCAGCCCGCTCGACGTCCTGGACGACTTCCGCTCCTTCTACTTCGACACCGCCCTGTCCGCCAGCCCCGCCGCCCTGCCCACCCTGCTCGCCTTCGCCCGCCCCGGACACGTCCTCTTCGGCAGCGACTGGCCCTTCGCCCCAGCCCCCGCCGGGCAGTACTTCGCCCACGGCCTCGACGGCAACGTCGACCCAGACACACTCAAGGCCGTCAACCGCACCAACGCCGAAGCGCTCTTCCCCCGCCTGGCCGCAACTCCCCAGACGCCGCCCCCGGCCCTGCCGGCCCCGATGCGCCTGCGCCACGCGGCCCAGCGCGGCGCTGCGCGCCTGGTCTTCAAACTCTTCCAGCCCGGCACCGACTAGGACGGATTCCTCATGTCCACCAACCCCGACCGCAAGCCCGACCGCCAGCCCGGCAGCCAGCCCGAAGCCCGGCAGGACGTCGTCGCGACCGGCCGGGCCGGGCACAACGGCGTGCTCTTCGCCATGTGCCTGTCCCTGGTCCTCGTCGTCGCCTCCGTCTCCGCGCTCAACCTCGCCCTGCCCGACCTCGCCATCGACCTGTCGGCCACCAACGGCTCACTGACCTGGATCGCCGACGGCTACACCGTCGCCCTGGCCGCTCTCGTCCTGCCGCTCGGTGCGATCGGAGACCGAATCGGGCGCCGCGACGTCCTCATCGCGGGCACCATCGTCTTCGGCGTCGCCTCCCTGGCGGCGTCCTTCGCCGACTCCACCACCACGCTCATCGTCTGGCGGGTCGTCATGGGCCTGGGGGCCGCGATGATCATGCCGGGCACCCTGTCCACGATCACCGCTGCCTTCCCTCCCGAGCAGCGCACCAAAGGCGTGGCCACCTGGTCCGGATTCGCCGCCGCCGGAGCCATCATCGGCATGCTTGCCGCAGGAGCCCTGCTGGAGTGGTATTCGTGGCGGTCGATCTTCGTCACCAGCGCCGTGGTCGCCCTCGTGGCCGCCATCGCCGCCCTCCTCCTGTCGCCCAACACCAAGGACGAGCACCCCTCCTCGCCCGACGTGCCCGGGGCTGTCTCCACGGCCGTCGGTATCGGCACCCTCGTCTTCGCGATCATTCAGGGCAATGAGCAGGGCTGGACGGAACCCGCCGTGATCGCCGCCCTGGTGGTGACCATGCTGGCCTTCACCGCGTACGCCTGGCTGGGCCTGCGCAGCGAGCACCCCCTGCTCGACCCCGCTCTCTTCGGTATCCGCGGCTTCCGGGCCGGCGCGATCACCGTCCTCGTGCAGTTCATGGCCGTTTTCGGGTTCTTCTTCGTCGGCTTGCAGTACCTTCAGCTCATCCTCGGCTACAGCCCGCTCAAGGCCGCCGCTGCCCTCGTGCCCGTCGCCGTCGTCGTCCTGCCCACCTCCCAGGCCACCCCTCACCTGGTGCGACGGGTCGGGATGAAGGCGACCATGACCGTCGGCCTGCTCCTGCTGAGCGCCGGCCTGTTCGTCATCTCCCGGCTCGATGTCGGATCCGGTTACCTGCCGTTCCTCGGCGGCCTCATCCTGGCGGGCTTCGGCATCGGCCTGTCCGGAGCCGTGGGCACCTCTGCCATCACCGGCTCGCTCGGCCGTGGCCAGCAGGGAGTCGCCTCCGCGATGAACGACACCACACGCGAGGTCGGCTCGGCCGTCGGTATCGCTCTCATGGGATCGATCTACGGCAGCCGCTACCGCTCCAGCCTGCCCGACTCTCTCGACCAGCTCCCCGCCGAAGCCGCCGAGGCCGCACGCGACTCCGCCGCAGCCGGCCTGCACGTCGCAGATCAGCTCGGTGTCCGGGGCGCGGCCCTGGCGGACGGCGTCAAGTCCGCCTTCATGGACGGACTGTCCGCCTCGCTCATCGCCGTCAGCGTCATCGTTCTCGCCGCCGCGATCGGCTGCCTGTTCCGCGCACCGCAGACACCGCCGACATCCGACTGAGCTCCGCGCCGGCCACACAACGTGGCGACTCCGGCGACGGACATCCGACCCGGACCGGGAGAGCACCGACTTCGGCCGCTCGGTGAGTCAGTCGCTGTGAGAGGAATCGGGGAGTGGCGTGCTGGTGTCCGACGGGGCTGCGCTCGCCTCGTCCGAGGGTTCCTCGGTGATGACCGTCACCGTGCTTCCCGCGGCCACCTCGGCTCCGGGCTGCGGAACACTCGAGGTGACGACCGCATCCGATGCGCTGGACGCGTCGGATGCGACACTGACCTGAAGCCCGAGGGATTGCAGGTCGCTCCGCGCCTCGGCAAGGGTCTTGCCCATGATGCCGACGGGTACCTGCACCGTTTCCACCCACTTGGCCACCTTGATGTCCACCGAGGAGTCCGGCTCGACCTCGGTGCCGTACGGGATGCTCTGTCCGATGACCGTTCCGGCTTCCAGCCCCTCGTCTGCCTCGACCTCCGTCGTGCTGCCCAGCGCAAGGCCGTGTTCGGCGAGCAACTCCTCGGCCTCGGAGACGGTCTTGCCGGTGAGGTCCGGCACGGTGGACCTGTCGGCCGCCTCGGCCACGGTGAGGGTGATCTCGGTGCCCTTCTCGACCTTGCGGCCACCTGCCGGATCCTGTTCGAGCACCGTTCCGGGCTCCTCCTCGGATTCGACGTGCCTGGGCCTCACCTTGAAGCCTTTGTCCTCCAGGATTCGCGACGCGTCGCCTTCGTCCTTGTCCGTGATGTCCGGGACCTCGACCTCCGGGGATCCGGTCGATACCACGACGTAGATCGCTTCTCCCCTGTCGACCTCTCCGCTCTGCGGGGTCTGGCTGCAAATGTGGTCCTTGGGCTGATCCTCGCAGGGCGCGCTCCTGCCGACGGTGACTGTCAGGCCGGTGTTGTCTGCCGCGGTGCGAGCAGCGTCCAGAGTCTCACCGACGAGATCTGGCACGGTCACGGTGTCGGCCGCGCCGTCGCTCCCGAACATCAGCCAGCCGATCAGCAGTGCGCCCGCGACCACGAGGAGGCCTGTCGCGCCGAGCAGGACCGCAGCCTTCCTGTTGCCTCCGTCCGGAGGCTCCTCATCCATGTCTTCCGGGAGCCCTCGCACTTCACCGTACTCGTCCGTCTCCGAAGGGGGAGCAGTGATGACGGGGGACACGCCTCTTCCGAGGCATGCCTCGACCTCGGCACGCATCTCGTCGGCGGACCGAGGCCTGAGCTCGGGGTGTTTGGCCAGGGCACGCAAGACCATGGCGTCCGTCTCGGGGGTGACCGCCGGGTTGTAGTGGCTCGGTGGCCACGGCGCGTCCTGCATGTGCTGGTACATCACGGCCATCGGGGAGTCACCGGTGAACGGGGGCCGCAACGCGAGCAGTTCGTACAGCAGGCAGCCGAGGGAGTACAGGTCGGAACGGTCGTCGGCCCGCAGTCCCATGGCCTGTTCGGGGGAGAGGTAGTGTGCGTTTCCGACGACGGGCGAAGTCTGGGACAGGCCGCTGTCGCGGACGTCGCGGGCGATCCCGAAGTCCATGACCTTGACCTGACCGGTATAGGTCAGCATGACGTTGGCGGGTTTGATGTCCTGATGCACGATGCCGCTGCGGTGTGCATGCTCAAGCGCCTGGAGTACGTCGATTGCCATGTCCAGGACATGCTGGGGGCTCAATGTCTGTCCGGAGCGCAGGAGTTCGGACAGGGTGAACCCTTCGATGTACTCCATCACGATGTACGGCAGCGACAGGCCGCCGTGCGGCGCCGTGCCGCCGACCAGCCCGTTGTACGGCACGTCCTCGCCGGTGTCGTAGACCGCGGCGATGGCCGGATGGTTCAGCGATGCGGCGGACTGTGCCTCGCGACGGAACCGGGCTTGGAGTTCGGGGTCCTGGGCCAGGTCGGAGCGCAGTGTCTTCACGGCGACGGCGCGGTCGAGGCGGGTGTCGTGAGCCAGGTGGACCTCGGCCATGCCGCCACGGCCGAGCAGGTGGCCCAGAACGTAGCGGCCGCCCAGAGCCCGCCCCGCCTCACTGTGGGACGGTGCCGTAGGCCAGGCGGCGGCACCGGCGTGGTGCGGTCCGTCACCACTGGCCCAATGGGCGCTGCCGGTGTACGAGGAGGCCCGGTCGTCCGGCCCGCCGAGGCTCACTGGACGCCTCCGTGCGAGGCCGACGCACGGTACTGGGCGGCGATTGCGCCTGTGAGATACAGGCGGGCGGGTTCTTGCGGGCGTTCGTGCGTGGCGGCTATGGACACGTCGCCACCCCTTTCGACTCAGAGGGCCGATGGTCGTAGTTGCGCAGCAGTGTTGGCGTGCTACCGAATCCGTCCGCAGAGGCCGGGGCCAGGCAGGTCAGCCGAGTACGGGCAGCGGACGTGTGGCCACGTCCCAGGCATCGTCGTGCGGCAGGCCGAACATGCGCAGCAGGTTGGCCGCCAGGTGGTCACTGGCCTTCTCGGCATCCATGTGCGGCTCGGCGTCGAGTAGCTGCATGAGTCCCAGAAGGGAGCCTCCGGTACTCGCCAATGCCACTTCGAGGTCTCCGACGCGCAGGCGGCCGGCGGCCTCGCTCGCGCGCAGGAGTGCACGGGCCCGAGGGGCCAGTCCGACCGAGGACACCAGGCGGGGGAGGCCCACGCGGAGCAGGATGCGCGCGACCTGAGGATGGTTGCGCTGAAGACGGCACGTCAGCCGCACACCCACGGCGAACACCTCAGCGGAGTCGTCCAGGTTCGCAACCGTTGACTCCAGTCGCACGCTGTGCTGTTCGAGAGTCATCGACATGGCCGCTTCGAGCAGGTCCGTCTTGTTGGCGAAATGCCCGTAGAAGGTACCGAACCCGACGTTCGCCGCCTCGGTGATCTCCCGAATGCTCATGTCCGCGCGGTGCTGCTCGGAGAGTAAGCGCTGTGCCGCCCCCAGCAGGGCAGCCCGAGTGCGCGCCCTCTGCCGGGAGAGGCGTTCGGATTGACCGGGTTGCGGTGGATGGGTCGTGCAGGGTTTGTCCGCTGCTTCAGCCATGCGCGACACGCTACTCATGTTGATGAAAAAATCAAAACCGATCGAGGTAGACGAATCTGATCGACGAATCCGATGATCTCGTCAGTGCCGACAGGAGATCCGCCTCGACCGGATCCTGCCGAGACGTCGTGTGATCCCGCATTCCGCATGCTTCGCCCCGCCCGTATCCGGTCCGGGAGCGGCATGCGACTCCAGCAATCCTCGTCACTAGGAGTTGTCATGGTCCAAGGTGATCGTTCCCCCTCTCGCCGACTCGGTCGGCGAGGTGTGCTGAAGGCCGCCGGCATGGCCGGTGCCGCAGCGGTCGGCGGCACGGCCGCGCTGGCCGCCAACAGGGCGGCTGCTGCTGCCGCGGCACCGGCGTCACTTCCTGCGGGCAACTACCGCATCGACGTGCACTGCCACATCATCCCGGACTTCTACCGCGAGTCCCTGGCCGACCACGACATCACTGACATCGGTGGTGTGCCGGTCCCTGACTGGACTCCGGAGCTGGCGGTGGACTTCATGAATCGCTACGGGATCCAGACCCAGGTCGTCTCCGTCTCCGAACCGGGTGTCGAGTACCTGCCGACGTCCGAGGCGCGTATGGAGATGGCCCAGAAGCTGAACGACTACATCAGCGAGACCCTGGTCCACACCCGTGACGCCAACCTGGCCCGGCGCTTCGGAGGCTTCGCGCTGCTTCCCCTGGGAGACCTGAGCTCGCCGGACGACATCCAGAACGCCATCACCGAGGCCAGGCGGGCGATCAACGAGCTCAAGCTGGACGGTATCGGCATCTTCAGCAGCTACGCCGGGGGCTATCTGGGAGACCCCCGTCTCGACCCGCTGATGGAGGCGCTGGACGACCTGGGCGCGATGGTCTTCATCCACCCGGTCACCCCGCAGCACTACCCTGACCTGGATCTGCCGCCGTTCCTCTACGAGTTCACCTTCGACACCACCCGCGCGCTGGTCAACATGCTCTACAAGAAGATCTACACGCGCTACACGGGGATCCGCTGGCTCGGCGCACACGCAGGCGGGACACTGCCGTACATCTCGTACCGCACCAGCCTGCTCTACTCCAGGACCGTGGGACTGGCGCAACTGCTCGGCCTCGACGGGCTCGACGACGCCAGCGTGCTGTACAGGCGGTTGTTCGTCGACACCGCCCTGTCTCCTGCTCCGCAGTCGATGAAGTCGGTCAAGGAGCTGACCGGTGTCGGTCACATCCTGTTCGCCACGGACTGGCCGTTCACCGCGGAGCTGTTCCCGGCCGCCGGGGATCCCGCTCCTCAGCTCGACGAGGCCTTCACCTCGAACGAGCGGCTGAGGGTCGAGCGGGGCAACGCGCGAAAGCAGTTCCCCCGTCTCGTCAAGCGCCTGGAAAAGTGACGGGGAGCCCGCCTGCCCCTCAGGCGCGCGGTGGCGGCGCCGGGGGCAGCGGGCGCCGGGCGACGTCGTCAGCGTCCTCGGGAGACAAGCCGAGCATGCGCAGGACAAGGGCGGCTGTCCGCTCGCTGGTCTCGGGGCCCACGACCCCTGGGTGGCGGGATTCGAGTTCGAGCAGTCCCAGCAGCGCGCCCCCCACCGCCGAGAGCGTGATGTCAGGGCTGTCCACCGTGAAGCGGCCGCTGGCCACGCCGGCCTCGATGTCACGCAGGGCCCGGGGGGCGAGACCGCTCTCGGCATGCAGCTGTGCCATACCGCGGTGGCGGAGGATCTTGGCCAGCTCCGGGTGGGTGCCCACCATGCCGATGGTCAGACGGACGTTGGCGGCGATCACTTCGGCGGGGTCGTCGAGCACCGCCGTGACGTCGTCCAGCAATTGCCCGTACTCCTCCAGCGCGTCCGCCACGGCCGCGTCGAACAGTGCGGACTTGCTTTCGAAGTGGTTGAAGAACGTTCCGAAGCCGACATCCGCTTGTTCCGCGATCTTCTGGATGCTCGTGTCCGGCATCGCGTTCTCCTCAGCCAGGATGACGCGAGCGGCGGCGATCAGGGAGCGCCGGGTCTGGGCCCGGCGGCGTTCGAAGCGGGTCTCGGCGCGGGGCGGCTTCTGCTCTGGCATGGCACCAGCGTAGATCACTGTCATGTACCGGCGGTGAGGCTGCCGAGGCCGGCGGCGGGTGCCCGGTCGGAAACGCCTGGAGCCGCGCAGCAGGACGCTGTCCAGGAGACTCCGCACCGGGCGGCCACTGAGAAGCCCGGTCACCGTTGCCGGAAGTACATCCGGCCAGCCGGCTGCGCGACGCCCTCGTCGCAGCCCTCGGCGAACTGCCGCAAGGGGCACGGCCCCCGGCTCAGGCGTTCGCCGCAGCTCCGGCGCTCCGCGCCTGCGACGTTGCGACGAGCTTGCGAGCCCACCGTCCCCGAGGGAGCTCTTATGCCAGGGGGTTGACCAGGAGCAGTTCCGTGTTGCGGTCGGTCGTCTCACCCAACTGGTCGAGGTTTACGTGCAGGTCGTTGTAGGACAGCTCGCGGTACAGCGATGCCAGACCTGGCGCCGAGAAGTCGCCGTATCCGGCCGCGTACGGGGCGTCCGCCTCGACCAGCGTGGTGAACAGCGACAGCGTGCCGTCTTTGTTGTCGGCGACCTCGATCAGCCGGGCGAGCTGAGGGGAATCGATGTGTGAGGCGGTGTTGATCTCCCAGAACCCCAGTTCGGGCCGGTCGCCGGCGTGCGGCGTGATCTTGTTGGCGTGCGTGTGCCCGTTGACCCACGCGACGACATTCGGGTAACGGTTCAGCAGTGCCACGAGTGCTGCGCCGGGCAGCCGTGGGTCCAGCGGATGCCGACGGTCGGGCAGCAGGTTACCCATCGTCGTGGACGTGTGATGGCTGAACAGTACGAACAGTTCGTCACTCACGGACTGGCGCACACGCGTGCCGTCATTCGTCCAGTACACCGAGCTGTTCTGCCGCAGTTGCCTCTCGAGCCACCTGAGCTGGCGTTGCCCGATCGAGCCGTCAGCCAGCGCCGTCGTGGTCGTGTCCAGGGAGATGCCGGTGATGCCCGGAGCCAGGCAGAACGAGTAGTAGACGTCCTGGCCGTCCGCGTTGTCCTCGGTGAAGCCGTGCCCGGCGGGTCCGGAACGGCCGGGCGCCTCCAGGTGCGCGCGGACGAACTCGCCCGGGGTGAACGGGCGGCGGCGCTGGTCGGGGGTGACTTCGCGGACGACCCCTGCGCTGGTCAGATCCTTGACCGAGAGGGAGGGTCCCGGCTCGCGCAGCGCACGCGCGATGCGCCGCATGTCCCCCTCGTCGCGGCCGATCACCTTCCAGCGGCCGGTGTACCACTCCTCGGTGCCGGGCATGTCGGCCAGCGTCCCGGCGACGGAGTCGTCGTGGTTGCCGAACGTGCAGAACCACGGCAGGGCGAGGCCGGGTGAGGTCACCGTCTTCCCGGCGGCTTCGAGCAGCCCCGGGATCGTGGGGAAGCCCTTGTCGGTCCAGGCCCCGGCGATCGCACGGCCGGGGTTCCAGTAGTGCGAGGAGCCGGAGGTCTGGACGCCTTCGAACCGGGCCGGGTCGCCTGATGTCGGGGTGAACTGCCCGCCGTTGAGCAGGGCGAGGAACCAGTCGAGTTCGAGCAGTTCGTGGTTGTCGGTGTTGTCGCCCGTGGTGATGACCGCATCGAGCCTGCGGCCGGTGAACGGCCCGTCGCGCAAGGCGTTGATCCGCTCCACCAGTGCGATCGTCGCCACCGGGGCCAGTGCCTCCTGTGGCCGGTGTGCCGACGGGATCAGCGGGTGCACGTACTCGAACCGTGCCGGGCTCTCAGCGTCCAGCACATGCAGGTCCGTCAGCTGTGCGAATGCGGTCACAGCCGTACGACGGTCGTCGCGGCTCGCCCGCCCGGTCGCAAGGTCCTCGCGCACCACCAGTGGCCAGCCCGGGCCTGACGCGAGGCGCGTGTAGGAGTCGGTGCCGGCCGTGACCGGCGTGGCAACTGCCTGGAGAGTGGTGCCGTCCACCGATATCGCCCGTCCCGTACCGGCAACGAGGGACGCGGCCCTTGCGGCAGTGCCTCCGAGCGCTACTCCTGCTCCCACCAGGCCGCCCAAAGCGATCAGTTCGCGTCTCGTCAGCCCGCTCATGTCTGCTCCGTCCCCTCAGCGCACAAGTCTGAGTACATGATCAGTAGTGATGTTGTGGTCACCGTAGGAGGCGGGAGGGGACGGTTGATGGCTGCGAGGTGAACATCCGGAGGGCGCGAGGGGTGTCCGGCACCTGCCCGAAGGCGGTGGGAGTGGTGTGCTGGTCGGCCCTCGGAGGTGGGCGCCGGCCGCAGGGGTCAGATGTCGAACGCGGGAGGCAGAGGCTCTCGTACGATGCGGCGCGCCTCGCTCGATTCCACGGCGAGTGAGACGAGCACGCCTTCTGCCAGCTGATCGGCCGATGCGCCGGCATCGGCCTCCGGATGTGCATCGAGGAACTGCACCACACCCAGCAGGGCTCCCAGGATCGCCATGAGGGCGAACTCGACGTCCGCAGGGGCGGCGAACCGCCCCGACTTCACGCCGGCCGCGAGATTGGCCCGGGCTCGGGCGGTCAGGCCCGCGTCGTCGAGGAGCAGTCTGGTGCCCTGGTGAAGCAGGATGCGGGCCATCTCGGGCTGCTTCCGCTGCAGCCGTCCGGTGCTGCGGATGCCCAGGGCGAGCACGCGTGCCGGATCGTCAATGCCCCGCGTAAGGCTGTCCAGGACCTCGCCGTGGTTCGCGAGGGTCACGTGGATCGCTTCCTCGAAGAGCTCTTCCTTCGAGGTGAAGTGGTTGAAGAAGGAGCCGAAGCCCACGTTGGCGGTTTCGGTGATCTCCCGGATGGTGACGTGCGTCCGCCGCTGAGCCAGGAGGGTCTGCGCGGCTGACACGAGCGCCGCATGCGTGCGTGCCCTCTGGCGGCCCGTCCGTCCTCCGGGGGTCCTGCCGGACTTCGCGGTGTTCGCCTCGGGGGTCATGCAGCCTGCCTTCAGTACCGCGGCACTCATTCTGATGGTCCGGTCACCTGTGATGGTAGTCGCGCTCTTGTCCGAGCTCACCCAGCCGTGCCGCGGCACCCGCCTGAGGGCCGGGTTTCACCCCAGGGTCCGCAGAATTGATGAAATCATCAGCCGGCATTGACCTGGGGCGAGGAGGATGGCTAGATTGATCGATAGATCAGTCATGAGGGGTCGATCAGCCATCGACCGTCATCGGCCGGATGATCTGCGGTTTCACCTCTGCGGGCGGGGTGTTCGCAATCCCTGGCCGATGAGCCACGGTCCGCGTCGCGGGCGGTGGGCTCGCCCCGACTGAGCGCTTTTCATCCAACTCGAGCACGAGGTTTGACATGCCCACGCAAAGAAGTCGCGCCATGCGCAGGCTCAGCATCTCGCTCGCACTGTGTTCCGGCATCAGCGCCGTCACGCTGCTGCCGAGTTCCAGCGATGCGGCTCAGCAGAAAGTGTCCGTGGTGAGCTTGGGGGCGGGAAGGAACGCCGATGGGCTGGCCACCGCTGCGATCCAGGCACTCGGTGAGCACCCGCGTGACGCGCGCATCTCCAGCGGCGTGAGTTTCAGCGCCGTCTCCACGCTCGTCGACCCGGACGGCACGACGCACACACGGCTCGACCGCACCTACAAGGGCATACCGGTCCTCGGGGGTGACCTCGTCGTCCACCTCAAGCGCAACGGCGCGTGGAGAGGTATATCGCAGACCCTCGGCGCGCCACTGAATCTGGCGAGCCGTGCGAGCGTCGCCGCCGACCGCGCCGTCGCCGAGGCTCTCGCCGCCCGGGACGGGCTGCGCGGCATCTCCGGTGTCAAGACCGACGGTGAGCCGCGCCTGGTCGTCGACGCGACCGGCAGCACCCCGCGCCTCGCGTGGGAGGTGACCACCACCGGCACACAGTACGACGGGACGCCGAGCCGCCTGGCGACCTACGTCGACGCGGCCAGCGGCAAGGTCATCCGTGACGTCCAGCAGATCCGGAGCCTGCGCGCCACGGACGTCACGAAGGCCGCCGCAGCGTCCGGCGATACCGCCGAATCCCAGGACAGCAGGGCGTTCGACGAGGCGAAGGCCCGCCAGAGGGCGTCCGACGGATCCCTTCAGGGCGTTCCCGCCACAGGCAGGACGCTCTACAGCGGCGACGTGGAACTCGGTGTGGTGCCGTTGGCCGACGGCTACGTCATGCAGGACCCCGCCCACGGATGGTCCTTCACGACCGACATGCTCAACCTCAGTGACGGACCGCTGTGCAGCACCGAGGGCTACTGCTGGAACGGGGTGCCGGTCGCTGAAGACACGACGGTCTTCGGCGACGGAACGACCGACGCGCGCGACTCGGCGGCGGCTGACGCCCAGTACGGCACCGACGTCACCTGGGACTACTACAACGACGTGCACAAGCGTCAGGGCATCTGGGACATCCCGGTGGGCTCCTACAACCGCGTCCACTACCAGCACAAGTACGTCAACGCGTTCTGGGACGGCGAGAAGATGACCTACGGCGACGGCGACGGCGTCGAGTTCGGTCCTCTGACCTCACTGGACGTCGCCGGACACGAGATGTCCCACGGTGTCACGGAGAACACCGCGCGGCTCGCGTACTTCGGCGAGGCCGGCGGGCTCAACGAGGCCACCTCCGACGTCTTCGGCACGATGGTCGAGTTCTACGCCGACAACGCCACCGATCGCGGCGACTACCTCATCGGCGAGCAGTTCGACCTCCAGAAGCACACCGGCTTCCGCCGCATGGACGACCCGGCCTCCGACGGGGACTCCCTCGGCTGCTGGAGCCCGCGGGCGAAGGTGGTCGACGTCCACTACTCCAGCGGTATCGGCAACCACTTCTACTACCTGCTCGCGGAGGGCTCGGGCGAGAAGACGATCAACGGTACCGTCCACAACTCGCCGACCTGCAACGGCTCCGCCGTGACCGGCATCGGCCGTGACAAGGCGCAGGCGATCTGGTACCGGGCTCTGACGACGTACATGACCGCCCTCACCAACTACAAGCTCGCCCGCGTGGCGACCCTCCAGGCCGCAGCGGACCTGTACGGAGAGGACAGCGCCGAGTACACCGCGGTCGGCGACTCCTGGGACGCCGTGAGCGTCACCGGTATCCCGATCGAGCTGCCGAACTGACGCTCTTTCCGGGCACCTGAGCGCGTCCTGCCGGCCCAGTGGCCGAGACGCCCTGCGCAGTATCGAGGGCGTCGGCTGCTGCCGGACTGCCGTGCTCTGAAGCAGCCCCCTGGTCGGAGGGCCTGTGAAGCCACCCGGGCCAGGGGGCCGTTGCTTCTCACGGTGCAGGAAATCCGCGGGCTGTCTGCCACGGACCGAGCAGCGCCTCTTCGAGGAGGCCGTGACGGCCTAGCGGAGCGTGCCGGGATCAGCGGCGAGGGGTTGTTCGGTCCAGATGGTCTTTCCGCTCCGGGCGTAGCGGCTGCCCCAGCGGGTGGTGAGCTGGGCGATGAGGAACAGACCTCGGCCACCTTCGTCGGACCAACGGGCGCGTCGCAGCCGTGGCTGGGTGTTGCTGGGATCGCTGACCTCGCAGACCAGCACGTTCTCCCGGATCAGGCGCAGGCCGATGGGACCGCCCGCGTACCGGACGGCGTTGGTCACGAGTTCACTGACGACCAGCTCGGTGGTGAAGGACACCTCGTCCAGTCCCCATGCGGTCAGCTGCCCGGCCGCCGCCCCGCGGGCCGCGGCGACGACGGACGCGTCTGCGGGGAATTCCCACGTCGCGGTGTTCTCCGCAGCGATGGCACGCGTGCGTGCCAGGAGCAGGGCCATGTCGTCGCGGCCCGGAGCATCGCCCAGGCTCCGGACAAGCTCGTGTCCCACACCCTCCAGACCACGGCCGGGGCCGGCGAACCGCGCGAGACCGTCGTTCAGCCGCCGCAGACCGGCGTCGGGATCGTGGTCGTCGCGGTAGACGACGCCCTTGGTGTACACCGTGATGACGCTGCCGGGCTCGACGTCGAACGTGGTCGCCTCGAACGGCATTCCGCCCACACCGAGCAACGGTCCGGGCGAGATCTCGACGGATCTGACGGTGCCGTCGGGCCGGACCACGACGGGCGGTGGGTGTCCGGCGCTGGCCAGGGTGCACTGGCAGGTGACGGGGTCGTAGACGGCGTACAGGCAGCTGGCGGCGACGATGTCCTCTTGGTGGGGCGCCTCGCCCTGGAGCTGCTGGACGAGGTCGTCGAGGTGGGTGAGGAGTTCGTCCGGGTCCAGTTCCAGGTCGGCCAGGGTGTCGACGGCGGTGCGCAGCCGGCCCATGGTGGCGGTGGCCTGCAAACCGTGTCCCGTGACGTCGCCCGCGACGAGGGCGACGCGGAAGGACGAAAGGGGTATGACGTCGTACCAGTCGCCACCGATCTCCGCTCCGCCTCCCGCAGGCACGTAGAACCCCGCGGTCTCCGCCGCGGGGGTGTCGGTGGTGGCTGCGGGGAGCAGGCGCTGCTGTAGGGCGACGGCCGCCCGGTGCTCGCGCGTGTAGCGGCGGGCGTTGTCCACGCCGAGCGCGGCCCGGGACGCCATCTCCGTCAGCAGGTCCGCGTCCTCCTGGCCGAAGGGGACGGGTTGGCGGGTGCGCCAGACGACCACGGTGCCGAGGACGAGGCCGCGGGCGAACAGAGGAGCCGCGATCACCGAGTGGCCGTGCTCGGGGACGAACAGATGGGCCAGCTCCGAGTGCCCCTCAGCCGCGGCGATCACGCTGTCCAGGTCGGGCAGGAGGATGGTCTCGCCCTGCCCGATTCTCCGCAGAAGCGCGACATCCGGCAGCGCGGGCGGAACCGCGCCCACGGCCGGGAGACCGGCGGGCCAGCCGTCAGCGGGCGGGGCCACCCCGATCCGGTGCAAGTTCCACCGCCCCGGGCCGAGCATCTTCGGGGGTTCGTCCCCTTCGAGGACGGCTTCGGACAGGGCTACCCAGGCCACGTCGCCGAGGTCCGGAACGAGGACGTCGGCCAGTTCCTGCGCGGTGTGCGCCACGTCCAGCGTGGCTCCGATGCCCGCTCCGGCCTTGGTCAGCAGTTCCTTGCGCCGCTCGGCCCGGTACCCGTCGGTGATGTCGACGTACGTCTGGCAGATGCCGAGGGGACGGTCGCTCGGGCCGGTCAGCCGGAAGGTGGACAGCGACCACATCCGGTCGCGGTCCGGACCGGCCGCAGGACTCCCGCGCGCCGACAGGCCGAGGACGGACTCACCGGTTTCCCGCACCTGCCGCAGAGCCCGGTCGATCGTCGCGGAGTCGACCTGAGAGGTGTCCGCGCCGACGTGTCGGCCGATGAGCTGGTCTCCAGGGCGGGTGAGGACCTGCTCCGCCGCTCCGTTCAGCAACCGGTACCGCAACTCGCCGTCCATGATGGCGATGGGGACGGGAGACTGTTCGAACAGGGCCCGCATCATTGCCCGGTCGATGTCCTCCCGCTCAACCTGCCGAGCGTTCCCTGCGCGGATCGACCATCCCGCCCGGCCCTCCCGGTCCGTGAGCGGGCGCACACGCAGCGCGATCCTCGCCACGCGCCCGCCACGGTGAAGCAAGGCGAGAACGCCGTCCCAGCTCCGGCCGACGCCAGGCCGGTCGCGCCAGGCCAGCGCCGCTTCGCGGTCCCCATACGTGGCCAGCAGCTCCACGGCCGGTGTGCCGCAGACCTCCTTCGCCGGGTATCCGAGGAGAGCTTCCGCTTCCGCGCTCCACAGCTGGACGGTGCCCACCTGGTCCACCCAGGCGGTGGCGGGACAGGGCTCCGGCGGCGGGCCTTCCTCTCCCGCGCCGGCCCCCTTGGGATTCGCGGGTCCGCTCATCGGCATCAGTCCGTTCCTGGCCTGCCCCCTGGCCATCATAGGAGAAGGGGCCATTCGGTACGTCTTGAGACGCTATGGGGAGAAACCTCCCACGTCGGCATCCCCGACGAGCGGGCCCGTCAATGGCATCCCTGAGCACTTCGCAGCCCTCGCTCACGCTCTGGCTGGCGGTGTGCCACGCGACCTGATCCGGTACGCCGCAGAACCCGGCTCCGGCCCCGCCGGAGACCGGACGCTCCTCGCACCCACTGAGCTGGGAATAATCGGTGTACGGGTCGACGCCGACCAGAAGAGCGCGCTTCATGGGTCAGACCGAGTCGATGAAGTCGGCCACGTTTTGAAGCCGTGCAAGAGCCGGGTGACGTTGCGCTGCTGCTGCTGCTGCTGCTGCTGGGCCGGGGCGATCGGCTGGGGCGGCATGAGCCCGTTGATCTCGTAGCCGAGGTGGACGATGCGGGGCTCGTGGACGGTCAGCGGCTGCCGACGGGCAGCGGCCGCCCGGTCCGGCGGGCCTGGTCCTGCACGGCGAGGACGTCGATTCAGTCCGGTCCCACACGGTCGGTCAGACGCTGGCGCAGGGCGGTCCGTTGTCCCGGGTGGCGGCGGCCCAGATCCCGCTGCGCGTGACGAGGTGATGGACCAGCGGCCATTTCAGGCAGTCGCTGACGAGGGGGGCAGATGGAGCAGACCCGGCGGGCCCGCTCCAGCTTCTTCTCCATGGCTGCCGGGGCGCGGGTGCAGTCGCCGGTGGTGTCGGAGACGCAGAAACGGCTCATGGCGTAACCCTTCGCTTCGGGTGGGTGCGGTTGCTGAGGGCTGACGGTCGTGCGGGGACGTCACGCGTGGCCGCCGTCCCGGTGTTCGTGGACGGCGATCAGGTCGCTGATCGTGTCGGCGGTGGCCTGCCCGACCCAGTGGCCGGACGTGGTGAACACGGGCACGAAGTCGCGGTCGGCGTCGACGAGCGCGATGTGGTCGCCCCGCCGCAGCACGAGGCTGGAACGCGCAGACACGGGTGAGGTCGCGCAGCGCAGGAACACCGCGCCGCCGATGAGGAGCTGGGAGCGGATGACCGTGCTGTTGCCGAGGTCTTCGGTCAGCGGGGTCCGGGTGGCCTGGACGACGCCGATACCCCTCTTGAGGGACCGACGGGTCAGCTGCTCCACGATCGCCTTCGCCTCCAGGTGACAGGGCGAGGAGGCCGACAGCAGCATGTGGTGAGCCTCGTCGATGGCGACCAGGACCAGTGGGAGCCGACGCGGCGGCGGTGGCCGCACCAGCTTCTTGTGGTGTTCAATACGGTTGCTGGAATGACTGCTACGGCAAGAGGGGTGGGGGCGGGCATCAAGAATCGCGGCAGGGGTGATTCGCGGAGGTGAGGGCCCGCCGGGTCCGCCCACGGGCCGGTCGCCCGGTCGCGGGCCGGTCACCCGCCCACGACCGGTCACCCCGTACCGGCTCAGGAAGACGTGCCGCCCGCCGATCCGGCGCCTGAACGCAGAACGCGGGACAGGCCCAGAGCGGCCGTCCGCACGGCGGGCGCCAGCTGGGCGGGGTGGAACCGGCCGCGCGGAACGGCGACGGACAGGGCGGCCACCGCCGTCGCCCCGTCGAAGACGGGCGAGGCGATGCAGCTGACGCCCAGGGCGGCCTCCTGCTCCTCGTACGCGAGACCGGAGACCCGGATCTGCTCCACGGCGGTACGCAGCCGCGCCGGGTCGGTGACCGAGTGCGGGGTGAGACGGGGCAGGGGCCCGGACAGCACCTCGTCCGCCAGCTCGGAGCCGGAGAAGGCCAGCAGCGCCTTGCCGACGCCCGTGCAGGTCAGGGGAAGCCGTCCCCCGATGCGTGAGGGCAGCGTCAGGGCCTGGTGGCCGTGGATCCGCTCGATGTAGACCACGTCGTGCCCCTCCCGGATGCCGAGGTGCACGGTCTCGCGAGTGGCCTCGAAGAGGTCCTGGAGGAACGGCAGCGCGGCCTCCCGCAGGTCGAGCCTGCGCGGCACCAGTGAGCCCAGCTCGAAGAGCTTGCCGCCGAGCCGGTAGGTCTCGCCGTCACGCTCGAGCAGACCGAGGCGCACCAGGTCGGAGCAGAGGCGGAACGCGGTCGTCTTGGCCAGTCCCGCGCGGGCAGCGATTTCCGTGAGGCGGAACATGCCTCCGTCGGGGCGGAAGCAGTCGAGCACGGCAGTCGCCTTGTCGAGCATGTTCCCCTGCGCGCTGTTCCGTGTCATGGAACGTATTTTGCCGCCGCTCGAACCGTACGCCTATACCTGTCGTGGATCGACGGACGGCCACCGCCGCCTCTCCGCAACCCTGCCGCTCTCCGCCCGGAGGTAACCCGTATGTTCGTCCCGCCCCGCCGCACCAGCCCCCGCAGGGGGCGACCGTGAGCCCGCACAAGCCCGCCGACGCCGTGATCGAGGCGGCGGCCGTCCTGGAGGAGGCCGTCAGCACTGGCGTCCCCTGCGCCCCGGTGCGCTCGCTCCTGCCCGAGATGGACGTCGAAGCCGCGTACGCCGTGCAGCGCCTGCACGTGGAAGGCGGGATCGCCGCCGGGCGGCGGCTGGTGGGCCGCAAGATCGGCCTGACCTCGCCCGCCGTGCAGCGGCAGCTCGGCGTGGACCGGCCGGACTTCGGCGCGCTGTTCGCCGACATGGCGGTGCCCGAGGGACGGCCGATCGCCCCCGGTCGGCTCCTCCAGCCGAAGGTCGAGGCCGAGGTCGCCCTGGTCCTCGGCACGGACCTGCCGCATCACGACCCGACCGTCGCCGACCTGCTGCGCGCCACGGCCTTCGCGCTGCCCGCGCTGGAGATCGTCGACAGCCGCATCGCCGACTGGGACATCACCATCGTCGACACCGTTGCCGACAACGCCTCCTGCGGCCTGTACGTCCTGGGCGCCACCCCCGTCCCCCTGGACCGCGTCGACCTGCGGGCCGTGACGATGACCCTCACCAAGAACGGGGAGACGGTCTCCGAGGGCACCGGAGCCGACTGCCTGGGCAGCCCCCTCACCGCCGCCCTCTGGCTCGCCTCCACCCTCGCCGGGCTCGGCGACCCGCTGCGGGCCGGCGACATCGTCCTGACCGGTGCGCTCGGCCCGATGGCCGTCGCCGCCGAGGGCGACGAGTTCACCGCGCACATCGAAGGGCTCGGCACGGTCACGACCACGTTCGCGTCCGCCGCCACGGAAGGGGCCGCAGCATGAGCACGAAGGTCGCCGTCATCGGGTCGGGCAACATCGGCACCGACCTGATGATCAAAATCCTGCGGCTCTCCGACTCCCTGGAGATCACCGCCATGGTCGGGATCGATCCCGACTCCGACGGCCTGGCCCGTGCCCGCCGCCTGAAGGTCGCCACCACCCACGAGGGCATCGACGGCCTGGTGAGGCTGGACGCGTTCGCGGACGTCGAGATCGTCTTCGACGCCACTTCGGCCGGCGCGCACCGCCACCACGACGAGGTGCTGCGCTCGCTGGGGCGCAGGGTCGTGGACCTGACGCCCGCCGCGCTCGGCCCGTACGTCGTCCCGCCGGTCAACGGCGACGACCACCTCGACGCACCGAACGTCAACATGGTCACCTGCGGCGGCCAGGCCACCATTCCGATCGTGGCCGCCGTCGGGGCCGTGACGCCCGTCCACTACGGAGAGATCGTCGCCTCGATCTCCTCCCGTTCGGCCGGCCCCGGCACCCGGGCCAACATCGACGAGTTCACCGAGACGACCTCGTCGGCCATCGAGAAGGTGGGAGGCGCCGTCCGGGGCAAGGCCATCATCGTCCTGAATCCGGCCGAACCCCCGCTGATCATGCGCGACACCGTGTACTGCCTGGTGGGCGAGTGCGACGACGCCGCGGTGACCGCTTCGGTGCAGGAGATGGTCGCCCGGGTCCAGGCGTACGTGCCCGGATACCGCCTCAAGCAGAAGGTCCAGTTCGAGCGCGTCGCCGACGACGACCCCCTGCGCTCGCTGCTGCCCGTCGGCACGCGGTCCACCGGCGCCGCGAAGGTCTCGGTCTTCCTGGAGGTCGAGGGTGCCGCCCACTACCTGCCCGCCTACGCCGGGAACCTCGACATCATGACCTCGGCCGCCCTGCGCACCGCCGAGCGCATGGCCGCCGCGCAGCCCTTCACGGAGGTGGTCTCCCGTTGACTTCCTCCCCTGCCTAAAGGTGGGGGATTCCAGCGGTCGCCCGCTGGGGTTCCTGCTTCACCGACGACCGCCCCGTCCGGGAGGACTCCCGTTGAGGTCTTACACCGCCTCCACAGGCAGACGCCGCCAGCCCGGCGGCCAGGATGTTGCGTGCCGCGTTCACGTCGCGGTCGTGCACGCTGCCGCAGTCGCACGTCCACTCGCGGACGTTCAGCGGCATCTTCGCCGCGACCGTGCCGCAGGTTCCGCACAGCTTCGAGCTGGGGAACCAGCGGTCGATCACGACGAGTTCGCGCCCGTACCAGGCGCACTTGTACTCCAGCATCATGCGGAGGTCCGTCCAGGCCGCGTCGGAGATGGCGCGCGCGAGCTTGCCGTTCTTGAGCAGGTTGCGGACGGTGAGGTCCTCGATCACGACCGTTTGGTTCTCGCGGACGAGTCGAGTGGTCAGCTTGTGCAGGAAGTCCCGGCGCCGGTCGGCGATCCGGGCGTGGACGCGGGCGACCTTCACTCGGGCCCTGGCCCGGTTGTTGGAGCCCTTGGCTTTGCGGGACAGCTCCCGCTGCGCGCGGGCGAGCCGGGCGCGGTCACGGCGCTCGTGCCGGGGGTTGGCGATCTTCTCCCCGGTGGACAGGGTCACCAGGGAGGTGATCCCGGCGTCCAGGCCGACCGCGTTCGCGGTGGCCGGCGCCGGCGCGATGGCGTCCTCGCACAGCAGGGACACGAACCAGCGGCCCGCCGGATCGCGGGACACGGTCACCGTGGTCGGCTCCGCCCCTCCGGGAGGGGACGCGACCAGCGGATGTCCAGCGGCTCCGCCGTCTTCGCGAGGGCCAGCCGCCCGTCACGCCACTTGAAGGCGCTGCGGGTGTACTCGGCCGACGCCCGTGACTTCTTCCGGCACTTGTACCGCGGGTACTTCGCCCGCTTGGCGAAGAAGTTCCCGAACGCCGTCTGAAGGTGCCGCAGCGCCTGCTGGAGCGGGACCGAGGACACCTCCGCCAGGAAGGCCAGTTCCTCGGTCTTCTTCCACTCGGTCAGCGCGGCCGACGACTGCACGTAGGAGACCCGGCGCTGCTCGCCGTACCACGCGCGAGTGCGCTCCTCCAGCGCCTTGTTGTACACGAGGCGGACGCAGCCGAACGTGCGCGACAGCTCCGCCGCCTGCTCGTCCGTGGGGTAAAAGCGGTACTTGAAAGCCCGCTTGACCTGCCACGTCATACCTCACACCGTATCGGATTCCGTGTGAGTGACGGCTGTCGGCCGGTGGCCCCAGACGCCGAATCGCCCTGGCGGCGATTCGCCTTTCCCTGCCCCGCTCCGCGGGAGCTTCATTTCTCCCCCGCAAGCGGGAGGTACCCCCACCCCGGCCTGAAGGCCGGGGTATCCACGAAGGAGATCCGATGACCGCGAACCAGCCCCCTGCCCTGTACGTGCAGGACGTGACCCTGCGGGACGGCATGCACGCCGTACGCCACCGCTACACCGTCGACCAGGCCCGCACCATCGCCGCCGCGCTGGACGCCGCCGGGGTTGCCGCGATCGAGATCGCCCACGGCGACGGCCTGTCCGGCTCCAGCATCACCTACGGCGTCGGCGCGCACACCGACTGGGAGTGGATCGAAGCCGTCTGCGACAGCGTGAGCCACGCGGTGCCCACCACACTGCTCCTGCCCGGTATCGGCACCCTGCACGACCTGCGGCAGGCTCACGCCCTCGGTATCCGCTCGGTGCGCATCGCCACCCACTGCACCGAGGCCGACATCTCCGCCCAGCACATCGCGGCCGCCCGCGACCTGGGCATGGACGTGGCCGGGTTCCTGATGATGTCCCACATGGCCGGACCCGCCGAACTGGCCCGCCAGGCCAAGCTGATGGAGTCCTACGGAGCCGGGTGCGTCTACGTCACCGACTCCGGCGGTCGCCTGACCATGGACGGCGTCCGCGATCGCGTCCGCGCCTATCGTGACGTCCTCGCACCGGACACCGGGATCGGCATCCACGCCCATCACAACCTCGGCCTGGGCGTCGCCAACTCCGTCGTCGCCGTGGAGAACGGCGTCACCCGCGTCGACGCCTCCCTCGCCGGCCAGGGCGCCGGAGCCGGGAACTGCCCGCTGGAGGCGTTCGTCGCGGTCGCCGACCTGATGGGCTGGGAGCACGGCTGCGACCTGTTTCCCCTGATGGACGCCGCCGACGACGTCGTACGTCCCCTCCAGGACCGCGAGGTCCGCGTCGACCGCGAGACCCTCACCCTCGGCTACGCGGGCGTGTACTCCAGCTTCCTGCGCCACGCCGAAGCCGCCGCCCGCCGGCACGGCCTCGACACCCGCGCGATCCTCGTCGAGGTCGGCCGGCGCAAGATGGTCGGCGGCCAGGAGGACATGATCACGGACATCGCCCTGGACCTCGCGGCGGCCGACTCCGCCGGCTGACCGGGAACGGCCGACACCGATGCCCTGTGGCCGTCCGGCGATTACGGCGCCACCGACGCAGGGGACCGGACCGGCGGATGTGAGGCGAAGCCCGGTCGGCGTGCTCACCGCCGGGGGCCGGATCAGGACCGGCGGGTCGAGCCGGGATCGGACATGAGGGGATCGTCTGCGAAGCGACGGTCGCCCCGGTGGCCTTCCGATTGACTTCGGGGTCTGTTTCTCCGGGGCCTGATGTCCCCCTCGCGGTGGGCCGACGCCGTCCTGGCCCGCCACGGCCTCACGACCACGCGACCGCTCGACCGGCCCACGCAAAGGAAGAAACCATGGAACCGCACCCCGACGGCAGCCCCGGCCACCGCCTGAGCCTGGCGATGGCTTCACGCCCGTCCGCCCGCCGCGCCGGAGCGCACGTCCTGGTACTCCAGCAGCGGTTCGCTCTCTGTCCTGGTCGGAGGCATCGTCGGGACTGTGGTGGGCGAGGGCAGGTCGGAGGCGGTCTTGCCGGACCGCCCCTCCATCGAGTGGCGCCGAGAGCTGTCTGCGCGGTGATCCGGGCAGCCTCTCCGCGTGACCGACGACTGTGCGGATGTGACCTGGGTCCGTGAACTCGACGACCTCTTCCTGCGCATAGGTCACCGATTCGGCCGTGCCGACCTGCGACGTCGCATGCGTGACTACGTCCGTGGCCTCCTGGGTCCGGTCGGACGCAAGAACGGCTGGCAGTTGGTCGAATACGCAGGGGCCACCGCACCCCTGATGGCCTGCAGAGGCTGCTGAACAGGGCCATCTGGGATGCCGATAGTGTCCGCGACGACCTGCAGGCATACGTCGCCGAGAATCTCGGCGAGGACTCTGGTTTGGTCGAGAACTCCGCCTTGTCGCCGAGTCCGGCGGACCCGGCAGCGGTCGGGGTCGGAGGTCCAGGAACGCGGAACATAGAGTTCCCGGTCGATCGCCGTGTGCCCTCGAGGGGGTCCGAGTTGGCGGGGTAAACGGCTACCTGGCTGTTCTCGACGTCTGGCGGTGCCGGTGTACCGGCGCTGGACACCGGCAGTGTCGGTGCCCTTCTTCACGTCGCCGGTCTCGTCGACCACCGGCACCGCCTCGTCGTCGTGCAGATGCTCCACCACGTAGTCATCCACGTCGTCGCGGACCTGGTCGGCGTCCCAGTCGGCCCGCCCGAGCAGGTGCTGCCACGGCGTTCGGGGTCCTGCCCGCAGCCCGCTCGGCGGTGGTCCAGCAGTTCCTGCGTGGCAGGTCCGACAGCAGGCCGCGTCCCAACCTCCGGCCTCGGCACCGGATTCGCTGCGCGTGAACCGTCCCGCTATCCGGCTCATCAGGCCCTCGAACGCCTCCTGCCAGTGGGCAGGGTTTACGCTGTGACCTGCGGCCACTGCGCGATCTTCAGTCTTCACTCACTGATGATCGAGGGTGGCTGCGCCCGTCTCCACAGCGCGTCAGGCTCGCGCAGCGTCTGTCTGCCGTCCTGTGTCTGGAGGACTCTGGAGGACTTGTGCAACGTGGCGAGGTCTGGTGGATCCAGTTCGACGAGCGGAGGTTGGTCGTACTGCTGTCGGGAGACGACGCGTCCGGGATCCGGGTGATGCAGGTCGTCGCTCCGGCGGGCGTCGACATCAGCGGTCTGGGCATCGAAGTGATAGTGGGCGCCGGTGAAGGAGTGCCGTTCGAAGGCGTGCTGCGGCTCGCGTTCCCGCGTCCAGGCCTCACCCCGTGCACGTGGCTGACCACCGTGTCGCGGGACGACCTGATAGAGCGGGCGGCTGTCCTGTCCTCGGCGAAGCTCAGCGAGATCGACGACGCCCTCCGACTCGCTGAACAGGCGCAGGGGCAGACCCCGGCGACGACCGCGAAGCTCAGCGAGATAAGGGACGCCCTCCGTCTCGGTGAAATCGGGTAGAGGGAGAAGGGGCGCTCGCCGGGGCGGCCTGGGCGAAGGTGAGCCTGGTCCGCGCAAAGGTGACGCTGCCCAACGGCTACTGCGGAGCACCGGTACAAACCGACTACGAGTACGCCAACCCCTGTCTGGACTGCCGGTTCTTCATCACCACCGGCGACTTCCTCCAGCAACACCGCCAACAGCGGCAGGAAACCAGCGAACTCATCACTCAGGCCGAAGACGCTGGACTCGCCCGGGTCGCGGAGAAGAACCGCCGCACCCTCGGCAAGATCATCAGCGCTCTCGAAGGGACCGCCGAGAATCAGATCGTCGTCGGCGGACAGGTGGAGGACGTCGATGCCGCCGGCTGACAACACCGCCGCACTGGCCGAGGCCACCCGACGCCGCAGCCAGCGCGCCCGCAGCGACGCCGAGAAGGCCATCTCAGCAGCACAACGCTCTGACAACCGGACCAGCTTCGCTGCTATCGCGAAGACGGCCGGTGTCTCGAGGTCGTGGCTTTACACCCAGCACGACCTGGTCACAGCCATCCGGCAGTTGCAAAATCGCCGGCCCGCCATCGAACGGACCGGCTCACAGCCCGCGTCGGTCGCCTCCCTTCGGCGTCGACTCGAGGCCGCGCTCGGGCGTATCAAGCAGCTACGAGCTGAGAACAACGACCTCGCCCGACGACTGGAGACCGCATACGGTGAGATTCGAAGGCTCCGCAGCGGACGGCCGTTGCCCTGATGAGTTCTCGGCTTGCCGAAGATCGTTCCCTGTGCGCGCAGTGAACACCTGATCCCGGCGCAACGCTGAAGCGGGTGAGGGATCGCTTCTCGCTCTCTCATGAGTGTCGGCGATAAGCCTTGTTGGCGATGCGCCAACCGTCGTCGACGCGGACCAGCAGGAAGATGTCGGTGAAGGTGTCCGCGCCGTGCTGGAGCGTCATGGTCGCGGTCGCGATGGTGCCGTGGACGTCGACGGTGTCGATCCGGCGAGAGCGGGTCGGTTCGTCCGGGGCCGAGTGGCCGTGGAAGAGAGCGCAGTATTCGTCCAGAGGCCACGAGACAAAAGCGCCGCCCCGGATTCCCTCGATGTGGGCGGTGGGCAGGAACGCGTCGCGGAAGTGGGTGGGCTCACCGGTGGCATGTCCGCGAATGTAGGCGTGGAGCGGTTCGAGGACGGCGTCCGACACGGCGGGGACCGTGGCGGCAATGGCGATGTCGGCCTCGGGGGCGGCAGGGGTGTCAGCCAGACCGACGGCGCTGCGCAGAGGCGTGTTCGACGCGTCGGCCAGCAGAGCCATGTCCTTGGCCAGCGCACCGATCGTGAAGTCGGCGATGCCGGCCGGCGGCTCACCGTCGAGGAAGGGGCGTTTGCGGGCCACGAGCCCGCCGAGCTGGCCGAGTTCGAGGACGTCCAGTGCCTGGGCGCGCTGCAAGCCGAGGGAGTCGGCTTGCCGAAGTGAGTCGCGCAGTGCGAGGACAGCGCCGGCGAGGCTGTTGTTGGCGATCAGCTTGAGCGCGGCGGCGGTGGAGGCGTCGTCGACGCGCCGCACGGTGCCGAGGGTTTCCAGAACCGGTCGGGCTCGATCGAGCGCGTCTTGGTCGGCGGCGGCGAGAATCTGCAGGGCGCCCGCGGCGGCAGCCGGCACGGAGCCGAGCACGGGGGCGTGGACATAGGACGGGCCGAGTTGCCGGGCCAGATTCGACGCCTCGGCAGGGGCGATGGTGCTGGTGTTCAGCACCATCGTGTCCGGTCGCAGCGAGTCACGGACGTCGTCGATGACCTGCTGGCAGGCCGAGCCGTCGAACAGCGCCAGGAGCACGAGATCGGCCCTTGCCACTGCCTCATTCGGATCGCCGATCGTCTTGACGGCGCCTGATGTGCGCCCTGAGCGTGTCCAGCCCACGACGTCCCAGTCCTGGGCAGTGAGCCGAGTCGCGATCGCTCCACCCATGCGTCCCAGGCCGAGGACTGCGATCGTGTGCGGTGTGGTCATGCACGCCACAGTGGCGCACCAGGAAGACTGCGACAAGCGCATATTATGCAGGTCAGCCATGCGGGAGACGCATGCCAGCCGTGCATACTAGCGCCATGGAACTGACGGTGTGGCGCACCTTCGTGACCGTGTGCCGACTGGGGTCACTGTCGGCGGCGGCCGCCGAGCTCAATCACACGCAGTCGGCCGTCTCACGGCAGATCGCCGGGCTGGAGCGGCAACTCGGCGTGCCTCTGGTGGAACGCCATGCGCGCGGTGTGCGTCCGACGCCTGCCGGTGAGGTGTTCCGGCACCACGCCGTGGCCACGCTCAACGAGGCTGACCGCGCTGTTCGCGCCGTACGAGACGTTCGTGACGGGACGTGCAATCGGCCGCTTGCTATTGGCGCGACACCGTCGCTGGCTGCAGGAATCGTTCCCGAGGCCATCCGGGGGCTGCTCGAGCGAGCCGGATCCATCCGGTGGAACCTGCTGCCGGACCTGAGCGCACAACTACACAACCGCGTGATCGCCGGCGATCTCGACATCGCTGTCGTCACCGATGCACCGCCAGGGCTGCCCCAAGACCCCCGGGTCGAACGCCGGTTCCTCGGGCTGGACGACATGGTCGTCGCACTGCCCGTCGGCCATCCGCTGGCCGGGCGCGGCCCGGTGCACATGCAGGCGCTGGCCGACCAGACCTGGGTCGAGGACAACGACGGATCGGCGGCGCTTCTGCGCCAACACGCCGCCCGCGCCGGGGTAAGCGCCCGCATCGACCTCACCGCAGCCGATCTGGCCGGCAAGCTGGCTCTGGTCGCAACCGGTCACGCCATCGCGCTCATACCCGGCGTGCTGACGGGCGCGCTCCGGACCGGCGTCACCACCATGCCCCTCGTCGATCCTCCGACTCGTGGCATCTACGCGATCACACCACGCCGTGCCCCCCACCCCTCCGCAGCACCCCTGCTCGACCAGCTCGCCACAACCTTCGCCTCGGTCCGTCCTGCCCACACCTCTCATCAGCCGACCGCGAAGGATGACCATGCCGCCGTGCTGACATTTGACGACAGCGTCACGGAAACGCCCCGAGTATGAGGCCGTTGCGCCAGGAGCACCTGGGCGCCGCCCGCTCATCACCGCTCTCAGGGCGGGGGCGATGTGCTGGACGGTGGCGGCACCGGGGCCCGTGAGGTCGGCTTCGGGCCAGGTTTCAGGGTCACGGGCACGATGGGCCTTGACCCCGGATCTTGAACACGTCTATGCGGCTCGGGCCAGGGTAGTTGATGCTGTTTGGAAGGTGTTCTCGTAAGCGATCGGTGATCGCTGCCCGAGGCGGGAGTGCCGGCGTTTGGTGTTGTATCGGGTCAGCCAGCGGAAGGCGTCAAGCCGGGCCTCCCGCTCGCTCGGCCAGCCTTTTCGACCTTTCAAGGTCTCTTTCTTGAAGCTGGCGTTGAACGATTCGGCGGCGGCGTTGTCCGCGCTGGACCCGACCGCGCCCATACTCTGTCGCACCCCTGCTGACCTGCAGGCTTGGGCGAAGATTCGACTCGCATATTGGGTGAGTTCAACTGGTCGTTGCAACACTGGGCTGTTGTATGAAGCGTAGCTGTTCCTCGAATACCTCGGCCGGTGTCCGCCAACCGAGGACTTTGCGGGGCCGGTTGTTGATCGTCAGCGCGACGGCTTCGAGGTCCTCGGACGACCACCGGGAGAGGTCGGTGCCCTTTGGGAAGTACTGACGCAGTAGCCCGTTCGTGTTCTCGTTCGTCGGTCGTTGCCAGGGTGAGTGCGGATCGGCGAAGAACACCTTCGTCCCGGTATCGAGAGCGAACTGGGCATGGCCGGAGAGTTCCTTCCCTCGGTCCCAGGTGAGGGTCTTGCGCAGTTGTTCGGGCAGCTGCGCCATCGACGTGGTGAGCGCCGCGGTCATCGCGATCGCGCCGTAGCCCCCGAGCGAGACGCCGTTCTTCACCGGCGGGTTCTCGCCCCACCCTTCGAGACGGGGCAGGTGCACGAGAAGCGTGGAGCGGCTGCTGCGCTCGACCAGCGTGCCGATCGCGGAGCGGCCCGTCCCGATGATCAGATCGCCTTCCCAGTGTCCGGGGACCGCGCGGTCGGTTGCCTCGGCGGGGCGTTCGCTGAGGACGACGTCCGCGGTGACATGCCCTTGCGGCTTGTTCTGTGACCGCGCACGGGGAGTCCGCAGCGCCCGGCCGGTACGCAGACACGTGACCAGCTCCCGCTTGAGCGCACCGCGGCCCTCGATGAACAGCGCCTGGTAGATCGCTTCATGGCTGATGCGCATGGACTCATCATCGGGGAAGTCGACGCGAAGCCGGCGCGAGATCTGCTCCGGGCTCCATGCCGTCGCCCATCTTCTGTCCTGGCGGTGGGGCTTGTTCAGTCCCTTCCACGCGGGCGTCGTGGACCCGGTGACGATCGTGCCGTCGGGACGACGGACACTGCCGGCGAGCCGTTTTTGTACGTATTCACGCAACCTGTCGTTGCCTGCGAGCTTGGCTGTCTTCGGGCGCTTCGCGGCCTGCTGTGCCTCCCACTGCGCGACCGTGGCCCGGTACTCCTGCTTCCCGCCACGGGTGGCGGCGTAGCTCGCGCGAGATCGTCCCCGGGTCACGTCCGATCGCGCGGGCGATCTCGCGCACCCCCTCGCCCTGGGCGCGCAGAATCGCGGTCTCCTCGCGCTCCTCGAAGCTCAGGTAGCGGCCGGTGGGCTCGGCCAGAGAGATCGGCGCCATGCCGCCAGCGTGGCGGAACCACCGAGTACCGACCGGCACCGACACCCCGACCGCCAGCGATGCCTCAGCCGTCGTGACGCCCGTGGCGATCAGCCGCCAGAACTGCCGCTGCACCACCCGAGACGGATCAGGCCGCCCAGGCGAACGCATCGCCGGCCTCAGCGCCCGGTCAGCACGCCACTGCCGCCGAAGTCCCGCGGGCGCATCGCCGGTCTTCCTGCTCCAGTCCTCCGTAGCGATCTTGAACACCTCCGACATCAAGGTGTTGCGACGACCGGTTGAATCCGCCCGCTCTAATCCTGGCCTCAGGTTGATCGGGGACAATGAGCGGCAAAAACAATCGACTGGAAGGGGGCGGGCCGGCGTGCGGATCATGATCGCGGATGATGAAGCGGCCATCCGTGAGTCGCTGGAGCGGGTGCTCCAGGTCGAGGGTTACGACACCAGCACCGTCGCCAACGGTCTCGCCGTGCTCGACGGGGTCGGTGGGGCCGACGGCGACACGCTGGATCTTCTGATCCTCGACGTGATGATGCCCCGCCTCGGCGGGCTGGAGACCTGTCGGCGGTTGCGGGCCGCGGGCCGGGATCTGCCGGTGCTGATGCTGACCGCCCGTGACCAGGTCTCCGACCGGGTCGCGGGGCTGGACGCGGGCGCCGACGACTACCTGCCCAAGCCGTTCGCCACCGAGGAGCTGCTGGCCCGGGTGCGGGCTCTGCTGCGTCGGCGCACGCCGACCGACGGGGAGTCGCAGATCCTGTCGTTCGCCGACGTCCGGCTCGATCCCGACAGGTTCGAGGCGTGGCGGGGCGGGCGGCCGCTGCGCCTGACCCGGACCGAGTTCTCCCTCCTGCAGGTCCTCATGAGCAACGCGACCCGGGTCTTGACCCGCGACGCGCTGTTCGAGGCGATCTGGGGCTTCGACATGAGCGCCACCGCCAACAACCTCCAGGTGTACGTGAGCTACCTGCGCCGCAAGACGGAGGCCGAGGGTGAGCCGCGATTGATCTACACGCTGCGCGGCCTGGGTTACGTTCTGCGGGAGACTCCTCCGTGAGCAGGCCCGCCGGCCGGGAACCGCGCCGGCTGACCCGATGGTGGCGCCGGCGGTCCCTGCGGGCCAGGCTGACGGTGATCGCGGCGACGGCCATCGCGGTCAGCGTGTTCGTGGCCTTCCAGGTGGCCAGCGAACTACTGGGCTGGGAGCTGCAGGACAGCGCCAAGAATCAGCTGCGCACCGACTCCCGCGTCCTGGCGACGAACGCGCAGCGCGCCGGTCTGGCGCAGGTCCAGCTACCGCCGTATCCCGGATCCGGTCGGCTGGTGCGGGTCATCCTGCCCGACGGCTCGACCCGGACGCCGGCCGGCCAACCCGCGCTGCCCCCAGTCAGCGAGCACGCCGAGCGGGTGGCGCAGGGCGCGTCTGCCGACCTGATGGAGTCGAACGACAGCGACGAGGACGGCTACCTCATCTACACGCTGCGGGCGGGCGACGGCGCGGTCCAGGTGGCCCAGGTCGCCGACGACAGCCCGATCAACCAGTTCGGGGTCGGCATGCTGCTGATCGGGCTGCTCTGCGTGGTCGGCGGCACCCTTGCCGGGCGGACCGTGGCGCGGACCGGGCTGGCACCGATCGACCGGCTGACCGCCGCCGCGGTACGTGTCGCGCACACCCGGGATCTCGACGCCGACATCCCGGATGAGGGTGGCGGGGAGATCCGGCGGCTGATCCAGTCGATCAATGACATGCTCGCCGCGCTCCGGGACTCCCGGCGGGCCCAGCGACTGCTCGCCGAGGACGCCGCCCACGAGCTCAAGACCCCGCTCACCAGCCTGCGCCTCAACGTCGAGCTGCTGATCCGGCTCGATCGGCGCGGCACCCTGGACAGCGCACTGCCGGCGGAGAGCCGGACCCGGCTGCTCAACGATCTCGGCGCCCAGGTGGCCGAGTTGAGCACCCTTGTCGCCGAGCTGACCGACCTGGCACGCGGTGACGTCAGCGACGAGAACACCGAGCTGCTCGACCTCGCCGACGTGGTGGCGGCCGCCGCGACCCGGGCACGTTCCCGCACGCCCGACGTCGAGGTCGCGCTCGACGTGACCTCCGTGTGGGTGAGCGGGCGTCCCGCCGCGCTCGAGCGGGCGGTGCTCAACCTCATCGACAACGCCGGCAAGTGGTCCCCCGCGGACCAGCCGGTCCAGGTCCGGCTCCGTGCCGAGGGCGCGTCGGTGGTGCTCGAGGTCGACGACGCCGGGCCGGGCATCGACGCCGCCGACGTACCACGGGTGTTCGACCGGTTCTACCGTGCCGACAGCGCCCGGGCGTTGCCGGGATCCGGTCTGGGGCTGTCGATCGTGCGGCGGGTCGTCGACGCCCACGGCGGCCGGGCCACCGTCGCCCGCTCCGCACGCGGTGGCGCGCTGCTTCGGGTCGACCTTCCGGCCGCGGCCCCGCCCGCCCCCATCGCGCGACTCACCGCCGGGGAGGACACCGCGATGCGCTGACCCGCCGGCGGCACGGCGCAGAACGAGGGACGGCGGCCCACCGACATGGCCCCGCGCGGCTCACCGTCGGGGCAGGACACCGCGATGCGCCGACCCCAGCCCCGGCGCGTGGCGCAGCACCAAAGGGCGGCGACCGTCGGACCCATGAAAAAATCCGGGACGGGCCTGGGGCCCGTCCCGGATCTCGTCCGTGCCGCCGCGCTCACCGTTGCAGCGCGGGCTCCTCGTCGTCGGCGAGCGGCTGTTGACCGTCCGGCAGCTTTGCCGCTGGACGGGACAGCCGGCTCGGCCACCACATCCGCCGGCCGATCAGCAAAGTGAGAGCGGGTACCAGGACCGACCGCACCAGCAGGGCGTCGAGCAGCACGCCGAAGGCGACCAGGAACCCGACCTCGATCAGCATCACCAGCGGAAGTGTCGCGAGGACCGCGAACGTGGCCGCCAGGACCAGGCCTGCCGAGGTGATGACGCCACCGGTGGCCGAGAGGGCTTTGAGCATGCCCTCTCTGGTGCCGAGGCGCACGGTCTCCTCCCGGGCCCGGCTGGCCAGGAAGATGTTGTAGTCGACGCCGAGCGCCACCAGGAACAGGAATGCCAGCAGCGGCACCGAATAGTCGACACCCTTGAACCGGAGGATCGTGTCGAAGACGAACACGCTGCCGCCGAAGGCTGCGGCGAATGAGACGATCACGGTGGCCATCAGGACCAGCGGGGCCAGGATCGCGCGCAGCAGCAGCCCGAGGACGATCAGGACGACGGCGAGCACCAGCGGGATCACCAGCTTCTCGTCGCGCTCGGTGGTCACCTCGGTGTCGAGGTTCTCCGCACTCGGCCCGCCGACGATCGCCTCCGCCCCGCGCACCGCGTGCACGGCGGTGCGCACCCGCTTGATCGTGTCGTACTCCGCGGCGGTGTCCGGCGCGTCCTTCGGGAACACGGAGATGTTGGCCCAGCCACCGCTGGTCCGCTCCGGGATGGCCAGGGCCACACCGCGAGTGTCCTTGACGATGTCGAGCACCCGCTCCTGGTGCGCCGGCCGCGTGAAGATCGTCATCGGCTGTCCGCCGAGCTCCGGGAAGTGCTGGCGCAGAACGGTGAAGCCGGTGACCGACTCCGGCGCGGACAGGAACTGGTCCTGCTCCCGCAGGGCGCCGGTGTTGCCCGCCAGCCCGAGGGCAAGCACGCCGAGGACTCCGAGCGAGCCGAGCGTCGCCACCCACCGGCGGCGGCTGATGGCGGCGCCGAGCCGTCCCCACAGCCCCGGCTTCTCCTCCACGGCCGTGCTGAACCGCGGGATGGCCGGCCAGAAGATCCGCCTGCCGAGCACCACGAGCACCGCTGGGAACAGCGTCAGCATGGCCACCAGCGCGCACAGGATGCCGGCCGCACCGATCGGGCCCAACCCGCTGGTGCTGTTCAGGTCCGCGACGAGCAGGCAGAGCAGGCCGGCGACCACGGTGGCCGCGGACGCGACGATGGCCGGCGCCGCGCCGCGTAGCGCGTGGACCATCGCGACCCGGACGTTCTCATGGTGGTGCAGTGCCTCCCGATACCGAGCGATGAGCAACAGCGCGTAGTCCGTGCCGACGCCGAATACCAGGATCGTCAGCAGCGCCGAGTTCTGGTCGTTGACCACGATGCCGAAGCCCTTTACGAGCAGGTAGACGGTCCCCATCGCGGTCAGTGCGGCCGCGCCCACGGCCAGCAGCGGGATGATCCACAACACCGGGCTGCGGTAGGTGAGGATGAGCAGGAGCGTGACGACGGCGATGGTGGTGAGGAGGACCTGCACGTCGATGCCGTCGAAGACGGCGTCCATGTCGCCGTCGATCGCGCCCGGGCCGGTCACGTCGAGTTCCAGCCCGGAGGGGCGGTCCTTCGCGGCGTCACGCAACGGGCCGACGATTTCCTCCGGTGCGCCGTAGGCCGTGCCCACCTCGAGGGTGAACATCATCGCCTTGCGGTCGGTGGAGGGACTCAGCGGTGAGCCCTCGTCGTCCTCGCCGGCCGCCGCCGTCGCCTTCGGCAGGTACCGCTTGGCAAGGGTGTTGTAGTGGCGCTCGACCGTCGCGCGGTCGGCGTCGGTCATGCCGCCGGCGCGGTGGTACACGAAGACGAACGTGTTGCTGTCACCGCCGGGGAGACGGTCGTCCAGCACCGCCACCTTGGTGGACTCGGCACCGGCCGGCAGGGTGTCCACGGCGCTGTCGGTGGTGACCGAGCTCAATTTTCCGCTCAGCGGCACCATGCCCGCCGCCAGCACCAGCCACAAGCCGATCACCAACCATGGCACCCACCGGCCTGCCAACCGACCGGCCGGGGCTTCCCCCGACGGCGCTGCGTTGACTGCCATCACTAGCCTCCTACATACGGGTTGCATCGCTTATCTGGATGCCGACTTCCTACTGAGCGAACCTGAGACGACTGTTAATGCGGTGCTCAGGCCGGTTGGCCGAACCATGTGCCCAGCGCACGCACCCGCGTGGTGGCGTCGAGGTCCTGCCCGGTGGGCAAGGCCCGGGCGACACAGCCGTCGGGCCGGATGAGCAACGCGTCGACGTCCACCCGGTCCGTGCGGGCGGTGACGGTGTTGACCCGTCCGCTCCACGCGGCTGCGGCGTCACGGGCCTCCGCGCGGTCGACGAGGTCGAGCAGGGGCCCACGACCCTCACGCAGCAGGTCTGCCGAATCGGCGATCCGCCGCATCGTCAGCCCGGGCAGGTAGGCGACCGGGCAGCCCATGTCCCGGGCGACTGCCAGCGGCAGGGCGCCGATGAAGGCCGGCTGGTCGACCACGACGAGCACTGTTCCGTGCTTGGCCTGCTGCAGAGCGGCCACCGCCCGGAGCGGTCCCGCGCCTCCACCGCGACCCGCACACGCACTGGCGTCCCGTCCCCGGGGACCTTGTCGTCGGCGGCGGTCTCCTCGATGGCGGTCAGCTGCCGGACATCGACGGACGTGAACGGGGCCGGGGAGACGGCGCGTGCGGTGGCGCCGGGGGCGAGGTAGCGGTCGACCTCCCCGGCGCCGGTGAGGTAGGCGGCGAGGAACTCTGCGACCGTGGTGGACAGAGCCCCGTCGGGCACGGCCACCCCATACGGGGACGCGGGTGTCTTGGCGCGGCCGGGTCCGGCCACGACCGCGGGCGCCTCGGTCACCGTGAAGGAGCGTCCGTCCGCACCGGCGGCGATGGGTACGGCGTAGTGGAGGAGGCGTCCGTCGGCGTATTGCGTGGCCACCGTCACCGACCACACGCCGCCCGCGTGCTGCGCGCTGCGCACAGCCGTCACGGACACAGGCGCCGATTGCGCATCCTGGGTCGCATCGGGGAGTTCGACGTCCGGCGCCAGCGACTGTGCAAGCCGCGCCTGCGCAGTCTGCGCATCGCCTGCGCAGCCATGCGTCGGTGAACAACTGCGCATACCCCGACGGGTCCGCGGCAGCGGCGACAGCCGCGGTGCGCACATGCGCCGGCGTGTGTGCAGTGGCTGTTTTGACCATGGCCGGATCGGAGGTGAGCGCGAGCGTGAGGGCGAGGGGGCCGGACGCGATGAGCGCCCACACCGCGGCGCGGGACAGGCGCACCCGCCGCCGCATCGTCCCCAGACGGGCGCCAGCCGCGAACGGTGCCGCGGACCAGCCCGGTGGGGCCTGCTTGCCAGAAGACATGGTCGAACTCCCAGGTCAGAATGGACGCTTCCGACCTCGAGACAACCCGCCCGCCCCGACCAGACCACAGACCACCAGACCCCGACCACGGTCACGATGCGGACACAAACCCCGTGGTACGCCCCGTGGTGCGCCCGACCACGGGGCGTACCACGCCCGCCGCCCGAGGGGGCTGTGTACCAAGAAGGTGGCCGCCGTGTTGGACGCCGGTGGGACCTGTCCCCGAGTGGTGGACACCTCTGATCCCGGCCCCGGTAGGGGCTGGGCAGGAGGCATCTTTTATGGTGATGAAGGTCTACTCGCCCGAGTTCAAGGCTGACGCTGTCGCGCTGTACCTGTCGGATACGAGCCATACCTTCGAG
>NZ_JBIVOX010000034.1:0-59575 GCF_044754345.1 Streptomyces sp. NPDC093094 | reverse complement strand
AGGGTTCCCTCCGTGAAGGCGGTGACGTGGCTGGCGGCGTTGTCCACGAGGCGGGCGCGGTCCGGCAGGAGCGCAGCAAGGTCCAGGCGCAGGTCATCCCGCAGGAGGCACGGTTGCAGGCCGCCGTTGTGGTCCAGGCGCAGCGCCCAGAACCCTTCGACGCACTCGCCGCGCCGAGGGCAGCTTCCGCACTGGCCCACGTGGTGCCGGCCGAGGTTGCGGTGGATGACGTCGATCTCCACGCCGTCGACCCGGAAGACCCGGCGGCCCTGGCCGACACCGGCGATCTCCGTGTGTTCCTCGCGCGTTAGGGAGCGCAGGTAGGAGACGACCGCGTCAGCCGGTACGGCAGAGCCGGCGCGGACCTCGTTGAAGTCGGTGCCGACCAGCTCGATGAACTGCACCGGCATACGCCGCTCAAGTGCAAAGTCGAGAATCTGGGGGATCTCGTGCTGGTTCTCCCGCAGCAGGAGCGTGTTGAGCTCGACGCGCTCGCAGCACTCGCGGGCCGCTTCGATGCCGTCCAGGACGAGGCTGATGCCATGGCGGGTCCCCGCTATGGCGCGCAGAGACTCGTCGGAGAAGTAGTGCAGACTGCACTTGATCTTGTCCAGATGGGTTCTGGCCAGCCACGCCTTGTGGGTTCGTACGCGCGTGGCGTTGGTGATGAGGGTGTAACTGGCGTCGGGGCCCTGCCAGGGAAGCTGTTCGAGTACCGGCCGGGCCAGGGCGGAGACGAGGGGTTCACCGCCGGTGAAGTAGACCCGTTTCAGGCCGGCGTCCATCAGCGTGTCGATGATCGCGAGGTAGTCGTCTGCGCTGAGGACACGGGGCCGGGGCTGCTGGAAGCGGTCGATCCGGGTGAGCGGGGGCGGAACGTCACCCTCGTTGTGGCAGAAGAAGCACGCGATGTTGCACCGCGGCGTGAAGGAAACGCGCAGTTGCCCGCGTAACGCAGCGAAGTTCTGCAACGCCGTGAAGTCCACGGCGTCAGCTGCTACGGGCCCGGAAAGCTCGTGCATGCTGGCCTCCAGACCATGCATCGGGTAGGTCACCGGCCGGGGTGCGGCTCGGCGGTGGAGAGTAGGCCCAGCGGGAGAGGGCCTGATCGTGGGGGCACGAGTCGGTTGTTCTTCCCCCGCTGGGGGCTTCGTCCTGCCCGATGGCCTGACAGCGTCGTCATCCGGGCCATCGGGCAGACGCCAGAGGCCGTTCACCAGGCGAGCCGCCGTCGGCTCGGCCTGGGGGCCCTTGACGAACTTGCGCACCGGCTTCGTGAAGCAGGGTCTGTCCGCGCGCTTGGTGCCGCCCCCCGGCCGGGCTCCGTCATGGGCATGGGGCCCAGCTCCGGCCGGGAGGCGGATGGTGCCCGCTCCCTCGTCAGGCATGGGGGGACGAGGGAGCGGAGTCTCAATCGGTCACCCCGCGTTCGGGTTGAGCGGGGAGGTAGGCGAGGAACACCTGCCGCTGGTGCAGGTACTCCAGCACGCGCGCGTAGGTGTCGTTGTCGGTGGTGATGGCCGGCCGGGCGACGGCGAGGATGCCGTCGGCGAAGCCCTGCGCCGCGTACCGGCATGCTTCCGTGAACCCGGGCCGCTCGACGAGAGGGCGCGGCTGACCCATATCGGCGAACGTGCTGGAAGAGACCTGCCAGTCCTGAGCGGTCGCATACGTGGCGATCGTTTCCAAGTCGGCGTGCCGCTCGGCGCCGGGTTGTACGAGCACGTACGGAGCGACGCGCAGCCGGCGGCCATGACGGGCGACGGTGGCAGTGATCTCAGACATGTACTGCTTGCGCAGGAGTTCCAGCCGTTCGGTGCGGGCCTGGGGTCGGAGAGCTGTGAACACGTCGGTTCCTTGGAGGTCGGACCTGCCGCCGAGGGGGGAAAGTCTCGGCGGCAGGCGGCTTGACCGCGCACAGCGCCATGCCGGGGAGTTGTAAGCGCAGCGCCGCACGCGGAGTTCAGGCGATCGTGCTGAGCACGGATCCGAGCAGCGCTTCGTGGGGTGCGGGGCCGGGCTGGAACTGGTCCAGGAGCTGGCGCAGTGCGG
The DNA here is from genome assembly GCF_044754345.1 of Streptomyces sp. NPDC093094. Taxonomy (NCBI): domain Bacteria; kingdom Bacillati; phylum Actinomycetota; class Actinomycetes; order Kitasatosporales; family Streptomycetaceae; genus Streptomyces; species Streptomyces sp. NPDC093094. Next base: position 57,523 of record NZ_JBIVOX010000034.1, on the reverse strand, counting down.
TGGGCGGGACGAGCCGGTCACCGCGGCAGGGGCGCAGCCAGTACGGGCCGGGCGGTTCCGTCGCCGTCATCGGCGGCAGCGCGACGTGGTGTGGGCGGCCCAGGCACAGGGCGTGGCGGTGTGGCGCCCACTGCTCGCTGGTGCCGGGCGGCACGAGCCAGATGAGCCAGGAGCGGTGGGGGTCCTCGATGACCGGCCCGCACGCGTCCGCCTGGTCGTCGCCGGTCTGTTGGATGCCGTCCATCACCCTGACGGCGGCGTACGCCTGCGGGCCGCCGGCCGTGACGACGATGTCGAAGAAGTTCCCGCCGAGCGGGAGCTGGAGCACGTGCTGCTGCTGGAGCGCCATGAGACTGCGCACGCGGGCGGCCAGGTCGCCCATGTCGGAGGCCACCTGCCGGGGTTCGACGAACCCGGTGGTGGCGGTGAAGCCGACCGGGGCCGGGGGCGGCAGGTCCCTGCCCGGGACGAGCGCGCGACGGGGTAACTGCTCGGTGAGGCTCACTCCGGGTCTCCCTCGCCGGCCGGGCGCAGGACCGCGGTGACGGTCTTGCCCGTTACGTTCCCGTCGTCGTCCAGCTTCGGCTCCCACGACAGATCGGCGCCGTAGACCTGTACCCACCACAGGCCGCGCTGCTGGGCTGCGGCGATGGCGGTGTCGAAGTCGGGGAACTCGGGGTTGGCGTCATCGACCTCGATGTGGAGTTCCTCGCTGTCGGGGAGCACCGTCAGGCGGATGCCGATGCAGCCGTCAGCGAAGGGCTTGCCGTGGCGCGCAGCATTGTCGACCAGCTTGTCGCTGACCTGACCAGCGGCGTCGACGTCGCCAGGCCAGCACGCCGCCGTGAGCCGGGGGCGCACTCGCAGTCTGGCGCTGGGGCCGGCTGCCTCGTTCGCGAGCAGCTTGGACGTCCAGCGGAACCGGGGGGTTTCGGGTTCCGCCACCATCGGCAGCAGGGTGACCGTCGCTTTGACCGGGTGGGGCTCGGCGCCCGCCTCGGGCGCCGAGGCGTCCTGCGGAGCGGTGCACTGTTGTGGTGAGGGCGAGGTCACGGGGGCTCCCTGGTCGGCGGCGCTCGGAACGAAGACTTCACGGATCGTGTTCAGGCGCTCACTTTTTCGCGCGGCCGGGCCTTCTGCCAGGGGAACTCAGAGGGGGAAAAAACCGTCAAGGGGGAAACTGGCGGGGGAAGTTGCCGCCATGATTGGAAACCACACGAGGACGAGGTCACACTCATGGCAACGGACGAGTTCGCCGAGCTGCTGTGTCGACTGCGCCAGAAGGCCGGACGAACGCAGGACGAGCAGGCCGACGCGATCAACGCTGTCTCGGGCCGGCCAACGATCACCCGGCGCGAGATCAACCGCTACGAACACGGCCAGAACATCCCGACCAACCACACCGTCGCGCACATCGCGGTGTCATGCGGCCTGCCCCCTGAATACCTACAGCGGGAGGCCGCAGCCGCCCGCGCACGGCGGCGGAACGCCCGCCGACAAGAGGAGGAGCAGGACGACGTGAAACGCCGCACGCTGTTAGGGAGCGCCGTTGTCGGCGCAGGCGCCGCAGTCGAACCGTGGGAACGCCTCGCACACGCCCTGAGCAGGGGCGGCAAGATCGACGCCGAAGCCGCCGCCGCCCTCGTCGACCGTGCCGGAGACCTGCACGTCCGCGAAGGCCACCTGACCGCGCTTCAACTACAAGGCGAGGTCGAGGCCCACCTCGACGCGATCACGGCAGCGCTCCCGCGAGCCGGCGAGCACGAACGGGCACTGACGATCGCAGCAGGCGAGACGGCCGCCCTGGCGGGCTGGGTCGCATGGGACCTGGGCGACCATGCACGCGCACGCTCGTACTACGAGATCACCACGGACTGCGCGAAGGCCGCCGGACACCCCCCGCTGCGGGCCCTGGCACGGGCATACGCCAGCTACGGAACACCCGACCCCGAGAAGGCCGCCAAGACGCTGATCGAAGCCGCCCACGAGGTCCGCGGCCCAGGCAACGCCACCGCTGCCGCCTGGGTGCACGGCCGACTCGCGGAGGAAGCAGCGAGCACCGGCGACGAGTCGTACGCCCTCCGCGCCCTCGACCGCGCCCGCACCGCGTACGACTTCGCCGACCACACCGGCGAGCAGGCGTGGGTACGTTTCATGACCCCCTACCGCCTGGACGCCCTGGCACTTTCGGTGTACGGACTCCTCGGGAGGCCGGAACTCGCCGAGACCGCCAGCCACGCCGTTGACCGGCTGGGCCGAGAACTACCGGAAGCAGGGGTCGTCGTACTCGGTGACCTGGCGTCCGCCCTGCTGCGCGGAGGGGACCTCGACCAAGGCGTCTACGTCTCCCGCCAGTTCGCCGACGCCACCGAGTCCCGCCTCACCACCATGGGCAAGACTCGCGCCCAGGCTGTCGCCACCCAGCTCCCGGACCGTGAGCGCGAACTCGCTCGGCACCTGCAACGCTTCGCCGCGTGACGCTTACCCCGCGGCCTCCGGCGTCGTCTCCTCAGCAACCCACGCCAGGTAGGCACCCGAGCCCCCCGTCACCGGAAGGGTGATCCACTCTGGGACCTCGTAGCCGTGATTCTCGGACACCCAGGCAGCCAACTCGGGCAGTCGCTCCACGGTCGTCTTGTACGAGACCCGCCACTCCTGGGCCGTCTCGATGGCACCCTTCCACCGGTACACCGCGGTGAACGGCTGGTCGATGTGGGCGCAGGCGGCCAGCCGGTTCTCCACGGCACCACGAGCGAGAGCCTTCGCCCTCTCCTCGTCGTCGATGGTCGTCTGCGCGATCACGACGTCACTGGCCATGCAACTGCCCTCCCAGGTAGGTGTGTCACGACCCTACCCAGCGCCCTCGTGTTCCTAGCGGCATGCCAGCGAGGACTAGGCTGCACACCTACTCTTCCCCGCGGAAGCGGGGGTGTTCCATCACGCGGCGCCCAGACGCCGTTCCCCGCGCAAGCGGAGGTGTCGCCCGACCGCGCAGCGCGACCCGCGAACTGCCGCACAGGGACTGTAGGGACCGACACCCCGAAGAGGACACCCATGGAGCACCCGCTCGCCCACGTCGTCGACCGCATCGACCCCGACGCCCGGTACCGCATCCCCGACGTCGCCGTCCTCCTGGACCTCGCCGTCACCAGTACCCAGACCCTCACGGCCAGCGGATGGTTCCCCTGCAGCACGTTCGAGCCCCGGCCCGCCCCTGCCCACAGCCGCCGGGTGTGGACCGGCGCCGCCCTCATCGCGGCCGCCGACACCGACCCGCCCCCGCTCGACCACACCAAGTACGCCCCCAGCACGCTGTGGCGCCTCGGATGCCGTTGCGACGACTGCCTCGCCTGGCACAACCACCACAGCTGAACCGCCCGCCGGGAAGCCGCAGACAAGGTATTCCCCAAGCAGCAGCGCCGGAAGGTCCTCAAGCTGGTGGCGGCCGGGAAGGTCGACAGTGTCCAGGAGGCCGCCGAGAAGGTCGGCGTCACCGTCAGCCAGGTCTACGGATACGCCCGACGAGACGAGGAGTTCCGCACCGCCCTCGACGAGGCCGCCGAGACGCTGTGCATCGACCCCGGCGGTGTCCGCTGCGGACGGGCCTACCGTGCCGGCTGCCGCGGCACCACCTGCCGCCTCGCCCACACCCCCACGACCCGGCGCGGCGTCGGCCGGGCGTGAACGGTCAGGCGGGGAACACCCGTACGATGCGGGCATGAGCGCCACCCTGTCGTACCCCGTCCCGCCGGCCCCCGAGTGCGCACCCAGCGAGGTCGGCCCGTGCGCGCTGCCAGCACCCCACCCACCGGTACGGCCGTGACGGAGCGAGCCCACTGTGCGTCCTGTGCCGCCAGGCGCTGGAGGAGTGGCGGCAGAAGGTCGCGCACGCCGCTGACCGAGCCCGGGAACGAGGATGGCCCCCGCCGAAGCAGGGGCCATCGTGGACTTCTTCGCGGGTTAGCGCCGAGTCTGGAACCAGATGATGATCAGGCTTACCGCGCCGCTACCAACGCCGTACGCGGCGCCTCGCAGCATCTGCCGGTAGACGATTCGTCCCTGTCGTGCCGCATGTTCCCGCAGGTAGGAACGGGTACGGAGCAGTCGGGTATCCCTATCTAGGGAGACCTTGTTACTCTCACTCATGATGTAGTTTCCACTTCCTATCTATGCAGATTGATCTGGAGTGACATCACGTAGGGAGCCCGTCCCGACGTACTGGCCTAGGAACCAGTCGGGGCAGGGCTCCTTTCGCTTCCAAGAGTTTACGCAGTCCCGTGAGCACTGATGGGCCCTCAGAGACCAACTTCGCAGGCCGCACTCGCACTATGACGCTGCGTCACCGAACTGAGCGGGTGGAAATCAACCAGGGTCAACCAGGGCCAACTCAGGCCGACTCAGGCCAACGGATCGCCCCACTTGTCGGGGTGGGCGTGAAGGTCGTCACGTTTCCTGCCCTTCGGTAGAGCGTCAGCAGATCCGGGGATGCGGAAACGCTACGACACCTCGGCGATAGCCGCGCTGAAGCCCCATGTACTTGGGCCACCCTGCGAAAACGCCCTGGTCAGGAGCTGCACCACGAGATCCGGCCACAGTGCCACGCCAATGTCACGTCAGGAACCGCTAGGAACCGCTAGAAGCTGCTAGGGGTCCATCCGACCCCACCGGCCGAGTCGACCGAAAAACGCGCCTCGGGACTGAGGCCGAGCGCTGCGGGGGACCACGATGGCTGCGCAGGTAGCCGAATGGGAGCCGCCGCGACAGGGCCGCCCTGAGGGATACGCATAACCAGGACCTAAGCGCCGGGCGGCCTCGGGTACGGCTTGCCGTAGCCGATGCAGTGCGGGTAGCCGACGTACCCGGTCACGGATCCGTCCGGGGTCATGCAGACGACGCCGCTTCCTATCGGTCCGCCGCGGAGTTCGAACCAGGCTTCGCCGCAGGGGCAGGTCGCGGTCTCCGGCAGATCGGCCTCCTGGGCCGCGCGCCGACGCTCGTTCAGGTCGATGACGTCCATGAGCCGAGTGTGGGACCGTGCTTAGGATCGTTCCTGACAAAGAATCGAACGGCTCGAACGGTCCCGCCATCTACCAGAAGTGCTACTGGTCTACCAGTTCGTTCCGGACTGGTAGTTGACGGCGCGGGATCTCAGTTCCTGGTTCCCGATAAGCTCACTTCTCGCTGAGCGCGGATCGTGCGGTTCATGGAGCAGCTACCGCACGGGCACAAGCGCGGCAAGGCGCTGTTCCGTAAGCGGATCCGGCGGGCCGGGCTGCCCGAGTGGGTGGCCGCGCCGGCCGAACCGGAGAACTTCCTGGCCGTCCTGGAGAAGGGACTGCGGTCCTACGGTCTGCCCGTTCTGGACGACATGCTGAAGGAGTCCATCCTGGTGGACCTCGGCTACGTTGACGGCAAGGCTCTCGCCCAGGCACGGAGGAACGCCGACTCCGCGCTGGTCGTTCCCGATCTGCTGTGCGATGTGCTCGCCCTGGAGATTGGGCTGCGAAGCCTCATGTGACCAGCCCCGACACGGAAGCCGAGCACGTGGAAGCCACCAACCTCCTGTACCGCGATCCGGCACTCTACGACGTGATCCAGTCCGACAGCACGAGCGCCGGAATGTGCCAGACCCTGATCGAGCTGCACCGGCCGGACGCCCGGACCCTGGTCGACTTCGGATGTGGTACCGGCCGGGACCTGGAGATCCTGGCCAGGCGCTTCGAGTGCATCGGCGTGGACCTCCAGCCCGGCATGGTCGACTACGCCCACCAGGTCCGTCCCGGGCGGACGTCCGCACCGGGGACATGCGCACCGCGCGACTCGGCAGGCGCATGGACGTGGTGACCTGCATGGGCAACAGCCTTGCCTACGTGCACGACAACGAGGCGATCAGCCAGGTCTTCGCCACCTTCGCCGCCCACGCCCGGCCAGGAGCGCTGCTCGTGCTGTGTTCCCCCGTCGCCCCGATCATCCGGACCGAGCCGACCACCGTCACGGTCGACACCCCGGCGGGATCCGCGACCGTCACCATCCGCCACACCTGGGACCTGCGGACCCAGATCAACACCATGCACCGGCACTGGATGCTCCCCTCGGGCCACGAGGCCCGAGACGAGATCCGCAGACGCGTCCTGTTCCCCCGCGAACTGGAACGCTACGCGGAGGGCGCCGGCTTCGAGGTCCTGGACATGCTCGACGGCACGGGGACAGGGCTCACCGGCCCAACGGCGTACACGGTGGCCCGACAAACGCCGCGGTGACCGGCGGGACGAGAAATGACACCGGTGTCGGCCGTCCCCGCCCACGAATGGAACGAACCCGCCGCCCTGTCGCGCGCCGCGAGAACTCTGGCCTCGCACGGCGGCGGAGCCGGTTCACGGCACCGCGGACGGCTCCGGCTCCGGGACGGACTCGCGGACCGTGTACGGGGTGCCGTCCGGGGCCTCGACGGTGAAGGCCAGCTCGCGCAGGGCCTGCGCGGACACCCGCAGGGCCGTGGCGTGGTCGGCGACCGCGCCCTCCACCCAGGCGATCTCGGCGGAGTGCACACCGGCCGGGACCGTCTCGCCGGGAGCGTAACGGGTGACGACGTGCTCGACGCCGTCCAGGGCGAGCGCCGTGCGCAGCCCCTGCACCGAGAGGTACGTGCCTCCCTCCACGGGCGCGGCCACCGCCCGCGTGAACACCACCCGCTCGTCGTCGGCCCGTACGTGTGCGACGTCCTCGCCGAGCGCGAGCCGTGCGGCCAGGGCGACCGGGTCCAGGTCGCCCGCCAGCCGGGCGAGCTGCACCTGCCAGCCGCCGAGACGGCCGTTGACCTCGATGATCCGCGGGCCGTCCGGGGTCAGCTTCACCTCGGTGTGGGTGACCCCGGTGGTGATGTCCAGGGCCCGCAGCGCCCCCGTCACCAGTTCCAGCAGTGCCGCCCGCTCGTCGTCGGGCAGCACCGCCGGGCGGATGTTGCCCGTCTCGCGGAACGGCGGCGCCAGCGGGAACTTCCCGGTGACCGCCCAGTGCGAGATCCGCTGCCCGGACACCGCGGACTCCACGGACACGTAGTCGCCGTACGGGGCGCAGTCCCGTCCGTGCAGATACTCCTCCAGCACCAGCGTGCTCTCCCGGTCCGGCCCGGTCAGCAGCTCGGCGGCGAGACGGGCCCCGGCGTCCGCGTCCGTCACCGCGTGGGTGCTGCGGCTGCCCTGCCCGGAGGCGGGCTTGAGCACCGCGGGCAGCCCGACCGCGGCCAGCGCGGCCGGCCAGTCACCTGCCTCGCGCAGCCGGTGGGAGCGCACCGAGTCCACGCCGCGCTCCCGCAGCCGCTGCCGCTGCGCGTACTTGTCGCGCAGCAGCTCCACCGTGGCGGGCGTGTGGTACGCCAGGCCCAGACGCCGGGCGAGCTGCGCGGTGACGGCCAGTTTCGTCTCGCTGTACGTCAGGATCGCGGCCGGCGCGTGGGCGCGCAGCCGCTCGGCGGAGCCGTCGAGGTCCTCCGGGTCGAGCACCTCCACCGTCAGCATCTCCTGCGCCAGCGGCTGTACGTCCGCGCCGTGCTCGGACGGCCACAGCGCCAGCACGGGCGTGCCGATCGGGGTCAGGCCGTCGACGATGTCGAGCAGCGACGCCGAACCCCGGTCGTAGACGACGACGATGACGGGACGGTCGGACATGACGGCGGCTCCTTCGGTGAGGGGAGGAACAGGGGGGAACAGGGAGGAACGGGGAGGGGCCCGCGGACGACCGGGGCCCCTGGGGGACGGTCGGCCGTCACACGGCCGGTACGTCGGACTCCTCGGCGCTGCGGACGCCCGACAGGACGCTCGCCAGCGCCGGGCGCGGCACGGCGGTCCCCGCCGACGGCGGGGACACGGCCGCGGGCACCCGCGCGGGTCCGTGCCCGGCGACGCCGAACAGCTCCAGCGCCGCGGCGGACACACCGCTCACCTCGGCCGTCACGGCCCGGTGGGCCTCCCAGCGCTCCCGGGAGAGCCGGAACCGGTCGCTGACGGCACGCTCTCCGCGCACCGCGTTGACCTGGGTGCCGTCGGGCTCGAAGCCGAACTTGCGGCACACGCCCCGCGAGGCGTCGTTGCCGCGCCGCACCACGGACAGCGCGTGTTCGGCGCCCAGCCCGGTGAACGCCAGCTCCAGCGCGGCGGCCCGCGCGTGCCCGCCCAGCCCCTCGCCCTGCCGGTCCAGCGCCAGCCAGGACGTCAGCAGCACCTCGCCGGTGACGCCGAAGTCGCGTCCGCCGAGGCTCTGCGAGCCGATCACCTCGCCGTCGTGGACGACGACCAGATACAGCGTCCAGTCCTGCTCGCTCCAGGACGCCATCGCGTTCCAGTGCCGCTGCAGCAGCCGCCGCGCGACCTGCTCGGGGCTGCCGTCCGTCCACTGCGAGAAGAACGGCATGAAACCGGGCCGGTGCACACCCTCCACGGCCCGGTCCGCGAGCGCGTCCAGATCCTCCGGACCGGGCCAGCGCAGCTCGACGCGGGGGGTGCGCACCCGGATGCCGGTGAGCGGCCAGTTCCTCATGCCGGCGCCCCCGCGGGTTCCGCGGCGGACGCCGTCTGCCGGTCCTCGGCGCGCTGCGGCGCGTCCTCGGGCAGGTCGGCCCGTACGCCGAGCGAGGCCCGCAGCCGCAGTGCGACGGCGACGACGGCGAGGCAGCCGGACAGCAGCACGGCCATCAGCCCGAGCCCGTCGGCCAGCGGCAGTGTCGCACCGGCCAGCGCGGGCCCGGCCACCGAACCGGTGGACACCGCCACCGACAGCAGCGCGTTGACCCGCCCGCGCACCCGCTCCGCCGCGAGGTCGTTCAGCAGCGACGTCACCACCGGGAAGACCAGGGCCTCACCCACACTCAGTCCCGCCACCCCGGCCAGCGCCCACCCGAGCGCGGCGGAACCGGACTGCGTGCCCGCGATCAGCACCAGCGTCCACGACAGCACCCACACCGCGCCGGACGCCGCGACGACCGTGCTGCGGCGCACGCTCTGGATCCGCTCCGCGAGCAGCACCTGCGCACCCACCGCGACCACGATGTTCAGTGCGAAGGCACCCGAGATGCCCTGCGCGCCCAGCGCCCCGTCCTGGGTGAGATAGCCCGGCAGACCGGAGCGGAACTGCCCGTAGGAGACCAGCGAGCACACCGCCAGCGCGGCCAGCAGTGCCCCGATGTGACGCTGCGTCAGCACCTCGTGGTAGCCGACGGGAGCACCGTCGGCCTTCTTCTCCCCGTCGCTGTCGCCCGCCTTCAGCGCGCGCGGCAGCAGCCAGAACAGCGCCGCGCCCGCCAGCAGGAACGTCGCGCCGTCCGCCAGGTACAGCGCGACGAACCGGGCCGCCCTCGACCCCGCGTCCAGCGACGCCACCACACCGCCCGCCAGCACACCGAGGCCGGTCATGGCGTTGAACACCGCGTAGTCCGCCGAGTAGGCGAGCCCCCGCTCACGCGCCGAGTCCGCGCCCGCGTACAGAAAACGCAGCGCGGTGCCGACGCCGCTGATGCCGAAGCCGTACACCAGCGCCGCGGCCATCGCCGTGCCGGCGCCCGTGGCCTGCGCGTACAGGGCGGTGCCCGCGCCTGCCACGGTCATCACCAGCGGCACCGTGGTGCGCGGCGCGAACCGGTCCAGCAGCGCACCCCACAGCAGACCGCCCGCGACGGCGGTGCCCGCCTGCACGGCCAGCGTCAGCGACGGCACCCACGCGGGCAGCCCGCGCACCTCGCTGAGATAGATCCACAGGAACGGCAGCACCAGACCGCCGCCGAAGGAGTTGACGGCGTTCACGCCGAGGACGATCCGGGTGCGCGGCGACAGCTCGCGCAGCACCGCCAGCGGCTTGGGCATCAGCGCGCCTCCAGTACGTACAGCCACGAGTGCGGCGTGCCGAACGGCACGATGCGGCGCGGCACCAGACCGGCCGCCGCGAACAGCTCCTCGTACGTCTCCTTGGTGTGCAGCGGTACGCCCATCAGGGCGTGCGCCAGCTCGTAGCCGAGGGAGAACACCGGCAGCGAGGCCGAGTTCTCGGCGTCGGGACGCAGCATGGTGTCGGCGAGGACGAAGGTGCGCGCGGCGGGGAACGCCTCCCGCAGCCGGGTGAAGGTGTGCGGGCGGGTGACCGGGTCGGCGAGCAGGTCGTGCAGCAGGAAGAAGCTCATCACCGTGTCGACCTGGGCGAGCTTGTCGCGGTGCGCGTCGCGGTGGCACACGTCCAGCACGTCGGTGCGGATCGCCTCGACCCGGCCCGTCAGACCCGCCTCGGCGATGGTCCGCACCCCCAGCTCGGTGGCCGGGGCGCTGATGTCCAGGCCCAGCCCGCGCGTGCCGGGGCGTTCGCCGACGACCCGCGAGACCCGGGCGGAGATACCGCTGCCGAGGTCGGCGAGCACGGAGAAGTCGACGTCGGCGAGGACCTCGTCGAGGGTGCCGGACATGAAGGAGCGGTCGTTCTGCCCGGAGCCGAGTGCCACCATCGCCTCGTCGCGCAGCACGTCCGTGCCGAACGCGCCCTCGCCGGTGACGATGCGGTGCGCCTGCGCGAACACCTCGTTGTAGCCGCCGACGCCCCAGGTGAAGTAGCCGCGCATCCGGATGATCTCCTGGCCGGCCGAGGTCAGCAGCGCGGTGTCGCCGTCCTCCTGGAGACGGACCCAGCCGCAGGTGGCGGCGGCCCGCACCAGCTCGCGCAGCACCCGCTCCCGCACGGCGGGGCCGAGGTCGACGGCGAGCGCGCGCAGATCGAGCAGCGGCGCGGCGGCCAGCCGCTCCCAGACGCCGAGGCGGTCCAGGGCATTGATCACGGTGCCGGCGACATAGCCGTTGAAGGCATGGTCCACGCCGATCGGGGCGGGCGCGGCACCCGCCCAGTCGGCGGGCGTCGCGAGGTCTGTGGTGCGGTCGTGGACGGCGGTCATGGCGGTCCTTTCCGGGTCGGTCGGATGGTCAGACGGTGGGTCCGGCGAGGCCGGCCCACTCGGCGAGAAGGGCGTCGGCGGAGGCGTCCCCCGCGACAGGGGCGTACACGGCGAGGGCGACGGCCCAGGAGCCGTCCGGGCCGTCCGCGGGCGCGAGGGCACAGCGCACCAGCGGCGTGTCGGCTGCGGCGAAGGACTCCTCCACGGCCGCGGCCCGCACCCGGCCGGCCGGTTCGCCGGCGGCGAGCACGGTCACCGGCACGGGCTCCCGCGAGGTACGCGCGAACCACCGGCCCGTGTGCCGGGTGAAGACGGTGCGCAGCGCCGGATGCCGCTCCAGCAGTGCCGCCAGCGCGGTCTCGGCGTCCGCCCGGGAGGGGGCGGGGCCGGGCAGCACGGCCGTGGCGCACAGCACGTGCTCGGCGGCGCTGCCGCTGCGCACGAGGTCGTGGAAGAGCCACCGCTGCTCGTGCGGCGTGAGCGCGCGCAGCCCCTCGGGCGGCGCGGCGGCGGGCCCGCCCCGGCGGAAGGGGTACCCGGGCAGCCGTACCCGCCGCCCCTGAGCGCCCAGCGAGCAGTCCACGTCCGCGCCGAGCTCCCACAGCCGCGCGAACAGCTCGGCGTAGGAGCCGGGCCGCGCCGGGTCGAGCCACAGCTCGGCGGACTCCCCGGCGGCGGTGTCCTCCGGCTCGGTCCGGCCGAGCACGGACGCCACACTGGCGACGGCGGGCGCGAAGCCGCCGCCGACGGGACCGGCCGCCGCCGCGAGAAGGGCGCTGGTGCCCCCGTCCGCGGATCCGTCGGCCGCCGACAGGGCGGCCGGCGGGACGGCCGCCGTTGAGATGGCCGCAGTCGAGGCCGCCGTCCCGGACGGCACGCCGATCCGGACCACCACCCCGGGACGCACGGTCCGCGCGGTGGCACCGCCGCCCGCGGACCCGGCGAACCCCCCGGACGCCGCCGCGCGCAGCGCGTCCGGCAGGGCCAGGGAGCCGTCCAGGGCCGCCGCGGCGGCCCCGGCGGCCGGGCCGTCGCCGCGTACGAGGTCCGGACGCAGCCCCCGTTCGGCCAGCCACGCGCCGACGCCGTACAGCGCGGCGGCCGAGCGGGCGGCGTCCGCGCCGGCGCCCGGCGGCAGGCCGAGCGCGGCGGCCTCCTCGAGCGCGGCGGCCACCTGGGGCAGCCGCCACGCCCCGGCCGGGGCACGGCCGTCGCCGAGGTCCAGCACCAGCGGCCCCGAGCCGCGGCGGGGCCGCGCGAGCGCGGCCGACCTCCGCAGCGCGGCGGCCAGCTCGGCCCGCCCGGTGCCGGTGACGGCATGCCGTACGGCGAACCGCTCCCGGCCGTGCGCCAGCGTCACCGCCACATCGTCCACGGCGAGCGAGGCATCCCGTTCGAGCCGCTCGGCGAGCCGCACACAGGCCCGCGCCGCCGTCTCCTCGTCCCGCGCGGACACACCCAGCACCCGAGCCGCCCCGGGCAGCACCGGGAAGGCGGCCCCGTCGGCCCGCGCGGCGGACTCCACCGCCCCGTCCGCAGCCGGGATCACCGTCGTCGTCATGGCGGAGCTCACACCCTTTCCGGTACGTGTTCCTGCACGATCACGTGCGCGTTCGTGCCGCCGACGCCGAAGGAGCTGACGCCCGCGGTACGCGGCCGGCCGGCGGGGGAGTCCCAGGCGCGGCTCTCGGTGAGCAGACCGAAACGGCCGCCCGGCCGGGCCAGTTCGTCGATCGGCTCGCCGACGTTCGGGGTGGCCGGCAGCACCCCGTGACCCACCGCGAGCACCGTCTTGATCAGCCCCGCGACACCGGCCGCCGTGTTGCAGTGGCCCACCGACGCCTTCACGGAGCCGACCGCCACCGCGGGCCCGTCCGTGCCGAGCGCCTCGCCCAGCGCGGTCGCCTCGATGGCGTCCCCGAGCCGGGTGCCGGTGCCGTGCGCCTCCACGTAGCCGACGTCCGCGCCGCTCACCCCGGCCGACTCCAGGGCCCGGCGGATCACCCGCGCCTGCCCCTCGACGCCCGGCGCCGAGTACCCGACGCGCGCCCGGCCGTCGTTGTTGACGGCGCTGCCCCGGATCACCGCGTGCACCGGGTCGCCGTCGCGCTCGGCGTCGGACAGCCTGCGCAGCAGCAGCGCGCCCGCGCCGAACCCGCCGACCGTGCCGGTGGCCCGCCGGTCGAAGGGCCGGCACACCCCGTCCTCGGCGTACAGCAGCCCCGGCCGGAAGGTGTACGAGCCGTCGGACGCGCCGTCCAGCGACACCGCCCCGGCCAGCGCGTAGTCGCTCTCGCCGCGCAGCAGCGCCCGGCACGCCAGGTGCACCGCGTACAGGCCGGTGGAGCAGGCGGTGTCCAGCATCAGCGCCTCGCCCCACAGGTCGTGCAGATAGGCGAAGCGGGAGGCGGCGAAGGTCGGGTCGGCGTTGACGACGTCGTCGACGCGGGCCTCGCCGTCGGTGCGCACGAACCGCGGGCACCCGGCGTACAGACTCGTGCGCCGCGCGATGTCGCCGATGCGCAGCGAGGCGTCCTCGACGGCCGCCCACAGCACCTCGTGCAGCACGCCCTGCTGCGGGTCGCCCCCGGCCACGTCCTCGGCGGAGAAGCCCAGCAGTCCGGCGTCGAAGCCGGTGCCGTCGGCGAGCATGCCCCAGCGGGCCACCCGGCGGGTGCCGTCGGCGTGCTCGGTGACGACCGGCCCGGGGCCCTCGGTGAAGCAGTCCCGCCCGGCCTCCAGGTTGTCCCAGAACTCCTCCAGGCTGCCCGCCCCGGCGAACCGCGCGCCCATCCCGATCACGGCGATCGCGTCGTCGTCCGCGCCCCGGCCCGCGGGGCCGCCGGTCCGGCGCGGCGCGGGCGCGGCGGCGGGCCGCTCGGCCGGCGCGGACGCGCCGCCGCCGAGCAGCCGGGCCTGGGCGCGCACGGTGGTGTGCCGCATCAGTTCGGCGACGGACGGCGCGTCGCCGGTGGCGGCCCGCAGCGCGTCCTGGAGCTTGACCAGCAGCAGCGAATGGCCGCCGGCGTCGAAGAAGTTGGTGTCCTCGCCGAATGCGCCGCCGGGCAGCACCTCGCGCCAGGCCGTCAGCACCGCACCGGTCACCCCGGCCCCCGGCACGGGAGCCGCCACGGCGGCGGGCGCGACCGGGGCCGCCGCCACGTCGGGCGGCGCGGGCAGCCGCTTGCGGTCGATCTTGCCGTTCGCGGTCAGCGGCAGCTCGGCCACCGCCAGCAGATGCGCCGGCACCGCGAACTGCGGCAGCGCGGTGCGCAGATGGGCGCGTACGGAGTCCAGGGCGGCCGGGCGGTCCAGCACCGCGTACCCGACGATCTCCTTCTCGCCGCGGCCGTTGACCCGGGCGGTGACGAACGCGCCGCGCACCTCGGGGTGGGCGCGCAGCGCCGACTCCACCTCGCCGAGCTCCACGCGCTGGCTGCGGATCTTGACCTGGTTGTCGGCGCGGCCGATGAACTCCAGCCGCCCGTCGGCCGCCCACCGCACCCGGTCCCCGGTGCGGTACAGCCGGGCCCCCGGCTCACCGCCGAACGGGTCCGGCACGAACCGCTCGGCGGTGCGGCGCGGGTCGCCGAGATAGCCGCGGGCCACACCCGCCCCGCCCAGCACCAGCTCGCCCGGCACGTACGGCGGGGCGGGCGTCAGCGTGCCCTCCAGCACCACATGCAGCCGGGTGTCCGGCACCGCGGACCCGATCGGCACCGTCCGGGCACCCTCGGGGACCTCCTCGATGGGATGCCAGGAGGAGGTGAAGGAGTTCTCCGTCGGGCCGTAGCTGTGCAGCAGGGTCCCGGGCCGCGCCCAGCGCAGCGCCTTGCGGATGTGCGGCACGGAGACGATCTCGCCGCCGAAGTACACCCGGCGCAGCGACTGGAGCAGGTCGGGCGCGTCCTCGATCAGCCGGTTCAGCAGCGGGGTGGTGACCAGCAGCGTGGTCACCTCCAGCTCCCGTACGGCGGTGCGCAGTTCGCGCGGGCTCAGCACCAGTTCCTTGTCCAGGACGGCGAGCCGCGCGCCGTGCGTGAGGGCGCCCCAGATCTCGTAGGTGGCACCGTCGAAGTTCAGCGGGGACAGATGGGAGACGGTGTCGTCGGGACCCAGCGGGACGAACTCGGGGCGGTGCATCAGCCGCAGGACACCGCCGTGGTGCAGCACCACGCCCTTGGGGCGGCCGGTGGAGCCGGAGGTGTACAGCACGTTGAACGCGGTGTCGGGGCCCGCGGAGGTCTGCGGCGGCGTCACCGGCATCGGGGCGGCCAGCCGCTTGACCTCCTCGGGCGTGTGCACGGGCAGTCCGGTGACCCGGTGGCACTCGTCGGGCTCGGCGATCATCAGCCGCGGCCGGGCGTCACCGGCGACCATCTGCAGCTGGGCGTCGGGGTAGGCGGGGTCGAGCGGCAGATACGCGGCCCCGGCCAGGCCGACGGCGAGCATGGTGGTCACCGTCTCCACGCCGGGCCGCAGCAGCAGCGCCACGATGTCGTCGGTGCGCACGCCCCGCACCCGCAGCCAGTGCGCCCTGCGGGCGGCCTCGCGCACCAGCTCCCCGTACGTCACGCGCACACCGTTGTGCACGAGCGCCACCGCGTCGGGCGCCCGCCGCGCCTGCTCCAGCACCAGCTCCGGCACCGTGACGGCGGCCGGCGCGACGGCGGGAGCCGCGGGGGCGGCAGGGGAGACGGGGGCGGCAGGGGAGACGGGGGAAACAGGAGAGACGGGGGAGGTGAGAGCGGTGAGGACGTCCTGGCAGGTGGCGTCCGGCCCGGCGGCGGCGAGCAGCGCCTGGTCGATCTGGCGCACCATCAGCTCGGCCGTGGCCGGCGCGTACAGCGCCCGGTCGTAGTCGATGCGCAGTACGAGGTGGTCGGGGGCCTCGACGGCGGCGAACGCCAGGTCGTACTTGGCCACCGCGGTCTGCGGGTGCAGCAGCCGCACCCGGGCGTCCGGCATCCTCCAGGACGCGGCCGGACGCGGCTGGTGCAGGAACACGGCCGAGTACACGGGCGTGGAGCCGGGCGGCGGGTCGCCCGCCTCGGCGTGCGCCTCCATCGACTCCAGCACCTGCTCGCCGAGCGCGGCGGCCCAGTCACCGAACGGCCGGTCCGCCTCGTGCGCCGTACGCACCGGCAGGACACGCGTGAACAGACCCACCGCGTCCTCGGTGCCGGGCTCGTCGCGTCCGGCGAACGGCATGCCGAGCACCCCGTCCTCCTCACCGGACCAGGCGTGCAGCAGCAGGCTCCACACGGCGAGCAGCACCATGGCGGGGCTGACGCCCTCGCGGGCGGCGAGCGTACGCAGCGCGGCCAGCCGGCCCGCGGACAGCGGGCGCTCGGTGAACCCGGCCGCGCCCCGCAGCCCGTCCTCGGGCCGCACCAGGTCCGGCAGCGGGCCGAGCAGCGCGGGATCACCCGCCAGCAGCCCCGACCAGTACGGGTCGGGAGCCTGCGGCGCCGGGCGCGGCTCGGGCGTCACCACCGGCGCGAAGCCGGGGTCGCCGCCCATCGCGCGGGCCCGGTAGGCGGCGATCAGATCCTCGGCGATCACCTCCACGGAACGCCCGTCCGCGACGATGTGATGCACCGTCAGTGTGACCAGCGCCCCGTCCTCGTGACGCACCCCCTCGGCGCGCAGCAGCGGCGCGGTGCCCGGGTCCAGCGGGCGCCCGGCGGCCTGCGAGGCGTCGGCGAGCGCGGCGCCCCGGTCGTAGCGGCCGGGGCGCTCGGCGACGTGCAGCGGGACGACGGCGTACGGCTCGGGCACCTGGTGCAGTTCGCCGCCCGCCGTCTCGAACCGTCCGGCCAGCGCCGGGTGGCGCACCAGCACGTCGGCGAGCGCGGCACGCAGCGCGTGCTCGTCGAGACGGCCGCGGAACTCCAGCGAGAACGGGATGTTGTAGCGGCCGGACTCGGGCTCGCACCGGTCGGCGAGCCAGATCTCCAGCTGCGCGGCGGACGCGGTGCGGGCCATCACGCCCCGGCCTTCGCGTCCGCCGGGTCCTGTCCCGCCGCCGGGACGTTCTCCGCGAGGTACCCGGCCAGCTCGGCCACGGTCGGACGGGCGAAGAACTGCCGCACCGTCAGCGGGACGCCGAGGCGCCCCTTGAGCGCGCGCACGATCCGCACGGCGCACATCGAGTGGCCGCCGACCTCGAAGAAGTTCTCGTCGTCCTGGAACTCCTCGTGGCCCAGGCCCTCCGCCCAGGCGGTGCGCACCAGCGCGGTGAACTCCACGGGCGTGCCGTCGGGGGTAAGCGTCGATGTCATGGCGGGTTCCTTCGTCGTGGGTCAGGACGCGGGTTCGGCGGGGACGAGACGCCGGTAGGTGGCGTCCACGGACTCCCACAGCTGCGGGAAGAGCGTGCGGCGGGCCATCTTGCGCAGGCTGAGCGTCGACTCCCCGCGCAGGCTGGTCGGCAGCACGGGACAGCCGCCGCCCTCCGCGCCGTCGGCGGCGGGGTGCGGCCCGGTGAGCGGCTCGGCCTCCGGGTGACCGCCCAGCTGGCCCCACACCAGACGCAGATGAAGCTGCTTCCAGTCGCCGACGGAGGCGTCCAGCCGCATCAGCGCCTGCCGGACGAGAGCCAGCTCGACGGCCGCCCGGTCGCCGTCGGCGGGCGGCGCGGTGCGGCCCTGCACGGCGATGAGGTCCTCGGGGGTACGGGCGACGCGCTCCAGCGCCTCGGTGAAGGCATGCCACAGCGGCTGGGAGGCCCGGCGCAGATTGCGCGCACCGGGGGAGTCCAGGCCGGTGGTGTTCTCCGGGAACGTCTCGCGCATCGCCAGCAGCGCGGTCTGCGGCAGATGCTCCACCAGCGTGTTCAGCGCGAGCACCGGGATACGGCCGAGGGCGGCCGCGCGCTCCAGCACCTGCGTGGCCAGCAGGAAGTCGCCCGCGCCCAGCAGCTCGACGGCCCGGCACATCTCGTGGTGCATCGCAGCCCAGGCGTACTCCGTGATCAGGTGCACGCTCTGGAACAGCCGCTGGTCGGGGTGGACGAGCAGGTCCTCGGGCACCAGCGCGGACAGCGCCGTGGTCAGGCGGGTGTCCTCCTCGTAGTTGCTGCCCCGGTCGAACTCGTAGACCAGCTGGCGGTCGGACGCGTCGGGGTTCAGCGCGCGGCGGGCGGCCCCCGGACGTCCGGTGGTGGCTCGCTTGGTCATGAGCTTCGGTGTCCTTCGGTCGGCTCGGTCTCAGCCCGCGGCGGGCTGCTGTTCGAGGGCGGGTGTCGGTTGCATCGCGGGGAAGAGCCGGTTCGCCACGACCGACTTCAGGTACGGCACGCCTTCCGTGGCGCCGGTTCCGCTGCGGGCGCCGATCATCCGTACGGCCAGTCGGTAGTGGGTCTGCTTCCAGCGCTGGTGCACCGCCTCCAGCTGCTGCGCGGCGGCGCGTACGGCGGCGGCGTCCGGCTCCGTCAGCCAGCCGCTGGAGATGACGTCCTCCCAGGTGTCCTGCACGGTGTCGCGGCCGGCCAGCACCGCCTCGCGAACCTTCGGTACCGAGGTGAACGCGGGCGAGTCGAGCCTGGCTCGCAGCGGGGTGGAGCAGTACGACTCGAAGGTCTTGTAGCCCTCGGACTGGATGGCGCTGGCACCGTCCGTGTACTGCCGGAACTCCTGGAAGGACGCCTGCTGCATGGTGGCCAGCAGCGAGAACAGCGGCAGCGACTCGCGCAGTACGTCGGCGACCGAGGCGATCAGCGTCGCCGCGTCGCCGGGGCACTCGCCGCGCAGCACACCGACGGCCCGGTCCAGGGTCCGCGACATGAAGCGGAACGTCGTCTCGAACGACTGGAGCACCCGCAGGAAGAGGTACTCGTCGTGCAGCACGTACACCGGCTGCACGCTGGTCAGCAGCATCCGCCGTTCCTCGGTGTCCGCGTCGGCGAGGACCGCGTCGGCCAGCGCACCGGCCGGGGTGCGGCCCGGAGTGGCCGCGACGGACACGGGGTCGACGGCGCCGTCCAGCACGCGCAGCGCGGCCGGCTCCATCACCCGTACCGCCAGCCGCAGCCGCTTGCCCAGCAGCTGGGCGTCGGGGAGCATGCCGTCCGGGTGGGCCGCGGTGCCCTCCAGGGCCAGGCGCTCGAAGCGGACCAGGTCGGCGAGCAGCAGCAGGACCGTACGGTCGCGCAGCCCGGCCGGCTCCTCGGGTCCGGTGGGCCGCAGCAGCGGCAGCGCGGTGTAGCTCGGGTAGTCGTAGCGGTCGTCGTACTTGTCCAGGACGACGTCGAGGAACCGGGCGAGGAAGACGTCCCGCGCCTCCTGCCCCGTCCGTCCGCCGAGGGCGTCCCGGCACTCGGCGAGAAGCCCGAGCAGCGCCCCGGACAGGAAGTGCTTCCCGACCCGGCGCAGCCGGGCGATCACCGCGTCGTACGGGAAATCCCGCGCCGTACCGCACCCGCGCCACTCGGAGAGTTCGCGCCGGAGCGATTCCTCGGTGCCTTCCATGCGCAACTCCTTCAGATCCGGGAGAGGTTCCTTGGAGATTCGCTCAAGGCCCTGGAGGACCGCTCAAGTCCTGCTCCACATGGGCCGGTTCGGCGGACGATCACGAATGCAGAACGCGGCCGGGAGACGACCGGAGCACGACCGCCCCCGGCCCCCGCCCCCGGTCCTGGCTCCGCCCCCGGCCCCCGGTCCCGGCCCCGGTTCCGGCTCCGGCCCTCTGGCCTCGGCCTCGGCCCCGGCTCCGGCTCCGGTCCTGGTCCTGGCCCCGGTCACGGTCACGGCCCCGGCTCCGGCTCCGGCCCTCTGGCCTCGGCCTCGGCCCCGGCTCCGGCCCTCTGGCCTCGGCCTCGGCCCCGGCTCCGGCTCCGGTCCTGGTCCTGGCCCCGGTCACGGTCACGGCCCCCGGCTCCGGCTCCGGTCCTGGTCCTGGCCCCGGTCACGGTCACGGCCCCTGGCTCCGGCTCCGGCTCCGGCCCTGCCCCCGGCCCCGGGCACGGGCACGGGCACGGTCTGGCCCTGGCCACGGGGGCGGGCACAGCCTCGGCCACGGGCGCGGCCCCTGGCCCCAGCCCTGGGCGCGCCTGGTACAGGCCCCCGCCCTGGTCACGATCCCCGGCCCCCGGCTTCGGCCCAGGCCACGACCCCTGGCCTCCGGCCCCGGGGCCGGAGGCCAGGGGCGCCGGACGGGGCGGGGCCGGTCCGCTGCGTGCGGTACCGGCCCCGCCCCGTCCGGATCGTCTCCCCGGCAGGGGTCAGCGACGGCGCCCCAGCAGCAGTGCCGCCAGCAGGACGAGCCCGGCGAAGGACGCCGAGGCGGTGAAGCCGCCCGCCATGCCGCCGGTGTGCGTGGCGACCATGACGAGGGTGGCCAGGCCGATCGAACCACCCACGGACTGGAGGGAGTTCAGCACGCCGGCCGCGGCTCCCGCCTCGTCGCCGCGCAGCCCCGAGGTGGCGAGCACGGTCGGCGGGAGCACGCTGAGGGCCATGCCGGCGCCGAGCAGCACCAGCGCCGGCAGCACCGCGACCACGTACCCGTCGTCCGTCTCCAGCGTGGCCAGCCACAGGTTCCCGGACGCCAGCAGCGCGGCGCCCGCGGCCCACATCCGGCGTGCGCCGGTGCGCTGCTCCAGACGCACGGCGACGGTCGCGGTGACGGCCATGGTGACCGGCAGCGGCAGCAGCGCGCAGGCGGTGGCCAGCGCCGACCAGCCGTGCTGCTGCTGGAAGTACTGGTTGAGGAAGAAGTACGTGCCGATCAGCGCGCCGGGCACGGCGAGCGTGCCGAGATAGGCGAGCAGCCGGGAGCGGTCGGCGAACAGCCGGGGCGCCACGACGGGCTGCCGGGCACGTCGCTCGACGGCCGCGAACACCCCCAGCAGCGCGAGTCCGCCGGCCACGCAGCCGACGACGACCGGGTCGCTCCACGGACGTTCGGCGGCCTGCGCGAGTCCGTACACCAGCGAGGCGGCGCCCAGCGCCGACAGCAGCGCCCCGGCCAGGTCGAACCGGCCGCGGTGGCGGGGGGTCTCGTCCAGCACCAGCGGCGCGAGCAGCAGGATCGCCAGACCCAGCGGTACGTCGAGGAAGAGCACCCAGCGCCAGGAGCTGAGCGAGGTGAGCGCACCGGCGAGCAGCAGTCCGCCGGCGGTGCTGACCGCGCCGACGGCCGTGCACACGGCGATGGCGCGCTTGCGGGAGGCGCCCTCGCCGAAGGTGCTCAGCAGCAGCGCGAGCCCGCTGGGCGCGGCGAGCGCGGCACCCGCGCCCTGCACCGCGCGCACCGCGACGAGGGCCTCGGCGGAGGGGAGGAGCCCGCGCACCGAGGCGGCGGCGGTGAACAGGGCGACGCCCACGAGGAACACCTTGCGGCGGCCCAGGATGTCACCGGCCCGGCCGCCCAGCAGCAGCAGTCCGCCGAACGCCAGAAGGTAGGCGTTGATCACCCAGGAGGCGCCTACGGCGGACAGCCCGAGCCCCTCGCGCATGCCGGGCAGGGCGATGTTCACGATCGGGTCGTCGAGCTGGATCATCGCGTTGCAGCCGGCGATCACCGCGAGCGCGGCGGCGGACCGGCCCCGGATCCGGCCGGGCGGCGCGGGTGCCTTCCACAGCACCGACGGCTCGGACACTTGCGCGGTCATGGCGGCCTCCTGACGACGTGCCGGCGACTGCCGGTCGCCGGCCACCGTCCCGGCACCCGCCGGAGAACCGGTGAAGGATCGCTGGAGGAGCGCTGGACGAGCGCCGCAGAGGGCGCAAAGGAGAAGAGCCGCCGGTCCCGGGTGTCACCGGGGCCGACGGCTCTTCTCGTGTGCCGGGCGGAGGGGGCGGCGGTTCACCGCCGGGTGCCCGGCTTGGGGAGCGGACGGGGGCGGGGGACGGACCGCGGCTTGGGTGCGCGGGCGCCGAACCCGTCGCGTCCACCACGGCCGACCTGCGCGAACGTCATGGTCGGGGAACGGTCGAAGGAACGTACTCGCATCTTGACTCCTCGGAGGCCGTTGCGGTGTACTTCGTGCAGTGCTTTGAATGTAGTACTTCACTTGAAGTGGTGTCAACGCCTTCGGAGAGGTTCCCATGAGACAGAACCCGGCCCGCCGCAACGCCCTCCTCGACGCGGCCATCGAGGTGCTCGCCCGCGAGGGCTCGCGCGGCCTGACCCTGCGCGCCGTCGACGCCCAGGCGGCCGTGCCCGTCGGCACCTGCTCCAACTACTTCCGCAACCGCGACGAGCTGCTCCTGCAGATCATGCGGCGCACCCACGAACGCATCACGCCCGACCCGGACCAGGTCGCCGAGATCATGCGCGCCGAGCCCTCCGCCGATCTCGTGGCCCTGCTGCTGCGCCAGGTCCGCGCCCGTATGGAGGCCGACCGGGCGGGCTACATCGCCATGCTGGAACTGCGTCTGGAGAGCACCCGCCGGCCGGAACTCGGGCGCGAACTGACCAAGAACCGCGCCGAGGTGCTGGAGGAGAACGTCCGCTTCCACCTGGACGCCGGCCTGCCCGGCGACCGCACCGACGTCGTGCTGCTCTACCTCGCCGTCTCCGGGATGATCCTCGACGACCTCACCGTCCCCGAGGTGCTCGCGCCCTACACCGGCGACGACCTGATCGGCGAACTGGCCCACCGCCTGCTGCCCCAGTGATCCTCCAGCGGTTCTCGTCCGCCCTTTGAGCATGCTGCCGGGCAAGCAGCGACCAGGACGGAGACCCACATGAGCGACGACGAGTTCCTGCGCATCGAGAAGGGCGAGGCCGAACCCGAGGAGCTGGCCGCGCTGACGGCGGTTCTTCTGGCCCGTGCGGCCGCCCGGCGCGCGGGGCACCGCCCGGCGGCACCCCGCACCCTGCCCGCCCGCTGGCACCGCCCGGACCACCGGCCCCCCTACGGCTTCCCGCACTCCTGGCGGATGAGCGCCTGAGCCGGGCGCGTCCGCCGCGCGCCGCCCCGCACCGGCGGACAGGCCGCGCCCCGGGCGACATCGCCGGGGGCACGCAGCGGAACCGGACGGTCCGGCGGAGCAGGACGGTCCGGACCGCCCGGCGGGCCCGCACCACCGCGTCCGGCGGCGCGTCGTCCCTCGGCACGGACGTCCACCGGCGCGGACACCCCCGCCGCCCGGTCCGGGACCTGCCGCCCGGTCCGGGACCTGCCTCCCGGTCCGGGACCTGCCTCCCGGTCCGGGACCTGCCTCCCGGTCCGGGACCTGCCTCCCGGTCCGGGACCCGCCGCCCGGTCCGGGACCTGCCTCCCGGTCCGGGACCTGCCTCCCGGCCCGAAATCCGCCGCCCGGTCCGGGAGCGGCCGCGCCGTTCGCGCCGGGGACCCCGGCCAGGGAGGTCACCGACCGGGTGCACCTGCCGGGTGCACACCGGCGCCCGGTCCCTGCCGGCCGCCCCCGCGTGGGCACAGGCCCGCCGGACCGGGCCGCTACACCCCGTCGCGCAGCCCGAGCAGATACGTCGCCGTCAGCGCGACGGCACGGTCCTCGTCACGGGCCAGATCCACCAGGGCCCGCGACGCGGTGTCCCCCGGGACGTCCCCGAGCGCCTGCGTCAGCCGCCGGCGCGCAGCAGCCTCCACGGGGCCCCGGACGAGGCGGCCGACGAGCCCGGCGGCGATCCGGTCCGCCGAGACGGGATCACCCGCCAGCGCGCTCAGCGCGTCGGCGGCGTCGGTGTCGTTCATCCCCTCGACGACCATGTCGACCAGGACCGGGACCGCGTCGGCCACCCCGCGCTCCCCGAGCGCCAGGGCCGCGTACCCGCGCACCACGCCGTCGGGATGCCCGAGGGCGTCCCGCAGCAGCGCCGTCGCCTCGTCGCCCGCGATCTCGGCGAGGGACCGCACGGCGCGCTCGCGCACCTCGGCCGAGGACGAGCCGAGGCCCTCCGCCAGCAGCGCCGCCCCGTCCTCGCCCGACTGGGCCAGAGCCCACCGAAGAGCCCCGGCGACATTCGGCTCCGACTCGTTCAGCACCGCCTCCACCAGCGCCTCCACCGGCACGGACGCCTCCTCGGCCGCGGACAGGGCGGCACGCTGCCGCGTCCCCGCGCTCTTGGACCCCAGCCCCTGGAGCAGCGCGACGATCTGCAGGACGTCCTCCCAGCCGGAGGGCTCCGCCGCACCGATCCGGCGCAGCCGCGTCAGCAGCTCCGTCTCCGCCGCGATACGGTCCCGCGTCCGCCGGACCAGGTCGTCGACGAGCTCCGCCGGCGCGAAACCGGGATCGCCGAGCGCGCGCCCGACGTCGCTCAGCGACAGCCCCAGGGACCGCAGGCTCTCGATGTGGAAGATCCGCCGGATGTTCTCGTCGGAGTACTCCCGGTACCCGGACCCCGTACGCCCGGTCGGCCGGACCAGACCGAGGGACTCGTAGTGCCTGAGCATGCGGGCACTGACCCCCGACCGCCGTGCGACCTCACCGATCAGCACCGCCCACCGCCCCTTCCGGCCGTCCCCGCAGGGCCACGGCGCGCTTCGCCTCCTCGACCGCGGACGCGAAGCCCGCGTCCGGGTCGTGCCACAGCCGCTCGGTGGCGATCGCATGCGCGCCCACGCGGGGATCGGGATCCGACACCGCGGCGCCCAGGACCGGCAGCACCGTCTCGCCGAGCGCGACCAGCGCCCGGCTGAGGCTCAGCTGCGTCTCGTGCCCACCGCGCCCGAGCTGCGTCGCCAGCCCCAGGGCGAGCCCGTGCTCCTCCCCTTCGGGCACCAGCACCACAGCGGCCCGCCAGGCACTGCGCGCCACGTCGTCGTCGGCGTCGGACAGCAGCGCCGGGGTGATCACCGTCCATGCCCGCCGGTCCCCGATCTTCGACAACGTGTGCAGCGCCTGGCTGCGGGCCCGGGCGCTCCCCGAACGCACCTCACCGACCAGCACCGGGACCGTCGTCGCCGCCGTCTGCCGGGTCAGTGCCCAGGTCAGCATCTCCCGTACGAAGAACTCGGGCTCGACGGCGCACCGCTCGACCAGCTTCCCGACGAACCCCGGGTCCGGCCCCGACCCGGCCTCCAGCGCCGCCCGCAGCCGGGCCGAGGAACTGCCGCTCTCCAGTCCTCGAAGAACACGCACGACACCGGCTGTCTCTCCTGACATGACCACCAGGACCACCTCCTGGACCGCAGTGAAGCCCTTGCCACCGTGTCAAGGTCAACCGGAGCCCCCGGGCCCAGGAACGTGGCCGGATGTCACCGGCCGAGTCCGCCCCCTGCCTCCGGTCCGAATCGATCAACTCGATATCCATATTGATCATTCCGAGTAATTCCCGAGCAGACCCGCTTTCCATCGGGCCGACCGACCTACGGTGCTTCACGGGACGGGTCGCCGACCGGGACCCGTCACAGCCGACAACCAAGGGGAGGCGCTCATGGCGAGCGTGGAAGTGTCGCTGAAGGAAATGATGACCGGGATCGAGGGGGCGATGGGCGCGGCCGTCGTCGACTACACCAGCGGCATGGCCCTGGGCACCCTGGGCGGGGGCAAGGACCTGGACCTGAACATCGCCGCGGCGGGCAACACCGACGTGGTCCGCGCCAAGGTGCGCACCATGGAGCACCTGGGCCTGCAGAGCGAGATCGAGGACATCCTGATCACGCTCGGCGGGCAGTACCACCTGATCCGGCTGGTGACCGGCCGCAACGGCAACGGCCTGTTCCTCTACCTCGTCATCGACAAGGCCCGCTCGAACCTGGCCATGGCCCGCCACCAGCTCAAGCGGGTCGAAGAACAACTCGAGGTCTAGCCCGGCCACGAGAACCGGGCCGACGCATGCTCGTGACTTGAAGAATTCTTCAAGTCATCACATGGGAAGAATTCCAACTCATGAACGAGAGTCGCCCGGCCCGAGCAAGATGAGCAGAGAGGACCCGTGGCGCGGCCGCTCCGGCACCACCGCGCCACGGGAAGCCATCCCCGACCGGCAGGAAGATCGCAATGCGAGTCCCTCTCTATCAGGCGAAAGCGGAGTTCTTCCGCATGCTCGGGCACCCGGCACGCATCAGGGTTCTGGAACTGCTGCAACACGGGCCGGTCGCGGTGCGGGACCTGCTCGCCGACATCGAGATCGAACCGTCGAGCCTCTCGCAGCAGCTGGCCGTCCTGCGCCGGGCCGGCATCGTCGTGTCCATCCGTGAGGGCTCCACCGTCAGCTACGCACTCGCCGGCGGCGACGTGGCCGAGCTCCTTCGCGCGGCCCGCCGGATCCTCACCGAACTCCTGGCCGGACAGAACCAGCTCCTGGTCGAACTGCAGCAGACCGACGGCGCCCCGCCCGTGCCGGCGGCCACCGACCAGTCCGCCGCGGAGACCGTCCGCTGACCCGGGCCCCGGCCCGCGCACCAGGGTGATCCACCACGCGGCCGCCGAACCGTGCTATGGTTTAGGAGTTGCAGTTGTGGTACCCATGAACCTATGTGCGCCTGACGGGAATGTTTATCCTTCAGGCGCATTATTTGTTTTACCGGCGTCTCCGGATGGGGCCTCTGCCTACCAAAGGAGAAGGTCATGGCACAGGGAACCGTGAAGTGGTTCAACGCCGAAAAGGGCTTCGGCTTCATCCAGCAGGACGGCGGCGGCCCCGACGTCTTCGCCCACTACTCGAACATCGCGACCCAGGGCTTCCGTGAGCTCCAGGAGGGCCAGCGGGTCACCTTCGACGTCACGCAGGGCCAGAAGGGCCCGCAGGCGGAGAACATCGTCCCCGCCTGATCACCGGACGCGTATCCGCTGACCGGGGTCCGCACCACCATGGTGCGGACCCCGGTTTGTGCTATGACCAGGAAGGCAGATCACCGCATGTCCCGCAGGCCCCAGAAGCCGAACCGACGCGCCGCCGCGTCGCCCCGGCCGTCCGCGTCGTCGCCGAAGGAATTCCGGCTGCCGGAGAACACGACACCCGCACTTCCCGCCGTCGAGGACTTCGCGGACCTGGACATGCCCGCCGGGCTGCTGAAGACCCTCGCGGCGCAGGGCGTGACCACGCCCTTCCCCATCCAGGGCGCCACCCTGCCCAACTCGCTCGCCGGCCGTGACCTGCTCGGCCGGGGCCGCACCGGCTCCGGCAAGACCCTCGCGTTCGGCCTGGCCCTCCTGGCCCGCACGGCAGGACAGCGCGCGGAACCCAAGGCCCCCCTCGCCCTCGTGCTGGTCCCCACCCGGGAACTCGCCCAGCAGGTCACGGACGCCCTGACCCCGTACGCGACCGCCGTGAACCTCCGCCTGGCCACCGTGGTGGGCGGTCTGTCCATCACCAAGCAGGCCGGCACGCTCCGCCGCGGCGCCGAAGTGCTCGTGGCGACACCCGGCAGGCTCAACGACCTGGTCGACCGCGGCGACTGCGTGCTCGACCACGTGGCCATCACGGTGCTGGACGAGGCCGACCAGATGACCGACATGGGCTTCCTGCCGCAGATCACCAAGCTGATCCAGCGCGTACGGCCCGACGGGCAGCGCATGCTCTTCTCGGCCACCCTGGACCGCAACATCGACCGCCTGGTGCAGCAGTTCCTCACCGACCCCGTGGTCCACTCCGTCGACCCGTCCGCGGGAGCGGTGACCACCATGGAGCACCACGTGCTCCACATCCAGGACGAGACCGACAAGAAGGCCGTCACCACGCGCATCGCGGCCCGCGACGGCCGGGTCATCCTCTTCCTCGACACCAAGAGGTCCGCCGACCGCCTCGCCAAGCGCCTCCTGGCCGTCGGCGTCCGCGCGGCCGCGCTCCACGGCGGCCGCTCCCAGCCCCAGCGCAACCGCACCCTGGAACAGTTCAAGAACGGCCAGGTCACCGCCCTGGTGGCGACGAACGTCGCAGCCCGCGGCATACACGTCGACGACCTCGACCTCGTCGTCAACGTCGATCCCCCCACCGACCACAAGGACTACCTCCACCGCGGCGGCCGCACCGCCCGCGCCGGCGGCTCCGGCAGCGTGGTCACCCTGGTCCTGCCCGAGCAGAAGCGGGACATGACCCGCCTCATGTCGGACGCGGGCATCCGCCCCCGCACGGCCCGCATCACCTCCGCCGACGAGGAACTGGCCACGATCACCGGCGCCCGCGAGCCCTCCGGCGTGGCGGTGACGATCGAGGTCCCCCCGCCGGCGACCCCGTCGGCCTCCCGCCAGGACCGCAAGCCCGGAAGCCGCCCCAGCCGCCGCCGCAGGAGCAACGGCGCAGCCGGCGCGACGACCGGCACGGGAAGCGGCACCCCGGACCGCCGGACGGGCGCCAAGGCGAAAACCTCCGGCACCGCCTCCGCGGCCGGCGGCCGCGGTGCCGCCCGCCGAACGGCATCCGACGGAACCACGGGCAGCACCCCCGGCTCGGGCACCCGGGGCTCCAGCCGCCGAGGCGGCCGCCGCACCCCGCGCACCTGACGGCCGCACGGAGACCGGACTCAGGAAGGGCTCACCCTGCCCTGTGTCCGGCCCGTGAGGTGCTCGGCCCGTTCGTTCTCCGCGACCTCGCGTCCATGCGGAGCGAGCGGGCCGGCGTCGGCCCGCAGGGCGGCGATCTCGTCGATGAGGCGCACGGCGGCAGCGGACGGGCCGGGCTGGTCGAGCTGACCGGCGATGACCAGCGCCTCCCCGGCGAGGGCCGCCGCCTCTTCCAGGGCACCCCGGTCGCGTCGGACGAAGGCGAGATCCAGGCAGGTCAGCGCCACGTACGGCCGTGCGCCGAGGGCCCGGTTGCGCAGCAGCGCCTCGCGCAACAGCTCCTCGGCCTGCGCCGGGCGGCCGGCGACCAGGGCGAGACGGCCCAGTTCGCGGCTGACCGAACCGGAGAAGTACGCCGTGGGAGTGCCGAGCGCTCCCGGGTACGGCCGGAACAGCGCAAGCTGGTCGTACACCAGCCGCGCGGCCTCGGCATCGCCGATCAGGCCGATCAGGTCGACCAGGTGCAGCAGCACCGCCGGCCACGCCGGGTGCGTCATCGGGACCGGCAGCAGCGGGCGCAGCCGGGCGTAGGCATCCCGTGCCTCGTCCAGCCGCCCGGCGAGGAACAGCGCCCGTGCCCGCAAGGACAGGATCAGCGGCTGCCCCGGCGCCCGGTCGAGGTCGTGCCACATCTCCGCGGGCATTTCCGCGGGGTCGCCGCGCACCAGAGCCAGCTGCTGGCACAGGACGTGGCTCATGCCGATCGCGGTCCGGTCCCCGCCGGCCAGGGCGAGTTCGGCGGCGTCCTCGTTGCAGCGGCGGGCAGCGGCGAACCGGCCCTCCTGGACGGCCCGGGCGGCGCCGACACGCAGCAGATGCCAGCGGGCCAGCGGAATCACGGACCCGGCCGCGATCGCCTCGACACCGCGGATCGCCTCGTCCACCAGATCCAGCCGCCCCAGCAGGAACCCGACCTGGATGCGCCACTCGTGACCGAGCACCGCGGCGAGCGGGTCGCCGAGCTGCTCGGCGCGGGACACGGACAGCTCACCCAGCCGCAGGCGTTCGGCGGAGTCGTCCGGACGGACCAGGGTCATCTCCATCGCCCGGGCCGCGTCGAGTCCGGCCCGCGGGTCACCGGTGACCTCGGCCAGTTCGAGGGCGGCGCGGGCATGCCCGGCCGCCGTCCCGGGTGAGCCGAGATCGGCCGAAGCGGTGGCGAGCTGGGCGAGCAGCCGGGCACGCACCGCGCCCGGCAGATCCTCGACGGCCAGCGCCGCCCTGCACAGCCGGCTGATCGTCCGCGAGGCGTGCGGGAAGGTGACGCCCCGCAGCACCAGGGCGGCCTCGGCGAGCAGGTCCGGCCGGCCGGTCTCGTTCGCCGCGCCGGCCGCTTCGGTGCAGTGACGCAGACTGATGTCGTAGCGCCCGGCAAGGTACTCGGCGCGGGCCAGCTCGACGAGTGCCGGGGCACGTTGCGGGTCCGTCGGGCCCAGTACGGCGGCGGCGTCCGCCAGATGCCGGGCGGCATCGGCGTAGGCATGCCGTTCACGAGCCTGATCCGCGGCGATCCGGGACCAGTGTGCGGCGGCGGCACGGTGGCCGGGCTCCTTGCCCGCCCGTCGCCAGTGCGCCGCGATGCGGGCCGCCTCGGCCGTGTCCCCGGTCTGCTCCAGTGCCCGCGCGGCGGCTCGGTGCAGGGCACGGGCGACGGCGGGGACGGTCCGGCCGAGCACCTCGTCGCGCACCAGATCGTGCGTGAAGTGATACGTGCGTCCGGCATCGGTGGTCTCCGCCGCGGTGAGGACACCGGCGTGCCAGGCCGCCGCCAGCGCCTGCGCGACGACGGTCTCGCCCGACTCCGGCAGGACCGCGGCGAGCTGGACGGCATCCAGCCGTTCACCGAGGACGGCCGCGGCACGCACGACGTCCCGCTGTTCGGCGGTGAGCCCGGTCAGCAGTCCGCTGACGACGGTGCTGAGATCGGCCGCGTGCGCACGCAGCGCCGCGACGAGCAGCGGCAGCCCCCTGGTACGCCGGTGGGAATCCGCGGCGTTCTGCTCACCCAGGCACTGCGCGACCTCCTCCCGGGTGAACGGTGCCAGCCGCAGCACGGCAGCCTCCTGGGAGCGGCCCAGGTCCGCGAGCGCTCCGGCGGTCTCCTCGGAGGCCGGCTCCCGGAAGGTGCCGAGCACCAGCAGCCCGCACCCGGCCGCCTCTCCGGTCACCTGCCGCAGCAGGTCGAGGCTGGCGGTGTCGGCCCAGTGCAGATCCTCCAGCAGGACGGCCAGCGGGCGTTCGCAGGCCGCCGCGGCCAGCGCCTCACCCGCCCTGGCCAGTTCCAGGAACCGCGCCGCTGCCGCGGTGGCCGGCTCCGTCGCCTCCCACGGCCGCTGCTCCGTCGTGGCCCCGGCTCCCGGCGCGGACGCGGCAGTTCGCTGCGCCGGTTCCCCGGGGACGACTCCCGCGAGGCGCAGCGCTCGCCGCCAGGGCCACAGCGGTGGCGCCACCGCGTCTCGGGGGCACTGGCCCCGTACGACGGTGAAGCGCGCGGGATCGGCGTGGCGGCTCAGCGCCTCGGCCGCGAGGGTGCTCTTGCCGACGCCGGCCGGGCCGGTGAGCAGCACCACGGATCCGGTGCCGCTCGCCGCGGCCCCGATCCGCTCCGCGAGAGCGGCGAGTTCGGCCGCGCGCCCGACGAAGTCCTCCCGCCCGGGCAGTGCTCCGCGGGCGTGCACGGTCAAGGCATGCGCGCCGGTCAGGTGAAGGACCGATGCCGTGGGCGAGCTGCGGGGGCCACCTCTGCCCGCGTGCACCTCACCGGACAGGCCCCGGCCGATGTCCGTCGGGCCGACGGCAAGGGGGCGCACCGGCCGCTCACCACGATCAGGGACGGGCACTGCCGGGGTACCCCGGTCCGGCTCCCGCCGACCCGGGCCGGGCGCCGCCCGCCCGGTCCGTCGATCCTGTACGGGGGACGGCCGGACCGGGGGCCCGGGTTCGGGCGGGCAGGCGCGGGCGGCCCGCAGCCGGCGCCGCCACTGCTCCTCGTCCAGCAGTCCCGCACCGACCTCGCCGGCAGGGATCCGCCGGCCGCGGCAGTGTTCGATCAGCACGCGGACCAGGACCAGGAACGCCACCTCCGACTCGGGCAGGTGCCGGCCCTGTTTCCAGTCGCTGACCCGGCGCCCCGAGATCGGCCGGCCCCGCCCGGCGGGACGGCGCCGGTTGGCCTCGGCCACCGCGCTCTTGACCGGAAGGTCCGCCGCCAGTGCCAGCAGCTCGCCCAGCCGGTCGGCGAACACCCGCCGCGGTGCCGGTTCCGACTGCCCCATGTCCGCCCCCCAGCAGCCCCCTGGTGTCCGGACCGGACCGGAAAAGCCACCATAGGCCCTTCATCAGCAGCAATGCCCCTGTCCTGACCGAACCGGCACCGATCGCCGTGCACCGGGTGCATCAATCGGCGTGCACAAGCCGCACGGCTGCCGGATCGGACCCACAGGAAGAGGGACGGACATGAGACACATACGGGGGACCGGGCGGTCCGGACGGACCGCCCGCGCCGGAAGGGCGAGGCGTGCCCGGCGTGTCCGGGTCGCCTCGGCGGCGATCCTCGTCACGGTCGTTCTCGGCCTGACGACCACCGCGTGCGGGGCTGTGGTCAAGAAGGTCGCCGTCAGGGCGATCGCCCGCGGAGCGCCGGCCGCCGCACCCTTCTTCGAGGAGGCCGCCAGGCTTGCCATGGACATTCCGGTCAGCGGCGCGCTGGCCCTCGGCGGCGGTACGAAGAAGGGCGACCGGCCCGGCCTGTACGGCGGGTCGCGCAACAAGAGGAGCTGCGCCAAGAACGAACTCGTCCGTTTCCTCATGGACCCGGCCAACCGTCAGAAGGCGGTGGAGTGGGCCGAGGCGCAGGGCATCGAGGCCGGCGAGATCGAGGGCTTCGTCAAGAAGCTCACGCCCGTGCTCCTGCGCAACGACACCCTGGTGAAGAACCACGACTTCAAGAAAGGCAGGGCGGTTCCCTTCGACGCCCTTCTGGAAGCGGGCATCGCCGTCCTGGTCGACCTGAACGGTCGGCCGGTCGTCCAGTGCAGCTGCGGCAACCCGCTCGGCACGTTCGAGCACGATGTCGACAGAGCCGAGGTCGAATTCAAGGACAGGAACAAGAGGTGGAAGTCGTACAACCCCGAGAAGATCGTCAAGGTCGAACCCACGGACACGGAGGACGAGGTCAGGATCTACAGGCTGGTCGACGTCGACAGGAAGGACGCAGGAGTCGCACGGCTTCCCGGAACCGACGGCACACGCGACGAACCACTGCCGTACGACCCAGGTGAGGACGGTGAGAATCCCGGAACCCGCGTTCCCCCGGTGACGGACATGCCGGTCGAGGAGGCCATGGACACCCTCACGGCACAGGGGTTCCAGGTCCGGACGGAGGACGGGCCTTCCGGCGGCGCCGTTCCCGGCACGGTCCTCGGCCAGGACCCGGCCGCGGACGAGCAGGCTCCCGAGGGCACCACCGTGACGCTCACCGTGGCACCGGAGGTGACCCCGTCCGGGACGGAATCACCGGAGGTGACCCCGTCCGGGACGGAATCACCTGTGACGACACCGTCCGGGACGGAGCCGCCCTCCGAGTCCCCCTCGCCGACCGAGGTCACGGGTGAGGCCATGGTGACCACCCTCGCGGACGCCCCGGTTCACGAGTTCCCCTCGTCCACCAGCCCCGAGGTCAGCGAGGTGGCAGCGGGAAGCCAGTACCCGGCGACGTGCTACGACTACGGCCCCGAGGGCGACACCTGGGTGCAACTCAGCCTCAGGTCCGGGGGCTTCGGCTGGCTCACGGCCACCGCGCTGCAGGAGGACCCGGCCGCCGGCGGGCTCGGCCGGTGCTGAGCGGGCCCCGACGGTTCCTCACGGAGAGCCGGAGCCACCTGATGAAAGAACAGACTCAGACCGTTCAAGGGGGATTCATGTACCGCAGCGAGACCCGGTACCGGGTCAGGAGCCGGGTGGCCACGGCCGTCCTCGTCGGCCTTCTCACGGCCACCGGGGCAGCCTGCGAGGCCAAGGAGAGCACCAGGAACGGCAGCGGCGACGACACCGGTGCAGCCGGGGCGCCCGCGGCCGCACCGGGTGGCGGCTCGGACATCCGGAGCCTGGCCGGGGACCACGGCCCCGACACATGCCGGCAGGGCCACGTCTGGCGCGAGGCCCGTCCCACCGACCACGTCTGCGTCGAACCGCAGGTCCGTGACCAGGCCCGTGACGACAACGCCCGGGCCGACGACCGCCGTTCACCCGGCAACAACGGCTACGGACCCGACGCCTGCGCCACCGGCTATGTCTGGCGAGAGGCGTACCGGGGCGACATCGTGTGCGTCGAACCGCAGGTCCGCGACCAGGCCCGTGACGACAACGCCCGGGCCGACGACAGGCGGGTGTCCACCCGGTTGTGGAAGTCCCGGTGGTACCCGTCACCGAAGTGCGACGGCGACACCTGCACCAGCACCGGCGACCAGGACATCCCGCGCATCCGGCTCAACGGCGACCACTACGACTTCGGCCGGGTCCGCCTCGTCGTCCGCCGCGACAGCGACAACCACGAACTGTGGTCCGGCACCGTCACCGCCACCAGGCACACGGGCTTCGCCGGCGGCAGCTTCGGCCGGAAGACCACGCTGATCGACTGCTCCGCGTACGGCGGACAGGTGAACGGCCATGCCCAGGCGTACGACGTGACCTCCGGGCGCTGGTCGGCCCGTCTGCCGCTCTCGATCGGCTGCGCCACACTCTGACGCCGCCGGCCGCCGGCCCCGCGGAGCCGCACTCCTCAAGCCGTCCCGGGCGCGATCGCCGAGTTCGACAGCCTGCCCGTACGGGGAGACGCGAAGCCCCGAGCCGGCCGGGCTGGCCCCGCGCATCCCAGGCGCAGCGCCTCGGGGAAGAGGCCGGCGGTCACCGGCGCCTGCCTCCGTGCACCGGGCGCGGGGCGGACCGAGGTCCGCCACCGCCGGGTGCACGGCCTTTCGGTCGGGCGCTTTTCTCGGCCGACCCGGTCGAGCGGCAGCTTCGTGGCCGCCGTCGCGCACCGGGTCTGCCGGGGATCATAATGATTCGCAATTCCATGGGCGGGCCCTATTCCGACCGGGCCGGAATGGCCGCCCGACCTCTCTGCCGGCGGTCATGGGCGAGGGGACCCCCGCCGGTAACAGGAGTCCCCTCGCCCTCCGCCGATTTACTGCCGAGGCCCAGGAAGGGGAGGACGACGGTATTCGGTGGCGGAGGTTCCACTTGATCAGCTCACCACCGACCCGGCCGCTGCGCAAGATCTTTCGGCTTCGGAAGCGTTCCGAACAGAGAAGAGGCAGCTCAGGGGTGCGTCGAAGGACCGTGGGCTCCCTGCCGGCACGGCGGGGGTCCGCACTGCCGCGGCTTGCGGACCCCCGGGCCGGACCCTTCCTGCCGCCTGCCGCCGGATTCGAAAGAGAAGCTCGAAATCGAACGGAAAAGAGAACGGCAGCTCCCTGAGCGGTGCGCAATGTTTCGGATTAAATCCAGTCGTGTTCATCGGGTTACCCCGGCAGGCCGGACGGCATTGACTGGGTGCTGTCCGCGGCACGGCCGGTAACCGTCTCGCGGGCCTTCGTCGGCACCTTCGCCGAAACAGGAAGGGGAGGACAATGTCAGCACGCACCGCGCGACACGAGCGCCGGCGGGCGAGGCCGTCGGGCCAGGCCCTCTGCGGAGCCCGGCTCACACCCGCCCACCGGATCACCGTCCACGGCGTGATCCTTCTGGTGGTGGTCGTGCTCGTGAGCGGCGGACACTCGGCAGGCGACGCCACCGGCCTGGTCGTCGCAGCCGGAGCCGCGGCCGCGCAGATCTGTTCCCGGCTGAACGGGCAGCGCCCCGCCGGCTCTTTCGGAGCCGCGTGATGTCGCGACCGCCGGAGGACCAGCAGGGCGGGCAGAGGATGTGGCCGGACCCGTCGGGAGTGCGCAACCAGAAGGAATTCCGCGAGGCGCTGGTCCAGTTACGCGAGGGCCGGAACCTCACCCAACGCGACGTGGCGACCGCCAGCACCGCCGAGGACAGCCCCATGAGGCTGACGACCCCCACGATCTCCACCACCCTCAGGATGGACGAGCTGCCGAGAAGGGACTTCACGGACAGCTATCTGCGCGCCTGCGGCCTGAGGGGGAGGGAACTCGCCCCGTGGCTCGCACGCTGGGAGGAGCTGAAGGCACCACCGGCGCCGCCGCATCAGCAGCCGCCTGAGGCACCGGCCCATCAGCAGCCGCCTGAGGCACCGGCCCATCAGCAGCCGCCCGAGGCACCGGCCCAGCAGCAGCCGCAGCCGCCCCGGACGGCGCCGCCGACGCACCAGCAGCCGCCCCAGCCGGCCCCGGCGTCGGTCCCCCCGCCGCACAGGCCCCCCTCCAGGTCCGCCGGGCCCGCCCCGAGGCCGCCGAAGGGCCGCCGCGGACTGTGGGCGGGCGTGGCGGCCGGTGCCGTGATCGCCCTCGCCGCCGGTGTGGGCGTATGGCAGCTGCGTCAGCCGGACCCGGACCCGGAGCCGGACCGGTCGAAGCCCTCGACGTCGCCGGACCCGGCGCGGCACTGCGGCACCCTCGACCCCGGCCTGGTCACGGTGGACGAGGAGTGCATCGGAATTTCCGACGGCCGCGACGACCCGGCCGTCTTCGGCGACGACCTCAAGCCGGTCATGACCGCGATCGGCGCCGAGAACGGCAGCGTGTCGGAGGCCGGCGACTATGTCACGTTCGCGTTCCTGACCCCGCTCGCCACGGGTGCGGACAGCCTGACGATCGGCCAGTACGTCGCCGAGCTGGAGGGCGCCTACACCGCCGTCGAGGAAGAGAACAAGAAGGACAGCAGGCCCAAGATCAGGCTGGTCGTCGCCAACATGGGCAGCAGCGAGAAGCAGTGGGCCCGGACGGTCACCCAGCTCAAGCGGATGAAGAAGGAGCACAACCTGGTGGCGGTGGCCGGCCTCGGGCTGAGCCAGCAGGAGACGGTCGACGCCACCCGGGCGCTGAGCGACGCCGATCTGCCCATGGTCGGCGATCTCATCACCGCCGACGGATTCGACGCCACCGGCGCCGTCGACCGCAAGGGCCGCATCGAAGGACTGGCCCGCATCGCTCTCAGCAACGCGGACCAGCTCACCGCCATCAGCAAGGAACTCGACACCCGCCGGCGCACCGCGGCACTGGTCAGCACGGCCGTGACGCCCAACGGGACCAGGGACCTCTACACCGAATCCCTCAACCGCGGTTTCCGCACCATCGACGGCCTCGAGAAGCACTTCGAGAAGAACTCCGACTTCCTCTTCGACCCCCGCGGCGGACCCGCGGCCATCCTGCCCACCATCAGCCAGAACCTGTGCAGCACCGGCAAGACGATCGACACCGTCTACTACGCCGCCCGCGTCAGGTACCTGCCCGACTTCCTCAAGGCACTGGCCAGACGCAGCTGCCACACCCAGCCCATCACCGTTGTCACCGGATCCGACGCGGCAGCCCTCGATCCCAAGACACCCGAACTCCACGACGCAGACGCCCCCATCACCGTCCTGTACGCCTCCTTCCCCAGCGCGGCCCAGCTCCGCAGCTCCGACAACCCCGACCGCGCCCTCTACGACGCCTTCGTGAAAGCCTTCACCGCCTCCCACCACGGAGTGCAGTTCCCCGCCGGTCATCTCACCAGCAGCTACTGGCCGCTGGTCGCCCACGACGCCGTCCTGACCCTGGCCACCGCCCTGCACAACGCCGCGGCGAACGGAGCGGGCGACACGGCCGGCCTCCCCAACCGCTACGCCGTCAGGAACGAGCTCTACGCCCTGCGCAACAACGCCGTGGCCGGAGCCGGCGGCCATTTCGGCATCGACAAGAACGGCAACCGCACCAACACCGCCACCGTCACCACCGTCCACCGCCTCGGCCGCCCCCTGGACAGCGGCACCGAGCCCCTCGACTGACCGAAGAACGACCCACGGCGGGACAGGCCCGACACAGGACCTGCCCCGCCGCCTCCCGCCACTACCGCACAGGCAGGATCGGCTCCACCGCCTACGGCGCCTGGAAGTACCTGTACCGGACCGGCTGACACGGTGCCCGACCGGTGCCCGG
Source organism: Streptomyces sp. NPDC093094 (assembly GCF_044754345.1). Taxonomy (NCBI): domain Bacteria; kingdom Bacillati; phylum Actinomycetota; class Actinomycetes; order Kitasatosporales; family Streptomycetaceae; genus Streptomyces; species Streptomyces sp. NPDC093094. Next base: position 20,075 of record NZ_JBIVOX010000034.1, on the reverse strand, counting down.
TCAGGACACGCACAGGCGCCGGCCGGTCATCGCGGTGTCCGGGGCGGGTCGTCGAAGTCCGCCCCCCGCGGTGTCCGCGTCCTTCGGACGGACGTGCCGTCCGGCGGCGGCTCGTTCCGGCCGGGCGGGGAGCACGTCCCTTTCCAGGACGACGGTCTCGGTGACGCCGCCTTGCAGGGCGAGGACGGGTCAGGGGCGGGGATCGTCCTCGGAAGGGGGGTCGCCCGGCCGGACGAGGCCGAGCAGGTCCTTGACGAGCGGCAGGATCTGACGACGGCTCTTCGACGGCAAGGACAGCATGGTGTCGGTCAGTTCCCGGACCTCCGGGTCCTCGGACTCGGGCCGGCTGACGGCCGCCTCCAGCGCGGTACGGAGTTCGAGGCCGAGCCGGCCGGACGTACCTGGAGTGATGCTGCTGCGCAGTGCGATCTGAGAGATGCCTTTGCCCTTGAGCAGGGCGAGGTGGGTCAAGGACTCGTGGACCGGCTGGAGGGCCCTGGAGAGCACCTGGCACTGTGTGGCGGTGAAGAACCCGGGACTGACGTCGAAGAACTTCTCCAGGGCGGCGAGAACCGTGAATCCCGGCCTGCGTTCGCCGTTGAGCAGGTATCCGACCTGGCCGTGGGACACGCCGGTGCCCGTCGCGATCTCTTCGAGCGTGCAGCGCCTGCCGTCAGGCTTCAGGCGCGTCTCGCGCAGGAAGACGAGCCGGCTCCTGAAGGTGCCGTGCAGGTCGTCGGGCTCCGTCCGTTCGCCGTCGAGCAGCGGCCGGATCCGGTCGACGGGAAGCGCCGTCTGGAAGGAGATCGCGTCCAGGTCGAGGTCGTCGCGGCTCATGCCCAGCGACGACAGCAGTTGGTCGATCGACGCGACGACCTGTGCGAGGTCGTCCGCCCCGGAGGCGTCAGCGGCGGCACGCATGGCCGGGCCTTCTCCTGATTCGTCGTCGGCGGGAGCAGGCCGCACACAAGCGGTTGTGGGGAGGGTACCGGTCATGGGTGCCTTTCGCTACACGCCGTTGACACAATTGTGTCAACGGGGCTCGCTCGTGCCGGAGAATGCGGCACTCGGAGTGTGATGGTTCAACAATAGTTGATGAACTTCCCCGGGTTCCTCCCCCGGATCCGGCCGCCGACCGATCCGCTCGCCGTTCCAGACATGAACCAGAGGGGCGATTTCCGTCAGTTGTGAAGGAACGCTCATAGCTGCATTCTGAGGACCGCCCGCCTCGAGAAGCCAGTGAGGAGCGACACACCGCAGGGGACCGGTCATCGCCGACTCAGCGGCTCCGCAAGGCAGTCGGCCGCCGCGAGCCGGTCCGCCGAGAAGATCACGACGATGGCCCGGGCACCCGGAGACGAGAACGGCGCGGATGCGACGAGCTTGACGGTGCCGGCTCCGTGCAGCGGATGACGGAAGGGACGTGCGACACCGTCCGGGGCGATCGAGGCGACGTCCGGACGGCGGTATATGGGGCCCGCCACGGGGTCCGCCCGCACCTCCTGATCGATCTTCCGGAGCACGTCGTTGTCGGTGTGCTCGGCGAGAGCCGCCCGCAGTTGCGCGGACACCGAGGGCGCCCAGATCCGGCGCCATCCCGTCAGGGTGTGCCGGGCCTCGTCCGAGAGCAGCATCCACCGTGCGGTGTTGGCCGGGACCGCGCGGTCACGGAACATGTCGGCGAAGGCGGTGTTGTGGGCGAGGAGGTTCCACGCCAGGTCGGTCACGTACATCATGTGTCTCTGCCCGTCGCACGCCTCCTGCCAGAGGCAGGACACCGACAGGCCGGTCTCCGGGCCCAGCGGGACGGTCGGCCGGTGTCCTCGGGCGTACAGCCACATCGTGGTGTACTCGTCCGTGCTCAGCCGCAGCAGGCGGCCGATCCCGGCCAGGAGATCGTCCGGCGGATGGGGGAGCCTGCCGCGTTCGAAGCGTCCGTACGTCTTCTCCGCCCGGTTCAGGAGCTGATCCATCTGGGCCTGGGTCAGACCCGTCTGCTTCGGGCCCGGCCGGCCGGACGGACGGGCCGGCAGTCCGACCTCTTCCGGCGGGATCGCGGCCCGTTTCGGCTGTAACAGCCAAGTCAGCGGGTGCAGGATCCGAGCGTCCACCTTCCCTCTCCCTTCCGTAAGTGCTGTGAGCTCTGTGACGAGTGAGGCGTGAACAGGTGCAAAAACTTTCCCGTAGACCGACGCGGGAACCTTCGGTGAGGATCTGGGCCGGAACGTTCGTTCGGACTACGGGGCAGGGGGTGCCGCGGCTCGATGCGCGTATGCACGGACAGGACGGCGCCACCACGCATATCGGTCACGGTCTCCAGGGCAACACTTACCTCATCGGCCCCCGCTCCTTCGCCCGTTCCCGGTCCTTCGCCGGTCCTCGGTCCTTCGCCGGTCCTCGGTCCTCACCGGCCGGGGCGAGCGCCGGGCGCGGGCTCCGGCACGGATGACGACGCACGGACGTTCCTGCCGCGGGGAGCCCTTGTGCCGGCCGAGCAGCGGGACAGGCCCTTCCCCCGCCCATGAGCGAGAACGTGAGAACGGAACGACGCGGTGCGCGGTGGTCGCCCCGCACGCGCGGAGCGGGCGGGACCCGCCGCCGAGGCCGCTTCCCCGCCTTACGGATGCCGGTCCACGATCAGCTGGCCACCTTCGCCGCCACCTGGGCGACGACGCGGCTCATCCGCCGGAGCATCGGCCTGTCAGGCGTACGGAGCCTGCAGGACCTCGTCGACATCGTCGCAGCGAAGCGGGGCCGTCCCATCACCCTCGTCGAGGTGCCGCTGCCGGCCGAGGTCTCCGGCTTCTGCGCCCGCGGCCGGGACCGGGACTACATCGTCGTCGACGCCGGAGCCGGTGAACTCACCCGGTTGCATGTCAGCCTGCACGAACTGTTCCACCTGTGGGAGGAGCACCCGGCGGACGACACCCTCGAACCGCTCGTCCCCGACGAGGCGGTGCGGCATCTGTTCCCCGGGCTGAAGCCCGAACCCGTCCAGAAGGTCCTGGGCAGGCTGGCCCGGCAGGTCCTCCCGGAGCTCGGTCCGGGTCCCCTCCAGGTGTTCGGCAGGTCGCACTACCGGAAGTCGCACGAGCGGCGGGCGGAGACCTTCGCCACCGTCATGCTCCAGAGACATCTCGAACTCCGCACCCAGGAGCGCCGGACCGACTATGTGACGTCGGCTCTCGCGCACCGGAGGACCGGTGTCTGAAAGCCTGTCCAACGTCGTCTATCTCTGCATCGCGGCCACGGCGTTCGTGATGGCTCTGTGGAAGGCCCTGGCCCTCCTGCGCGATGCGACACCCACCCTGGCTCTGACGGTCTCCATGCAGCTGGGCGGAGCCCTGATCTATGTCATCGCCTCGCCGGTCGGCTACCGCACTCTGGGGGAGATCACCGGGCGACCCAGTTTCGCCACACTGCCCGTCTACGTCGGGATCCTGGTGTGCTTCGCGATGGGGCACCTGATCACCTTGCTGTGGGACCCGCTGCTGCGGCAGAAGCCCTCAGGGCTCCGGCACTCCGTGATCAGGTGGAGCGGCTGGTACGCCGGCGGCGCGGGCCTGATGATCGTCTTCTTCGCGCTCGCCGATCTCTCGGGTCCGGCCGACCCCCTTCGGTTCAACACCGCCTTCGCCGACGACCCCATGGTGCTGCTCTTCCTGGCGGTCTTCCTGGCGACGCTGACCAGCGGCACGCTGAACACATGGCGCCAGTGCCGCACGATGAGACTCGACGATCCGCAGATCCAGCACGCACTGCGCGCTTTCGCCTTCGCCATGCTCTGTGTCTTCGGATACGTGGTGTGCTCCGCCCCCGCCATCGCGCTGGCCGCCGTGGGGAACCACAGCCTCGACACCGTGGGAGTCCTCGGATCCACCTGCGGCTGCATCGGCACCGTCATCCTCTACTACGGGCTGTCCGGGGCGGCCTTCGACGCGTGGCGGCGCGAGCGGCGCGACTACAAGGCACTGCAGCCCCTGTGGGACCTGGCCGTCGCCAGGGTCGACCAGGACCTCGCCCTGAGCGGCGGTTCCGTCCACGACGGCCGGCCCACCATGAACGTGAGCTTCCGGCTGCATCGGCGTGTGATCGAGATCCTGGACGGAATGCGCGCCCTGAGGCCCTGGGTGTCCGCGGCTCCGATGGAGGCGGTGCGTCACCTCCATGAGCATCCGTCCCGTCCGGACTGGGCGCCCCTGAAGGAACAGGACGTGCCGGCGGCCGCGACCGCGGCGGCACTGTGCGATGCCGTCCGAAGACTGCACGCCGAGCGGCAGGAGCAGGGCGGCCGGTACACCCGGCCCGGCCCCTCCGGCGAACCGCCGGTCCCTCTCCCCGGCGACGACACCCCGGCCGCACAGGAGCGCGACCGGCTGCTCCGTGTCTCCGGAGCGCTGTCGCATCCCCTCGTCGCCGAAGCGCTGAAGCGGACGCAGAACACGGGCTCCGCCACGGCATCGCACCAGGGTCACGGGAAGCAGCGGTCGCGGGACGGCCGCGACAACGGGCGAACACGCCCACGGACGAGGGGACTTCAGTGCGACGAGCCATGGTGATGGGCGGAAGCTGGGCGGGCCTGCTCTCGGCACGGGTCCTGGCCGACCACGCGGAGGAAGTGGTCGTCCTCGAACCCGACACCGCGGACGATCCGGGCCACGGTGCGCCTCACCGGCGACAGCTGCACGCCCTGCTCTCGATGGGCCACACGCAGCTGGAACGCTGGTTCCCCGGCCTGACCGACGACCTGGTCGCCGGTGGCGCCCGGCTGGGAACCGGACCTGCCCTGCAGTACTACCTGGACGGTGTGCTCAAGCCCTGCGTGCCCGACAACACGATGGTCGGAGCGACCCGCCCGTTCCTGGAGGAACACGTACGCCGCCGCGTACTGGCACTCGGCAACGTCACCACGCTGCGGGGGCGGGCGCGCGGACTGCTGTTCCACGGCGACCGCGTCGTCGGTGTGCGCTTCTCCGCGTCGCAGGCGCAGGAGTCCGACGCGACCGTGGAGGAACTGGACGCGGACCTGGTGGTGGATGCCACGGGCCGTTCCAGCCGGCTCGGCAGCTGGCTGGCGGAGCACGGATGGGCGCCCGCGCCGACGGACCGCATGCAGGTCGACCTGGGCTATGCCACCGCCTCCTTCCACCGCGGCGACGAACTTCCCGGCACCGTGATCGCGCATGCCGCGCCAGGCCCTGCCAGCGGTTACCAGCAGCATCTGAGCGAGCCCGCGGGGCTCGTGGCCGTCGAGGGCGACCGATGGTCGGTCGTCGTGGTCGGTTACGGCGACCACCGGCCCGGCCGGGAGCCGGAGGAGTTCCTGCGGCGCATGAAGCGATGTGTCGCCCCCTTGCGCGAAGTCGCCGAGAACTGCCGCATGGAGGGAGACATCGAGACCTTCCGCTTCCGTGAGAGCCGGAAGCGCAACTACTCCCGTCTCACTCGCTTCCCAGGAGGGCTGGTCGCCCTGGGAGACGCCGTCGCCTCCGTGAATCCCGCCTACGGCCAGGGCCTGACCCTGGCCGCGCTCGGGGCCTCCTCGCTGTCGGCGCACCTGCGGTCGGGCGCCTCACCCCGTCTGCCGGCGTGGGACCACTTCCGCAGACTCGCGGTCGTCGTCGACGCGGCGTGGCAGGTGTCGGCGACCGCCGACCTCGCCCAGCCCCATGTCACCGGTCCCTATCCTCCCGGCTATCGGCTGATCCGCTGGGCGGGGGACAAGGTGGTCGAGGCTTCCGTGCTCGACCCCATGGTGAACCGGGAGTTCATGGGTGTCGTCAACATGCGCAAGCACCCCCGCGCTCTGACCAGCCCTCGCGTGCTCATGCGCACCGCTCGCGTGCTGGCTCGGCGCTGAGTCCGTCACACCGGCGTGAACCGGCGGATCCGGTAGCGGCAGCCGACGGCTGAAGCGGCCGTCCACGGGAGCACCGCCGCCTTTGTGTTCAACAATTGTGGCGAGTTATGAGCGGCCTCGTCCGTCGATCTCCACTATCGTTGAAGTCCGGTCGGCCCACGAGGCCGGCCGGACCGCCCGGAGGAGAACGAAACCGGCTCCCGCCGACCACACGGCCACAGCTGACCCTCTCCCGCGGCTCGACCGAAGACGACTGCTTGCAGCCTGTACGGCCGACGGAAGGCCGGCGTCGCCCGTCTCATGCGCGGCGGACCAGACCTGACCCGCATCGCCATGTGCTGGGCGACCGGGGCCTTCGAGGGCTGGACCGCAGCGCACGGGCCCACCCCGCAGGCCGCTCGACCGCCCCGGAGGTGTGCACATGCCCAAGCCACTGCTGCTCCTCGGAGTCGGAGGTCCGGCTGCCTACGCCGAGTTCACGGTGGCCCAGATCGCAGCGGCCCACCCCGTCGTGCTGGCGGACATGAACGTGCCGAACTGGGTACGTCCTTACCTCGCACAGCATCTGACGGTGGATCTGACCGATCAGCCCGCCGCGCTGGAGACCTTGCGGAGGTTCGCCGCCCACGACGAAGTGGGCGGGGTCCTCGCCATGGAGCGGCAGCACCTCGCCACCGCCGCGCAGTTCGTCCGGAGCCGGCTGCCGCGGGCATCCGGAGCTCACGCCCTGGCGGCGTGCAGTTCGCCGGCGGCGGTCCGCCGCCTTCTGGGGCCGGACGTGCTCCAGCCCCGGTGGGCGGTGGCCCATGACGCGGAATCGGCGGCCCTGCACGCGGACGCCATCGGATACCCGGTCGATCTGAGATGGTCCGGGAGGCCCGACGGCGCCGTCGGGCCGGCGCACAGCCGAAGCGACGTCATGGACCTCTGTGCCAGGTTCCGGCAGGCCGTCCCCGGCGGCGACCCGCACCCGGACACCGTACTGGTGGAGGAGCACCTGAGCGGACCCCGCATCTGGGCCGAGGCCGTCGTCCTGGAGGACGGCGAGACCCGGCTCGTCGCCGTCACCCGCACCACCGTCGGCCCTGCCCCCGCACGGCAGGCGATACGCCATGGCGTCTACGCCCACGACGAACTCCTCCACAACCGCCAGCTCAGGCAGACGGTGGACCGCACCGCGCACGCGCTGGGCATCGCGCCGGGCGTCCTGCACATCGAGATGGCATGCACCTCTCGGGGCCCCTGTGTGATGGACGTCGGTGCCCACCCGGCCGGCGACCTGATCCCGCTCCTCGTCAAACGAGCCACCGGAATCAGCCTGCCGCAGGTGGCCGCCGACCTGGCGAACGGTGAACCGCCCGCCTTGGCGCCGACCCGTCAGAAAGCGGCCGCCGTCCATTTCGCGTACCCCGCGACCCGGGGCCGCGTCGGAGAGCTGGCCTTCGGCGACCCCGGGCCGCACGCCAAGGTCGAGCGCTCGGTGCTCACACAGCACCTCGACAACCGGGTGAACCCCCTCGAACTCGCCGGCCGGGAGGACCGCCTGGCCCACTGGGTCGCCCTCGGCGACAACGCATCGGACTGCGCCGCGACGCTGGACCGCTCGGCCGGGACACTGGTCGTCGCCCTCGCCCCCGTCGCCTCCACCGTCCACGCCGGCGGGGGCGCCGATCAGGTCCCACAGGACCTCACCCCCGGCGTCCCGGGCGGTGCCGCCTCCTTCCGCCCGGACACCGTGGGCGCCGACGACGCCACGGCGGCGACCGGAGCAGCTCTGCCGGGCCGGCCGGCCCGGCAGAGCTCTCCCCGCTTCCGGGCCGAGGACGCGGATCCGGCCCGGCCGCACCCGTCCCACGGCTTCACGGCCGACGACATCCATGCCTTCGAGGGCCTGATGGCGGAGCTGGTCTCGACATGCGCGTCCATCGGATCCACGTACTGCGCGGACGAGAAGCGGCAGTCGCTCGCCCCCGGTCTGGACAGCCGGCTCAGTGAGGCGTCAGAGGTGCTGGCCGACCTCTCGCGCACCCTGAACCGCACACGATCCGGCATCCGCAAGATTCACGCCCAGGCGCACAGACGCGCTCTACTCGCCGGCCGGCCAGGGCCCGGACCTCTTCCCTCGCTGTCGGCCCTCACCGAAGACAGCAGGTCACAGTAGGAACGTGCCACGGGAAGGGACCGGAGGGACCGAATTCCCGACTCATCGCGGAAACACCCGAAGCGGAGGACGGCAGAACCGAAGGCCCGGCCCAGCCGGCCCCTCGCCGCCCGCGGCGCGCTCGAAGGTCCGCCCCGCCACCGGCGCCTGCGCCAGGGAGAGCGGCCGCATCGGCCGCTTCCTGCGCGAACGCCGCACCCGTGACGGCGACTCCACGGCCGGGACGCCCGGCTGCCGCCTGCCCTGCACCCCCCGTGGAGGCTGCCCCTGCCCGACATTCTCCGCTCCTCCGTCGTGGCCCTCGCCACCCGCCACCCGCCACCCGCCACCCGCCGCCTGGGCGCCCGGATCGCCGAGAACGGCAGACGCCGCGGCCACCCGGGCCGCCTGATCGGCGGACGACGGACCCACGCGCATCCCGGTGTCGTCGTGCGCCTCGCACTGGCCATGGTGATCGGCATCGGGATCGTCGCGCAGATGCAGGTGTGGACCAGCCGCCTCGGAGACCTCTCCCAGGCCGCCGTCGCCACCCAGCGGCGTGCCGAGGACACCGTGATCGAGCTGACCACCGGCAGCATGACCGCGGCACAGACCGACCGGTTCCGCGGCTCCCTCCCCTCCGGGTCGATCCTGCTGACCCGCACCCTGCACGATCCAGGACCGCCCAGGAAGCCGTGGGTGTCGGTCGAGGGCTCCTGCCAGGACCTGCGGACACTGCGCGTCGCCTGCGCCCGCACGGGCGAGCCGAAGACCGCGGCGGCGCACCGCGTGCAGGTGGAGGAACTGCGCCGTGGTCTCACTCGCCGTCGGACTCCTCGGCGCGCGTGCCGCGGCGCGAGAAGCCGACCGATGGAGACCGGCCGCCGACTGAGCAGGAGCCCCGCCCCGCACCCGCCGCTCCGGAGCAGGCACCCGGCCCGCACAGATCCACTCGGCGGCGAGCGGGTACGTGTCACTGCCCGGCATCGGCGGGGAAGCCCGGACCGCGGTGGGCGCCGGTGACGTCCGGCCGAGGGCACGACAGGGCGCTCCAGGTATTTGAACACGTTCAATGACCCTCTAGGATCGGATCCCTCGCCGGCGTCCGAAGAAGGGGGCGTGCGTCGCATGACGAGACGGCTCCGTCACGGCCTGGAACAGCTGGTGCGGTTCGGACTGCTCCAGGCACGCTGCTGTTCCTTCGCCGCGTTCCTGCTCGCGGGCATGGCCGGCTCCCGGCTCCTGCCCGAGCTGCCGGTCGCGCGCTACGACCTGGTGCTGCTCTACGGCGTGCTGCTCACCCTCGTCGCCCGCAGGGCGGGCTGGGAGACGGGCCGGGACACCGCGGTGATCGCCGTGTGCCATGTGCTGGGGCTGCTGTTCGAACTGGTCAAGGTACGCATGGGATCGTGGAGTTACCCGGAGGACGCGCTCACCAAGGTCGCCGGGGTGCCGCTGTACGGGGGCTTCATGTACGCGGCGGTCGCCGGCTACGTGTGCCGGGCCCGACGGCTGATGCTGCTGCGTTTCACGCGCTACCGCGCCGCCGCCACGACGCTGGTGGCCGCCGCCGTCTACCTGAACTTCTTCACCCACCACTGGATGCCCGACCTGCGCTGGCCGCTCACGCTGGCGATGATCGCCGCGACCGCCGGGACCTGGGTCGGCTTCCGGGTGGGCGCCCGCCGCTACCGCATGCCGCTCGCCGTCTCCTTCGTCCTGATCGGCTTCTTCCTCTGGGTCGCCGAGAACGCCGCCACCTACGCCGGAGCCTGGAGCTATCCTCAGCAGCTCGCCGGCTGGCAGCCGGTACCGCTGACCAAGTTCGGCGCCTGGTCCCTCCTGATCAGCGTGACGTTCGTCCTGGTCGAACACCTCACGGCGGCCGGGCCCGACCGCGCCGCCGACCGCACCGACGGCCATCCGCAGGACAGCCCGCCCCCGGTGCCCGATTCCCTCAGGACCGGCTGACCCCCTGCCCGCCCACGGGGCCCTCGACTTCACGGTGCGCGGTGACCGGCGTGGTCGCCCCCGGCCCCGCCGCCTCGCTCCACGAGGGCCCGTGGACGCCGGCCGTCATGGGGAGGGGACAGGTGAGCGGGAGCACGCGTTCGGTCAGCCGCCCGGTGAGCCGGGTGTCGGTGAGGGCGGCGTCGGTGAGCCAGTCCGCCGCGGTCAGCCGGTCGGCCAGGTGCTGCAACTCGCCGGGATCCACCGGCACCCAGGCGGCGAGAGCGTTCAACGCGATGCCCCGGCCGCCGGGACCGAGGAGCCCCGAGGCGTCGGTCCGGGCGGCCAGCGTCAGGGCGAGCAGCCGGGTGCCGGCGGTGGCCCTGGCCTTGCGGAGCTTCTTGTCCGAGACGACCTTCTGCGCCCACCCGGAGAGCTTGGGACGCATCTTCTTGCCGAACGTGAACGGGCCCGTCCCGTCCTCGCGGGGCACGAGGGAGGGGACGCTGACCGGGGTGGGGCTCTCCGGCCGGGAGGCGAGCAGGTCGGCGGTGGTGCCGGGGAAGGACAGCCAGCCGCAGCCGGTCAGTTCGTCGACCAGCCCCTGCGGATCGGTCAGGCCCAGCGCGGTGATGTCCTGGCCGACGAGGTTGCCGGTGCCGGTGTGCGCGGTGCGCAGGGTCAGCATCGACACCAGCAGCCGTGCCTCCGGTCCGGGCAGCGGGGCGTGGTCGGCCACGTGCGTGAGGACGGAGCGCGCGTGCTCCCACTGCGCCGGGACGGTCAGCAGCCGGGCCACCGCCGGTCCGTCGCCGCCCGCGATGCCGCCGGTGCGCTGCTGGTGCTGGAGGCGGGCGGTGGCAGCGGCCTGCTCGGCACGCCGGGCCTCCCACCGCAGGGCTCCTTCGCAGGCGACGTCGGCCCAGGCGGTGAAGGCGCGGGCTTTGCGTTCCTGGAGGTCGGCGAGCAGCGCCAGGTCGGGTTCGGTCCGCTTCTGGTAGGCGCGGAAGAGGTCACCGAGTTCGACGAGTTCGTCCCGCAGGGCGACAGGCCGCAGGTCGCGAGGGATGGTCCGCTGCGCGATCTTCTTCTGCGGGGAATGGCGCCGTACCGGAGCGGAGCGGGGTGCCGGCACCTCCTGCGGGCCGGCCGGGTGCGCGGGAGGACGGTCGGAGAACTGCGGTGTGCCGACAGGGGCGGCCGACCGCTTCCCGGGAGCGGCCGCGGCCGCGGATGCGGATGCGGATGCGGATGCGGCGCCGGCCGCCGGACCGCAGGCGGGCCGGGCGGTGGGGACGACCTTCGCGCCGGGCGTGGCGGCCGCGCAGCGTGAACAGCACTCCAGGGCCTGCCACCAGCGGCCTTCCCGGTCGGTGACGACGGCCAGGACGACCGCGCCGCCGCACCGCCAGGGCTGGACACGTGTCGGCCGGTCGTCGGAACGGATGTGGGCGTGGCAGCCGTCGGCCCGGCACGCGCAGTACGCGTCGGCCCGGGGGCCGGCGGCCGCCCTCAGATGGGCCCCGAGGTGGGCCACCGCGGCCGTACGGCCGGCGGCCGCGGACGGCAGATGCTGCTCGGCGCAGGAAGGGCGGCTGCACGAGACACGTACGGCCGTGCTGCCCCGCTTGGCGGCGTCCAGACGCACCGTCCACCTGCGCCCCAGGATCCGCTGGTCCGGCTCACCGGCCGTGGCCTCCGTCATGCCGCTTCTTTCTCCTCTGCCGTGTCCCCGCTGCCGGTTCCCACCGTGACGGACGGGAGCGGCAGCGGGCCCACCGTACGCGGCAGACAGCCCGATGGCGGGTGAACTCGCCCCGTTTTCCCTCTGAAGCGCGTGCAGGAGCGGCCGCGCCGCCGCCGAGCGGGAAGGCGGCTCGGCCCGGGCAGCGGGGTCGAGCGGGCCGGTCTCCGCGCCGTCCGGACGGCGGACCGGGTGGAGCCATGGGTTCCGGCAAGGCAGGCTTGGTGCATGAGGTCGCCCCTGCGCTCACCCCCGGTACCAGGAGCGGACGGCCGTGACCGGGTCCTGCTGGTGCTGATGCAGTGTGTGCCCTTTCTGATCGCGCTGGCCGTGCTGGTCATCGAACTCACGCCTGCGCACTTCATCTACACCGGCCCCTTCCTCACCGCCGTCCCGGCACTGGCGGCGGTGACCCTGGGGCCCAGGGGCACCACCGCGGCGGCGGCCCTGGCACTGCTGATCAGCGCGATCACCGCGACCTACAACGGGGCGTGGGGCACTCTGCAGGTCTACAGCAACTTCCTGGCCCTGATCCTGGTCACCGTGGCCGGGGTCATCACCAGCCGTGCCATGCAGGAGCGCAGACAGAGAGAGCTCGACCAGGTCCGCCGTATCGCCGTGGCGGCCCAGGAGGTCGTCCTGCGGCCCGTGCCCGCGCGCCTGGGCCCGCTCCGGGTCGGCAGCCTGTCCCTCGCGGCCGGGACCGGGGCACAGGTGGGAGGTGACCTGTACGAGGCCGTGCAGACGCGGTACGGCGTCCGGATGATCGTCGGGGACGTCCGGGGCAAGGGACTGTCCGCGGTGCGGGCCGTCGCGGTGGCGCTGGGGGCGTTCCGGGAGGCCGTGCACTACGAGCAGGACCTGGTGGAGGTCATGAACCGCTGCGCGGCCGCGCTGCGCCGGGAGATCGCGGTGCCGGGTGCGTACGGTCAGGAGATTCTGCTGGAAGGGTTCGTCACGGCGCTCGTCGCGCAGGTGCCGGACGAACCCGTGGTGCAGCTGGTCAACCGCGGACATCCGCCGCCGCTGCTGCTGCACCGGGGCAGCGCCTCACTGCTGGTACCGGGCGTGCCGTCGCCGCCTCTGGGCCTCGAGGACCTCGTCACCGACCTGCCGGAGAAGCCTGAGAGCCATGCGTTCGAACCCGGTGACCGTCTGCTGCTGTACACCGACGGCGTGATCGAGGCCCGCAACCGCCAGAGCGAATTCTTCGCTCTGGCGGAAGCCGCCGGGGAGATCGGCGCCGGCCCCGCCCCGCAGGAATTCCTGGAACAGATCCATCAGGCGCTGATCCGCCACACCGGCGGTGACCTGGCGGACGACGTGGCGATGATCCTGGCCGACCGGTCCGGCAGGCCGCCGACGGGGCGGGCGGCGGCGGACCGGTGAGGATCTTCGCGTCAGCACGTCGTCCGCAGGGCGAGGACACGGCCTGTCCGGGCGAGCTGCTCAGCGCGCGGGGCTGCCGTCGTGGCGCCCGCGCAGGCCGAGGCGACGACGGCCCCGGAAGGCGCCGGACCGGCCGGTCCGGGTGAGCTGTGGTGTCGCCGGGGTCCGCCGCGCGGCGGCGTCGAGCACCGCGAGGGCCTCCCGGTCGAGGCCCTCGCCCGGACGGCGGCCGGTGACGGGCCGGTGGACGGCCTCGCGCACCGAGACCGCCTCCCGCACGTCGTTCTCCGTGCCGGGCGTGACCGTGCCGACGAGCCCGGACTCCGGACACCGGGCGTCGAGCCGGTCCGGCGTCACGGACATCTCGAACCGGTTCGTACGCCGGGCCCGCAGCCTGGCCGTGAGGTCCGGCGCCGGACGGCCGCACACGAAGACATGGCCAGGATTCACGTCACCGTCCTGACGGGTGACGATGCCGGGGGTGCAAGGACCATTCGCGCCCCCGCGCCTCAGCCGGTGGCCGGCCCGTCCTCGGCGACAAGCCGCACGCAGCCCACCCACGGGAACTCGCCTGTCCGGTGGGCCGCACGCACGCTCCACCGGCCTGCCGGGAGCCGCACCGGCGCCTGGTCGGGCCGGCTCCCGCCGGGATGCTCCACGCCCAGGTCGGCGCCCGCATCGGCCGCGTCCATCAAGACCGCCGGACCGTCGGTGACCCACAGCCCGCCGTCCTCCCACACGGTGTCCGGATCGGCCAGGAGAGCCTCGGCTGCCGCGAACAGCTCGTCCTCCGAGTCCGCAGCCAGCCACCGCACGAACAGCAGCCTCTCCGGCAGGAAGCATGTCGTTGCCGGTTCGTCGGCCAGGACAAGCGCAGTGGCTGATCCTGCGCCCACGCCGATCACCCCGGCCAGGTCCTCCACCTCGCAGGCGCGGTCGTAGTCGTCCCGGCCGCCGGCATCGCCGACGACGGACCCGTCCTCCGTGCACCCGCTCCAGGCGTGCACGGACGACTCCGCAACGACGATCAGCGGGCCGCCCGCCGACCGGACCCAGACCGGCTCGGCACGGTCACATCGACCGGAGCCGTGAGAAACATCCATGCGCGCAGTCTGCCGCTTCCCACTGACACGGCCCGAGAGGCGGCCGGCCCGACCGCCGGGCGGACGACCGGCTGCCGGAGACCGAGCTGCGCAGCAGCGGGGCGTGCACGCCCCCGCCCCAGGGCCCTTCTGGTGGATCTCCGCGGCGTCGCGGCGTCCGGTACGCATTCCCCCACTGCCTCAAGTGCGTGGGAGGTGCCCCCAGCCGCACGGCGCGAAGGGCCGGGTGACTCCGCCGCACGACCCTCCGCACCGTACGCCGCTCCCACTCCTGCAGAGATCCATCAGAAGGGCCCTAGAGCCTGTCGTCAAAGTGATCTTGGATTGTGGATCATGGAGTGGTGATACGTCGCCATGAACTGTCCGATGCCGAGTGGGACCTCATACGCCCGTTGCTGCCGAGGCCCGCGCTGGGGCGGCCGCGGCTGGACGACCGGACGGTCCTCAACGGGATCGTGTGGAAGTTCCGCACCGGTGTCGCCTGGCGGGACGTGCCCGAGCGGTACGGCCCGTGGACCAGCCTCCACACCCGCTTCCGCCGCTGGGCGGCGGACGGAACGTTCGACCGGATGCTGCGGGCCGCCCAGGCGAAGGCGGACGCCGCGGGCGACATCGACTGGCTGGTGTCGGTCGACTCCACCATCGTCCGCGCCCACCAGCACGCCGCCGGGGCCCGAAAAGGGGGCACCAAAGCCCGGCCCTCGGCCGGTCCCGGGGCGGCCTGACCAGCAAGGTCCACCTCGCTTGCGACGCGGCCGGCCGCCCGCTGGCGTTCGTCCTGACCGGCGGGAACACCAACGACTGCACCCAGTTCACCACGGTGATGGACGCCATCCGGGTGCCCCGGATCGGACCGGGCCGGCCCCGGACCAGGCCCGATCACGTCATCGGAGACAAGGGCTACAGCTCGAAGGCGATCCGCACCTGGCTGCGGCGCCGGGGCATCGGGCACACCATCCCCGAGCGGGCCGACCAGATCCGCAACCGGGCACGGCGCGGCCGCCTCGGCGGCCGCCCTCCGGCCTTCGACAAGGAGGCCTACAAGCACCGCAACGTCGTGGAACGGTGCTTCAACCGCCTCAAGCAATGGCGAGGCATCGCCACCCGCTACGACAAGACCGCCCAGTCCTACAAGGCAGCCGTCACCCTCGCCTCGATCCTGATGTGGGCCTGACACTTTGACGACAACTCCTAGCCGAAGTGCCGGTGGCAGAGGCCGACGATGCCGGGCCCGGCGATGCCGTGGGCCTGGCGGCACAGCTGCCGCATCTGGTCCGGCGCGGGCCGCGGCCGGACAGGACCCGGACGTGCGGGCCGCGGCCGGGGTGCCGGCCGGCGTTCGGGCAGCGCGCGCTGCGGCTGAGCCCGGGGTCGGGGGCGATCGGCCCGCGGAGGCACAGCGGGTACGACGCGGTGCGGGGCTGCCTCCACGGGCCGGGGCACCGTGGCCCGTGGAGGGGTCTTCGGGAGCTTCCGCTGTGCCTGGCGGCGCGGCTCGGGCCGCTCGCGGCCGGTCCGGACGAGCGCCGTGTGCCCGACGGGCCGGCGTACCGGCGTCCGTACCGGGGACGGCGAGGAGACACCGGCCGGAGCGACCGGGACCGGCCGGTGACGGCCGTCGGCGACCGGGGGAGCGGGAGCCACGGTGGTGCAGCCTGCGGCACCCAGGGCCAGCAGGATCAGCAAGGACACGAGTCGGGAGGACACACGCCTCACTGTGCTCCACCCGGGACGGGGACCGCGGGCGCCACGCGGCCGGTCCACCGGCAGGGGTGACAGACCGGACGACAGTGGACGACCGACGACCGGCGACCGGCGACCGGCGACCGGCGACCGGCGGTCGGCGACCGATGACCGGCGACCGATGACCAGTGACCAGTGACCGACGACCGAGGCCGGCGGCTGCCGGATGCCGGATGCCTTCGCCGGCCGACGCAGTCGCCTAGAACGGGCCGCCGCGGAAGAGCACGCTGCCGTGATGGCGCGGGCGGTCGCCACGTTCGTGGGCCGCGTCGGAACGGTCGGCGGGAGCCGAGAGCCCCGCCAGGGTCCGGAGGTCTGCCAGGCCGGCCAGCACCTCGTCACGCCGCTCGGCGGACTTCATCCAGGCCGGCAGCCGGGCGAACATCGCCATCGTCGGGGAGGCGCGACGCTCGCGCAGCCGGGCGCCCACGTAGGCGGCGAGGGCGTCGACGTGCTCCTCGTCGTAGGCCCACAGAATCCGTCCCGCACAGCGGGTCTGGAGCCACAGCGGCCGCCGGAAGAACGGATCCTCGGTGCCACCGGGCACCGCGCCGACCAGGCCGGCGCCCCGCTCCTGGGCCGTCCGGTCGGCGACCGCGCCGCAGCCGGCGCAGGCGAGGCGGCGGGGCTGGAAGAGCAGCTCGCTGAAGTACTTCGGCGCCGCGGTGCCGGGCAGAGGCACGACGAGCGCGCGGCCACCGCACCTCGGGCAGACCACGAGAACCCGGCCGGTGAACTGGACGAGCCACGTGCCGTGGTCGCGGTGGCGGACCGGATCGGGGCGCGCGGGCTCGGAGCTCATGACGGACACCCTGCCAGGCCCGGCCCCGCCGCGGCGACCGAGATACGGCGCGCGGCCGAGGAGCCGTACCGCGGCCCGTCGAGGGCCTGCCGGGAAACACGCCGCGGTTTCCGGCTCCGGGACCGACAGGACACCGGGGGCGCGCTGATCGGCGCGGACATCGAGAAGGGCGCGGACATCGAGAAGGAAGGAAGAAGGAAGAAGGAACCGATCGGCAGCCGCAGGAACGCCGGGCAGGAGCGGTGGGCCGCCGGGCAGGCCGTTCGGCCCGGGACACACGCCGACGCGACAACGCCCACAGGGCCTTCCTCGGGCCGCTGTCCGCCCGATCGCCCACCGGCACGCCCGGAGGCTTTGTCGGGGCCGGCTGCTGGGACACTGCCCCATGACCTCCCTCACCTCCAGGACCTGCCTCACCGCCTGCGCCGTCACGGCGTCGGCACTCCTGCTCGCCTCCTGCACCTCGGGCGGCAAGGACACCGCAGGCACTGCGCCTTCGCCCGCTCCGAGCGCGTCGGCGGCCTTCACCGCGTCCGGCGCGTCGGAGGAGAAGCTCACACAGCAGCTCGGGGCCGCTCTCGACGGGTTCCGCACCGGGACGGTGATCGAATCCGGCGCGGAACGCATCCAGGAGGGGATCCACACCGAACCCCTCCTGACCGAGGGGGCGGTGTACCGCCTCAACCTGGTGTGCGTCGGCAAGGGCAGCGCACAGGCGCTGTTCACCCCGGAGGGGGCGGGCGACAAGACCGCCGTGCCGTGCGACGGTTCCGTCGTCCAGCAGCGCATCACGGCTGACGGGCCTCTGCGGATCGACGTCGACGGCCGTGCGGGAGCCACCGGCATGGTCGCCTGGGAGATCGACGAGATCTGACCCCGAAAGCCCTGGCGGCGCATCGGCGACCGGCCGACGGCGGACCTCTCCCCACCCACCGCGGACAAGAGGGCGCGTCGCCCCTGGCACAGTGCGCACACAGGGCGGACACCGGACCCGCTCACGCCGGTGGAGGACGGACGGCTCCGAGAACGGGGAACGGGAACGGGGAACGGGAGCCGACGTCAAGCACGTCCGGCTCCCGTGACCGCCCTCCCGACCCCCGTCCGGGAGGGCCTGTTCCCCGTGGGGCGGATCAGGTGTGCGGGCGGGCCTCGGGCAGGGTCGTGCAGTGGCTGGTGCCGCTCAGGGTCAGCCAGTGCCACTTCAGCTTGTCGCCGGTCTGCGGGCCGTAGATGCCGTCGGCGGTCAGGCCGAGGCTCGCCTGGACACGGGCGAGGGCGGCCGCCGTCCTCGGGCCGAACTTGCCGTCGAGGGTTCCGAGATCCTGGCGGTAGCAGTGGTTCAGGGTCTCCTGGAGGTAGTAGACCTGCATGCCGCTGGCGCCGGAGCGCAGGGTGCAGTAGGGGGTGCCGTTGGTGCCGATCGTGGGGATCTTCGTGTAGAAGTCGCCGCTGAAGTACGTCGTGTAGGCCGTGCAGCCGGGGATCGCGGCCTGCGCGGCCGGGCTGACGGTGAACATGCCGGCGGTGATCGCGGCGGCGGCGCCGAGGGTGGCGAGTGTGCGCTTGAGCTTCATGGTGTGGTCGTCCCCCGAGGTGTGGTCCGATGCGGGCGGTGGCGATCGGAAGCGAACGGATGTGAGCGGCCGGCGTGTTGCCGTACGACGCCGAGAAACCTAAGCGCTCCGGCCCCTCGGGTTCCGCCTTCCGCAGGGCGTCCCGGGCACTGCCGACGTCCCGGGAAGGACCGCTGGGAGGACCACTGCGGAAGGCCGTGCGCCGGTCCGCAGGGCCTCGCCCGTTCCGCGGGCCGCCGCGCGCCCGGTCCGTCCCTCGGCGTCCCAGGGACGTCCCGGCGTACGTCCCGGTACGCGCTCCCTTCCGACGCCGGCCGGGAGGAACGGTGCGGAGCCGGGCACACGGCCGAGGCCGGCGCGGGCCACGTCGCCGGAGCCGGTGAGGTCGCCGGTGCCGGCGGCCTTCATGCGGATGCTCCGGCCGGCCTCCCGGCGGCGGGGCCGCCTGTGAGGCTCCGGGCCGTCCGGCCGTGCATACGCCCCGCGATCCAGGGCACCGGAACACCATGCCCGGCCGCCCGTCCCCCCGAGGCGCCCGGGCAGCCGACGGCCCCGCCACCCCGTCCCCCCGGGTGGCGGGGCCGGCTCACACCGGGCATCAGCCGACCGGCTCGAACGCCCCGCACGCGTTCTCGCACAGCTCGCCCGACTGCGACGTCGTCCCCCGCCTGCCGGGTCCGCGCCCCGCAGAGCGCACCGGGGGCGCGGCCGCCCGGTGCGAGCGTGGGGCCCGAGCCGCGGACGAGGGTGGTCCGGGGCGGTCGACGCCTTCTTACCGGCAGGGGTTCGCGGTGCCGTCCGTGACGCGGCTGTGCGTGGTCAGGCCGGTGAGGATCAGCGTGAGCCAGCGGGCGCGCTCGGCGGGGGACTGGTCGGCGGGGGCCGTGGAGAAGAGCAGGAAGATGTCGTCGACGGTGACGTCCTGGTGGATGTCCCCGTCGGACTGGCCTGCCGCGATCAGGGCGGCGATGGCGGCGGCGCCCCGCGCCTTGGCGTCCTTGTCGACCAGGTCGGCCCCGAGGGAGTGGGCGGCGGCCTTCACGGCGTGGTTGGTGGCTGTCGCCTCGATGAGCCGCGTCAGCAGGTCGGTGATCTCCTCCAGCGCGCGCGATCCGGCCGTCTGGCGTGCCTGAGCCGACTCGGCGGCCTCGGTGAGCTGCGCGATGTGCTCGTTCACGACCGCGGTGACCAGGTCCTTCTTGGTGGGGAAGTGCCGGTACAGCGTCCCCACGGCCACGCCGGCCGTGGCGGCGATCTCGTCCATCCCGACGTCGGATCCATGACGGGTGATCTGCTCGCGCGCGGCGTCGAGGATCTTCTTGCGGTTGCGGACGGCGTCGGCGCGCGGGGACTGCGTCCGAGTCATGGGCACTCCTCGGTGCGAAATGGACTTGCAACAACATGAACCGTGGTTCATGATGTTTCTTGAACCGAGGTTCATGTTACTCCTCGGACCGAGCTCATCCCAGACCGGGACGCCTCTGAGCGGGGGTGTTCCCGTCGCGCGCCGCACCCGTGGGGACGGGGTCGGCGCGGCCTGCCGGCCCGGCGGCCGACGCACGCACTGCCGCCGCCGGGCCCGGCAAGGACTTTCCGTCCCCCGCCGACGCTGCACGCATTCCCGACGTCTCGAAGTGGGTATCTCATGTCTCAGCCAACCGTCACAGCCACCGGTGTCCCTGATCCGGGTCGGTGGAAGGCTCTTGTGTTCATCGCGTTGGCGCAGTTGATGGTCGTGCTGGATGCGACGATCGTGAACATTGCGTTGCC